>CAJIZV010000004.1 GCA_905181935.1 uncultured Amylibacter sp. | reverse complement strand
CAATCAAGCGGCAGCGCGAGACCCATCTTTGCCATGTGTTGCTCAACTTGCAACGTCATGCAGGCAAGTCTTGTTGCGCTAAAAAACTGCGCCAATCGCCAAGGTTTGTAATGTCTGTGGCACCTTTTGTGCCATTGGCTTCGCAGATGAACCCTTTCACCGATGACCCGTCAGATAATTCAACGGTTCCGATTCCCAAAGGTGCGGGGATGCCCGCCATAAACGTGCCGAAGGCTGTCTTTGGAAGCGACCATATTTCAAGTGCAATGGCGCCACCATCGGTCCCGTCAACGCGCACAAGCCCCGGCCGTGCTGGAGGACCACCAGCAAGGGCATAGAACTTATATTGCTCAGAAGTCACTGCCTTGCGCACAAAGGTTCCCCCCAAATCAGTGAGCTGCCAGTTCAAAGGAAGATCGGTCATATGTGCACCGCAGACCGCCAGTTCAATTTGGTCTGACGCTCCCATAGGCAAAGCAGAGGGGGTCGGCACAGGATGAAACGTCGCGCCCAAAGTGCGGCTGCAATCCGCCTCAAATCCGCGTGCAATCACAGCAACACCTGCATCTTTACCAGCCGCCGCAATCAGGGTGACACTACCCGGCCTGTCATCGCTGCGCGGCGCTGTAGGAACGGCGATGGCGCACATATTCAATAAATTGACGAAATTGGTGTAAGTGCCGTTATTGGAATTTGGCATGACCGGATCGGCCTCGAGATCCGTGACCGAATAGAACGTAGGGATCGTCGGCACACACATCATGTCTAACTCCGCCAACATCGGTTCGGCCTCACGTTTGAGATCAGCCAATCGGTAAATGCCCTTGAAGGCATCCGCCGCAGACATGCTTTCTGCATGGGATATAATCTGACGCGTGACCGGATGTATCGCATCAGGGTTTGTCGCCAACAAATCGTCGATGACCGTATAGCGCTCGGCGACCCAAGCCCCTTCGTAAAGCATATTTGCAATCGCATAGAGCGGCGTAAAGTCGATGTATTTAATCGTTACCCCTTTTGCTTTCAAAAGGGCGACATCGCGGTCAAAGGCGGCTTGCTGGACATGGTCCCCAAAGAATTCGATGGATCTGGCATCAGGGACACCAATGCGCAGTGGCATCGCAATGGCCATCAGCTTTTCATGCACAAGTGGCTTTGAATAGGCATCCAGCGTGTCAAACCCACGCGCCACAGCGAAGGCTTCATAGGCGTCGTCCACTGTCAACGCAAAGATCGACACGGTGTCCAGCGTACGGCACGCTGGTACGACGCCCGTAGACGACAAGGCCCCAAGCGTCGGCTTAAGCCCAACGATATTGTTCAACGCCGCAGGCACACGACCCGATCCTGCGGTATCGGTTCCAAGCGAAAACGTCACGATACCGTGGCCGACAATCACGCCGGACCCACCGGATGACCCACCGGGCACGATTTCAGGGTCCACCGCATTCAGCGGTGCACCATAAGGGGTGCGCACCCCCACAAGACCTGTTGCGAATTGATCAAGGTTGGTTTTGCCTATCACCAACGCCCCCGCCGCGCGAAGATTGGCGATCACGAAAGCGTCTTTATCTGGCGTATAGGCATAGGCCGGACAAGCGGCTGTTGTTTCGATTCCTGCGACATCAATGTTATCCTTGGCGGCAAAGGGGATACCCCAAAGCGGCATGTCTGGATCATAGGCGCCAAGGGCTGCCGCCTCGGCCTTGAGGTTGTCGCGATCTCTCAGATGGATAAAAATATTGGGATCATTCACTGCATCGAGGCGCGCGAATATTTCGTCAATGACATCAGATGGGCTGGTACCTGACGCATAGGCTTCGCGTAGGGCGGTGAGCGTGAAGGGTAGGTTATGCAGCATTCTGTTCTCCGTTCATTAAGTTAGTTAGCCTGACGCCGCGCAGGCGGTTTTGGTGCAGCGGCCAAAAGCGTTTTAGTGTAGTTACTTTGAGGATTTGACATAATTTCTTGGGACGGGCCTTGTTCGACAATTTCGCCGTCTTTCATCACGATCACATGGTCACAAAGGAGCCGCACTACATGCAAATCGTGGCTCACGAAAAGATAGCTCAGCCCCAGCTTTGCCCGAAGATCTACAAGTAGGTTCAGTACAACGGCTTGGATCGACACATCCAGGGCGGCGGTCGGTTCATCAAGGATTAGAAACTTGGGTTCCAAGGCCACCGCGCGCGCAATTCCAACGCGCGCCTTTTGACCACCTGACAATTGATGCGGAAAGCGGTCCAATAGGGACAGTGGCAATCCGACCAACGTGGACAGTTCTTCGATCCGCGCCGTCAGTTTTGCGCCACGCATCTTGCCCAAACGCCGCAGCGGTTCTGCAATGGTTTGGCGCGACGTGTGACGCGGGTTCAAACTATCGGTGGCGTCTTGGAACACCATTTGGATATCGGCACGCCGCCCATCTTTGGCAAAGCCGTTTGCCGGCACCTGTGCGATGTCTTCACCGTCAAAGATGATCTCGCCGCTGGTGGCATCCATCAAGCGCACAAGGATCTCTGATGTAGTGGATTTTCCGCAGCCACTCTCCCCGACAAGACCAACACATTGACCTTGATTGATCGTGAACGAGATACCTTTCACCGCATGCACAGGCCCAGACTTGCCGGTATAGGTCTTGGTCAAGTCGCGGATCTCTAACAAAGGCCTGTCACTCACAACTGGCACCAATTCATCACCGCGATCTTCAGGCGGCAGTAGACTGCGCACATTCGTCCCCACCCGTGGCGTCGCATCGACAAGCTTGCGGCTATAGGAATGTTGCGGATTACTGAAAATTTGAACCGGATCGCCTTGTTCGACAATAACACCATCTTTCATCACCAAAATTCGGTCACAATATTGTGCGGCAAGCCCAAGGTCGTGCGTGATCAGGATGCTGCTCATGTTGCGTTCACGAATCAGGTCGCGCACCAGATCCATCACCGCCTTTTGGGTCGTGATATCAAGGCCCGTTGTCGGCTCGTCAGCGATCAGCAGGCGCGGGTCACAAGCAAGGGCAATCGCGCATACGATCCGCTGACACATGCCGCCCGACAGTTCGAACGGATAGGCATTGTAACGCGCCTCTGCATCGTTAATTTTGACGGCCTCAAGGGCGGCAATTGCTTTGGCTTTTGCGTCATAGCGAGTGGCGCGGGAATGGTGACGCAACACATCTTCGATCTGGTTGCCAACCTTACGGATCGGGTTCAGCGCCGCACGCGGGTTCTGAAAGATCATCGAAATCTCTCGCCCGCGAATATCGCGCATGTCACGCTCGGATGAGCGGCGCAGATCAATCCCTGAATAGGTCGCGTCACCAGCCTTGATCACGCCACCAGCGTCGAGAATACGCATCAACGCATATGACGTCACCGATTTTCCTGAACCGCTTTCCCCAACAATGCCAAGAATTTCGCCCTTGGACACTTTAAAGCTGATACCTTTCACAGCGCCAACTTCACCGCGCCGCGTCTGGAAAGATACGGCAAGGTCTTTGACTGATAACATCGCGCTCATGTGCGTTTCCTCGGATCGACTATATCGCGCAGGCCGTCTCCCAATAGGTTGAAGGTAAAGACCGCGATCATCAGCCAGAGCCCTGGGAAAACAGCGAGCCACCATTCGCCGGAAACGATAAAGTTCGCACCTTCCGCGACCATTATCCCCCATTCCGCTGTGGGTGGGCTAACGCCCAAGCCAATGAATGAAAGGCCCGCTGCGTTCAAAATCGCCCAACCGAGGTTTAATGACACCTGCACCATCATTGGTGGCAGGGCGTTGGGAAAAATGTGCATCGCCAAGACACGTACGTCCGAATTACCTGCCAGCTTTGCCGCGCGGGCAAAGCCTGCGTCGCGGCGGATATTGACCTCAGCGCGTACCAGACGCGCATAGAACGGCATGTTGATAATCGCGGTGGCGTAGATGATATTCTCAATCGTGTTGCCCAGGGCTGCGACAATTCCCATCGCCAAAACGAATAGCGGAAAGGCCATGATCGTATCCAAAAAACGGTTCAATACGATGTCCAACCACCCGCCCCAATAGCCTGCAATACACCCCAAGACGGATCCGACGATAAAAGACAAAGCCACGGCTGCGACCGAAATCGACAGGTCCAACCGTGTGGCCACGATCACGCGGCTAAAAACGTCGCGGCCCACATTATCAGTGCCAAACCAATGCTCCCAAGAAGGCGCCTGCAGGGAGATAGAGGCATTGGTTGCCAGTGGGTCATAGGGCACCAGCGCGGGGCCAAAGACGGCGGAAAAGATCAGCAATGCAAACATACCAAAAGCGATCAAGGTCACGGGGTTAGCGCGCAACACATAAAAAATGTGGTCAAAATTGTCCTGCTTTTTCGGCACAGGTTGTCCGGATATTTCAGTCATTTGGAGGAAAATCCGATCCGTGGGTCAATGGCCGTGTAAAGCAGATCAATCACAAGATTGAGCGCGACAAAAAGTAGGGCCATGGCAAGGACAAACCCCTGCACAGCTGCGTAGTCAGAGACCACCAAGGCTTCGACTGCATAAGACCCGATACCGGGCCACGCGAAGACTTTCTCAACCAGCACATTCGCCCCGAGCGTAAAGGAAAACACCATGCCAAGGGTCGTAACAACCGGCAATAAGGCGTTACGGAATGCGTAGCGGTACAGGATTGTGCGGTTTGATAGACCAGCGGCACGGGCCGTGCGGATAAAGTCCGATGACAGCGCCGTCAGCATTGCCGCACGGGTCATCCGCGCGATGGGTGCAAGGGTGAACAGCGCCAAGGTTGTGGCAGGTAGGATCAGTTGTTTTGCCGCACCGCGCCATGTCTCCCAATCGCCCATCAAGGCCGCATCAATCAGGTAGAAACCTGTGACGTGATCGGGGTCAAGATAAATGAAATCCAGCCGTCCTAAGGGCGAAGGGGCAATACCAAGCAGGTAATAGAAAATGTAAATTAACAAGATGCCGGTAAAGAACGTCGGCAATGACACGCCAGCGGTCACGATCACGCGGCACAGGTGGTCAACCCATGTGCCCGGCCGTGTTGCCGCAAGAACCCCCAAAGGCACCGCGATCACGATCGCAAGGATCAAAGCCGTCAGAGTGAGCTCTAGCGACGCAGGTAAGCGTTTGGCAAGATCAGTCGCAACGGATCGGCCGCTGGTCAACGACTGCCCAAGGTCGCCTTGCAATAAGTTCCCCACATAGACGAAAAATTGATGGATCAGAGGTTTGTCCAAACCCATGGCAACACGGGTTTGTTCAATCGATTCAGTGTTGGCTGCCACCCCTGCAAAATATACCGCCGGATCACCTGGAAGCGCGCGCGTCAGTAGAAAACTAATGATCACGACGCCAATGACGACCGGTATGGATTGAGCGACGCGCAACACTGTTGCGCGTAACCGAGGAGAGGTGGCAAACATCCTTAGACAGACTTCAGTGGACGTGAATCCAGTTGACGGTGGAACCAGAATTCGTAGCCCTCAGCACCATTCGCCGCGACGTTCAGCGCAGGTTGGTACAAGGGAATACGTGGCAATTCATCCAGCACGATTTCAAACATACGTTTGATCTTTGGCGCATATTCAGGATCGTCCATCGCCATGTGCAACGTGGCATTTGTCAGTTCTTCGACTTCCTCGTTGCGATAATTGGACGAGTTGAACAAGTGACCATCTTGGTAGGCCCAGAAGAAGTAGTAATCTGGTGTATTTAACCAGCCGCCAAAGTTCTCAAGGTGCAGTGGAAGGCGTTTTTCGACCAGAACAGCTGTACGCCAGTTCGCACCTGGGATCTTTTCGATCTCGACGGTGATACCGATCTTCCCAAGTGCTTCTTGCACCAGCAAGGCCGTTGGCTCCATCCAAGACGCAAGGTCGAGGCTGATTGAAAGCGGCACTTCGAAACCATCTGGATAGCTGGAACCAGCCATAAGCTCTTTGGCTTTTTCAAGGTCCGTATAATACTGTGTCTTGCGCGGCCATGCGATGTCGTTGATCTCTTCTTCGCCGCCCCACATCGGGAGACCACGGCCATAAGCCGCTGCTTGGAAAATATCTTCGTAAGGGATCGCATAGGCGATGGCCTTACGCACATCGGCATCTTGGAACGGCTCAAACGCGAAGTTTGGGCACAAGCAGTGGATACAGTTTTCAACAGGCGTTGAGAAGACATCAACGACGTCAGCCAGCTCTGCGGCGTCCTTGTCGGGAATATCAAATGCGATTTGAACATCGCCACGTTCAACCAACGCACGACGCGTCGCGGGGCTTGGCACTTCGCGGATTACGATGCGTTTGACAGCAGGTAATTCCCCACCAACCCAAGCGTCGTTGCGCTCATAAACAAGCTGCTCTCCCGGAGTCCAGCGAGCGACTTTGTACGCACCAGAGCCCGCAGGTGTCGTGTGCAGATACTCCATCGCCCAAGGGTCTTCTTCGGTGGCGTTTGCCAAGGCCTCGACCGAGTTCATGACGTATGGCACAGGCACGGCCAGATCCGGGAGCGTCAGTTTGGAAGCACGGTCGAGCTTAATCACAAATGTTTCTTCATCAACTGCAATGAATTGGCCCGGGCGCTCAAGACCGCCTGCCTTCATCTGTACTGTTGGGAAGCCACCAACCGATACTGCGCGATCAAAGGACCACTTCACGTCTGCGGCAGTCACCTTGCGGCCATCCCAAAAGGTTGCGTTTGGCTTTAGTTTGAAGGTCAGCGTCAGGCCATCATCAGATTCCGTCCAGCTTTCTGCGAGTTCGGGTTCGATCACTTCATAGTCGTAAGACAGCCCACCACCAGGGGTCGGTTTTGTGCCGAATGACACAAGACGGTCATAACAGTTGATACCAACCTGATAGGACGCACGACTTGTGCCAGTACGGTGCAGATCAAGACTGTTGATTCTTGCCCCTGTGACGACCACCAAAGTGTCCGATCCTTGGGCCGCAGCAGGCATGGCCCGCAAGAACGGTAAAACAGAAGCGCCTGCGGCGCCCATCTTCAAAAAATTACGGCGTGTTGTGGCTTTGGTCATGATTTCTCTCTCTCGCTGATGGCTACGCCTTTGATGATTCGGCGGGTGAGAGCATATTGCGATGGATTACCGCACAATTCTAATGCTATAATCACAACAAACCGATGCATTTTTTGCAACACTATTTGGGAAATCATTTAATATGAAGTACTTAAAGACGTTTGAACTGATCGAAGCTGTTGTTCGCGCAGGGTCAATTCGTAAAGCCGCAGAAGACACCAACTTGACTGCCTCTGCGCTAAACAGACGTATCCAAAATTTTGAACAGGAATTCGGTTGGCCTATCTTTGAACGCTTGCCACGTGGTATGCGCCTTAACCCCGCCGGAGAGCTGTTGATGCACCATATCGGCTTGCAGCGAACAGATTTGGCACGCGTGCAATCTCAGGTAGCTGACTTGTCCGGAGAACGACGCGGTCATGTCTCGATCGCATGTTCCCAAGCGCTTTTGCCATACTTCCTACCCGAACAAATCGCTATATATCGCGCAGCCCATCCCGGTGTGACGTTTACAGTCAACGTGCGCGACCGCGCGCAAGCTGAACAGGACCTCGCATCATATAGCAGTGATTTAGCACTTGTCTTTGAACCCGTTCACATGGTCGAATTTGAAGTTCTTTTTGCGCTCCCACAAGCGGTCCATGCTGTCTTTCGACATGATGGGCCACTGGCACGAAAATCAACAATGCGCTTACGTGATTGCCTCAACCATAAGCTCGTTCTCCCGACAGCCTCATATGGGGTGCGCCATTTGTTGGAACTCGGAGCGGCCCGAAACGGACGGACCCTGACCCCTGCGATTGAAACAGAGTCATTCGAGCTGATCCGCCATTACGTTATGCAAGAAAACGCGGTTGGGTTTCAAATTCCCATTGGTCTCAGTACGTCAAAGCAAGACACTATCGCGCATCGGGCTCTTTCTGCGAAGGACGTCCCTTTTGGACAGCTTTTATTGGGCCAAATGAAGTGGCGCACATTGCCTGTTGCCTCTTCAAAGTTCGGCCAGCAACTTGTTTCTGCGCTTTCGCAATATGCGGAACTGTAAGGCGGGCGCTTTCAGACATACAAGATTAAGTATACTTAAGCGTTGATTGTTCTTCATATTACACAAAACCATTGAACCTAAACAGAAACAGAATATTCTCCATCTTACTAATAATACTGTTTTGAATAGTTTGATAGAAGTACAATGAATAAGGTAGGTAATTAATGCGTACAGTTATTATAATATTGCTAATTAATTTAGCTTCAAATGCTTGGGCCAATAATGTTGTTTCTGGAAGTGAAGGTAGCAGATTAGAAGGCAAAAGTTGTTTCTGAATTCAACAGACCTTGGGCGATGTCTTTCATTAACAGTGACAACCTAATTATCACTACAAAAGCTGGAAAGCTTTGGCTCGTAAATAGGAGTGGTGAAAAGTCTTTAGTGTCTGGAGTTCCAAAGGTTTTTGCAGGTGGTCAAGGAGGTTTAGGTGATGTCGTTCTTCATCCAAATTTTACAAAGAATAAACTAGTTTATATTTCTTACATCAATTCAGACAATGCAGGAAAAACACGATATGCGACCATAATACGGGGCACGCTAGAGAGGTTAGACAAACCTCAACTGAAAAATATTGAAACCATTTGGAAGCAAACGCCCGCTCGATCAGGGAAAGGGCATTTTTCCCACAGAATTGTATTTGGTCTTGATGGAACACAACACGCCAGAAAGATTTTCATTACGTCGGGCGATCGGCAAGAGCAATCCCCTGCACAACGATGGGACATGGCATTAGGAAAAATTATCCGCCTTAACGAGGATGGAACCATACCTACGGACAATCCATTTCAGGACAAAGGTGACCTCGCAAAGACTTTTTGGACAGTCGGCCATAGAAATGCCCTTGGAATTGCATTTGCCAAAAATGGTCAACTGTGGGCGCACGAAATGGGTCCAAGGCATGGAGATGAGCTTAATTTAATAGTTGCCGGTAAAAATTATGGATGGCCAGTAGTATCGGAAGGCAATCACTATAGTGGAGCAAAAATTCCTGTTCATGAAACAAGGCCAGAATTCATGGCACCAAAACTTTATTGGGTGCCTACGGTAGCTCCATCAGGATTAATTTTTTATGAAGGAGATGAATTTTCTGAATGGAAAGGAAATGCATTTATTGGAGGATTAAAAAGTAAGGCACTGGTTAGAATTGGCTTTAATAATGGAGAGCCTTTTGAGGCTGAACGCTTCAGTTGGTCTAAAAGAGTGAGAGAAGTCGAAATAGACGATGATGGTGCCATTTGGGTGTTAGAGGATGGCTCATCTGGTAGGTTAATAAAATTCACGAAACCAAATAAATAGATTGAGTAGGTGTTTTCAGACAAAGTCTATCATGTCTCAACTTTGACATTCCTTTAACTCTAAAATAACATTTCTATATTCCAATGAACTACTTTCAAAGCTTTCTAATTCTGATTTTTAATTACGACAATCAATCTTATGAGCTATTAAGCAATCAATTTGATACCTAACATGATTTATTGCAAGCTGATGTGGTCGATGGTTCACTTACCAAGTGCCGAAGCTATTTTAAGGAATAAGCATAACGAAGCAATTAATCCGATACCTTGCGTTATTAAGACCTAATGTTATTAATATCCAAAAAGGAAATGGAACTTGTCAAACGAACCTCGACTTCTTCGTGTCTATGGTGATACTGATTTCATTACTGGCCTTCGTGCTATCGCGGCCACCATGGTGGTAATGATCCACACTGGTGCATTCGCCGATTTCGGAACTATGGGGCAAGCTATAACAAGTGCTGGAAAATACGGTGTCGACATCTTCTTTGTCATCTCTGGTTTTACTATTGCAAAGACATTTACGGAAGCGAAAGACTACCGATCCTATCTGACACGACGGGTCATGCGCATATTGCCCCTCTATTGGTTTATAATATCGGTCTCGATGATCCTTTGGTTGTCAGGGGAGTTCACGCTCCCGTATTGGATGCTTGAGCTTGGGTCACAACCAGATTTATACAATTTTTTAATGCATCTCAGTATGTTGAGTTATCTTGATTATAGAGTAGCAAATTCACTGACTGGAGTTGAATGGTCTATTCCCATCGAAGTATTTTGGTATGTCTGTCTGCCGCCATTAATACACTTCGGAAAGACTATACCTAGAGCGATAGGAGCAATCTTGGTACTCCTCATTCTGACGGCTATTTTATCTTATGTTTTAAAGGAAATGTTTGGAACTTTGGAACCCATCAAATGGTCACCCATCGCCTATGGCCATTTGTTTTTCGTTGGTGTGGCAACGTTTTACCTTCGCGAACGATTCAAATCTGTAACGTCCAAGAATCCTATCGTCTGGATTGCAGTTGCTGTCGCCTCGTTTGTAGTAGCATTGGCTATAGAATTTAGCGGTCGTTCAGAGATATTGGCATTATCCACGGCAATTCTAATCGTATATGTGACCCCTGCCAGAGCGAGATGGGTCACAAGACCACTGACAACACGTCTAATGTTGTTCTTGGGGTCGATCAGTTACAGCATCTATTTGATCCATCTGTTGGTTTTTCACATTTTGAGTGACGTCGCCATGTTACCCGCGTCAAGCTTTGGTAAGTTTTTGGTTGTCTATGGGATCACCGTTGCGCTTTCTACGGCCACCTACATGATTATTGAAAAGCCAACTAATCAAGCTGGACGTAGGATGGTGGACGGTGCACAAAAGTTACGCATTCGTTCTTAACCAGTTTTGTTAGTTTGGGCTCTTTGCAGTCATCTGACGGTTTGGACCTGTCATGGTTTAGTGCCGCTCCGAGTTCTCATTTAAGCAGCCATACGTTCGAAAGCCAAGGGGCTCTCCCAGCCTATGCTGAATGTCTACGACGCGGATTGCGGAAGTCATTGATATATTCAAAGATAGCCAATTCGGCTTGTCGCCGAGTGTGCCAAGTATGTCTCCAAATTAATTCAGCTTTGATTGTCTTAAAGAATGTTTCCATGGCTACATTATCATAGCAATTACCTTTTCCAGACATTGAGATCTAAAAGCCGTGTTTACGTAAACGTGCTTGATATTCGTGAGAACAGTATTGGCTGCCAGGGTCAGAATGATGGATGCAATCCTTTGGTGGCCTCCGTAAAGCAACAGCCATATCTAAAGCACGTATTGCTAGATCGCGCTTCATTCTGATTCATCTAAATTTATTATTTATTAATAAAACTCTAAGCTTTTAACTGAAATACTAGCAGTATGATTTTTGCCGTATGCGACTACACCTATAGTTTTAATTGTACGGATATTCATCTTCCCACGCATTATTGAAGATGATTTTTTAAATAGCTCAAATGGTAACTTGAATTCCTGCCATGTATTTTTTGTATTAAAACCTTGTTGGTAATAATGCCAGGGAAGTCTGGTGCTAGTATTTCTAATATGAATATAATAGCGTTCACCATTTCCTTTTACTTTTATGCCTGTTTTGTCTGTAGTAAGGCCTTTAACTATTGGTAATCTTATCTGAATAAAGCCACCATTATTAGCTGTAGATACTTGGCCACTTAGTGTTATTTATTTGCCAGAAGATGTATCTTTGCAGTGGGCTTGCCCTTCAGATATACCACCCATAACCGTGTCAGCTAAATATGACCATTCGCCAGATTCAACAAGATTTTCAGAAACAGCAATTCCAGACGATAGCGCTAATGCAATATTTGCGGTTAATATTGTTTTTATTATTTTTTTATTGTGCATTTAATAATCCGCTGTGGCGTATTGATATCATTCATATATTTAGTATTTATTTACTTTTATTCCATTAAATAATAAAAAGTGAAATTTCTAAATTCTTTTACTTTTAGAGTATTTATGATCTATTTTTATATATTATTTACCAAAGGCTCTCGTACATTAGGACGAATAATCTTTGGATCATAAGGTGTGCGCGCAAATACTTCTCTCACTTTTGGAATGAAAAATTCAATGGGTTTCGTATCATACTTTGGATCAAAGCTTCTTTGATCCCAATACTCACAAAAATCTGAACAATCCTGAAAGTATACATTTCCATTATGTTTATTGCGTTTATGTGGGTCTGCACCAACATGTGTTCCATAATAAATCATCTGAAAATCACCATGTTTTTCAACAACCCATGAACATTGCTCCCGCACAAATGGGCGCAATATACTAGCGGCATATTCGTCATGATTATATGGAGCGTAAATATCACCAATATCATGCAACAATGCAGATACTACCCAATCAGTATCTGCGCCATCATGCCATGCTCGCGTGGCCGACTGCAGTGAGTGCCCAAGACGAGTAACCTTATACCCTGACAAACCTTTATCTAATTCGACTAGAGCTTTTAACAACCTATCGGCTGTACCTTTCGTGAATTCAATTTCGTGATGTGCTAAGAATTCATAATCTTCCTTATCGCCATCTTTCATTTGGGTGAATTTGACTTGTTCCATTATAGAAGAATCCTTTTAGAGTAGTTACGCCAATAGCATTCTCTTTAAGTTATAACTAAAACCCCCTCATTGTCTGCTATTAGATTCACTCTGGAGGCCTTCTGTTCTAGGCATTGTTTCGTCTGCTATGTTTGGATAATTCAATTTCGAAGTCTGTTGAGCTCATTCCAGTGCTTAATGCACGTCTAAAAAGATCAGCTTGAGTCTCAGGGGCTAATCCACCTTGAGGCGGTGCAGTATCTAGATTGGTAGGGAATGAATATCCTTCTGAACAAGCTGTAATTGCTACATCAATTTTTGCTTTATTAAGGCTATGGTGGCCTTTTGCTAAGATTGGATAAAGTTTACGTGTCATGTTTATACGATTTAAATTTTCCATGGCTCTTCCAAAAGCAGATGAAACTTGTAAAAGATTGGCCATGCGTTGAACGTCCTTACTAATATTAGCTCCACCAGCGTGATAAAGTGCTGGATTGAAGAATATTATATCGCCTTTTTTTAATGGCAATTGAACATAGTTATTTTCAAAAAACTCCCGAAATTCTGGTTTGCTGAATGCCAAATAACCATATCTATAAACTTGGCTAAAAGGTAACAGTTTGGTTGGTCCACTTTCAAGTGGCATGTCTGCATGAGCTACAGCACCTTGTAGTGTCAGAACTGGTGATAAGTCATGTACGTGTGCTGGGTAGCTTGCAGCTATTTCATTAGATTGAAATCCCAAATGATAGTCGCGATGGGGGCTCTGTGCGGCGCCACCTGGGCGAACCAGGTTAATTTGTGATGTCATCTGGTAGTTTGGCCCTAGCCAGGCTTGGCAGGCAGTATTAATGGCAAGGTTTCCAAAGTACTGAGCAAACACAAGTGGATCAAACTCGCAAAGCTTTTGCGCAGAATTCCAAATCCGATCATTTGCACCAGAAGCTGCAAAATGATCTTCCTTACCTTCACTTGAGACCTTTTCCGCTGCGATGATTTTATTATAGATTTTTGTTGCGGCGTCGATACAGGAAGTATCAGAATAGGCATTTTTTAGTACTAATACACCAGAAGTATTTCGTAAGACATTAGCCCATTCAGAGCGCAATACATCAGTATTTTTTGTTAAATCAATTTTATTTATATCATAAATTGGTATATTTTTTTGAATATCATGAGCTTGTGGTGCATCGCTTTGCTGTAAATTGCGCTCTAAGCTTTTAGAAAACTCTTTTAAATTGCAATCGTCTGATGATAAATAGGCTTGCATTTAATAATCCTGATCTGTTTGAAATCTTGAATTTTAGATAATCACTATTTTGACTTGTAAGATGTATGAAAACACCTCAAAAACACCTCAATGGTAAATAAATTCCTTCATAAAGAAATTGCACAGCAAGCTGGCTTCAGCCTAGCTACAGTAGACCGAGCACTACATGGGCGGGCAAATGTAAGTACTCGGACAATTCAACGTGTTAAATTAGCTTTAGAAGAGTTAGTGGAGCAAGAGGGCCAGTTGGCGGTACGCGGCCAGCGAATGTTTGTAGATATTGTAGTTGAAGCACCCAAGCGCTTTTCTGATGAGGTGCGTAGTGCAGTGCAATATATTTTGCCAAGATTTTCGTCTGCAATAATTAGACCGCGATATCATTTTTTTGAAGAAGCAACTGCAGAAAAAATTGTAAAGACACTTAAAAATATAAGTGCTCGTGGAAGTCAGGGTATTATATTAAAAGTACAAAATATCCCAGAAGTTCGAAATGAAATTACACGCTTAACTAAACTTAAGCTTCCAGTAGTGACAGTTTTTACTGATTGCCCAGGAACTGAACGCTTGGCCTATGCTGGCCTTAATAATGAAAATGCAGGAAGAACCGCTGCATATCTGTTTGCTCAACGCTTTCAAGGTCAAACTGGTACTGTTTTAACAACAACTTCTCACCTGCAATTTCAAGGCGAAGATGCTCGCGCTAAGGGTTTTGCACATGAAATGAATCGGTTATGTCCCAATTTAGATTTGATTGATGCAAGTGGTGGTGCTGGCCTTGCCTTAAGCACAGCCAGTAAAATTACTGATGCATTACAGGGAATAAATAACTTTTTAGGTGTATATTCTATGGGGGGTGGGAATGCAGCAATACTCATGGCGTTGAAGGCAAAGAGCTTAGTACCAGAACTATTTGTGGCGCATGATTTAGATCGTGAAAATAGACAATTACTGCGCCAAGGTCATGTTCATTATATTTTACACCATGAACTACAATCTAACCTTGATTGCGCATTCCAGCATATAGCCTCTTTTTATAAATCAAAAGTGCCAACAAAATTTGAAAGTATTGTAGATGTTCAGATAATAACAATACACAATTGCCCAAGAGCTTGATTGGAATACTTCAAAATAATTTTTAACTACTCTTTTAGTGACCGTATTGCAATTATAGTACCTGCACTTGCAATGAGTGCAATGCCTAAAAATTGAATTATACTCACTTGCTGCCCTATTAATAACCATGCAAAAAATGGGCCAAAAATTAGAGCAGAATATTCAAAGACTGCTACCTGTGATGCTTGACCAATTTGATATGCCTTAAAAATTAAACCGATCCCTAAAATTGCCCCCAAGGCTTGTATTATAATCCAAGGGAGTACAGAATTAATTGGCCATACCCACCCACGCAAAACAAATCCAGAAGTCCCCAGAGGGATTTCGGGCTCTAATAAAGCTATAAGAGCTAGAGCAAAAGCGCCAACGACACTTTGAACAACCATTAACATTGCTAGTAAAGATAAAGTAGTTTCACCTTCACATAATTGACGTGTTGCAACTGCAGCCATTGCATAAAAAAAACCACCTAACACTGGTAAAAAGCTAAAAAAAGTAAGGTCTATTAATTTAGTATCAACAACTAAAATAATTCCAATAAAACCAATGGAAACTGCTACAATCCTGAATAAACCAATTTTTTGACGGAGGATTAAACCAGAGATTAATAAAATAAAAATTGGTGAAGTAAACAATCCAGCTAAAGCCTGAGCTAATGGTATAAAGGCAAGTGACCAAAAATAAAAAACCATTGAGACTGATAAGAAAACGCTTCGTAATCCTACAGCCCAGAAGCGTTTAGGCCGTAGTGAGATGCTCCAAACCCAAGCAATTAAAGCAATCAAGGGTAAAGCAATTGCAGCTCGAAGCATTTGAAATTGCCATAGGCTTATTACTTCAGAAATAAAAACAATGAAGTTATCTGTAAACCCAAGAATAAACATGGCCGCAATCATACAAATTGCAGCTCCGCGATCATTTACTGCAAAGTTTTTATCCATGCTGCAATTAATTAATTATATTATTTTTGTTATCTATCTTGAAACCGACGTAAATGAAGTGATTTGAAGCTATATGAAAACCAAATACACGCCACCTTCTGCATTTTCATAACTGATTTTATAGAGGAAAAATAAATAATTATTACCCCCTCTCAAAGAAGCCATTATGTGCTTTATTAATCCCGTAGGTTACTGTGCTTGCGCCAAACCTGCGATTAATCGTATCAATAGTTTTTGACAGGTGTTCGCGTTGGTTCTGTTTTGCCATGTCCATTGGTAAAAACATTTCACTTGGACGTTTAGATAGTGGTAATATGTTGCGTAATTGAATGAAAATTGAAGATATACTGTAGGGGCGTTCTCTGGCATACATGGCTAGCCAAAGTCCTCGGTTTATATCTAAAAAATGGGCAATGTCTTGGCTGTAATGTGTTTTTACGCTTTGCACCCAATGTCCCTTTGGCTTTTGAATACCTATAAATAATGTGAATTGAGATGCTGTATAGTTATCGCGCCTTAATCGTGCCACGGACTTTTCAATAAGCCATCTGGAAACAAAATAAGAGTTTTTTAATGTACGATTTTCTGGGGCAAGCATTTTGCTATTACCATATCCACCGCGTTTGGTTATCCCAAGTGGAATGTTTTCTCCATGCAGTAAACGCACAAAACGTTCACCTTCAATAGAACCCCAAATCTTACGTGCATGCATTGGGTCAAGATTATAAATTTCTGGTATGCTATAAATTCCAGCAGCATTAACTTTATATAAAATTCCTTTTGTAATGCCTGGTAAATCATTAAGAGAAATTTCTGCTAATCTATTTGGCATGTTGTCAGGTGACAGCCATTGCATACCATTAGGTTTTTCAAGTTTACCAGCAATTTTTGCAAGGAGATGGTTGGAACCTATTCCTGCTGAAAATTGTAGACTTTTGCCTATTTCATTATTGATGGCGCTTTTCATAGCTTGCACTAACTTTGAGGCAAACTCTAAGTGTGTAGATTGGCCGCCAAGTGCAATCTGAAATTCATCAATACTACGTATGTACTCTAATTCTGCATATCTATCAAAAATCTTAGCAATACGTTGATTGTAATGTACGTATAATCGATGTCGTGAAGGGCGTAAAATAATTTTTGGGCATAGGGTTTTTGCTTCTTGAATATTCATTGTGGTTTTTACACCAAAATATTTTGCTTCATAACTAGCGGCTACTAGGCAACCTACATCCCCTTCCATGGCTGTGATACCTACAGGTTTACGGCGTAAGGCAGGTTCTTCGTGCTGCTCTACGCTAGCAAAAAAACTGTTCATATCGATATAAATTGTACGGAATGGATGCATTTGTATTGCGAATCTGTTTAAATGTTCACTATATGTTCCATCATGGAATTTAAAAAGAAAATATCAAATATTGCCTTTGGAGGTAATTGGTCTGAAGAACTACTTACACAATATGAGCTGGCTCAAGCACTCTCATTATTGCAATGGGCAGTCGATAATTGTCGTGAGAAAGATGTAAATACTTCTGAAGTACAGAAGACTTTACATACATTAACAAATAATCTCGAAAAAGGAAAAATGTTGTTTGAACGCTTTAAGAGAGGCCATTTAATATCTGACCAATTTGCACGTGAAATGCATTTTCGTGAATGTTTTCGATTAATTAAAGCATGGCTTAAACCATAAGATAACTATGCCATACATTATAAATTAAATTTGCCTTGAAGCTTAATTTATTATTAATCATAAAATAAAAATTTTCCCTTTATTTTTTGCAATCATTGAAATCATTTCAAACATAATAATAGCTACTGTTAGGGCTGTAATATTTTAGGTTTATCTTTGTTGGAATTATACAAACTAGATCACCGCCAATAATGTTTAAATCCAGTGCTGCTCTTAAAAGGCGAATAGCCTAGTCGATATCAAAGTTTTATTCAGTAGGTTCAATATTAGAAACTCAAGTTGCTGTAGTTGGATCAAAGTAATCAAGACCGTAAGTAATATAAACAGACCTATTACCTAAAACGAACTAAGGTTGTGCTACAACATCAGCGAATCCGCGCTGTCTAAACTCTTACACTGTGACAATATTATAGCCGTAATCATATGCAGGTTGTAGCAAACCTAATGTTATTGGGTTAGCTAATTTAAACATGACTTTATACCTAAAGAAAGTTTTTACACGTATGGATGCAATTAATGCATGATTTTATTTTTTTAGATCTAACTAGCGCAACAGTGATTACATTAGCAGTGTTTCTTGTTGGATTATCAAAGGGAGGATTCGGTGGAGCATTTGGATTGTTGGGTGTGCCAATCCTTGCCTTTATTATGCCGCCTTTAGAGGCGGCAGCATTTCTGTTGCCTATTTATTTATTTATGGATGCTGTGGGGTTATGGGCTTGGCGTGGACATTGGAGCAAACCGCTTATTTGGGCTATTTTGCCAATGGCATTAGTAGGAATAGGTATTGGATGGATGACAGCTTCTATTGTATCTGATGAAATAGTTGGATTAATTATTGGTAGCACAGCCCTTTTATTTGTATTTCAGAGTTTAATACTAAAAGTTAAATCAAATTCTAAAGCCTTTAGTAGGCCTAATATTTGGTCAGGACGATTTTGGGGCCTAGTTTCAGGATTTTCCAGTTTTATAGCACATGCAGGTGGACCGCCTTTCCAAATATATGCAATGCCTTTACGTTTAGATCCAAAGATATTTGCAGGCTCAAGTGTCTTAATCTTTTCTGTACTTAACTTCATTAAACTTGGACCATATTTAGTTCTTGGGCGGCTAAATACTGAGATGGCTATGTCTTCAGTTATTTTTATCCCTGTAGCAGTTGGCGCAACTCTATTGGGTGTGTTTATAGTACGAAGAATGGCAGCAGATTTATTTTATCCAATAATGTATGCACTACTTATTTTAGTCTCCGTTAGATTAATTATAGTAGGTATTTTTTGAAAATAAAGATTGCTAAATTGACAGATTAAAAAATTTGAACGTAATATATGATACGCTAATCTTTAAAAAATTTTCTTAATAAATGAGGCTATAAATGAATCGATTGGATGAAAAAATCGCAGTAATAACTGGTGGTACACAGGGATTAGGTGCTGCAATTGCAAGACAATTTTCTCAAGTAGGTGTGAAGGGTATCATAATATGTGGGCGAAACACAGATAAAGGCCAGGCTGTGGCGGAAACTATTATAAAAGATACAGGTGTGCAGGTTCATTTTGAAAATGCAGATTTAGCAAAGGTTGATGATTGTCGAAATGTTATAGCATCAGCTGATAGGCTATTTGGGCGAGTGGATATTTTAGTTAATGCAGCTGGGTTAACTGATAGGGGAAACCTGTTGAATACTTCAGAAGAATTATTTGACAATATGTTTGCTGTTAATGTCAGGGCACCATTTTTTTTAATGCAAGATAGTGCCAAGATTATGATACGTGATGGCATAGCGGGGGCAATGGTCAATATTGGTTCAGCCTCAGCGCATACTGGACAACCTTTCATTGCGCCTTATTGCGCATCGAAAGGTGCATTGGCCACACTCACTAGAAATTCTGGGTATGCCCTAATGCGCAACAGAATTAGAGTGAATCAACTTAACATAGGTTGGATGGCTTCTGATGGAGAGGATCGTATTCAACGAGAATACCATGGAGCTGATGAAAACTGGTTAGAAACTGCTGCATCTGAACAACCGTTTGGCCGATTAATTGATCCTAAGGAGGTGGCACGCTCGGTAGCTTTTTTAGCTTCTGAAGATAGTGGTATGATGACGGGCTCTGTTATCCATTTTGATCAGTCCGTTTGGGGTGGTTATAGTTTTGCTCCGCCAACACCAGAAGAGCCGTTAGCTGAGTAAGTATTAAACCAACTAATGAATGGATGTAGGTGAACTATTGCGAGTTGAATAAACCTGGTTCAATTTCTTCGTCGATATAGTTTTGAATTATTTGTGTAAAACTATCATCAGCAATAAATCCTAATGATGTAGCTCGCTCAGGTATAAAACTTTGAGGCCAGCGGGTAACTATACTTTCAATTACTGGATCAGCTTGACGTTTTATTAATTTGCTTATTTTTGCTCCCGCTAGTGCTTCTAATGAGATGATTTGATCTGCAATCGAACATGAAACTCCAGGGAGGTTTAATGCCCGACGTTTTCCAAGTTTAGTTAGGTCAAGGATTGCTGCGTGGCGTAGAAAACCAATGGCACTTCGGGGGCTTGCAAACCAATGGCGCAAAGTATCACTAACAGGTAAAATGGCTTCATTACCGTTCAAAGGTTCCCTAATAATACTAGAATAAAACGAAGACGCAGCTTTATTGGGTATTCCAGGGCGAACAACAATTGTTGGAAAACGTAAAGCAACACCATTCACAAATCTCTTGCGAGTGTAGTCGTTAATTAAGACTTCACCTACTAACTTTTGCGCGCCGTATGATGTCTCTGGATTAGGGGCAAAGTCGTCATCAACTGCATTAGGATAAGGACCACTAAAAATGGCAATAGAAGATGTGTAAATAAATTTTGGTGTATAAAACCCATCCGAAGCAATATGAAATTTACGAATTTCTTCTAAGAGATGCCATGTACCCTGTGCGTTTATATGCCACCCTTTTTCGAATTCTGCTTCTGCGGCACCCGACACAATTGCAGCGAGGTGAAAGATAATATCAGGCTTATTGGCGATCAATTCTTTGGCTACCATAGGGTCAGCAATATTGCCTGTCTTGATAGTGATTGAGTTAATGTCACTACCCAAGGTAGGTGTAATAACATCAAACAATGTTAGATCATGTGCCTTTTTGCTTAATCCATCTTTTAATATGGATTTAGCCAAACGGTTTCCAATCATTCCAGCGGCACCAATAATCAAAATTTTCATAACAGCCCTTTTTCCATCTCTTTGAATAAAAAAGAGATGGAAATAATACAACAAAATTGTACTTTAATAGTTAATTAATATTACCAAATAAAAACCCTATGGGCTTTTATTATATTGTTAGTATAGAAAATTAGACTACGCACTCATGCGAGTAGCTATTAAGTTAATTAGTTTTTTATGATCTGCATCAAAGTTTCTAATGCCTTCTGCTAATTTCTCAGTGGCCATAGCATCAGCATTCATTTCCCACCTAAAGTTTGCCTCATCCATTAGAATTGGAGCAACCCCACTTGTTTTTTCTGGAGATAAAGCACGAGTTAGTGGTGAGTTATCATTTCCCATTTCATCTAATAAATTTGGTGCTATAGTCAAGTTATCACATCCGGCAAGTGCTTTAATTTGATCACTACTACGAAAGGATGCACCCATTACAATAGTGTTGATTCTATTTGATTTATAATAATCGTAGATTTTGCAAACTGAGATTACCCCAGGGTCTTCATGTGGCGCATAAGTTTCACGGCCTTCTGCCTTCTTATACCAATCTGTGATCCGCCCAACAAATGGTGAGATTAAAAATGAATTAGCATCTGCACATGCAACAGCCTGTGCCATAGAAAATAAAAGTGTTAAGTTACAATCAATCCCGTCATCCTGTAGAATTTCTGCAGCGCGGATTCCTTCCCAAGTTGATGCAAGTTTGATGAGAATCTGTTTTTTTTCTATACCCCGTTTTGAATATTCGTCAATGATTGCGCGACCTCTTGTTACAGATTTTTCTGTATTAAAAGATAAGCATGCATCTACTTCTGTAGATACGCGACCTGGTACAAGTGGCGCTAATTCAGCCCCCATTGCTACTGTTAAAATTTCAGTTACCTGTTCTGGAGTTCGGCCTGCTTTGCAACCAGTTTCTATTTCTAACGCAACCAACTCTTCGGATGCGGGATCTTTTAATGCTTTTAATACCAAAGAGGGATTAGTAGTACAGTCAACTGGTTTATACTCTTTAACAGCGGCCACTTCGCCAGTATCTGCTACGACTACAGTCATTTCTCTAAGTTGGTCTAATACAGTTTTCATACTTAACACCCTTGATTTTGTTAATGCTTTAGCGCACACAGTTGGTACTTTGCAGCTGTTTAAAACACTTATATAGGTCACTAAGCAGACAAAAAATACTAAAATAATTTATTAAAAAACACTTTTAATTTTTACAAATATAGTACCCATTATTATAAAATCTTAGACTTTTAAAATCTCTTTTGACAGATAAATAATATTCTATTTTCAAATTTTTACAAATATTCTATTTTCTAATGCATGCCTTGGCTTAAGTGTTAAAGTATATAATGTTAATAAAAAATAAACTGGATTAATTTATGGCTAAAAATAAGTATTTCTCCCAATTAGGTGGGCACCCAGATCAAAATACATTGTTGACTGACCGTGCAGTTTTTACTGATGCTTATGCTGTTATTCCAAAAGGAACCATGCGCGATATTGTAACGAGCTTTTTACCATTTTGGGAAAAAACACGGTTATGGGTTATTTCCCGCCCCCTTAGTGGGTTTGCAGAAACTTTTTCACAATACATTATGGAAGTCCAACCAGGTGGTGGGAGTGATCGACCTGAACTAGACCCTCAGGCTCAAGGCGTTATATTTGTTGTTGAGGGATCGGTAAGTATAAGTTTTGATGGAAATATGCATATCCTCAAAGAGGGTGGGTACGCCTATCTACCAGCTGGCTTAAAATGGAGCATGCACAATGTTTCAAATGATTTAGCTAAATTTCACTGGATACGAAAAGCTTATGAAGCAGTTGATGGTTTAAATGTGCCTGATCCTATTATTGCCAATGAGAATGATGTTGAGCCAACTGTGATGCCTAATACTGAGGGTAAATGGACCACAACACGATTTGTGGACCTATCAGATTTACGTCATGATATGCATGTTACTATAGTTACATTGCAGCCTGGTGCAGTAATTCCGTTTTGTGAAACGCATGTTATGGAGCACGGACTTTACGTGCTGGAGGGAAAAGCAGTTTATCGCTTAAATCAAGACTGGGTAGAGGTTGAGGGTGGAGATTATATGTGGCTACGCGCTTTTTGCCCACAAGCTTGTTACGCTGGTGGATCAAAAGCATTCCGTTATCTATTATACAAAGATGTTAATCGTCACATGAAACTCAAACTATCAGGGCTATAGAGCTATTCAATATCAGCACCCATAGCTGCTGATACGTTAATTGCAGCATTAATCACAGATTTTGCAAATGTCTGGACTTTGTCGCTAGCTACCCGACTGGTTGGGCCTGATACAGAAATACCAGCAATAACTTCACCAAATGCATTTTTTATTGGAGCAGCAATACATCGCATTCCCAAATTACGTTCTTGATCGTCTACGGCATAGCCTCGAGCTAAAGTAATTTGTATATCGCTTTGTAAAAGTTTTAATGTTGCTTTGGTATGGGGTGTAAAAGACTCGAGATCTGTTTTGATAAACTTCTCTAATTTTGTATCACTATATTGTGCCAATAGGGCTTTCCCTATGCCGGATGCATGTAGGGGAGAAAGTGTTCCAGGAGGAAAAAATGCACGGATTGGTGCGTGGGTTTCCACTTGGCTTAAAAATAAAACATTACCATCCTTTTCAATTCCAAGGTTTGCAGTTTCTCCAGTTTCTTCCATTAAACTGCGTAAAAATGGGCGGCTTGTTTCTATCAAACTTGTACGGCGAAGAAATGATGATCCAATTTGAAATGCACCTGATCCGATATGCCAGGTTTGGGAATTGTCATCACACTCAACAATTTGATGTTGAGCCATTGTTGTAAGTACTCGGTAAATAGTTGATGGGGACTCTCCAAGTTTTTGTGATAGCTCTGTTAGGGTTATGTTCTGATTTTTTGAAAGCTTAGTTAAAACAGTGAGTGCACGGTCTAATGACTTTATTGTGTTTTGTTCAACTTTTTCGTTGAAGGCGCGAGGCCGCCCCCGCGCTCTTTTATTCAGTTTATTAGTACTATCTTTTAAATTCATAAGGTCCTCCAATAATAAATGAAAATCTCTTTCACCTTATGAAAAAAGTAACTTACTGACAATGCAGTATTTTTTTCCAAAAGTAATAAAAAATATTAATTTTCAAAAAAATTGTTCTGTAAACAACAATATTTTATAATGGTAATAAGAAAATTCTAGGGGAAAACTAATGAGCTTTCAAAATGCAGTCTTTATTCCTGGTCCAACAAATATGCCGGAAAAAATTCGCCAAGCATGTTCTATGCCTACCATTGATCATAGGTCACCTATTTTTGGGGAAATATTAAATCCATGTCTGGATGGTGTACGTAAAATAATAAAATCTGAAGATGCTCATATCTTTATTTTCCCATCTACTGGTACTGGCGGTTGGGAGGTGGCTCTGACAAATACGCTTAGTGCAGGTGATAAAGTTTTGGCTGCTCGTAACGGAATGTTTAGCCATCGCTGGATAGATATGTGTCAGCGACATAATTTAGATGTTCAAATTGTTGAAACACCTTGGGGAGATAGTTTACCATCAGATCAGTATGAAGAAATATTAAAAGCAGACATAAATCATGAAATTCAAGTTGTCTTAGCAACACATAATGAAACTGCCACTGGTGTGAAGTCAAACATTCATGCAGTCCGGGGCGCACTAGACTCTGCTAACCATCCAGCAATGCTTTTTGTGGATGGGGTTAGCTCAATAGGCTCTATGGATTTTCAATTTGATAATTGGGGTGTGGATGTAGCAGTGACTGGTTCCCAAAAAGGATTCATGTTACCTGCAGGATTAGCTATTGTTGGCTTTAGTGACAAAGCAATGAAGCGCAAACATACTGCTAAATTACCCAAAACATTTTTTGATATCCATGATATGATAAAAGGCTATTCTTCAAATGCATTTCCTTACACACCACCAGTTGGATTAATGAATGGCTTAAAAGTATCATTAGAGATGATCTTTGAAGAAGGTTTGGAAAATGTATTTTCGCGACATTATAGGATAGCTCAGGGTGTTCGTTTGGCAGTTGATGCCTGGGGTTTAAAGCTCTGCGCAAACTCAATTGATGTTCAATCTGACACGGTCTCTGCAATATGCACGCCAGAAGGATTTAATGCTACTGATATAGTAACACGGGCTGCTGACAAATATGGGATGGCATTTGGTGTTGGCTTGGGTGAAGTTAGCGGTAAAGTGTTTAGAATTGGCCATCTTGGTATGCTCACTGATGCTATGATGTTGTCCGGTTTGGGGGTTGCTGAAATGGTGATGCTTGATCTGGGTTTAGATATCAAACTTGGTTCTGGAGTCGCCGCTGCGCAAGAATACTATCGTCACGGCAATTAATTTTTATTGATAAAAAAGGATACAAAATGTATATCCCAACATTTGATGACATGGTAGCTGCTCACGAGCGAATTAAACCTTATATTCATCGCACGCCAGTTTTAACGTCAAGTTATCTTAATGAGCTGTCTGGTTGTGAAATATTTTTTAAATGTGAAAACTTTCAAAAAGCGGGTGCGTTTAAGGTACGTGGTGCGTCAAATGCAGTTTTTGCTCTTTCAGACATAGAGGCATCTAAAGGTGTTTGCACTCATAGTTCAGGCAACCATGCCTTGTCATTGTCCTATGCAGCTAATCGACGTGGTATTTCATGCAATGTTGTAATGCCACGCACTGCCCCAGAAGCGAAAAAATCTGCAGTTCGCGGGTATGGTGGAATAATTACAGAATGTGAGCCGTCAACAACAGCGCGGGAAGAAGTTTTTGCTGAAGTCCAAGCTAAAACTGGTGGTAACTTTGTACATCCATACAATGATCCACGAGTTATAGCTGGGCAGGGCACATGCTCTCGCGAATTACTCGAGCAAATGGAAGGTTTTGGTCGGACTTTAGATATGATAGTTGCTCCAATCGGTGGAGGTGGGATGATATCAGGCACATGCTTAACTCTGTCAAAACTTGCGCCAGATGTTCAAATTATTGCTTCAGAACCAGAACAAGCAGATGATGCATACCGCAGTTTTAAAGCGGGCCACCTTATCTCTGATGATGCACCAGATACTATTGCTGACGGTTTGAAGGTTCCCTTGAAAGACTTAACTTGGCATTTTGTCAAAAACCATGTCACTGATATTCTCACTGCAAGCGAAATTGAAATTATAGATTCAATGAAATTAACTTGGCAACGAATGAAAATTATAATCGAGCCAAGTTGTGCCGTTCCACTAGCTACTATTCTTAAAAACCCTGAAGTCTTTGCGGGTAAGCGTGTTGGTGTTGTT
Organism: uncultured Amylibacter sp.; assembly: GCA_905181935.1. Taxonomy (GTDB): domain Bacteria; phylum Pseudomonadota; class Alphaproteobacteria; order Rhodobacterales; family Rhodobacteraceae; genus Amylibacter. The sequence continues at coordinate 279,564 of CAJIZV010000004.1, read as the reverse complement.
ATTACAGGTGGTAACGTCGATCTCGCAAAATTACCCTGGATATAAAAGGAAAAAACTTATGATTAATATCAACTATGACGAATTGGAAGTTGGCTATGATGTTCCTGCAGTACCAGGAATGGATGAAGCTGATATCGAAACGCCTTGTCTTATTTTAGACCTTGATGCGTTAGAGCGAAACATCATCAAAATGGGTAAGGTTGCTAAAGATATGGGTGTTCGCCATCGTGTTCATGGAAAAATGCATAAATCAGTAGATGTTGCAAAACTTCAAGAAAAGCTAGGTGGCTCTGTTGGTGTCTGCTGTCAAAAAGTATCTGAAGCAGAAGTATTTGTACGTGGAGGAATTAAGGATGTAATGGTTTCTAATCAAGTTAGACAGCCAGCAAAAATTGACCGGTTGGCCCGGTTGCCAAAATTAGGCTCACGAATAATTTGTTGTGTAGATGATCCTGAAAACGTAGCTGATTTATCAGCAGCAGCAGTGCGCCATGGAACTCAAATTGAATGTGTTGTTGAAATTGATTGTGGTGCTGGCCGCTGTGGAGTGACGTCTACTCAAGAAGTTATAAAAATTGCTAAATTAATTGATAATGCGGAGGGGTTAAAATTTGCGGGGCTGCAAGCATATCAAGGTGCCATGCAACACATGGACTCTTACGATGACCGTAAGGCAAAGATTGAGGTTGCTGTTGCTCAGGTTGATGATGCTATTCAAAATTTAAAACTGCAAGGTTTAGCATGTGATATTGTTGGTGGTGGAGGTACAGGATCCTATTACTTTGAAGGTAATTCTGGAGTGTTTAATGAATTACAGTGCGGTTCATATGCTTTTATGGATGCAGACTATGGACGCATTTTAGATGAAAAAGGTAACCGTATAGATCAGGGAGAGTGGGAAAATGCATTATTTATTCTAACATCAGTTATGTCTCATGCTAAAGCGGATCTGGCAGTCGTTGACGCAGGCCTGAAAGTGCAATCTATAGATAGTGGGCTGCCTGTTGTTTATGGACGGACAGACATTGAATATTTTAAATGTTCTGATGAACATGGTGTTATTCGTGATACAGACAGTGTTTTAAAAGTGAATGATAAGTTGCGTTTAGTTCCAGGTCATTGTGATCCAACATGTAATTTACATGATTGGTACGTTGGCGTTCGTAATGGGAAAGTTGAAAAATTATGGCCTGTTTCTGCACGTGGAAAAGCTTACTAAAGTTTCACAAACTTAATTTTTTAAATAGGTTAGAGCCCCTCGCCTATTTCTCATAGCATAAGGTATTTATTTATGATTATTGTTCCAGAAAAAGAAATTGGCGCACTTATGACGCGTGAAGTTGCATTTGATGCTGTAGAAAAGGTATTCGCATCTATGGCTAAAAAAAGTGCTTATAATTTTCCTGTAATTAGGGAAGCAATTGGTCATGCTGATGCATTATATGGCTTTAAGTCTGGCTTTGATAAAACAGCGTTAAATTTAGGCTTAAAGTCTGGTGGCTACTGGCCTGGCAATGCTGCTAATGGCATTACTAACCACCAATCTACAATCTTTTTATTTGATGCTAACACAGGAAAGTGCCGAGCTGTGGTTGGCGGTAATCTTTTAACAGCTCTGCGTACTGCTGCTGCTGCTGCTGTTTCTGTGGCGCATCTTTCTCGTAAAGACTCAAAGGTTTTGGGTATAATTGGCGCTGGGCATCAGGCTAGTTTTCAGTTGCGAGCAGTCGTTGAACAACGAAAATTTGAAAAAGTTATTGCATGGAACCGCTCACCAGAAAAACTAGATAGCTTGCGTAAAGTGGCTGATGAAATTGGATTGCCTTTTGAAATTGTAACATTGAAAGAATTAGGTGCAACAAGTGATGTAATTGTAACTATTACATCTAGCTTTGATCCTATCTTAGAAAACTTAAGCGTAAAGTTAGGCACACATATTGCTTGTATGGGTACAGATACTAAAGGAAAACAAGAGATTGAAGCTTCATTAATGAAGCGTGCAAATTTGTTCACAGATGAAATAGCACAGTCCATAACAATTGGAGAATGCCAACATGCCATATCTGAAGGAAGCATTACTATAAATGATATAATTGAAATTGGTGCTGTAATTAATGGTACTGCAGTTGGTCGCACTACCGATTCAGATATTACATTGTTCGATGGAACTGGTGTTGGCTTGCAAGATCTTGCAGTTGCTTCGAGTGTTGTTGAATTAGCAATTGAGCGTGGTGTTGCAAATCAAGTTGAGTTTTAATATTTGGAATATAAATCATAGTATTTATACTTACCATAAATGTAATTAAATACTTTTATTAATTAAAAATTTAGAGATATAAATAAACTATCTTAATAATTTATGGGTTATTTTACCTGTATCCGGCCCCAGGAGAATAAATTGACTAAAGACACAAAAAAATCGATCGAAAAACAAGCTGCCTTAGATTATCATGAGTTCCCGCGCCCTGGCAAATTAGAAATCCGAGCAACAAAGCCAATGGCAACAGGCCGTGATTTGAGTCGTGCATATTCACCTGGTGTAGCTGACGCTTGTTTAGAGATTGAAAAAAACCCAGATGATGCAAAACGTTATACTGCTCGTGGTAATCTGGTAGCTGTTATATCAAATGGAACAGCCGTATTGGGTTTGGGAAATATTGGTGCCTTAGCCTCAAAGCCTGTAATGGAGGGTAAGGCAGTTTTATTTAAAAAGTTTGCAGGTATTGACTGTTTTGATATCGAAGTGAATGAAACAGATCCTGAAAAACTAGCAGAGATTGTATGTAGTTTGGAGCCAACATTTGGAGCAGTAAATCTGGAAGATATTAAAGCACCAGATTGTTTTATTGTAGAACGTATTTGCCGCGAACGTATGGGCATTCCAGTATTTCACGATGATCAACACGGAACAGCTATTGTTGCAGCAGCAGCGGCATCAAACGCACTGCGTGTTGCTAAAAAATCTTTTGCAGACATTAAAATTGTTGCTTTAGGGGCAGGTGCTGCAGGTATCGCTTGTTTGAAGATGATGATGGTGATGGGCGCTAAAAAAGAAAATATCACAATGATAGATAGTAAGGGTGTTGTTCATACTCAGCGTAATGATTTAAATACAGAAAAATCTGAATTTGCTAAGAATACCACAATGCGTACCACTATGGAGGCAATGGAAGGAGCTGACTTGTTCTTAGGCGTATCGGGGCCTGGTTTATTGACGCAAGAAATGGTTAAAAAGATGGCGTCACATCCTATTATTTTTGCATTAGCAAATCCTACGCCAGAGATAATGCCAGAAGATGCTCGTGAAGCATCTCCAGATGCTTTGATTGCCACTGGCCGCTCTGATTATCCAAATCAAGTGAACAATGTGTTATGTTTCCCATTTATATTTCGAGGGGCATTGGATGCAGGTGCAACAACAATTAATGATGAAATGAAGGTGGCATGTGTAGAAGCAATCGCTGGCCTCGCTCGTGAACCAGCGAGTGCTGAATTGGGTGCAGCATACCAAGGAGAACGATTAACATTCGGTCCAGAATATCTAATTCCAAAACCGTTTGATCCACGTTTATTACCAACAATAGCGTTAGCGGTTGCTAAGGCTGCAATTGAGAGTGGTGTTGCAAAAAACAAGTTAGATCTAGACGCTTACCATACTCAATTACAAACACAGGTTTACCGCTCTGCCATTACAATGCGTCCTATTTTTGAAGCAGCAAAAACTGATAACCGGCGCGTCGTTTTTTCAGAAGGAGAAGAAACAAAAGTTCTTCGAACTGTTCAGGCAATGTCAGAAGAATTATCAGGTTCAGCAATATTAATTGGTCGCCCAAGCGTTATTGAAGCTCGAATTGAACGTGAAGGGCTGTCCATTAAAGCAGGCGTAGATTTTGAACTTGTTAATCCAGAAAGCGATGCACGATATCGCGATTATTGGCAGTCATATCATGAAATAATGGCGCGCAAAAGTGTTACACCTGATTTGGCTAAAGCTATTTTGCGTACTAATACGACCGCTATTGCTGCAGTTATGGTTCATAGGGGTGAAGCAGATAGCATGATTTGTGGTGTCTTTGGCCAATACCAATGGCATTTAAATTATATTAAACAAGTTTTAGCGAATAAAGATTTTAATCCAGTTGGAGCGCTCTCCTTAGTGATTTTGGACCAAGGCCCATTATTTATTGCAGATACCCATGTAAATATTGAGCCAACAGCGCAACAGATTACAGATACTATGATTGCCACTGCGCGCCATACGCGTCGTTTTGGGATTGAGCCTAAACTTGCATTATGTTCGAGTTCACAGTTTGGAAATGCGGATTCCCATTCTGGGCGTGTTACACGTGAAGCGTTGTCTATACTGGACGCCCAAGAAGTAGACTTTGAATATGAAGGTGAGATGCATACTGATGCAGCTTTAGACGAAAGTTTGCGTGAGACTATGATGCCGGGTAATCGCTTAAAAGGTAAAGCTAATATCTTGGTTTACGCAAATTCAGATGCTGCTGGTGCAACTCGTAACATTTTAAAATCAGTTGCGGGCGGCCTAGAGGTTGGACCGATTCTAATGGGAATGGGAAATCGTGCGCATATAGTAACACCAGGGGTTACAGTGCGTGGCCTATTAAATATTGCCGCACTGGCTAGCTCGCCAGTATCAAGTTACGGTTAGTTTAAAAAGATTTTTAGATGATAGTCCAAGCTTTTTTGAACCAATGTTCTTCTAAGTTTGGGCCATCTCCGATTCTATCAATGGCGGCAAACAAACCTGGCGCATGTAGCGGACATAAAACGCCGTGCCAAATATTTTTGTGAAAATTGATAGCTTGCCCGGGTCCACTTAAAAATGCAATCGGGGTACCTGGTTTACCTTTTTTATCCTCAGCAACAATTATAAGAAATGGATTTTGGTGCATTGGAATAAAAGCTTGGCTTCCATTTGGGTGACGTTCCATCATTTCCAACATGAAGGGTAAGCTGCGAGCTGTAGCATTAAATAGGCTGATACCTGCTTGCCCGGTACTAAAGTCCATATTTGCTAAATCATGATGCCGACCACACATGCCCTGGTTAATTATGTTATCTGGCTTGCCTGTTACTTCTAATACATCGCCAAAAATTGCAAATTCGTTTTGTATTAGTGGGCGTGTAGTAATTGTGCGTATCATGGCAATAAGTCTATTAAACGAAATTTAGCAATTAGCTCGACTTGGTGGCATGCTTCTAAGAACTCAGTGGCCTGGTCATTATTTATGCGCCGTGTGAATGCATCAAGAATACTTGCTTTGGTGTGATCCCTTACAGCAATGATAAATGGGAAGCCGTGTTTTTTAACATATTCATTGTTCATGATAGTAAATGTTTTACGTTCATTGTCGGTCAAGTTGTTCATCCCAGCCGACGCTTGTTCTGAAGCGCTTTTTGTTGTTAAGCCATTTTCTAGTGCTAATTTACCAGCTAAATCAGGGTGTGCAGTTAGAACGCCTAAGCGCTGCTTTTGTGATGCTGAACGAAAAACGCGAGATAAAGCATTATGTAAACCAATTGCTGTATCATGTGAATAGCCTAATTCTAAATCAAATGCTGCATCAGCAATCCATGCTGAATGTTCAAAAATACCACCATATTTTTCAATAAACATAGCCCGATTCATTTCACTAGGCCGCTCATAACGTTTATGAGGGTGTGTCTTAGCCCAATGATCAGCAATTTGCTCTCGCGTAGCTAACCAAACACCTTCATGCCCTTTTACAAACTCTAAAAATTTACGAATGGATTCAATACGCCCTGGCCGCCCGACGAGGCGGCAATGTAGTCCAATTGACATCATTTTAGGCACGCCATTTAAGCCTTCGTTATACAAGGCTGTAAAACTATCTTTGAGATAATCTAAAAACTGTGTTCCAGAATTAAAGCCTTGTGGAGTTGCAAAACGCATATCGTTTGCATCTAATGTATATGGAATCATTAGTTGATCATTACCTTCAACTTCTATCCAATAAGGTAGATCATCAGCATATGTATCAGAAACATATGAAAAGGCGCCAGTCTCAGAAGCAAGGCGGATGGTATTCTTAGAAGAGCGTCCAGTATACCAGCCACGTGGTGCAGTACCTGTTACTTCGGTGTGTAGTCGAATTGCTTCTACCATATCTGCAGCTTCTTCTGCTGGTTTAATATTTTTATAATCTATCCACTTTAGGCCATGGCTTGCGATTTCCCAGCCGGCTGTCGTCATTGCATGGACTTGATTTGGAGAGCGAGCTAATGCAGAAGCAACACCATAAACCGTTACAGGTATATTTTTTAATAATTCGTGTAAGCGCCAGAAACCAGCACGCGCACCATATTCATAAATAGATTCCATGTTTGCATGGCGTTGATTTGGCCATGCTTCGGCACCTACAATTTCTGATAAAAATGCCTCCGATGCAGAATCTCCATGTAGGATGTTATTTTCCCCACCCTCTTCGTAATTCACTACAATTTGTAATGCAATTTTGGCATTATTTGGCCACTGGGCAATGGGTGGAGTACTTCCATGACCATGCATATCTCGCGGGTAGCGTTTCATACTTAAAGATCTCCTATTTAGGAATTATAATAAACTATTTAATAAAAATTTGTATCAAATAATATTTGAAGGAGTATTACTTAATTAACTCTTCCATATTGTAAAAACCACATTAAAAATAGATTTTAAACGGAGATAAATCTTATGGTTGGATATTTAACTACACATGTTTTGGATACTGCACGCGGATGCCCTGCAGAAGGTTTAGAAATAGAGCTCTTCCGAATCGTGGATAATAAATCAGAACTTTTACGAAAAGTTGTAACAAATGCTGATGGTAGGACAAACGAACAGATACTAAATGTTTCAGAGTTTCAAAAAGGTGAATATGAATTAGTATTTCATTGTGGTGAATATATTTCACACTACAATAAAGTTTCAGATGGGATACAGTTTTTGAATATTGTTCCACTAAGGTTTGGTATGTCTGAAGATGTCCATTATCACGTACCATTACTGTTATCCCCATTTGGCTATTCTACATATCGTGGAAGCTAATTAACGTTTTGGATAAGCTCCAGAAATTGCGTGATTAATACGCTCAATCATGAATTCCATAAACAAACGTGCCTTGGGATCTTGATGGCGTCTATGGGTATAAAGGCATGCCATTTGAACATATGAAGGTTTTGTCTTTTCCGCCACTATTACTAATTTCCCACTTTGAAGGTGTTCATAAACCTCAAAAATGGGTTTCATTGCAATACCTGCACCTGATAATGCCCAGTCAGTTAATACATCTCCATCATCGCTTTCTAGGCGCCCTTTTACGTCAAATTTTCGAGGGCCATCAGGTGTGTCTAATTCCCATTGGAATTCAGTAGCTCCAGGAAATCGTAACATCAAACAGTTATGTTTGCCGCGTTGTAATTCGAAGCCATCATGTGGATGGCCGTGTTCAGAAATGTACTCTGGACTAGCGCATAAAATACGTGGGCAATCTGCTATCTTACGAATTCTAAGATTTGAGTCAGTGGGATGTCCTAAAAAAAATGCAATATCTAAACCTTCAGCTGTTAAATCCACTTTGCGATCACTTAATCGCAATCGAATATCAACTAATGGATACTGCTTTGTAAATCCTGGAGAGTTTGGAGCAATTAAACTTCGCCCAACACCTAAGGGTGCAGCAACATGTAATACACCACGAGGATTGTCGGTAACATCACCAATATCGGCTTCAGCACTTTCAACTGATTCTAAGATTGCGCAAGCGCCACGATAAAAAAGCCTACCTTGTTCTGTTGGTGCCAAGCTACGTGTTGTGCGTTGAAATAATCTAACGCCTAAATGGGATTCTAGTTGAGAGATTCGTGCAGATGCAACAGCTGGCGATATTCGTTGGTCTCTAGCAGCAGCTGACATGCTGCCTAATTCATAGATGCGCGTAAACGTACGTATATTTTCGAAATAGGACATTGTTGTCTTTTTTTTGATACTCTTTTATTAATAACAAACCTAGCAAGGTAATGATAGCCCATATAAGAACGTAAATAATTGAAAGGATAAACTGATGAACGACTTAGCAATTATGTGGGAATGGATTGCTTTTGCTGTCCGTTGGCTTCACGTTATTACAGCGATTGCTTGGATTGGTTCATCTTTCTATTTTATAGCTTTAGATTTAGGCTTAAAAAAAGTACCACATTTACCTGTAGGAGCGCATGGAGAAGAATGGCAAGTTCATGGTGGTGGATTTTATCATATCCAGAAATACTTGATTGCTCCTAAAAATATGCCTGACCATTTAGTTTGGTTTAAGTGGGAGAGCTATGCTACGTGGCTATCGGGAGCAGCCATGCTTATGATAGTTTATTGGCTTGGTGCAGAATTGTATTTAATTGATCCAGCCAAAGCTGATTTGTCTACTTGGCAGGCAATTGGAATTTCAGCGGGCTCTTTAGCTGTTGGTTGGATTTTATATGACTTTCTTTGTAAGTCAAAGCTAGGCAATAATCCAACAGGTTTGATGTTAGTATTATTTATAATACTGATTGCTATGTCTTGGGGCTATAATCAAATTTTCACAGGCCGTGCTGCCATGCTGCACCTTGGTGCATTTACAGCAACAATCATGACAGCAAATGTATTTTTTATTATTATGCCAAATCAACGCATTGTTGTAAAAGACCTTCAAGAAGGCAAAATACCTGACCCAAAATATGGTAAAATTGCGAAATTACGAAGTACACACAATAATTATTTAACCTTACCAGTTTTATTTTTAATGTTATCCAATCACTATCCTTTAGCATTTGCTACTGAATATAGTTGGATTATTGCTTCACTGGTATTTTTAACAGGTGTAACGATACGCCACTATTTTAATACAATGCACGCTACGGGCAAAGGTCCAACATGGACATGGATGGCAACAATTATATTATTTTTGATTATTGCGGCGCTTTCAACCGCGTCTTCATGGGATGGTGATTATGATAGTTTAGAAAAACAATCTTTAACAAAATTTGAAAAAAAGTTTACCTCTGCAAGTGGCTTTAGCGATGTTCATGATATAGTTCTTGGTCGGTGTTCTATGTGCCATTCACGTGAGCCAGTTTGGGATGGTATGCTGCGGGCGCCTAAAGGTTTTGTATTTGAAACACCAAAGGATGTAGCACGTGCAGCAAAAGAAATTTATTTGCAAGCAGGTGTCTCGCACGCCATGCCGCCTGCAAACATAACTGATATTTCCAAAGAAGATCGAATAAAGATTGTCCAATGGTATCGTGGCGCAACATCAAATAAAATAATTAATTAATTATTCGGTTTAGTTAAGTGTTGTCTTGTTTTAATCAACGTTGTTGAGTTTTCCAATGGGGGTGGTTCCAAGGTTTTACGTTAGATTTAGGTAAAACTTGTTTTCCTAAAATATGATCAGAGGCTTTTTCACCAGCCATAATGGAAGGTCCATTTAAGTTACCATTTGTAATGCGAGGAAAAATAGAACTATCTGCTAGTCTTAATCTACTTACACCAATTACACGACACTCTGGGTCAACCACAGCCATTGGGTCATTGATTGCACCCATCTTACATGTCCCGCAAGGGTGATATGCGCTTTCAACATTTTCGCTTAAAAAAGTATCTAATTCAGCGTCTGTTTCTATAGTTTTGCCTGGTTGGATTTCTTTACCTGCATATTCTTTAAAAGCCTCTTGCTCAAAGATTTCGCGAGTTAATCGAATGCAATTTCTGAAATCTTCCCAGTCTTTGGGTGCGCTCATATAATTAAATAATATCTTTGGAGGGTCCTTAGGATCATTTGATGTTAAAGTTACAGATCCACGTGAATCTGATCGCATTGGGCCAACATGTGCCTGAAAGCCATGGCCTTCAGCCGCTGCTTTGCCATCATAACGCACTGCAATCGGCAAAAAGTGATATTGAATATCTGGATATTCTACACCTGCTTTGGATCGAATGAATGCGGCACTTTCAAACTGGTTTGATGACCCTAAACCAGTTTTTGTAAAAAGCCACTGTGCTCCAATTATTGCTTTGGATATAAAATTCCAATGCCTATACAATGTGATTGGTTTTAAGGATGCTATTTGAAGGTAGATTTCTAAATGATCTTGCAAGTTTTGCCCAACACCTTGGCGGTTAGCTATCACGTCTATTCCATGTTCTTTCAGTTGTTTGGCTGGCCCAATACCTGAAAGCATAAGCAATTTTGGTGAATTTATTGAAGATGCAGATATAATAACTTCACGATTTGCGGATATAGTTTCAGTATTTCCATTACGCTCAATTTCAACTCCAGTGGCTTGACCATTTTCTATTATAATTTTACGAGCAAAAGCGCGTACTATGTTGCAATTTTTCCGTTTTAATGCGGAGTGTAAATATGCATTAGCTGCTGACCAACGGCGACCTTTATAAACTGTTTGCTCCATTGGGCCAAAGCCTTCTTGCTTTTCTCCATTATAATCATTGGTGGTTTCGTAGCCAGCTTGGCACCCAGCATCTACAAATGCTTTGAATAAAGGATTTTTACGAGGCCCACGTGAAATGTGTAAAGGGCCCTTACGACCACGCCAGCTTGGATCACCACCATGCCCGCCGCTACGCCAATTTTCCATTCGCTTAAAATAAGGCAATACATCTGCGTATGACCAGCCGGTAGCTCCAGACTTTTCCCAATAGTCATAATCTTTAGAATGTCCACGCACATAGACCATACCGTTAATAGAGGATGATCCACCTATAACTTTACCGCGCGGCGTCGCAAGCTTACGATTGTTTAAGTGTGGTTCGGGTTCTGATTGAAAGCCCCAGTCGTAAGTCTTCATATTCATTGGATATGATAAAGCTGCAGGCATTTGAATAAGTGGACCCATATCTGAGCCACCGTACTCAATAACTAGTACTGAATTTTTACCATCTTCGGAGAGCCGATATGCCATGGCACAACCTGCTGATCCAGCTCCTATTATTACAAAGTCTGCTTTCATGTTAAGTTATCCTTAATAAGGTGAATCAACTTTTCCCATACGAACATAAACTGTCTTTAATTGACTGAAGTGTTCAATGGCAGCTTTGGAATTTTCACGGCCTACACCTGATCCTTTTACCCCGCCAAAGGGAGCTTCTACAGGAGCATCGTTATATGAATTGATAAAGCAAGTACCTGCTTCTAATTCGTCCACTACACGATGTGCACGTTGAATATTATTTGTAAAAACTCCACCCGCTAAGCCAAGGTCGGTATTGTTGGCGCGAGTTATTACTTCGTCTTCAGTTTCAAATTCAAAAACGGACATCACGGGGCCAAAAATTTCTTCCTTAGCTATAGTCATGTCATCAGTAACATTTGAAAATACTGTTGGCTCAATGAACCATCCGTCACCTTTTATAGCGTTGCCACCACAGATTAAAGTGGCACCCTCAGCTTTACCTTGTTCAATGAAACCTATGACGATATCGCGCTGCCGTTCAGAAATCATAGGACCAAACTGTGTTTCCTCATTCATTGGGTCGCCTACTTTAATTTTAGCGGCTCGTTCTAAAAAACGTTTTAAAAATGCATCTTTAATACCCTTTTGTACAAATACTCGAGTTCCATTTGAGCAAACTTGGCCTGTTGAGTACATGTTTGCCAGCATTGCACCTCCAACTGCGTTTTCTATATCTGCATCATCAAAAATGATTAATGGAGATTTCCCACCTAACTCCATGGTTACATGTTTCATTCCTGCGGCTGCCGCTGCATAAACTTTTTTTCCTGTCTCAGCAGAACCGGTTAATGATACTTTGTTCACACGAGTGTCAGCCACCAGTGTAGCGCCTACATCACTATACCCTTGCACAACATTAAAAATACCTGGTGGTGCGCCTGCCTCAACAAGAATTTCAGCTACTTTTAAAGCGCATAATGGGGTCATCTCTGATGGTTTGAAAATCATCGAATTACCACATGCCAAAGCGGGCGCGCTTTTCCAGCAAGCTATTTGTGTTGGATAATTCCATGCGCCAATACCAATGCAAACACCTAAAGGAATTCTCTTAGTATACACCCAGTCTTCCCCTAACGGAATGTGCTCCCCCGTAACAGCACCTGCTAATCCCCCAAAATACTCTAAGGCGTCTGCACCTGAAGTGGCGTCTACGCATAAGGTCTCTTGTAGTGGTTTTCCAGTGTCGTATGTTTCAAGAATAGATAATTCACGATTGCGTTTACGGATAATATCAGAGGCCCGGCGTAACACGCGCCCACGCTCAGTTCCAGATAATTTTCCCCACGATTTTTGTGCTGATTTAGCTGCACTTAACGCAATCTCAATTATTTCAGGAGTTGCAGAATAGATTTTAGCTACAATTTCACCTGTTGCTGGATAAATACATTCAATGATTTTACCATCGGTATCTTCTACATACTCACCGTTAATAAAATGGCTGGCTATAGGCTGGCATTTGTATGGCATGTTTTATGTCTCCAAAGTTGGCATTATATGAATCTATTTATGGATTTATTTATTACGAGGGAAGCGGGTTTCATTTTCCAGATTGTCCAAATTCATGTGGTTTCGCATATAGCGTTCAGATGCATCTTGAAGTGGCTGATAATCCCAAGGAAAATAATTACCATTACGTAGTGCTGCGTAAACAATCGAACGTCGAGCTTGGCTTTCTCGTACATTTTCATCAAATTTTTCTAAATCCCAACGAGCTTTAGACTTTGCTTGGAGTTGACTTAAGGTTCCTTGATGTTTTGGCTCATTAGCTAAATTAATTAATTCGTGTGGGTCGTCATGAAGGTTGAAAAGCTGATCTGGATCTAGCGTGCACCGATTATACTTCCAAGGCCCATAACGCAAAGATACCATTGGTGCATATGATCCCTCAGCAGCGTATTCCATTGCAACAGGACTTGATCTTTCACCGCCTTGGCCTAGATGAACTAGGCTTTCGCCTTCACACCATGGGGCAATTTCTTCTATTGATACGCCTGCTAAATCACATAATGTAGGTGTTAGGTCAATATTTGAGACTGGACTGGTTATTAAAATGGAAGCCATGTTGGTTGAGCTAATCATCAAAGGAACTCGTGCAGAACCTTCAAAGAAAGACATCTTAAACCATAAGCCACGCTCGCCTAACATATCTCCATGATCAGATAAGAATAAAATTACAGCTTCTTGATCAGTAGCTTCTAATGCATGCATTACTTCACCAATTTTATCGTCCAAATAACTAATATTTGCAAAATATGCACGCCTAGATCTTTTTATATCCTCATCAGAAATATCAAAATCTCGCCAGTTATTAGCATCAAAAATACGCTTTGAATGGCTGTCGTGTTTATCATAATCCATTTTAGGAACCGTTGGCATCAAGTGTTCGCAATTATCGTATAAATCCCAATATTTTTTTCGCGCTACGTATGGATCATGAGGATGAGTGAAGCTTACTGTTAGGCACCATGGGCGGTTATCTTTTTCCCTTGCAAGATCATAAACTTTGCGAGTGGCAGTATAAGCCACTTCGTCATCATACTCCATTTGATTAGAAATTTCAGCAACACCTGCCCCTGTGACTGATCCCATATTATGATACCACCAATCTATGCGTTCACCGGGTTTACGATAATCTGGTGTCCAGCCAAAATCAGCAGGATATATGTCTGTTGTTAAGCGCTCTTCAAAACCATGCATTTGGTCGGGACCAACAAAATGCATTTTTCCAGATAGGCAAGTTTGATATCCAGCGCGCCTTAAATGATGTGCATATGTGGGAATGTCCGAAGCAAATTCAGCAGCATTATCGTATACGCGTGATTTTGATGGTAATAACCCAGACATAAATGAGGCTCTTCCTGGAGCACAGAGTGGTGATGCTGTATAACAGTTTTGAAAGCGTGTTGATTTTGCTGCTAGCTTTTTTAAATTTGGTGCATGCAACCAGTCTGCAGGCCCGTCGGGGAAAAGGGTTCCATTTAATTGGTCAACCATAAAAATTAATAGATTAGGTTTTGACATTGGAATGCTTCCGTTTAAGTGCTTTGTAACTGCAGGCATAATATTCATTAGGTAAATATAAAGCCTAGCTTTAAAAAGTGATGCATAATTATTTTATTAAAGTGGCTGTTGCATATGATCCGCCTGAAAAAACCAAACCTTCCCGTTTGCTATCTTCAAAAGTCAAAACTTCCCCCAATACGATCCAATGATCACCACCATCATGAACAGCATATTTCTTACAGTCAAACCGACTGGTGCAATCTGAAATCAGGGGAACGTTATTTTCATTTATTATGTGAGGTGTATTTTTAAATTTATCGGCTCCTGATGTTGCAAAGCGATTAGATATTTCTATCTGATTTGAAGAAAGTACGTGGACTGAAAAGTATGGTGCATCTTTAAAAGCAGGCGCTGATTTTGCATTTTTAGCTACACTCCATAGGATTAGAGGTGGGGACATTGAAACAGAATTAAAACTAGATGCAGTCATACCAACCGATTCCCCATCACCATCTTTGGTAGTTACAACTGTAACTCCTGTGGCAAAAGTAGAAAGAGCCTCACGAAATTTCTTGGCGTCCAAAAACATACTATACCTTGCAAATTAGATATTCTATATTCTAGCATGAAACGAAGACCATGCAGCGAAAATTTTGATAATTAAAAAACTTAAAATTAAATAATAAGTTTTTACTTGGATAATTGTATAAATTTACATCTATGTAACCGTAGATGTGAGGTATTCATAATTAATCACCACTTTGCCAAGCTTTTAGATTGGAAAAGTGGTGAGCCGGTCGGGATCCGAACCCGAGACCTACTGATTAAAAGTCAGTTGCTCTACCAACTGAGCTACCGGCCCACTGTGGCGCGTATTAGGATGCTGGCACGAAAGGGTCAAGTCCTATTCTTCTTAATTTCAGACCTATCTGGAATGATTGTTTCGGTTGGGCTATATCATCCACATGAGAAAAACACTTTTATACTCAAACGGACTACCGTTTTTGAAAATGCATGGGCTTGGTAATGATTTTGTAATCATTGATGCAAGGCATGCAGAATCACCTGTGACTACAAAAATGGCCTTTGCAATTGGTGGAAGGCACTTTGGAGTGGGTTGCGACCAATTAGTCGTAATGACTAAATCAGATGGTGCAAATGTTGATGTAACGTTTTGGAATTCAGATGGAACTTTATCAGATGCATGTGGTAACGCCAGTCGATGTATTGCACGGCTAGTTATGGCTGAAATTGATGAGCGTGAGATTACAATACGCACTGGAAGTGGATTACTGGCAGCTCAAATGGCTGATGATGGTCTGATAAGTGTTAATATGGGCCAACCACAATTAGTATGGAATAAGGTGCCATTGAAAAAAAATGTTGATCTAATAGCGCTGCCTATTGAGGGTGAGCCTGGGGCAGTGGGAATGGGTAATCCACATTGTGTTTTTGTGGTTGATAATGTTGATTCGATTAATTTAATTGAATGGGGGTCTAAAATTGAGACTCACGAATTATTTCCGGAACATACTAATGTTGAGTTTATTCAAATAATTAATAAAAAAACTATTCGCCAACGTACCTTTGAGCGTGGAGCTGGTGTAACTTTGGCTTGTGGATCTGGTGCATGTGCGGTGGCTGTTGTGGCTCATCGTAAAGGTTTAACTGATCGTAAGGTTGAGATACAGTTGGACGGTGGTTCACTGAAAATTGATTGGCGTGATGATGGGGTTTGGATGAGTGGCCCAACGGCAATTGTTTTTGAGGGTAATTTGAGCCCAGAGTTCTTGGAAAGTGTCAGATGAGTGCACCAAAATTTATGACCCAAGGATGTCGCCTGAATGCATATGAAACTGAAGCGATGAAAGAGCTAGCCCATGCTGCTGGATTGAATAATGTTGTAGTAGTAAATACTTGTGCAGTGACTGCAGAAGCAGTGAGAAAATCCAAACAAGAAATACGTAAATTGCGCCGGGAAAACCCTAAAGCCCAGATGATTGTTACTGGATGTGCTGCTCAGATTGAGCCGAAAACATTTTCAGAGATGACAGAAGTGGACCTGGTCGTTGGCAACACAGAAAAGATGCAGGCAAATACTTGGAAAAATATATCTAAAAGCCCTGATTTTGTGGGTGTTACTGAAAAAGTCTTAGTTGATGATATAATGTCTGTCAAAGATACTGCAGGTCATTTAATCGATGGATTTGGGACTCGCAGCCGTGCATATGTTCAAGTTCAAAATGGTTGTGACCATCGTTGTACATTTTGCATAATACCATATGGGCGTGGGAACTCACGCTCGGTGCCAGCTGGTGTAGTTGTAGATCAGATTCAACGGTTAGTTGGTAAAGGCTATAATGAAATTGTTTTAACTGGAGTGGATATTACTAGTTGGGGTGCTGATTTACCAATGATTCCTAAGTTAGGCGATTTAGTTCAACGTATTTTGAAACTTGTTCCAGACTTGCCAAGGCTACGAATTAGTTCAATTGATAGTGTTGAAGCTGATCCTGCATTAATTGATGCGGTAGCTTCTGAGATGCGTTTAATGCCTCATTTGCACCTTTCTTTGCAGGCTGGAGATGATATGATTTTAAAGCGTATGAAACGCCGTCATCTACGTGCTGATGCGATAGAATTTTGTACAAAAATGCGGATGGCTAGGCCTGATATTATTTATGGGGCAGATATTATTGCTGGTTTTCCAACTGAAACGGAAAAAATGTTTGAAAATAGTTTAAAATTGATTGAAGATTGCAATCTGACATGGCTCCATGTTTTTCCATTTTCGCCACGACAAGGCACGCCTGCTGCACTTATGCCCCAGATGGATAGATCTATTATTAAAGAGCGTGCAGGGCGGTTGCGTGCGCGTGGGGATATCGCTGTTCAAAAACATTTAGAAATGCAGCTTGGGATAAAGCATAAAGTATTAATGGAAAATAATCGTATGGGTCGTACTGAAGGTTTCACGGAAGTGTTATTTAGTTCTGATAAACTCAAGGGTGTTATTGTAGATGCTAAGATTATAGAAAGAACACAAACTCAATTAATAGCGGAATGAAGCTACCAATTTTATATTCTTTTCGCCGTTGCCCATATGCAATGCGAGTGCGGCTGGCCATTGCTGGTGCAGGAATTCAAGTTGAATTGCGAGAAGTTTTATTACGAGATAAGCCTCTTGAAATGTTAGAAGTATCATCAAAGGGAACTGTACCTGTTTTAGTCCTGCCAAATGGGCAAATAATAGAAGAAAGTTTTGATATTATGAAGTGGGCTTTGGGCGCTAAAACAATCACTAATAACGAATGTAATTTAGTACTTTTATGTGATACAAATTTTAAACCATGGCTTGATCAGTATAAATATCCAAATAATAATAAAAATTATAATCGAGAAATTACTTTAGAGAAGGCTGGAAAATATTTAAATTTACTAGAGGCACATCTTCAAAAAAATAAATTTTTATTTGGTGGTGTGCGTGGTTTTGCTGATATTGGAATTGCGCCATTTATTCGACAGTTTGCTAATGTTGATATTAAGTGGTTTTTAGAATCTAATAGGCCAAATTTGATAGCTTGGTACCAAGAGTTTATTGAATGGGATGGATTTGAAATTATAATGATAAAACATCCTAGATGGTTTTTTGGTGATCCTATTACTTTATTTCCTTAAAATTCGAGAGTAATTTTTCAAAAATTCTATTTATGTTAATGGTAAAACTGAATATTTTTTTATATTTATTGTGTCTGTCTGAGCGCTTCTGATATTGCCATACCGGCTGTCATAGCAACATTAAGTGACCTTGCTTGCCCAAACATTGGTAATTTTATGTGTGCATCACATGCATTATGTACTTCTTTAGGGACGCCTGCACTTTCGCGACCCATAATTAATATATCTGTAGTTTTAAATTTAAAATCCCATAGTGTATTTTCTGCTTTTGTAGTTAAAAGAATAAGTCTTCCTATTGGGCGGCTCTTCTGAAATATTTCCCATGAATCATGCCGTACCATGTCTGTTATATCTGCATAATCCATGGCAGTTCGGCGCAGTGCTTTTAATGACAAAGGAAAGCCACAGGGCTCGATTATGTCTAATGAAACACCAAAGCATGCACAAAGGCGAATCATTGACCCCAAATTAGGTGCAATATCTGGCTGATAAGTAGCTAAACGCATTTTTTTACCTTTGTTTTACTGGTGCGTCCAAAAGGCCGCTAGACGAATGTAACATGTGTGTGTAAACCGCAAGAATACAGTTGGATTCCATCTGATTTTTCATGTTTATTACGCCCAATAAGTGGGGCAAGGCAAGGGAGACGCTAATCGTGTCCGAAGACAAAGGTAACCGTCGCGACTTTTTGTACGTGGCTACTGCAGGTACTGGTGCAGTTATTGGTGGTGCGGCCGTATGGCCAATGATTAACCAGATGAATCCAAGTGCTGATGTTCAAGCACTTTCATCTATTGAAGTCGATGTTTCGGGTGTGGAGCCTGGGACACAGATTACTATTAAGTGGTTGGGCAAGCCAGTATTTATTCGGCGTCGTACAGTGGAAGAAATTAAAGCTGCACGAGCCGTGCTTCTGGAAGATTTGCCAGACATAGATGCTCGTAATGCAAACGCTTCACCGGTTTTAGGTGAAACAGAAACTTTTGCAAATGATGCAAACCGCACCTTGGATGAAACTGGTGAATGGTTGGTTATGATGGGTGTATGTACACATCTAGGCTGTGTTCCATTAGGTGATGCAGGTGATTTTGGCGGCTGGTTCTGCCCATGTCATGGTTCACACTATGATACGGCTGGACGTATTCGTAAGGGTCCAGCGCCAGAGAATTTGCCTGTACCGGTAGCATCATTTATTGATGCAAATACAATTAAATTGGGTTAGGAAGAAAAATCATGGCTGGAATTCCACACGATCATTATAAGCCAAAAACTGGCATGCAAAAATGGTTCCACGAGAGGTTACCTATTGCTTCTCTTATTTATGATACAATGACTTTCCCTACTCCAAAAAATTTAAATTGGATGTGGATATGGGGTATTATCTTAACATTTTGTTTGGGGCTGCAAATTATAACTGGGATTATTCTAGTTATGCATTACACGCCACACGTTGATCTTGCCTTTGACTCTGTTGAACACATTATGCGCGATGTAAATGGTGGTTGGGCTTTCCGATATTTGCATGCAAATGGAGCGTCTTTATTTTTTATTGCTGTTTATGCGCATATTTTTCGGGGTCTATACTATGGATCCTACAAGGCGCCACGTGAAATCACATGGATTTTGGGTATGCTAATCTATCTTATGATGATGGCTACAGGTTTCTTAGGTTATGTTTTGCCTTGGGGCCAAATGTCATTTTGGGGAGCAACAGTTATAACTGGCTTATTTGGAGCTATACCTGGTGTTGGCAGTATATTGCAGGAATGGTTACTTGGTGGGCCCGCTGTAGATAACGCAACTTTAAATCGATTTTTCTCTCTTCATTATCTTTTACCTTTTATAATTGTGGGTCTAGTTGCTTTACATATTTGGGCATTTCACACTACTGGTAATAATAATCCAACAGGTGTTGAAGTTCGGCGAAAATCAAAAGCTGAAGCAAAAAAAGATACAGTACCATTTTATCCTTACTATGTGATGAAAGATCTGTTTGCATTGGTCATGATTTTAATTGTGTTCATGGCAATTGTGGGCTTTATGCCTAATTATCTGGGCCACCCTGATAATTATATTCCAGCAAATGCATTATCAACACCTGCGCATATTGTTCCTGAATGGTATTATTTACCTTTTTATGCAATCTTGCGAGCTATTACCTTTGATGTTTTATTTTTAGATGCAAAATTTCTGGGTGTTCTGGCAATGTTTGGTTCAATTGCTGTAATGGCACTAGCTCCTTGGACAGATACTTCACCAGTTAGATCTGGTCGTTATCGGCCAACATTTAAAATTGCATTTTGGATTCTAGGTTTTGATTTTATGCTACTTATGTGGTGTGGGGCTCAGCCAGCAGAAGGTTTAGTACCTCTTGTTTCATTAATTGGTGCCGTTTATTGGTTTGCATACTTTTTGGTAATTCTTCCAATATTGGGCTGGACAGAGAAAACATTGCCAATTCCTGAAACAATTGAAGCTGATTTTGATGCGCATTACCCGCCAAAATCTAATGCAACTAAATAATTGAAAGAGGATACTAGGCTATGAAAAAAATACTTCTTTCAGCAGTACTTGCATTTGGGATGGCAACAGCCGCCATTGCAGAGGTAGGTGAAACATATATCGAAGACTTTGATTTTTCTTTCGAGGGACCGTTTGGAAAGTTTGATCAATACCAATTACAACGTGGCTTGCAAGTATACACTGAAGTTTGTTCAGCGTGCCATGGGTTACGACATGTTGCATTCCGTACATTAGGTGATGAAGGTGGACCACATCTAGATGCAGAAACAGTTAAAGCGTATGCTGCTTCTAATTTTGATATATATGATGCAGAGTATGATGAAGATCGCCCTGCTATTCCTTCTGACAAGTTCCCAAGGTCAGGGCTTGAAAGTGCTCCTGACTTATCATTGATGGCAAAAGCACGTGCAGGCTTTCATGGACCCAATGGTTTGGGTATTAATCAAATTGTAAAAGGAATGGGTGGACCTGAATACATTGCTTCAGTCTTGACAGGTTATACTGGTAAAGAAAAAGAGCAGGCTGGCGTTACTTTTTATGAAAATACTGCCTTTCCTGGCGGTTGGATAGCAATGTCACCGCCATTGTCTGATGAATTAGTTGAATTCGCAGATGGGCACAGTAATGATTCGCGCCATTTGGCTCAAGATGTTGCTGCTTTTTTAATGTGGACAGCTGAACCAAAAATGATGGCACGCCAGCGTGTAGGTCTAATTTCTGTTGGTATGCTAATGCTTCTTGGAGTTTTGCTATATCTATCCAATAAAAAATTATGGCGTGATATAAAACGTAAAACTTAGTTTAATGATTTAAGATCTTTAGGGTGCTGATAATATCAGTACCCTTTTTAATCAACTTTGGTTTTAAAATATTTATAATGAAAACTATAACTAATAAATGATTTAAAACATTGTAACTAAGTCCCCAAATACTGCGCTAATGCAATAGGCGGATTTGCTAATAGTTTAGTTGTTTCAATTGGTGAGTGAGCCTTACCATCTGCTACTAAAACTGTTTGGTCTGTAATATAAGAAGCATCTTCAGGTTGATGTGTAACCATTAATAAGGTTGCTTTGGTACTATCAATAATTTCATTAACTAAATCTAACATTTCTCTTTTTAATGCAGGCCCAAGCGCAGCAAACGGCTCATCTAGGCAAAGTATCGGCTGTTTGCGTAGGAGACATCGGGCTAATGCTACACGCTGTTGTTGTCCGCCAGACAGTTCAGAAGGCATTTTGTGACCTTGGCCATCTAATCCAACGCGATATAAAGCGTCTTTTACAACCTTAATGTCCAGCGCTGACAATCGTAATGTCGTATTGATGCCTAAAGCTATATTTTTTTCGACAGAAAGGTGGGGAAACAGATTATGTTCTTGGAATAACAAAGCTATTGGCCGTTTTGCTGGTGGCATATTGGTAATATCGATTTCATTATATAAAATTCGTCCCATATCAGGAGTTTTAAATCCAGCAATTGTTGATAACAGAGTGGATTTTCCACCACCTGATGGCCCAAGGAGTGCAACTTTTTGGCCCTCCTTAATTTTAAAGTCTGCTGTAAGCGTAAATTCCCCATGACTTAGCTTGATACTATCTAAGGTTATGCTCAAGACGGCCTCCTTTATCGAAAATCCAAAATAACGCGAGACTTAATGATACTAATAGCAAGGCAACGCCAGCGGCCGCTTCTAATTGATAGCTGGACATCATATGATACATTATCAATGGTAGTGTCGCTACATCTGGTGGGGCAAATAAAGTTATAACGCCAAGATCACCCATCGACAAGGCGGCGGCAAGTCCTGCAGAGAAGCCTACTGGCCGACGTAATCGAGGCCATATAGCAATATAAAACCTTGTCCAAGTTTGCATCCCAAGGCTGTCAGCTAAGCGGCCATTGTGACTTTCAGCGCGGATCATTGCGGGTAAAATCATTCTTAAGGAAAAGGGCAATGACATGGCAGCATTTACTAGTGCTGTTACAGGTAAGGCGATAGTAAACGGAGAAATAAAAGGAAATGTTATAACAAAGAGACCAGTTCCTATTACAAACGGTGATGCTGCAAGAGTTAAGAAGCTGACTATCTCCATTGCTTGTGAAGTAGTCTGATATTTGTGTGCCATGCGAATTATTAATGCTGACATTGTTAGGGCCATTGCAACTGATATTATTGCCGAAAGCAATGCAACAGTAATAGAATTAAGTGCGGCAACCCAAACTGTAGATGGTAAAGTAAATAGTGGGATAATGCCACGTATGAACACGGAGTAAAGTGGGAGAAATAAAAATAGACAAACAATAGTGAGAATAAAAACATCAAAAATACGATACTGAATTTCGTGCGCGTCCCACCTCTCTACTTTTCTATCTAAACCTTGTGAAAAATGAATTGGTTTTGATAGCAATATAGTCAACCCACCCAAAATAACACATAGAGCGAATTGTATCATTGCTAACTGTGACGCTTTTGCAAGATTAAAATCAAAGCGTAAAGCCTGATAAATGGCTAGTTCTATTGTTGTTGCTTTTGGCCCACCTCCCAATGCAAGTGCTACGGTAAAGCTTGAAACACAAAGTAGGAATATCAAAAGAAAAGCACCAGGAACAGCTGCGTGTAGCATTGGTCGTTCAAGGTGGCGAGTAATACCTGCAGTGTTAATGCCTAATTGAGCTGATAAACGAAAATGCTCGATAGGTATTGCTGACCAACCTTGAAGGAATATGCGTGTAGCTAAAGGAATATTGAAAAATACATGAGCTAAAACTACCCCCCCAAAGCCATAGATATTTATTGGGCCTACACCAAAATTAGCCATAAGGTCTGATACATACCCTGATCTTCCCCAAACAGCTAAGATGCCTAAAATAGCAACAATTGATGGTAGGATAAAAGGAGCACCCATTATAGTTAGAATGAATTGGCGACCTCTGAAATTACGCCGAGAAAGTGCTCTTGCAGTAGGAATTGCAATTAGAATTGAAATAGATGCTGAAGCCAAAGCTTGAACAATAGTAAACTGAATTATTGACCAATCTGAGGGAGTTAACGCAACGCTAGTCTCGGCATGCCACCAAAGAGCAATAACTGTACCAAGCGTAAGTAATAGTAGCAGCGCAAAAGCGCTACCACCAAGGATAAAATGTATTGGTCTTATTGGCTGAGTGCTGTGAGCCATTCTGCAAGCGCCTCATCGCGGACCATTTGAGCTTTATCTGCAGAGATAATTAAACTTTTTGAAGGTGTAATAAGTTTTTCAAATCCTTTGGGTAGACCATTAGTAGGAATTACCGCAGGATACATCCAATTAGTGGTTGGAATAATGGATTGAAATTCATTTGACGTCATGAACTCTAAAAACTGATCTGCTAACTTTGGTTGGTCAGTAGATGCAAGCTTAGCGGCTACTTCTATCTGCATGTAGTGACCTTCATCAAATTTTGCTGCTGATTTTGTTTCATCGCCTTCTGCAATAATGTGGTATGCAGGTGATGTTGTATATGATAAAACCATATCTGCTTCACCGTCCGTGAACATGCCGTAGGCCTCAGACCAGCCAGCAGTTACAGTCAAGATTTTTGGTGCTAATCCTGCCCAAATTTCTGGAGCACGATCACCATATGCTTCTTTTACCCACAATAATAGACCAAGACCTGGTGTGGACGAACGAGGGTCTTGAATAACAATTTTAAAGTCATCTGGCATTGCAATTAATGCCTCAAAGCTATTTGGTACGTTAGAAATTTTAGTATTATCATACACAAAAGCAAAATAGCCCCAATCGTATGGCAAGAATGTGTCGTCTGTCCAGGTTATGGGAACGTCCAACCTCTCTGGTCGGTTTGCATAGTTTGTAAATAAGCCAGTTGCATTAGCGCGAGCTATTAAATTAGTATCTAAGCCTAATGCAATATCAGCTTCGGTACGAGTGCCTTCTAATTGAAGTCGTGTTAGAAGAGCTGCCCCATCGCCTGCGCCAACTAAGTCTAAATCGCATTCGCAAGTTGCTTCAAATGCTTTTTCAATTGAAGGACCAGGTCCCCAATCAGAAACAAAGCTATCATAGGTGTAAACAGTAAGTTTTGGTAAATCTTGTGCATGAGCTGGTATGGCAAGTGCCAATGTAAGGCCCGCAGCAAGGATGGTAAGTTTATTCATTTCAATACTCCAATTGCTACAAGCGTAAGGGGGTCGTTTGAAACGAAACCTTCCCTACGCCGGTATGATCCGGTTCAGGTTCGACGGGTTCGCGCAAGCGCATCTCAGCCATAATGGCCCCCCGAGGTACAGGTACGTTTAGGCAGGAATTAAAAAATAAGCAAGGATGGGTTTTCTTTTATGTAATTCGTAGGGTATTAGTTTATAAAGTATTGGAGTAAAGCTTATGGCAACGAATTCATTTGGACGTATGTTCACGGTAACAACTTGGGGTGAAAGTCATGGACCTGCATTGGGTGCAACGATTGATGGATGTCCACCTAACATTGAATTGAATGCTAATGATTTACAACATTGGCTCAATAAGCGAAAGCCAGGTCAAAATAAATATACTACCCAACGCCGTGAACCTGATGAAGTAAAAATCTTATCAGGGATGTTTGAAGGCAAAACTACTGGCCATCCAATTCAATTAATAATTGAGAATACTGATCAACGATCTAAAGACTATTCTGAGATTATGGAAAAGTTTAGGCCAGGCCACGCAGATATTACCTATTGGCAAAAATATGGAATTCGTGATTATCGGGGTGGTGGACGTTCGTCTGCACGTGAGACTGCTGCGCGAGTTGCGGCTGGAGGCGTAGCGCGTGAAGTTCTAAAATCTCTTGCACCTGAAATTGAGATTACTGGCTATATGGTCCAGATGGGGCCACATAAGATTGACCGAACTAAAATTGATTTGACTGAAATAGAAAATAATCATTTTTGGACACCTGATAAAAATGCAGCTGAATTATGGGCTAATTATTTAGATGATCTACGTAAATCGGGAAATTCAGTAGGTGCAGTCATTGAAATTATTGCAAGTGGGGTTCCAGCTGGCCTAGGCGCGCCGATTTATGGAAAAATTGATACTGACATAGCAACTGCAATGATGACTATTAATGCTGTAAAGGGAGTTGAAATAGGAGCTGGTTTTGGGTCTGCTGAACTGACTGGTGAAGATAATGCAGACGAGATAAGTTTTGTTGATGGTATGCCAACATATAATTCAAATCATTCTGGTGGTGCATTGGGTGGTATCTCAACTGGCCAGGACATAGTGTGTCGGTTTGCAGTGAAACCAACGTCTTCAATATTAAAAGAACGTGCAACAATAACTAAGCTTGGAGAAGAAACATCTATAATAACTAAGGGCCGCCATGATCCATGTGTTGGTATTCGCGCGGTACCGGTTGGTGAGGCTATGATGGCTTGCGTTATACTAGATCACTTAATGCTGCACAGAGGGCAAGTCGGTGAAAATCAAGGGAACATTGGTTAATTAGGAATTCTAAGTAAGCACGTCAAAGTTTATTAAAATAAGATTTTATTTATGTTTAGATTTTTGCACTGTGAGTATGCCAACCATGATTATGGCAACACCTATTATATCAATTATAGTTAAACTTTCACCTAATAATACTGCAGCTATCGCTACCCCAAAAAATGGATTTAAAAAATGAAATGTAGCCGCTTTTGTCGGGCCTATGCGGCCTACTAAAAGAAACCATATATATGTGGCAATTATACCTGGCACTATAATTGTATAAGTAAACGCTAATACAACTTTGGGGGTCCAGGCCATACTCCATGTTTCAAGAGTTAAAGCTGGAATAGTTAAGGCTGCTGCTCCCACTAACATTTGCATTCCTACAACCATGAACAAATTTCCACCTGTAGACGCTGACTTTACAGATAGGGTTGCTATAGTTAAGGCAATAACTCCTATTATACACTGAACAATTCCAACAAAGTCGACCCCACTTGTAAGGCGTGAGCCCATTATTAATGTTACGCCTGAAAAGCCAGTAATTAAACCAATTATTCCAATTTTAGATAGTTTTTCACTAAATACTGTTACTAAAGAAAACGCGACCAGAAGAGGCATAATAGATGCAAGAATAGAAGCAAGTGACGCCTCTATTCTTGTCATCGCCATAAAAAATAAACCTAAGTAAATTGCATTTTGACAAATACCAAATAGGATAATGCTGTACCATTGTTTACGTGTAAAATTTGCACGCTCCCCCAATACATATGCAATAAATATTGCAATTAAACCTGCAAACAAAAATCGTAATGCTGAGATTGATAAAGGCGGTGCCACTTGGACTATTATATGAGCAGAAGTGAAGGCGCTTGACCATATAAGCGCAAAAGTTAATCCCATTAATGTTGACTTAATGTCCATTAGATCTCCAATGGAAAAGGCCGCCTTAGGAAGGCGACCTTAAACATATAACTTTATACGTCGAGGAGAAAAATTCTCCGTAATAACTATTAATTATTAATAACGTCTTTTAGTGCTTTTGCGATCGTCACTTTTGCAACACGGTCAGCTGGCTTCATAAATTGCTCACCTGTTGCAGGATTACGTACCATGCGCTCTGGACGTGCGCGGCATTGGAATTTACCTAAGCCGGGCAAAGTAACTGCGCCCCCTGCTGCAACTTCTTTTGATACTATTCCAGCTAAAGCTTCTAGTGCTTGGTTAGCTGTCGCTTTGTCGCTACCAGTCGCTTCTGCAAGATTGGCAACCAATTGGGTTTTTGTCATTGGCTTCTGAGTCATTTGCTATTCCTTCGTTTAAAATTTGTACAACATATTATATCTTATACTTATATTATAACTACATATTGTGTATAAAAAAGAAATAATCCAAGTAAAAAATGGACTAATGCCTTATTATTATGGCTTTTGGCAATAATTAGCCGAAATTTGTATGTATTTCATTAATTTATCCCATATTTTAAATATAAATCAGGCATAAATTATCAAGATGATTTAAAAAAATTTAAATTTTATGTAATGTTTTATGTTTCTAACATATAAAAATGAAAAAATAGTACTTTATTAATCATAAAAAATAATGATTTTGTATCAAAATAATATAAAATAGATGTAAGTAACTTGGCTTAAGAATTTTCCAGTTTTACAGATAATAAAAAGCTATCAAATTAGAATTCTATAACTGCTGGTAATTTAAATTGTTAAAATTAAAAAGCCCAAGTAAAAAAAACTAAAGTTGCTATAAAACAGGTGAAGACAAACCAAGAACGGTTTAGCACCATAATCGCTTTTTTAATATCATTTGATGTCATACTGTGTCGGCCAGTTGAATTTAAGAAAGGGTCGTTTGTTAATTTACCATTATAAATACGAGGCCCAGACAATGCTACATTAAGAAGTGCAGCCATTGCTGACTCTGGCCAGCCCGCATTAGGAGAGCTGTGTAGTTTTGCATCCTTTATCATTATGCCAAAGCTATGTTGTGACCTATGAGTAATGCACATTAATGTGCCACATATTCGGGATGGTATTAAATTTAAAAGATCGTCAAGTTTGGCAGCGCCAAACCCATATTGCAGATATTTCTTGGTTCGATAGCCAACCATACTATCTGCAGTATTAGTCATCTTATATAATATTAATCCTGGCAATCCAAAAATTACATACCAAAATGCTGGTGCAATAACAGCATCGGAGAAGTTTTCTGCTGCACTTTCAACGGCTGCTCTAGATACGTTGGATACATCTAAATCTTTTGTCTCTCTGCCAACGATGCAAGCAACTGCTTTGCGTCCTGCTGAAAGGCTTTGAGTTAGGCCATCACCAACATCTTTTACATGCTTGACCAACGAATTATG
Source organism: uncultured Amylibacter sp. (assembly GCA_905181935.1). Lineage (GTDB taxonomy): Bacteria > Pseudomonadota > Alphaproteobacteria > Rhodobacterales > Rhodobacteraceae > Amylibacter. Next base: position 251,469 of record CAJIZV010000004.1, on the reverse strand, counting down.
TGCTAGAAGAATAGTTACAGATATTAATTCCAATATATTAAAATCTGGAATCCACTTAATAAACCATCCAATAAAAATTGCTGAAAAAGATAGCAAAATAGTGGAGACTATTCCTTTGAGCTTTAGTGCAGATCCATTGTTTAAATATGCATCAAATAAAGAAACCATTTTTCCCATTAATACAGCAGGGTGTGGCAACTTTTTCCAAAGCTTTTGGGGGTCCCCAACTGCATAATCTAAAACCAAAGCAAAAAGTAAAATTTGTAAATTTCCCATTTAGGCCTCTAATGCATTTAGTAGTTTTGCCCATTGAGCTTCAGTACCTGGAATTCCAAGCCTTAACCAATTGTTTGAATATGGAAAAATGCGAGTCCAAATAAAGTTTTTTGCTAACGCGTTTTGGGCTTTGGTAGCATTCTCAACTTCATAAAGGCGAAATAAATCTGTGCCACCTAAAGGCTTGTTTCCATACTTCATCATAAGATTATCTAATCTTAAACTATTTTCTCTTAAGTGAGAGCGAGTTTTAATTATCCAACTGTTGTCAGTTAACGCTGCCTGTCCAATAAATTGTGCTGGTCCTGAAATCGCCCATGGACCAACTCGATCAGTTATTTTTTTTATTAATTCAGGTGCTGCCACCGCAAAGCCAAGCCGTAATCCAGCTAGGCCCCAAAATTTGCCAAGCCCCTTCAGGACTATTACATTATTTTGATTTGTTAGATTGATAAGTGTTGCATCTGGTGTGACATCACAAAAACTTTCGTCAATTATTATAAGATCTGTATCTTTTACATCCTGTGTTGAAATCAAATGATGATTGCCATCAGGGTTATTTGGGTGAACAATGACACGGACATTACCTGTTTCACCAACTGTCCATCCAGCTGAGCGGAAAGCTGCGGCGTGTTCGTTGTAAGTTGGACCTATTATTTCAACGCAATTAACCGGTAGTAAACTGGGAAGCACGGCTATTAATTGTGAGACCCCAGATGAAGCAATGATATCTGCGCCATTAGGAACTTTCCAAAACTTGCGTGCAGCGCTTAAGAGTGCTGACTGTGCCTGGCTGTCTGGAAGTGAATGCCAAAAGTGATTTGGAACTTTGGGTATAGGATATGGTATGGGATTAATGCCAGTAGACAAATCAAGCCAATTTATACGTCTACCTCCATACTTTAAAATTGCGTCATCGAGGCCACCTCCGTGATCACGAGTATTTGGCATTAGCTGTTATCCAGTGTTGGTAAGCGTGCGCGGAAATGACCTTTTATTGATTGTGGCCATTCTCGAAAAGGGACCTGGCCTTTATCACTAGCTGCATGAAGTTTCGCGTAATCAACAATACCTTTAGCACTTTCAATGTTGGGGGAAAAGTTTCCCAAAACATAGTTTAGCTTTCCACTTGCTTGAATTGCTACGTTGCAAGCAAAATCACAGCCCATTAAGCAAGCATGGCGGCGAAAAGTTATATCAGAAGAGTTAGCAACAATTTTTTGAACTAAATCAGCTAAAGTTTCGCCATCTGTCTTGTTTGCTGTTTCAGCATTCCAGCCGGCGCATTTACAAGTTTCGCATACAGTAATCGTTGTCGTCATACGACTCTCCTTATTTCATGAGAACGTGATTGCATAAAAATTTGATAAAACGCAATTATTATCGCTTAAATATAAATTTAAATCTAATAATACTACTTTTAATAAAATAATAGTGAGATAAAAGGTATGTTTTTTAATGTCTGTGTATTATTTTATAGTAAAAGTTATTTAGCCATTTATTTTGCGTCCCCTCACTATCATTTTAAGATGCTCGATGATGGGGTTCGGCCCAGTTAATGATGGGGTTAATTGGAATAATTCTATTTGGACTTATAGTCTCATGGCTGTAATGGTAATGGCGAATTATATGATCAAAATTTGTTGTTTTAGAGATGCCATGATGTTGAAATAATTCACGCGCGTAGCCCCAAATGTTAGGGTAATCAATGATCCGTTTTCGATTACATTTAAAATGAAGTACATAGACACTGTCAAATCGAACTAAAGTAGTAAATAGCCGCCAATCTGCTTCAGTTAATTGATTTCCTAATAAATAACGTTTTTTTGATAATGTATCTTCCACCCAATCAAGTGCATCAAATAAGCCTTTTACAGCGATGTCGTAAGCGGGTTGGGTCGTTGCAAACCCAGATTTATAAACACCATTATTTATATCGGAGTATATGCGCGTATTTATTTTTTCAATATCATCACGCATTTCAACGGGCCAGTAATCAACAGTATTTCCTGTGATTTTGTTAAAGGCGGAGTTAAACATACGTATAATTTCAGAAGATTCGTTTGATACAATTGAATTTGTCTTTTTATCCCATAAAATAGGAACTGTTACACGTGTAGTTGCGTCAGGATCTGCTCGAGTATAGATTTCATGTGCTAATTTTGATTCAAATAAACTGTCACCCTTTGCTTCGCCTCTTTGTTGGAAGGTCCAGCCTTTATCCATCATGTCGGGATGTACAATATCTACTGTTATGTGATCTTGTAAATCTTTTAGCTCCCGAAAAATTAGTGTTCTATGAGCCCATGGGCATGCTAAAGACACATATAAGTGGTAACGGCCAGTTTCAGCTTTAAATCCATTTATTCCAGTGGGTCCAGCTAATCCATCAGGAGTAATCCAATTGCGAAACTTAGATTGCTGGCGCACAAATTTGCCACCATTGGACTTTGTGTCATACCACTGATCTACCCATTTCCCGTTTACTAATAAACCCATAGTCAGCTCCTTAAATTTTAAATATATTTAATAGTAATTTTCAATTTCAACAACATAAGAACTTGCAACATATTGTATGCTTTTAAGAAACAGTTTTAAGGTCGGTTTTAGGTGATGCTCCGACGCGAATCTGTTGCGCTAATCTGGAGCCTGATCTATATGTATTTTAAGACGAAGCCCAAGGGGCCGGAAAGGTGTGTTGAATATGGTCGACCCAAACGGGGACTAAAGTCAACATCGTCAGGCAAGCTGCCAACTTTTTCGTTCATCTGTAATTGAGGAAATAATATGCGGGTAATTACTATTTTTTTATTTTTGGCACCAATGCCAGCCTTTGCTCATTGGGGGCATCTACCTGAATTGGTGGGGCACAGCCATTGGATTGGATTGGCTGCCGCGGCTGCCGCGGCAGCGACCGCAGCTTGGGGGCTGCGTGGGAATTCAAAAGATAAAGAAGTCAAAGAAGAGATTTCTGAAGGTATAGAAGAAGAATTGCAGGGGGAATAAATTATGGTAGAAAAAATTGGTGTTATGATTTGTGGGCATGGCTCACGGAGTCAATCGGCTGTAGATGAATTTGCAACATTGGCTGAAAAATTACCACCTTACTTACCACCTGAATGGCAGATGGAGTATGGATATCTAGAGTTTGCAAACCCCTTAATTCGTGATGGCTTAGACAAGTTGCGAGAGAATGGGTGCAATAAAGTTTTAGCAGTCCCAGGAATGCTTTTTGCGGCAATGCATTCCAAAAATGATATTCCAACAGTTTTAAATACTTATTCTGCTAAATATAACATTGATGTAAATTATGGGCGAGAACTAGGGGTTGACCCAAAAATGGTTGCAGCTGCAGCTGGACGTATCCAAGATGCATTAGATGTAGCAAATAAAGAGCACGGTGAAATGGCTTTGCATGATACAGCTTTGGTAGTAATTGGTAGGGGGTCATCTGATCCAGACGCAAATTCAAATGTTTCTAAAGTTGCACGTATGCTTTGGGAAGGTATGGGTTTGGGTTGGTGTGAAGTTGGTTATTCTGGTGTAACTTTTCCATTAGTTGAACCTTGTTTAGATCATGTATCCCGCCTTGGATATAAGAGGGTTATTGTTTTTCCATACTTTTTGTTTAGTGGAATATTAATTGACCGTATCTATGGTTTTACTGATAAATGTGCCGTTAAATATCCTGATATTCAATTTATTAAGGCAAGTTATTTAGGAGACCACCCTAAAGTCTTGGAAACATTTGCAGAACGTATTACCGAACAGGTTGGTGAGATTCCACCACCAAACTGTGCATTATGTAAATATCGCACACAGGTTTTAGGATTTGAAGCGGAAGTAGGTTCTGTACAAGAAAGCCATCATCATCATGTTGAGGGTCAGGGCGCATCTGCTCCTGGGTCTAACGTAGAAGACTGCAAGTTGTGTGACACTTATTGTACTGGTGAATGTAGATTAGATATGGATAGCCACGATCATGACCATAGTCACTCACATGGCCATAGTCACGATCATGACCATAGCCACTCACATCCAAAGTATCCTCAAGCGAAACACCCGTTGGGTCCCGAATCTGCGCGTAAAAAGTGAGCAGACCGTTGTTACCATATGAACGCGACCCCAAAGCTATTTATGCTGCCAGTTTTGCCACTGTTCGCAGAGAGGCAAATTTGGATAGGTTTACACCTGAAATACAGGCTGTGGTTATTCGCCTGATTCATTCTTGTGGAATGATAGAGGTAGCAGATCGCATTGCATATTCTTTAGATGCTGCAAACGCGGGGTCTTTGGCTTTGGCTAAAGGCGCGCCCATACTTTGTGATTGTGAAATGGTTGGAGCCGGTATTATTCGTCGATACCTGCCGGCTGAAAACCAAGTTATAGTCACATTAAATGATTCAGCAGTTCCCACGCGTTCTACTCAGATTGTAAATACACGATCAGCTGCCGCCATAGAGTTATGGGAACCCCATATTAAAGGAGCAGTTGTTGCGATTGGGAATGCGCCAACTGCACTGTTTCATTTGCTAGAGTTAATAGATCAAGGCTTTCCTAAGCCAGCTTGTATTTTAGGATTTCCTGTTGGTTTTGTAGGTGCTGCAGAAAGTAAAGCTGAGCTAGCGGCTTATCCACGGGATTGTGAATATATTACACTTCGCGGTCGACGTGGTGGATCTGCAATGGCTTCTGCCGCCGTGAATGCATTGTCAGCTGGACTGCCTGAGATAGCCACATGAATGCATGGCTTCATATTGTAGGTATCGGCGAAGACGGTATTCAAGGGCTATCACCGGTAACACGTGCAGTTGTTGAGGCCGCTGAAGTCATTGTGGGCAGCCTGCGACACCAAGATTTAATAAGTGTTAATGCTGAACGAATTGTCTGGCCAAGCCCATTTGATGCTTTGATAGAAATATTAAAATCAAATTCTGGTAAACGAGTAGTAGTTTTGGCAACCGGTGATCCACTTTGGTATTCAGTAGGCGCGCGCATAGGGCGAGAAATTGATCCATCAGAGATTACTTATCACCCTCAAGTAGGCGCATTCCAATTAGCTGCGGCCCGTATGGGATGGTCTATGGCTGATTTGGAAACACTAACTGTTCATGGCCGACCTGTAGAGCAAATGATCGCTTTTATTCAGCCTAGCCAAAGATTATTAATTTTAACAACTGGTGCAGAGACACCTGCGCAAATTGCAGGGTTTTTGACAGAACGTGGTTTTGGTCAATCAGAGATGACTGTTTTAGCTGCAATGGGTGGTAAAAACGAAATGCGGTTCGATGGAAATGCTTTTAATTGGAATCAAAAAGTTCCGCCGTTTAATACTTTGGCAATTGAATGCATTGCAGCTGCAGACGCTGCTATGCTGCCTCGCGTGCCAGGGTTAACAGATGATTTATTTCAAGGCGATGGCACTATGACTAAACAAGAAGTCCGTGCCATATCAGTTGCAAAGCTAATGCCTATGAGGGGAGCTTTGTTATGGGATGTGGGTTGTGGCTGTGGGTCTGTTGCTGTTGAATGGATGCGCGCTGCACGCTATGCGCGTGCCATTGGAATAGAGCCACGCGCAGATAGACGAACTTTTGCTGCAAACAACGCACTCGCGCTCGGGGTTCCCAAGCTTGAATTAATAGATGGAACAGTACCCGATGTGTTGGATGGCTTAGAAGCACCTGATGCTATTTTTATAGGGGGTGGATTAAGTATTAAAACTTTTGAAACCTGTTGGTCAGCTTTGCGACCATTGGGACGATTAGTAGTTAATGCTGTAACGTTGGAGTCGGAAGCAGTTTTATTGATTTTATATGCTAAATATGGCGGTGACTTAATTCGTATTCAAGTGAGCCGCGCAGACACAATTGGTCGAGTTAATGGATGGCGCCCGTCGATGCCTGTTACACAGTGGAGTTTAATAAAGAGATGAAGGGTGTTTTGTATGGTGTTGGGCTGGGCCCAGGTGACCCAGAATTAATGACTTTGAAAGCATACCGGTTAATTTCAGGTGCTGAAGTTATAGCATATCCAACATTAGAAAGAGGTGATAGTTTTGCAAGGTCTATCGCTGAAGATATTATTAACGAAGAAGTTGAAGAAATCGCTGTAGAGGTGCCAATGTCCGTTGAGCGTGGCCCAGCTCAGGCCGCTTATGATTTGGGTGCAACACAGATTGCTGAAAGGTTACGCAAAGGTAAGGATGTAGTTGTGTTATGTGAAGGTGACCCATTTTTTTATGGCTCTTTTATGTATTTATTTTCACGTTTGAATGAAGAATTTGAATGTGAAATTGTTCCTGGCGTTACGTCAGTGACAGCTTGCGCTGCCTCAGCTGCAAGGCCTTTAACCGCTCGAAATGAAGTACTAACAATTATTCCAGGGCCAATTGATGAGGCAGTCCTTGAGGCACGTATTGCAGCAGCTGAAGCTGTTGCAATTATGAAAGTAGGGCGCCATTTGCCTAAGATTCGTACAGTTTTAGATAGATTAAATTTAACGCAGTATGCCCATTATGTGGAGCGTGCCACCCTACCTAATCAACTGGTTCTACCATTATCAGAGGCGCCAAAAACAGCACCTTACTTTTCAATGATACTCGTCACTAAAGGAAATGATCCATGGCTATGACACCTGTTGTTTTGTGCTTGTCTAAATCAGGTTTTAAAATTGCTCGACGTATTGCTGATATTTTGGGAGCACAATTGCATGGCCGTGAAGGGCGTGTTGATGGTGCTGATGCGACGTTTGAGAATACATTAGATTATGTACGAGTTTTGTTTGCTGCAGGTATACCAATTGTTGGTGTTTGTGCTGCTGGTATATTGGTGCGAGGGGTTGCTCCAATGTTGGTGGATAAATTCAATGAGCCACCTGTTGTGTCTGTGCCAGATGATGGATCAACTGTAATTCCCTTACTAGGTGGCCATCGTGGGGCTAACCGTTTGGCACGCCAAATTGCTGAGGGGCTAAAGACCCATGCAGCGGTAACGACAGCTGGAGATGTGGCAATGGGTGTTGCTTTGGATGAACCTCCGTCTGGGTATCGTCTGAACAACCCACAAAATGCAAAATCTGTTATGGCGTCACTTTTGAGTGGATCAGATGTATGCGTTTTGGGAGAAAATATTTTTGATATAACCAGTGTATTAAATGGTTATATAACTTTGGCAGTATCTGAGGCACCACTAGATGGGGATGACTTGACTTTGGTTTACCACCCACAAAAATTTACTTTAGGTTTAGGGTGTGCGCGTGGTTGTACAGTGGATGAAATGTGGCGATTAGTTTCAGAATCTTTAAGTGATGCTGGAATTGCTGCAGGTGCTATTGCATGTATTGGATCGCTAGACCTTAAAGGTGATGAGCCTGCAATGATAGAAACTGCAGTACGGTTAGGGGTTCCATTTCGAGTTTTTACTGCTGCAGAATTAGAAGTTTTAACGCCAAAACTAGCTAATCCATCTGATGTCGTTTTTGCTGAAGTTGGATGCCATGGAGTTTCAGAAGCCGCCGCTTTAGCGTTGGCTGATGGTGATTTGGTTGTTGAAAAGAAAAAAACACTTAACGCGACCTGTGCAGTAGTAAAATCTAAAGACGTAATTACAAAATTAGCTGGGAGGCCACGCGGTAAGCTATCAATTATTGGAATTGGCCCTGGTCAACATTCCTGGCGTACGCCAGAAGCATCTAAACTTATTGCTGAAGCAGAAGAGTTGGTTGGTTATGGTCTTTATATTGATCTTTTAGGACCATTAGCTGCGGGTAAAAAGCGATCAGACTTTCCATTAGGTGGTGAGGAGGCGCGATGCCGATATGCACTAGAGCAAGCAGGTAAAGGAAAAAATATTGCGCTGGTTTGTTCTGGCGATGCTGGAATCTATGCCATGGGAGCTTTAGTTTTTGAGTTATTAGAACGCGATGAAACAGCATTGGGAGTCTCTAATGCTGCAAAGCGGGTGGAAGTTCAATGCACTCCTGGCGTCTCAGCTTTACAAGGTGCAGCTGCGAGAGCGGGTGCGCCATTGGGGCATGATTTTTGTACTATTAGTTTATCTGATTTATTGACGCCAAGGGATGACATTATTCGTCGTCTACATGCAGCTGCTGAGGGCGATTTTGTAATAGCATTCTATAACCCAGTTTCTAAAAGCCGGCGAACACTTTTAGCGGAGGCGCGCGAAATTTTACTGTTACACCGGCCTGGGAATACGCCTGTCATGTTAGCTAGTTCGCTGGGTCGCCCAGAAGAACATGTACGATATCGACGTTTGGATGAATTGGAAGTGGATGAGGTGGATATGCTAACAGTTGTTTTGGTTGGTTCTAGTAATTCACGGTTGGCACATTTGGGTGAAGGCCCACGTATGTTTACACCCCGTGGTTATGCGCGAAAAATTGATGGAGATTTATCATGACAGTTTATTTTATTGGTGCAGGCCCAGGCGATCCAGATTTGATAACAGTTAAAGCTAAAGCACTAATTGAAAAATGCCCTGTGTGTTTATACGCGGGATCATTAGTTCCGGTTGAAGTTGTGTCTTGTGCACCCGCTGATGCTATTGTTGAAGACACAGCCGTGATGACATTAGATGATACTCATGCATACATAAAGCTGGCGCACGAGCGTGGTCAAGATGTTGCTCGGGTGCACTCTGGCGATCCCTCACTGTATGGAGCTATCGCAGAACAAATTCGACGTTTAAAGGCTGATAATATTCCATTCAAGATTATTCCAGGGGTACCTGCATATGCAGCAATGGCTGCTGAAATGGGTCAAGAGTTGACTATTCCGGAAATTGCGCAATCTATAATTTTGACGCGCATGTCAATGCAATCGACTTCTATGCCAGAGAAGGAAACCTTAGATAACTTTGGTCGTACTGGAGCGACACTGGCAATACATTTGGCTGTTAGAAATATGCGTGAAATTGAACGTCAATTAATACCACATTATGGTGAAGATTGTCCGGTCGTGGTTGGCTATCGTATTGGTTGGCCTGATCAGATGATAATTCGTGGAACGTTGAGTAATATACGTAAAAAAATCCGAAAAGAAAAAATTACGCGCACTGCGTTAATAATGGTTGGGCCTGCATTGGCTGCTAGTCATGATTTTGTTGATAGTGCTCTTTATAATCCTAATATGCCGCATGTTTTACGTCCTGTAGCGGGCGTAAATTTGGTTGAAGATCATAATACCTAATAGATTACGTTATAATGTTTCAAATTATTGATTATACGCCAATGTACATTATATGATGTTTTGCAAAACAATAAGATAAAAATATTTAGGGAATAAGCATGGACACATTTATCTCTGCAGATGTACGTAAAGGACTTGAGCGAGCTAGGAGAAGAGCTACAAAAAGTGGTAATCGCCTATGTGTTCATACAAATGGTAATGTTTTTCGTGTTACTGAAGCATGGACAGGTGGATTTAGTATGCCTGCAGAAACTGTAGAAAATTTGCGTGGTTTAGTTGATATTTATGATGGGCCAAAATACTTGTTCCAATGTTTAATAGTGGCAGCTGAAGTTAATGGAGATCAGAATTTTTTTGAATATAAACGTATGACTAAAATATTAGAACAGCCACCAGTGGACTTTGTCAGGAGTGAAGATGCGCCTACTGCACTATTGGAAAAGTGAAGATTCATATATATTTTAACCATATTGTAGAATTTTCTTCTATTAAAATCTAAAAAAAATAAATTTTAGCAATTTAATATATCATAACCAGTGGCATAAAATATCTATAAAATTAAAGTGAGATACGTCATGATTAAATCCCCTTATTTGTTATTTCTTGGAGATGCTGTGGATGCTTTAGCTGCTAAAGTTGCTCAAGGTATTAAAGACTGGCGCCCAGATCTTAGTGTAGGGCAATATCGTATGAAGGGATGTAATGCTGACTTAGGGCTTGCTGATATGTCATTTGATGAGGCAGTAACTGCTGGCGCTAAAACATTGGTCATTGGCGTGGCTAATCGTGGTGGTACTATATCTGTTGAGTGGCAGAGTAAGCTGATTGAGGCTCTGGAGGCAGGACTAGATATTGCTTCGGGTCTACATAACTTACTTAAAGATGAGCCTTTGTTGGTGGCTAAGGCAACTGAATTGGGGCGCCAGCTCTTTGACGTACGTATTCCATCTGAAGAATATCCAATTGCGTCTGGTGTTAAACGAACTGGAAAACGTTGTTTAGCAGTTGGCACTGATTGTTCGGTGGGGAAAATGTATACTGGTCTTGCTATTGAAAAAGAAATGTTAAAGCGAAACATGAAGGCTACATTTCGTTCAACAGGACAAACTGGAATCTTAATTACTGGTAATGGCGTACCATTAGATGCCGTAATTGCTGACTTTATGGCAGGTGCAGTTGAGCATTTAACGCCAAATAATGATGACAATCATTGGGATCTAATTGAAGGTCAAGGCAGCTTATATCATGCGTCGTATTCAGGTGTAACTTTGGCACTTATTCATGGTGGTCAGCCTGATGCATTAATACTGTGTCATGAACCTACACGCAAACACATGCGAGGTTTGCCAGGTTATAATCTACCAAACTTGGAAGAGTTGCGTGACACAGCATTAATATTAGCACGCGTTGTAAACCCAAATGTAAAAGTTGTTGGTATTTCTGTAAATACTCAGCATTTAATTGAAATGGAAGCTATTGCTTTTTTGGCGGAAACTGAAAGCAGGATGGGTATTCCAGCTGTAGATCCGTTCCGGCATGGGGCTTCTCGGTTGGTAGATGCTTTGGAGGCTTGTTAGTCTTTTAAAATGAAAATTTCTATAGAAACTAATAGTTTTCAATTAGCGCAGGTTTTCACTATTTCGCGTGGTTCTCGTACCCAAGCGGATGTTTTAACGATTACGTTATCGCGTGGTACATTCCAAGGTTGGGGAGAATGTGTGCCCTACGCCCGTTATGGGGAGACTATGGAAAGTGTAAGTGTGCAAATACAAACGCTGCCTCAGAAATTTGATAGGCAAAGTCTGATGCAACTTCTGCCTGCAGGCGCGGCGCGAAATGCGATTGATTGTGCATTATGGGATTTGGAAGCAAAAGAAGCTAACTGTTCTGTTTGGGAGTTGGCAGGTATAAGTTTACCTAAGTCGGTTATAACTGCTTATACTTTATCTTTAGATACTCCCGAAAAAATGAACGAACAGGCAGCTAAAAATTCATTTCGCCCATTATTAAAAACAAAACTTGGTGGTGGGGATGATGATATTGATCGAATTCGTGCTGTGAGAGCTGGCGCTTTAAATTCCCGTATCATTGTTGATGCAAATGAGGGTTGGACACCAGAATTATATGAAAAGCTAGCACCTGTTTTACTTGGTTTAGGTGTAGAAATGGTAGAGCAGCCTTTCCCAGCTGGAAAAGACGATGCTTTGCTGAGTTTAACGCGTGTCTTACCTGTTTGTGCTGATGAGAGTTGTCATGACCGCAGTAGTCTGGCTGGCCTGCGTGGCAAATATGATATGATAAATATTAAATTAGATAAAGCTGGCGGTTTGACAGAAGCATTAGATTTAAAACAAGCTGCGCTGGATATGAATTTTGATGTTATGGTTGGTTGTATGGTAGGATCTTCATTGGCTATGGCTCCTGCTATTTTAGTTGCACAGGGTGTATCAGTAGTAGATCTTGACGGACCGCTTCTGTTAGGTGAGGACCGTGACCATAAATTATTTTATGATGCTGATGGGGTACATCCCGCACGGCCGGAATTATGGGGATAAACATGACACGTATTGTATATTTAAATGGTGAATATGTTCATGAAAGTGAAGCCAAAGTTTCTATTTTCGATAGGGGCTTTTTGATGGCTGATGGTGTTTATGAGGTGACATCAGTGATAGGTGGAAAATTAATTGATTTTAATGGTCATGCTATACGCTTAGCGCGCTCAATGAACGAACTTATGATGCAACCAGCAATTACAAAAGATGCATTATTAGAGGTTCATCGGGAGCTTATAGCTCTTAACGATTTGCAAGAAGGAATGATTTATCTACAAATAACACGTGGTTCACCAAATGATCGGGATTTTGTATTCCCAGATCCTGAAAAAGTAAAACCAACCGTTGTGTTGTTTACGCAGTCTAATCCTAATATGGTTTACAACCCAAAGGCAAAGGTTGGGATGAAAGTTATTTCAATTTCTGATGAGCGTTGGGGGCGTCGTGATATTAAAACAGTTCAATTATTATACCCATCAATGGGTAAAATGATGGCGAAGGCTGAAGGTGCTGATGATGCATGGATGGTTGAAGATGGTATGGTCACTGAGGGCACATCAAATAATGCATATATCATTAAGGGCGACGTTATTATAACACGTAAATTATCTAATGATATTTTGCATGGTATTACTCGCGCTGCAGTTTTGCGGTTTGCCGGTGAAGCGAAGATGACTGTGGAGGAACGAAACTTTACAATTGCTGAAGCTCAAGATGCAGATGAAGCTTTTATCACCTCGGCATCTACCTTTGTGATGCCTGTTGTTAGTGTAGACGGTGTTGACGTTGGAACTGGAATCCCCGGCCCAATTGCTGCAAGATTACGTGCAATTTATTTAGAAGAGTCTTTGAAGACAGCGATTTAAGTACAGTCAGCAAAATTCTAGACTATTTGGCGTAAACTTTTGCTGACTAATTTTAAACCACGGTTCTATTTGTGGCTATCGTTAAAAGAGGCCTTTTGTTGGTTTGTAGCTTCAGTTTGGTATTTATTTTTCCATTCAGGAAATGGCATTCCATAAAATAACTCACGGGCTTCATCTTTAGTTATTGTAAGCCCCTTAACCTCTGCGGCTTCTTGATACCAACGTGATAAACAATTGCGACAAAATCCAGCCAAATTCATCATATCAATATTTTGTACGTCTGTTCTTTTTGCTAAGTGCTCTTGCAGGGTTCTAAAAGCTGCAGCTTCAATTTCAATTTGAGTTTGCTTATCCATTGGGTATCTCTTTATTTTGGTTTTTAGTATTACAGATTATAGACTTCTTCAATTTTGATCATCACAACTTTATAGTTGAATTAGTATTAAAATTAAAAAATAAATTAGCCTGTTGTTTTTATTATAAAGCATGTAGCTAATGTTTTCATTATAAATAATAAAAGATTTAATTGTTACCTGCTTACTTTGGCAAAAAAGGCCACAGTAACTAGGTAATAAGATTACTACGAGAGGAATTGTTGTGAGAAGAAATCGGAATGTAAAAATAGTAGCCACTTTGGGCCCAGCGTCAGACACATATGAGATGATTAAAAAGTTATTTGAGGAGGGAGTGGATGTATTCCGTTTAAATATGAGTCATGGCACTCATAGTGAAATGCGGGATCGTTATCAAATGATCCGAGATATTGAACGAGATGTGGGGCGCCCAATTTGTATTCTTGCAGATTTGCAAGGACCAAAGTTGCGTTGTGGAGCGTTTAAGGTAGGCAAAGAAATAATTCAGGCAGGTGCAAACTTTAGATTTGATTTAGATGAAGCTGAAGGTGATCAAAATCGAGTATGTTTGCCCCACAAAGAGATTTTTGCTGCTTTAAAAATTGGGTCTACTTTGTTAATTAATGACGGCAAGTTAAGAGTTAAGGTACTAGAATGTGGTGCTGACTTTGCAAACTGTGAAGTTATTGTTGGTGGTGAAATTTCAAACCGCAAGGGAGTAAATGTCCCTGATGTAATTTTGCCATTAGCTGCTCTATCAGATAAGGATCGTAAAGATTTAGAATTTTCCTGTGAATTAGGTGTAGATTGGTTGGCTCTTTCATTTGTACAGCGCCCGGAAGATGTTGAAGAAGCACGCAGATTAACAGCTGGCCGTGCTGCTATTTTATCAAAGATTGAGAAGCCTGCAGCTGTTGATGCTTTCGATGAAATATTAGCAGTTTCAGACGGAATTATGGTTGCGCGTGGTGATTTAGGTGTTGAATTACCTGTTCAAGAAGTTCCACCAATTCAAAAACGATTGGTAACTTCTTGCCGTAATGCAGGCAAACCTGTGATTGTAGCTACTCAGATGATGGAAAGTATGATTGAAAGCCCAGTTCCGACGCGGGCTGAGGTTTCGGACGTTGCCACTGCTATTTATGAAGGTGCAGATGCAGTTATGTTATCTGCTGAATCAGCAGCAGGTAAATATCCAGTAGAGGCTGTTCGAACAATGAACGCAGTTGCCGTTGAGGTTGAGCGTGACCCAACATATAGAACTGGTATTGAAGCAACTCGAAGTACTGCGCGCAGTAAGGTGGCTGATGCCATTACTGCTGCTGCCCGAGAGATAGCGGAAACTACAGATGTAAAAGCTATTTGTTGTTTTACATCTTCAGGTACGACTGCAATTTTAGCATCACGTGAGCGTCCAAAGGTTCCAATTATTGCTCTAACCTCTTTACCTGATGTGGCGCGAAGGTTAGGACTTGTATGGGGATTACATTGTGTAATTACAGGCGAAGTAACAAGATTTAAACATGCTGTAATAAGTGCTGCAAGAGCAGCAAGAAGTTATGAGTTTGCAGAAGATAAAGATAAGATAGTAGTGACCGCTGGTGTTCCATTCAACACAGCAGGCTCAACAAATATTATCCGTGTTGCTTCCGTAGATGAAAAAACGATTACCTTATTGTAAGTTGTAAGTTGTAAGTTGTAAGATTTATAGAAAATTAAATTTTAAATATTACTGCATGGTAGTATTTTTATATTCTATTAAAGTTAATAACTAGGCCTTGCAATTATAAGATTTGAGTCATAAAAGCGCGTACTGAGAAACGTTACCGGCCTATAGGGTATGCCGAGTAGCGTGTTAACCAACTCAAAAGGAGATGGAAATGCCCAAAATGAAGACTAAATCGGGTGCTAAAAAGCGCTTTAAGATGACCGCCTCAGGCAAAGTCAAATCCGGCCAAGCCGGCAAACGTCACGGTATGATTAAACGTTCAAATAAATTCCTGCGCAATGCACGTGGTACTACCATATTGTCAGCAGCGGATGCTACGATCGTTAAAAAATACATGCCTTACGCGCGCTGATAGGAGATTTGAACAATGGCAAGAGTTACATCTGGTAAAGTTACCCACGCTCGTCACAAAAAGGTCATTAAGGCCGCTAAAGGTTACTACGGCGCACGCAAAAATGCGTTCCGTACAGCAACCCAAGCTGTGGACAAAGCAAATCAATATGCAACACGCGATCGTAAAAATCGTAAACGGAATTTCCGTGCGTTGTGGATTCAACGTATTAACGCAGCTGTGCGTATGAACGATGAAACATTAACATACAGTCGCTTTATTAATGGTGTGCAACTAGCTGGTATTGAGGTTGACCGTAAGGTTTTAGCTGATCTAGCAGTGCATGAACCAGAAGCGTTTGGTGCAATCGTAGTGCAAGCTAAGGCAGCACTTTAAGTCAAATGCGATTATAAAATTTAAGGCCTCACATGAAAATGTGGGGCTTTTTTTATGCTAAGTCAGATTAAGACGCCAGCCTATCAAGATCTATGTGAGAGCATTTTCCGTATAGATGCTTGCTACTGCAAAAAATATTCCTAAGTGTTACTATCATATATTTAGTAGTTTTATGGCTATTCATCGTTTGATAATATTCTGAGATTTCTTAAATTTATCTAATGCTAAAATAATTGTAGTAAGATTTATTTAAAATTTACTGATTAGTGTTGAATTATAATTTGTAATGCAAACACTTGCATTTAAGGGCTGTTGTGATACTCCATTTAACAATTAGAAGGACACAATCATGGATGCTCTTAACTCCCTTAAATTAAAATATCTAAGCGCTATATCTGATGCCATAGATGAAGCTACGCTTGAAGATTTACGTGTAGTGGCAGTAGGTAAAAAAGGTGAAATTAGTCTAAAGATGCGTGAACTGGGAAAAATGACCCCAGAAGAGCGCCAAGTGGCAGGCCCTGCTTTGAATGCCTTAAAAGATGAAATCAATTCTGCATTAATAGCTAAAAAGATAGCACTTTCAGATGCAGCTTTAGATGAGCGACTGCAATCTGAATGGCTTGACGTATCTATGGCTGGACGCCCGCGTCGCCAGGGAACGCTACATCCTATTTCACAAGTAACAGAAGAAATTGTTGCTATCTTTGCATCTTTAGGATTTTCAGTAGCTGAAGGCCCACAAATTGAGAATGATTATTATAATTTTGATGCGCTGAACATAGCACCTGAACATCCAGCGCGTCAGGAGCATGATACGTTTTATATGCACCGTGACGCTACAGATGAGCGGCCTGCTCATGTCTTGCGTACGCACACAAGTCCAGTACAAATCCGTCATTTAGAAACGCATGGTGCACCGTGCCGAATTATCTGTCCTGGCAGAGTTTATCGTGCAGACTATGATCAAACACATACGCCAATGTTTCATCAATATGAGGGTATGTGTATTGATAAAAATATTTCAATGGCGAACTTGAAATGGACCCTTGAAGAATTCTGCCGTGCATTTTTTCAAGTAGATGATATTGAGCTTCGCTTTCGTGCGTCACACTTTCCATTTACTGAACCCAGCGCAGAAGTGGACATACGCTGTTCTTGGGCTGGAGGTCAGCTGAAAATTGGCGAAGGTGATGACTGGATGGAAATACTTGGTTCTGGAATGGTGCACCCTAAAGTTTTAACTGCAGGTGGCATTGATACTGATATTTATCAAGGATTTGCTTTTGGTATGGGTATTGATCGTTTGGCAATGCTTAAATATGGGATCCCAGATTTACGAGCATTTTTTGATAGTGATTTACGTTGGTTGCGCCACTATGGCTTTGCAAGTTTAGATACGCCTAATCTGCATGATGGAATTAATCGTTAATAGTTGATACTTTTTAAGGGGTTCTTAAAAAATTTACATAATAAATATTGTAGTTTTTAATAAATTTAAAATTTATATTTCTGCTTTAGAAAGCGTTGGGAATATTAGGTATGGTGAGAAGCCTTCCCTTTCTACGTTCTTTCGTTTAACCAAATCATAACAAAAATCTATATACGGTAGACCCATGAAATTTACATTATCTTGGCTTAAAGAGCATCTCAAAACAGAGGCATCTCTAGATGATATTTTGTATTCATTAACTGATCTAGGGTTAGAAGTTGAAGAGGTTGTAAACCCACTTGATAAGTTATCAGACTTTACGATTGGTTATGTTAATCATGCTGAGAAACATCCTGATGCAGATAAATTGCGGGTATGTAAGGTTGATACTGATGAAGGTGAGCTGCAAATTATTTGTGGGGCACCAAATGCACGTGAGGGTATTTATGTAGTTGTTGCAAAGCCTGGGGTTTATGTCCCTGGCTTGGATATAACAATTGGGGTTGGTAAGATCCGTGGTATTGAATCATATGGCATGATGGCCTCAGAGCGTGAGATGGAATTATCAGACGAACACGATGGAATTATTGAGCTTGATGGTAAACCTAAAGTGGGTTCTAAGTTTACTGATTATTTGATCGCTAACCGGCCCGAAACTGTTGACCCTATAATTGAAATAGCTATTACGCCAAATCGACCAGATGCACTTGGTGTTCGCGGTATTGCTCGTGATTTAGCTGCACGCGGTTTGGGTACGCTAATTAAACGTGATTTAGTTGCTCCAATAGATTCAAAGTTTACGTCTGATTTACAGATCAAAATTGATGACAATACATTAGATGGCTGCCCTGTTTTTACAGGTCGAGTAATTAAAGGTGTCAAAAATGGCCCTAGCCCATCTTGGCTACAATTAGCCTTACGTGCTATTGGATTACGCCCAATTTCGTTCTTAGTCGATGTGACTAATTATTATACCTATGACCGTAACCGACCACTACATGTTTTTGATATGGATAAAGTTGCTGGTAATCTACGTATCCACCGAGCCAAAGGGGGTGAAGTGATAACTGCCTTAGACGATAAGGAATATACCCTACAAAAAGGCATGATGGTTATTTCTGACGATAATGGTGTTGAAAGTATTGCAGGTATTATGGGTGGCTTAGCAGCTGGTTGTGATGAAAATACTGTAAATGTATTCGTTGAAAGTGCCTATTGGGACCCAAAGCAAATTGCTATTACGGGACGTAAATTAAAAATTAACTCGGACGCACGTTATCGATTTGAGCGTGGTGTTGATCCTTTATTCACAACAAACGGTTGTGACCATGCAACTACAATGATTCAAAAGTATGCAGGTGGTGATGCGTCTGAAATAATTGTTGCAGGTACAGTTCCAGATGTATCGCGTTCATACACATTAGACACTGATCGAGTTAAATCATTGGTTGGAATGGAAATATCTGCTAAAAACCAAGTAAAATATTTGACTGAATTAGGTTTTGTGATTAAAGGTGACCAAGCGCATGTGCCCAGCTGGCGTCCCGATGTGCTTGGTTCTGCAGATCTCGTCGAAGAGGTTGCACGAATTGCGTCATTGACCAAATTGGTCGGAGTTCCATTGCCGCGTTTGTCTGATGGAATACCAAAACCTATTTTGACGGCTATGCAACGGCGAGAAGCTATGGCGCGGCGTACGATTGCGTCCTTAGGATATAATGAGTGTGTAACATACTCATTCATTGATCGGGTATCTGCAGAGTTATTTGGTGGTGGCAGTGATGCTGTTATGATTGGTAATCCAATTTCTTCAGATATGAGTCACATGCGCCCATCACTGCTACCTGGCCTTTTACAGGCCGCTCAACGAAACCAAGCACGTGGCATTATGGACATGGCTTTATTTGAAGTTGGGCCTGTTTTTCATGGAGGTGAGCCTGAGGAACAAGAACTGTTAGCTACAGGTTTATTAATTGGCCACACGGGCCCTCGAGACGCACATGGCGCACGCCGTTCAGTTGATACTTTTGACGCGAAAGCAGATGCAGAGGCAATCTTATCTGCAATTGGAGCGCCAGAGAAACTGATGGTTTTACGAGGAGCCAAAGCATGGTGGCATCCTGGACGATCGGGCAAGCTTTCATTGGGCCCAAAAAATGTGATGTGTGCTTTTGGTGAATTACATCCAAAAATTATTGATGCCTTTAGCATTAAAGGGCCAGCAGTAGCATTTGCTATTCATTTGGAAAACCCGCCACAGCCAAAACGAAAAACAGCAACGCGTGCAGCTTTAAAGGTTAGTGATTTGCAAGCAGTTGAACGTGATTTTGCTTTTGTCGTAGATACTGAAATAGAAGCCTTAACATTATTAAATGCTGCTAAAGGTGCTGATAAAGCACTTATTTTAGATGCATCTATATTTGACGTTTTTGATGGGTCAAAAGCAGAGGCGCAAATGGGTGAAGGTAAAAAATCCATTGCAATAACTGTCAAATTGCAGCCAATAGAAGCAACTTTGACTGATAAGGATATTGAAGCAGTAACTTCTAAAATAATTGATAAAGTTGCTAAAGCAACTGGTGGAGTTTTAAGGTGTTAACATGTTATTAAATGTATACTTAGCAGGTGAAATTCATTCTAATTGGCGCGAAGAAATTGCAGCGGGCTGTGTAGGCCTAAATGTAGAATTTTCTGCTCCAGTCACGGATCATGACTCATCAGATGATTGTGGTGTAGCCATTATGGGTGCTGAAAATAATAAATTTTGGCATGATAATAAAGGTGCTAAATTAAATGCAATTCGTACGCGCAAAGCAATAGGTGATGCTGATATTGTTGTTGTTCGATTTGGTGAAAAATATAAACAATGGAATGCTGCGTTTGATGCTGGCCAGGCTTGTGCTCTGGGAAAATCTATTATTGTGATGCACCAGCCAGAGCACCAGCACCCTTTAAAAGAAATTGATGCGGCTGCGTTGGCTGTTGTAGAAACCTCTGAGCAAGTTGCACAAATTTTACAGTATGTTCTTGATGGATCATTAATAAAATAAAACATTATGCGCATTAAGTGAAAAGAATAAAGCGTGGTCACTTTAAGGTTAGCTAATCAAATCGAATTGTTTGATCTTTAAGAAATGCTTCAAAAACATCTAGATTGACTTGCTCCAATTGGCCAAAGCTTTCCATCCATATTGCGGCGTCACGCATTGCGTGCATTTGTAATTTACACCATATTACACGGCCACGTTTTTCCTGTGATATGAGCCCGGCTCTAGTCAAAATCTGTAGATGCTTTGATATTGCAGCCAACGATATATCAAATGGTTCAGCAACGTCAGTTACAGCCATATCATCTTCTAATAACATTATTAAAATCTGACGACGTGTTGGGTCACCAAGAGAAGCGAAGGTTTGATCTAGGTTTTGTGTCATAAGCTTCACTATCTTTTATCTAACTTAAAGGTCAACTGATGGATTAAATGACCTATCTAATAAAATATGCATATTATAAATTTTATGAATTATTGTTTATCAACCAAAGGGTTGAATTTCAAATTTATACAGATTTTATATAACAAGTTTTAATTTGGTGGAATTTAAACTCTATATATCAAATTAAATATAATCTTATCAATTACATAGTCTATTTTATTATATAGTTAAATTCGTTGACTCTAAGAGGGTCTCGGCCTATTACATCCCAAACTATCCCCAGTTGTTTAAAGTGAGGTGTTTATGGCTGATCCAATCGACCCAAAACGTCTCGATGAGTTGAATAAAAAGTTGGTGGCAAAGCGTAAGCGTTCTGAACCAGAGCCTGTGCATGAAAGCCACTACTCTGGTGCTCAAATGGGTTGGCGGATGGTGACTGAGTTGGTTGTGGGAATGCTCATGGGACTTGGGATTGGATATGGTTTAGATAATCTGTTTGGCACGCTGCCATGGTTTCTGATCCTATTCACGATGTTGGGCTTTGCTGCTGGGGTACGTACTATGATGCGTACTGCAACTGAGGTTCAAAAAAAGAATTCGACGATGGATGGCGTAACTCCTCCATCTGGTAAAGCAGAGATGTATGACGACGAAACTTAGTTGTTAGAGAAGAAGGAATAAGCACGTGGCTAAAGAAGAAGCAGGTAACGGTTTCAACATCCACCCAATGGATCAGTTCGAAATTAAGTCATTATTTGGTGACGGCCCAATTCATTGGTATAGCTTTACAAATGCTACACTTTGGATGGGACTTGCTATTTTGGCAGTTATTTTGCTGTTAGTTGTAGGTACGCGGAAGCGTGCGATAATACCAACGCGGACTCAATCAATCGCTGAAATGGCATACGGCTTTGTGTACAAGATGATTGAAGATGTAGCTGGTAAAGAGGGTTTGAAATTCTTTCCATACATTTTTACTCTATTTATATTTGTTTTAGTATCTAACTTTCTCGGCCTGTTGCCGATGTCATTTACAACAACTTCTCATATCGCTGTAACAGCTTGTTTGGCGATGGGTGTATTTTTAACAGTCACTATCTACGGTTTTTATAAAAACGGAATGAAATTTCTTGGCTTGTTTTGGGTGTCATCGGCGCCGTTAGCATTACGCCCTATTTTGGCTATCATTGAATTAATTTCATACTTTGTCCGCCCAGTAAGTCATTCTATCCGTCTTGCGGGTAACGTAATGGCTGGTCATGCAGTGATTAAAGTATTCGCGGGTTTTGCAGGTGCATTAGGTATTTGGGCAGCATTGCCAATCATATCTATTACAGCTGTATATGGGCTAGAGGTGCTGGTTGCTGGTATCCAAGCTTATGTTTTCACTATTTTGACGTGTGTGTATCTTAATGATGCTTTGCATCCGAGCCACTAACGTTTGAACAATTATTATATCTATTCCATCAAAAGGAGAAATCGTCATGGAAGGTAATATCGCAGAATTGGGGCAGTACATTGGAGCAGGTCTAGCTTGTATTGGTATGGGTGGTGCTGGTATCGGTGTTGGTACTGTTGCAGGTAACTTCCTGTCAGGTGCACTTCGCAATCCAGCAGCAGCTGGAGCGCAAACAGCGACTTTGTTTATTGGCATAGCGTTTGCTGAAGCTTTGGGTATTTTCTCATTCCTAGTAGCATTGCTATTAATGTTTGCTGTTTAAGCAAATAGAGAGTGTGTGGGCTTTCTCACACTAAGTGATACGCGAGTGGGGTTCTCCCCACTCGCTTTTCCAATTGGAGAACATAATGGCTGATACTACAACCGGCACAGCAAGTGGCGCAGAATCTGCTCCAGGCATGCCTCAGCTGGACTTTAGTACGTTTCCAAATCAAATATTTTGGTTATTTGTAACACTAGTTGTCCTATATCTTATTCTTAGTCGAGTTGCATTGCCTCGCATAGCAACAGTTTTGGCTGAACGACAAGGTGCCATACAGCGTGACCTTGATAAAGCTGAAGAGATGAAACGTGCTGCTGTAAACGCAGAAAATGTTTATAATCAAGCATTGGCAGAGGCGAGAGCACATGCTGGTGATATTGTTAATGAAGCAAAATCTGAAATTCAAAAAGACCTAGATAAAGCAATTGTTAAAGCAGATTCGGAAATAGCTTCTAAGGCAGCAGAATCTGAAAAAGCCATTGGTGAAATTCGCAACAGTGCAATTAAATCTATTCAAGAAGTTGCCAACTCTACTGCGGCAGATATTGTGAAAGCAATGATGCCAGGTACTAGTGATGCAAAAACTATTAAAGCAGCAGTTGCTGCCCGTATGAAAGGTTAATCCGATGCGAATTACTTTGACATCATTATTGGCTTTATCTGCAAGTCCTGTTTTTGCTGCTTCTGGTCCCTTTATCTCACTTAACAATACAAATTTTGTTGTACTGTTAGCTTTTTTGTTATTTATAGGTTTACTTGTATATCTTAAAGTACCAGGCACAATAAGTGGCATGTTGGATGAACGCGCTAAAGGTATTCAATCTGAATTAGATGAAGCACGCTCTTTGCGCGAAGAAGCACAAAGCATTTTAGCTGAATATGAGCGCAAACAAAAAGAAGTTCAAACTCAAGCTGATCAGATTGTAGCTAATGCAAAAGAAGAAGCAAAATTAGCTGCTGTAGTTGCTAAGGAGAATTTAAAAGCTTCTATTAAGCGTCGTTTAGCTGCCGCCGAAGATCAAATTGCATCTGCCCAGTCAGCAGCCGTAAAAGAAGTAAAGGATGCTGCCGTGTCTCTCGCTATAGCAGCTGCAAAAGATGTTATTGCTTCAGAGATGAAGACTTCTGATGCTAACAATTTGATCGATGCTGCAATTAAAGATGCAGGAGATAAGCTACACTAAGGTTAAGTAATTGAGAATTTTAAAGCCCTATTGGTCTATATGATCGGTAGGGCTTTTTTATAGAATTAATATTTAGCTAGCTACAGTGTGATCAAGCCGAAGTTTTGCTATCTCTTCGTTAGCTTCAGCTTTCTTTACCTCTTCCATACAGGTTTTAATAAAATCCATATGATCTTCTGCTGCCTTACGTGCAGCCTTTGGATTGCGGTTTTGGATAGCATTACATATTGCTCTATGCTGCTCTAAAAGAGCGCCGCGAGTAGTATGGCGACTAAACATAATTTGACGGTTGTAAAATACACCTTTTTTCAACATTTCAAACATAGATCTAACCATGTGTAATAAAAATACATTATGGGATGCTTCAATAATTGCCATATGGAATTCAGCATCCAAAGAAGCTTCTTGGTCTGGATCTTTGAGTTCGTGCGCAGTTTGCATTTTATCAAATATAGCTTTGATCACTTTGAGATCAGTTCCAGAACCTAAGTTTGCAGCACGCTCAGCTGCCATGCCCTCTAAATCACTTCTAAAAGATATATAATCAAAGACTGCTTCATCATGTGTTGAAAATAAATCTGTTAATGGAGCTGAAAATGGAGCGCCCAAAAGCTCTGCAACGAAAACACCAGCATTAGCTTTAGTGGTTAACAAGCCTTTGTCTTGAAGCGCAGAAATGGCTTCTCGAAGTGATGGGCGTGAAACACCCATACGTTCTGCTAGATCGCGCTCAGATGGAAGCCTTTCGCCTGGCCGAATTATACCGCGCAAAATTAATTGCTCAATTTGTATTATGACACTAACTGCTACTCGGTCGAGTTCAATTTTTTGAAATGGCATCCCGCTCTCCTAATTAAAAAAAATATATTATCAAATTAGAAGAGAGACAAGCTAATGATTAGTCAGTTGGTGTTATAATGATATCAACGCGTCGGTTTGCTGCGCGGCCATTGACAGTATCATTTGATTTTATAGGCTTTAGTTCGCCGCGGCCATATGCTCGCATACGTGATTGGGATACACCACTTTGCGCCAATATTGCGGCAACGCTTCCAGCGCGGCGTGCAGATAACTCTTGATTATAGCTTTCATCCCCAACGTTATCAGTATGACCTATCACATCAATATTTGTATTTGGATATTTGTTTAAACTTTTTGCCAGACGCACAAGTGAATCTTCCAAGGTGTAGCGAACCGTAGAACTATTAATATCAAAGGTGATTGCTTCTGGCAGGGTCACAATTAAACTGTCACCTGTGTTTTTTATAAGAGCACCACTGCCACCAAGATCCTTGCGTAATTCTTCTTCCTGAATATCTAATTCATTGCCTATAGCCGCACCTAAAGCTGCACCTGCAAGTGCTCGCTTAATTGTTCCATTACTATCATCTCCTGTTAGGAGGCCTGACATCACTCCAGCTGTTGCCCCAATTATTGCACCTTTTTTGGTGTTAAAGGGATCTTCGGTGCAAGAAATTAGTGTAAACACACTTAGTAATAAAATAAATATTGGCTTAAAATAGTTCAGCATAGTACATATCCCTGTTTTATTTAGTTATCTGAATAGAGAGCAATTTAATTATCATATTACAAGATTGATCACAAAAAAATGATAAAATTTTAAAAGGCAAATTATTATTTTGAAAGCTCGTCATTCAACAAATTATATTTCATTGGTAACCCCCAATGGTAACCACCTAAACCACCTGCTTTAGGTAATACGCGGTGGCAAGGGATTAACCAAGATATTGGATTACGTCCAACGGCAGTGGCTACTGCACGAACAGCTCTAGGTTTACCAATGTAATTAGCAATTTGGCTATAAGTTGTTACGTTACCTAATGGTATCTTTAAGAGTGTTTCCCATACTTTTATTTGAAATAGGCTGCCAGAAACGTATACATCGGTTGTGGCACCATGTTCTATTATTGTCTTGGCGAATGGAATGACTGGGTCTTGGTTCTCGATGAAATGAGCTTGTGGCCATCGACTGACCATATCTGTTAATACTTCAATGGATCTGTAATCGTCTGTTAACGCCAATCCACATACACCGCGTTTTGTGGCAAGTATAAGCATGAAGCCGTATGGGCTATCAAACCAGCCATAGTTAATAGTAGTACCCTTTCCTTTTCGTACAATCTCACTGGATAAAATTATTTCTGACTTTAAGCATATATTATTTGATTGTGCTGAAGCTAAAATATTAGGCCCATTATTAGGATCAAAACTGATATAGTTATTATTTATTATAGTTTTAGCTAATTTGTTATAATATAAGTTGTTCATCATAATACTATATTGTGACAAATTTAAAATTTTGGCTACTTAAATATGTCTCACTGCTTGGCAAAATAGTATTTGCATGGCACAAGGTGAAATGCCAAACCAACTTGATTATCATTCAATTTATGAAATGTTTCGCCGTTTTCGTGATTGCGAGCCAGAACCTGCTGGTGAGCTAGATCATGTTAACGCCTATACTTTGGTAGTTGCCGTAGCGCTCTCTGCGCAGTCTACTGATGTTGGAGTTAACAAAGCTACAAAAGAGTTGTTTAAGATCGCCAATACACCAGAAAAAATGGTAGCTCTGGGTCTTGATACTATTATTAACCACATCAAAACTATTGGTTTATTTCGCCAAAAAGCAAAAAATGTAATGAAGATGAGCCAAATCCTTATCGATGACTATAATAGTATTGTGCCTTCATCTCGGGCAGCGTTAGAAAGTCTTCCAGGTGTGGGGCGTAAAACAGCTAATGTTGTTTTAAACATGTGGTTTAAACAGCCAACCCAAGCTGTAGATACTCACATTTTACGGTTTGGTAATCGCACTGGTGTGGCTAAAGGGAAAGACGTTATCGCGGTTGAGCGTGCAATTGAAGATCATATTCCGGCTGAATTTCAACACCATGCACATCATTGGATGATCTTGCATGGGCGTTATACATGCAAGGCGCGCAAACCAGTTTGTGCAAACTGTGTCATTGAAGACTTATGTAAATTTGAGGAAAAAACTAATGAGTAAAGCTTATAAAGTCGTCGGTATTGGAAATGCGATAGTTGATGTATTTGCAAAATGTGATGATACCTTTTTAACTGATAACGGTGTAGAAAAAGGTATTATGCAATTAATCGATACCGCACGAGCTGCAGATTTATATGGCGCTATGGCTGCTGAAACGGAAATCTCTGGTGGGTCTGCTGCTAATACGATTGCGGGCTTGTCTATGCTTGGTGTTAAGTCAGCATTTGTTGGTAAAGTTAAAGATGATCAATTGGGTAGTGTTTTTGCACATGACATCCGTGCTCAAGGTGCAGAATTTAATACACCAATGGTTGATGCAGGCCACCAAGATGAAACTGGACGAAGTATGATTTTGGTAAGCCCAGATGGTGAGAGATCAATGAATACTTATTTAGGTGTTGCTAATCAATTGGCTGTTTCAGATATTGATCCAAAATTAATGGCAAATACGGATTGGTTATATTTAGAGGGCTATTTATTTGACCGCCCAGAAAGCCAAGCAGCATTTATTCATGCTGTAGAATTATGTAATTTCTCAGGGGGTCAATCTTCCATTAGCCTGTCAGATCCCTTTTGTGTAGATCGTCATCGTGATGCTTTTCATGATTTGATTGCTAATCATATTAATATGTTATTTTGCAACGAACATGAAGTTTCTGCCATGTATTCAGGTGAAACACTCATGGAGTCTATTATAAATGGTGCCCAATATGTTGATACATTAGTTTGCACTGCAGGTGGTGATGGAGCCTATATTGCGCATGGTGGTAAAATTACTCATGTGGAAACAAATGCAGTAAATATGGTAGATGCTACGGGAGCTGGTGATTTATTTGCGGCTGGATTCTTGGCAGGTATATCGCAGAATAAATCTTTAGATATTTGTGGTAAAATGGGATGTATTGCAGCAGGTGAGATAATCTCACATATGGGGGCGCGACCAGAAGAAAACTTACAGAAATTGTTTGCTGCCAATGGGCTTTGAGGTTTTTTTGAAGCAAATAGATGATTTTATAACTGAAAAGTTATAGTTTTGAATTAAATGTCTGCCAAGGATTATGCTCTGGTTACGCAATATTTTAAAAAATGGACTTAAAATGACTTATATTTACGATAATCAAAATATCTTTGCTAAGATTCTTCGTGGCGAAATTCCTAATGATACAGTTCTTGAGACTGACCATGCATTGGCATTTCGCGATATTAATGCTCAACGTCCATTGCACGTTTTAGTTATTCCGAAGGGGAGCTACGTTAGTTTTGATCATTTTGCCAAAGAGGCTTCTGGCATTGAGATAATTGGTTTTACTCGGGCAATAGGTAAGGTGTGTGATATACTTGGAGTGTCGATTGATGCAGGTGATGGGTTTCGTATGATTGCCAATAGTGGTGAGCATGGGGTCCAAGAAGTCCCTCATCTTCATGTACATATTTTGGGTGGTAGTTCAGCTGGTCGTATGATCCAATCTTAAACATTGCGAGCGCCGATTGCAGAAGCTAGATAATAAATAAGGATTTAGGGGAAGACTAATGAACAAAGTGCCAAAAGAAGTAAAAGAAGTTACAGCATCCCGTGTGGCTTGTGATGGTGGCGCTGGGGGGCATCCGCGTGTCTGGTTGCAAATTTCTGGTGAACTTGGTTGGGTAGAATGTCCATATTGTGATTGTAAGTTTGTGTTAAAAAACAATCTTGATACAGGCCATTAAACAATGGCATTTGGCAAAGGTCATCACATTCATCTTATAGATGGTTCAGGATTCATATTCCGAGCATATCACGCATTACCTCCTTTAACTCGAAAGTCCGATGGGCTTCCTGTTGGTGCAGTTAGCGGTTTTTGTAATATGCTTTTTAAAATGATCGAAAATCAAAAAGGTTCTGATGCGCCAACTCATTTGGTGGTGGTATTTGATGCTAAAGGTAAAACATTCAGATCTGATATTTACCCAGAATATAAAATGAATAGACCCCCAACGCCTGAAGATTTAGTTCCGCAATTCCCCCTTACTCGAGATGCTACGAGAGCATTTGGCTTAGCCTGCATAGAAGAAGTTGGTTTTGAAGCAGATGATATTATGGCAACCTTGGCAGTTCAGGCCCGTGAGGCGGGGGCGCGCGTAACTATTGTTTCATCTGACAAAGACTTGATGCAGCTAGTTGGCGATGGCGTTGAAATGTATGACGCGATGAAAAATAAACGAATTGGACGTGAGCAAGTAGAAGAAAAGTTTGGTGTTGGCCCTGAGCGCGTAATTGACGTCCAGTCATTGGCTGGTGATAGTGTTGATAATGTTCCAGGAGCACCTGGAATTGGAATTAAAACAGCTGCACTTCTTATTAATGAATATGGTGACTTAGATAGCCTTTTAGATCGTGCGAGTGAGATTAAGCAGCCAAAACGACGTGAATCTCTAATTGATAATGCTGATCAAATTCGTACAAGTCGTGAATTAGTAACTTTAAAAACTGATATGCAAATGGATTGCACATTTGAAGATTTTGAAGTGAGGGCACCTAATCCTGATATGGTTCTTGGGTTTCTTGCAGATATGGAATTCCGCACTATGTCTGCTCGAATAGCAAATAAGTTGGGAGTTTCTGCACCGGTAGTTGATATCCCTAATGGTGTACGAGTTAACGCTCCCACACAACAGGTTCCTTTTGATTCATCTAAGTACGAATGTGTACGTGATGCTAGTGAATTAAACCGTTGGGTACACAAGATATACGAATGTGGTTATGTCGCTGTTGATACTGAAACGACAGGGCTAAACGAAATGATTGTCGATCTAGTTGGTATATGTTTATCAGTTAAAGCAGGTGAAGCTTGTTATATTCCACTTGCCCATAAAGGTGGTGACGATGATTTGTTTGGTGGGTCTTCATTAATAGAAGGCCAGATGAATTTGAACGAAGCTTTAGAAATATTACGACCGGTTCTACAAGATACGTCTATTATAAAAATTGGCCAAAATATGAAGTACGATGCAAAGATATTTGCACGTTATGAAGTGGCTATTGCACCTGTTGATGATACGATGCTGCTATCCTACGCCTTAAATGGTGGTAAGCATAATCATGGTATGGATTATTTATCTGAGCGATATTTAGAGCATAAGCCTATTAGTATTAAAACGCTTTTAGGCGCTGGAAAATCGGCCATTACATTTGATAAAGTTGGCATTGATGAAGCAGTTAAATACGCAGCTGAGGATGCCGAAATCACACTTCGTCTTTGGCAATTTTTTAAACCTCAATTACATAGTGTAGGCGTTACTAAAGTATATGAAACGTTAGAGCGCCCGTTAATTCCTGTATTAGCTGAAATGGAAATGCATGGTATTAAAGTTGATCGTGATACCCTGAGCCGTATGTCTAATAACTTTGCCCAATCAATGTCTGGGCTTGAGGCTGAAATCTATGAACTAGGAGGGCAATCTTTCAACGTTGGGTCACCCAAACAGTTAGGTGAAATTTTATTTGATAAATTAGAATTGCCTGGTGGAAAAAAAGGTAAGACAGGTGCTTATGGTACTGGTGTCGATGTTTTGGAGGACTTAGCTGCAGAGGGATATGAATTACCTACTCGAGTTTTAGATTGGCGTCAGATGTCAAAGCTGAAAAGTACATATACTGATGCACTACAAACCCATATCAATCCAAATACTGGGCGTGTGCATACTTCTTATATTATTTCAGGAGCGTCTACTGGGCGCCTATCATCTGCTGACCCAAATTTACAAAATATACCAATACGGTCTGAGGCTGGTCGAAAAATTCGTGAAGCATTTATTGCAGATGAAGGCAATGTGTTGCTATCGCTTGATTACAGTCAAATTGAATTACGTATTCTGGCACATATTGCTAAAATTGATACTTTGAAACAAGCCTTTCATGAAGGCCAAGACATTCATGCACTTACAGCATCACAAATGTTTAATGTGCCATTAGAAAATATGGATCCCATGATCCGGCGTCAGGCTAAAGCAATTAATTTTGGTGTGATTTATGGAATAAGTGGATTTGGCCTTGCTCGTAATCTTCGAATACCGCGCAAAGAAGCCCAAGCATTTATTGATACATATTTTGAACGCTTCCCAGGCATTCGTACATATATGGATGAGACAGTTACGTTTGCTAAAGAAAATGGATTTGTCAAAACTTTGTTTGGTAGAAAAATTCATACAAGTGAAATTAATGCTAAAGGCCCTCAAGCGGGCTTCGCTAAACGTGCAGCAATTAATGCACCAATTCAGGGTACTGCAGCAGATATTATCCGCCGGGCAATGATTCAGATGCCTAAAGCAATCGCGCATTTACCTGCTAAAATGTTGTTACAGGTGCATGACGAATTAATTTTTGAAGTTCCTGAAGGTGCAGTTGAAGAAACAACTAATGTTGTGCGAAGGATCATGGAAAACGCAAGCGAACCGATAGTAAAATTAGATATTCCATTAGTAGTTGATGCTGGTACTGGTAAAAACTGGGCTGACGCGCACTAAATACGTTTAGTTATACTTACTTTATTAAATTAACTTGCTAAAGTTGGTAGCCATAAAACAATAGCTGGAAAAGAAACAAGAAGGGCGATTGTTACAGCATCTGCGATAAAAAATGGCATCACTCCCTTAAATACATCTTGAACGCTCAAGTCGTCTCGAACGCCAGCAACCACAAAACAGTTTAAGCCTATTGGTGGTGTGATCAAACAAAACTCTGCCATTTTAACAACAAGAATACCAAACCAAATACCACACATTGGCCCTGACATACCAAAAGCGCTATCAGCTGCTGATACAAACTCACCACCATTTAATGCCATAACAGCAGGGTATGTAATGGGTAAAGTTAGCAAAAGCATTCCAATTGCATCCATAAACATTCCTAAGATTGCATAAGCCAATAGAATTAATACAAGCGTTAACATTGGGCTTTGTTCTAATGATGTGATCCAGTCGGAAAAAGCTGCTGGCAGGTCAGCAAACCCTAAGAAGCGTACATAGATTAAAACACCCCATATAATTGTAAAAATCATCACAGCTAATTTTGCTGTTTCCATCAAAGCATCTTTTAGTTGTGGCCAGCGCATACCCCGATAAAGTGCCATACAAAATACAACAAATGCCCCAATCGCGCCACCTTCGGTTGGTGTGCCCCAAACGTCACCACCAAATGGATTATAGGCAAACAAAATAATAACAGTTATAACAACAAAGATTGGCAAGGCTGGTGGTAGTGATTCAAAACGTTCTCGCCATGTGAACCCTCTGACAGGTGGTCCAAAGCCTTTATAAACAACTGCAAGTCCTATGATCAAAGAAGCGTAAATAACCGCAGAAAAAGCGCCTGGTATAAAGCCAGCAAGTAATAGCATTCCAACGTCTTGTTCTACAATGATTGCATAGATTACCAAGATTGCGGAGGGTGGAATTAAAGATGCCAAAGTACCTGCAGCAGCCACAACTCCAGCAGCAAAACGTTTATCATACCCAAGGGCTAGCATTTCAGGTATGGCAATACGTGCAAAAACTGCAGAAGTTGCTACTGATGCGCCTGAAACTGCAGCAAAGCCTGCGGTTGCGAAAACAGTGGCAACTGCCAGACCTCCAGGAACCCAAGCTATCCATTTTTTTGCAGCTTCAAATAATGCTTTAGTTAACCCTGCATAATAGGCAAGATATCCAATTAAAATAAATGTAGGTATTAACGATAGTGCTTGTGAGGATACTTTGGAGTGGGGCACTTGACCAGCTGTCTTGGCTGCAATTGTTACTGCTTTGCCAAACTGTGCTGGGTCATATCCAAATTTAGCCCAAAAAATCCAAATAAGGCCTATGACGCCTGAAATAGCAGCAGCAAATGCAACGCGCATTCCTAGTATCACAAATATAAGCATTCCAAGGGAAACTGTAATCCCAATATCTATAGGTTCCATTATTATTCTACCTTGAAACTATGTCAGCTTCTTTAGCTGCTTGGGTTGCTATGTCTTCTATAAAAGGTACTCCAACTGGAGATGTTTCCTTTTTAATTATTGCTTTGCCATATGCACACATTTGAACAATACAACGTAAACTTAAAATACCAAAAGCAATGGGGGCCATAAGTTTTGCTGGCCAAAGTGGTAGGGCAATGTCCATTGAACTATCTCTACTCCACAATGGGGAAGCAAAATCAAAGCTTCGAACAAAATGTGCCCAAGCTCCCCACGTAATTAATAGCATTACTAAAAGTATGAAAAAAACAGTGATAAACTCAACCGTCCAAAGGGCGCGGCCATGTAATCTGGAGACGATTAGATCCATACGGATATGGCCCCCATCTCGTTGTGTATAGGCTACGCCCATAAATGCGATCAATGGCATAGCTTGTTCGATCCAGTCAACATATCCTGGCAGTGGCTGATTAATTAGGTGCCTGCCTGAAACAGATATTACTGCTAGCATCATAAGCGCAAAGACAGCTAAACCACTTAGCAAAGCTAATTTACACTCTATTTTGTAAAGGTATTGATCAGTTCTGCTAATAAATGAGTTATCTACTAGAACTGATGATGCGACTGCCATAACTATCTTTCGTTTTGAGGCCGCCTCGATTAATCAAGGCAGCCAAATTTTTATTAGCGTATTTATACTATTTTCCAACCATGCCCGTTACAAGGTCATAAAGCTCTTGAGCTGGAAGACCTTTCTTGGTGTTATCGGAAATCCATTCAGCTGCTGCCGGTCCTGCAACTGCTTTCTTGAAAGTAGCTAGTTCACTGTCAGTATATGTAATTGTTTCTATACCTTTTTCAGCTAACTTTGGTCCCCAAGCATCCATTGTTTTTCCGTTATATGTGAAAATATAGTGATCTAACGCCTCGTCAATTGAACCAAGTAATGCATCTCGGTTTGTATCAGATAGACTTGCTAATGCGTCTGTATTTGCAACAACAGGGCAATTCACTGTGCCTGGGTTTAAATTGCTAGTCCACCACTTACCGCTTTCTACTGTACCAAAGGACATGTGGGCATGTGGTGCAAATGCTACAGCTTTAACAACTCCACCATCTAAGGCTTGGCGAACTTCAGAGGCTGACATAGACGTTGGTACGGCCTTCACTGCTGACATAGCTTTACCAATTCCGCCGGTAGCACGAACAGTTAAACCTTCATAATCGGCTAATGTTTTTGGCGCAGCACCTACACCAACAATGTTATATTGTGGTAATGGGGATGGCATAAGTAAAGTAGCATTCCAGCGTGATAAATCTTTCTTAACCGCAGGATGATTATAAACTGCCATAGAAATTTTGCGTTCTTCTTCTAATGAAGAAACGCCCAAGAATGGTAATTCTAAAACTGTAATCGATGGGTTCTTATCGCGATGGTAACCAGCGCAAAACTGAGCCATTTCAAATGCACCAATTGAAATACCATCAAGATTTTCTTTATTTTTTGATAGGCCACCATATGAAATATTTAATTGAAAGTCGCCACCAGTTTTTTCTGAAACTAATTCTGATAATTTTTCAACATGCTCTGTAAATGCACGCCGCTTGCCCCAAAGTGATACATTCCATGTAGTTTTGGCAATGGCTTCACCTGCAAAAGAAGCTGTAATTGCTCCTAAGATGGCTACTTTATATAAATTTTTCATTAGTTCCTCCAAGAACGCTATAATTATTTTGTTTTATGAATAGAGATAAATTATTAAGTTATTATCAAATAATCCAAAATTTGTTACTATTTATCAAAATTCGAGACTATCATTTAATGGCCTTAATGCAAACTTTACTAACCTAACCCAAGTGTTAATTCAAGTAATTGGAAAAATCTGCATAATGATTATAAACCTAACATTATTTACTTGATTTGTAGTCTAATTTAAGGGCTAATTGTTAAAAATTAGAGAATAAATTTTGTTTACCTCCACTATGTATTTAATTTTAATCAGTTTTTTGTCTGTTGGTGTAATAGATTTATGGCAACGCATTGTTCATGGTTTAGGTGGATCAGCCCCAACTGATTGGGCTATAATTGGGCGGTGGTTATTGATGATTTTCAGTCATCGTATAATTGTTAATACTCAATTACAAGAAACTGATGCTTATTCTAATGAGAGAGCTATTGGTTGGGTTTTCCATTATTTTGTTGGCGGTGTTTATGTTATTGCATATGTTATTCTTTGGAAAATATGCGGAATAATTAGCACTACTATTTGGGATGGTTTTGTTTTTGGTGCAATTAGTGTAGTGGTTCCATGGTTTTTCTTTATGCCGGCAATAGGAGCTGGCATTCTGGCACGCAAAACAGCCAATCCAGTATTTGTTTGTATATCAGCGTTTGCAACACATTCCATTTTTGGCGTTTCAATAGCTCTATTGCTTAAAGCCATATGAACTAATATTTAGATTCATATTTGTTCTAATTATCTATATTAACTGTGGGGCATTATGCTGTGTTTGATGTGAATCATAAAAATAATACTATTGGTGCATCTTACTTAGTTGCAGATATTTTAATTTCATTTTTATTGGTGACTATAGTAAAAATGCTTCACATCGATTTTTCAATATTTTTAATTCTTTTTTTCCGATATCTATTTTGCTTGCCATTATTGATTGTGTACGGTGTTTATTCCAGAGGCTCTAAGTTTCTTTGTATTGAAAATATTAGAGGACTTGTTCTTAGATCTTGTTTTGGATTTATAGGGCTAATGATGTGGTTTTTAGCAATATCTGAAATTGATATAAGTCTTGCTACGGCACTTGCTCAGACTATGCCAATTTTCATAACTATATTATCAGTTTTTATCGCTGGTGAGTACGTTGGTTTTAGGCGGGTTATGTCAGTTATAATTGGCTTTGCAGGCGTGCTGGTCTTATTATTACCACTGTCCCCAGAACTAAACCTTTGGGGAGTAATATATGCTTTGTTGGCTTCTTTATTTGGTGCTTTGATGTTTGTATATCTAAGAATAATTGGGAGAACAGATCCTGCAATATCAACTGCTATTTGGTATAATTCAACGGGTATAATCTTTGCAGGTGTTTTAGCTTATTGTTCAAATGGTTTTGATGTGGTTGTGAATGCTAGAGATTTAAGTGCATTTTATTTACTTATAGCTTTAGGTATTTTAGCAAGTTTTCAACAGTTTTGCTTAGCTCAAAGCCACATGTACTCTCAAGCGTCCACACTTGCCCCACTTCAATATCTTTCAATACCTTTAGGCGTAACTATTGGAATTTTGTTATTTAATGAGGAAATTACAGTGAAGTATGTAATAGGAACAGCAATAATAATTGCTTCTACTTACTATATATTAGTTAGAGAACAGACTAAAAAATGATATTTAAATAAATAATTTTATAAGAAATTTAGTAGAAAAAATAGATTAAGAAGTTATACTTTGCCTGTTAACATTTAATTCATAAGTATCAAAATTATTTAAAAGCTCATAAATAAAGGAGACTATAAATGTCATTACATGATCAACTCAACCAAACAATGTTAGACAGAGACGTTACCAGTTACATGGAACTTGTACATGATGATGCAGTCTTTATTTTTCATAAGTCGGGTAGTACATTTTCTAAAAACGAATGGGCTTCTATGATCACGGGCATGATGGAAAATGAAAAATTCATTCAGGAATCATCTCGTTGTATTTACCAAAATGATGAGATTCTAGTACAACACGCTTTCATGTCTTACCCTGATGATACCAAAGAAGCTGTTATGATTATTGCTCTGCTAAAAAACGGTAAAATAATTCGTATGGAAACTGGCGCCACGCCTCTAAATTAAAGGAAAAAAAATGGCAAATTTATATGCAAAAAGTTTTGAGAATGCAGACGAAGTTAAAAATCCTCCAAAGGCAAGAGTTGATGTTGTTAATCTAGGTAATGTAAATGCGTCTAGGCTAGTTCTAGAGCCTGGGTGGGTTTGGTCTGAATGTATTAAGCCAACGGTTGGTGGGCATAGCTGTCAGGCTGGACATATTGGAGTAGTTATTGCAGGACGCCTAGGTTGCTCACATGATGATGGATCAAAAATAGAAGTTGGTCCAGGTGATGCATATTATTTTGCACCAGGCCATGACGGTTGGGTTGTTGGGGATGAGCAATGCATAATGTATGAATTTGTAGAGGTTGGTAAAGACTTTGGTCCATGGACTAAAGCAAGCTAACTATTATTTTAAATACTTTATGCTTACCAAAAAATATTTGACGCTTAAGATCATCAAGTAGGTCTTAAGTGTCTTCTTTTATGGGGGCAGCTATTAACAATATAAAGTTATTTAGGATGCTTTCTTAAGTACAATAAATGAACATTGGCGCACCATCCTGTCGGCCAAAAATACTCCCATTCACCTAAATTATTTAAGACCTGTACGCTGATTTATACCGTATCAAATATTTTTTATGGTCAAAAATATAAGATTACAGAAGTTTTGCATTTTGAAAGATTATTGATAGTTCAAAGATTTTGGAGTAAAGTTTAGTTAAAGGATACCTTATGAAAGTTACAGCTAAAGACGTTGCTATAAAATGTAATACTTCTACCGCTGCAGTATCACGGGCATTTCGAGCAGATTCAGTAATTGATTTTAACTTGCGAACTAAAATACTTTTTGTTGCTCGTGAACTAGGTTATCTGCCTCCTGCAAAACGGATTAAACAAATTGAAGGATATCGTACAATTTCGATAGTAGTAGGAGATATTTTGAATCCTTTCTACCCTAATGCATTGGAAATGTTTGCTAAGGAAATGACTATGCGAGGACACCATATGTTAGTGCATGTTGTCCCGTCTGATGAGGCAGTGGATAGTACTATTTCACAGGTTCTTAAAACAGGATCAGACGCTGCTATTATTGCTTCTGCTAATCTATCATCTGATTTGGCGCATGGCTGTAAACAAAGGGGTATGCCTGTTGTTTTGTTTAATCGAATACAAACTGATGGTAGAATTAACGCAGTTTGCACAGATAATTATAATGGTGGATTACTCGCTGCGGAACGGCTCTTAGCTCGGAACTGCTCTTCCGTAGGTTTTATTGGTGGAATTCGTGATACTTCAACCCACTTAGAGCGTAGGCGAGGTTTTATAGATGGCCTGAATAGACAAGAATCTAGGCTAACTTTCGAAGAATCGGGTGCATATGATTATAATGAATCTTTTGCTGTTATTAGTGATCTCTTAGAGGGTCCGCTTCGGCCTGATGGATTGTTTTGTGCTAATGATATAATGGCTTTTGCTGCTATTGATGCCTCAAAGAAGATTGGAATGGTTGTGGGTGAAGATATAGCTATCCTTGGATTTGATGACGTACCTATGGCAGCGTGGACTGCTTACGATTTAACATCGTTCAGGCAACGTATCAGGCAGATGGTCACCAACACTGTGAATTTGATTGAGGGAATGTGGCAGAATCCAGATGTTGAAGGCGAGTTGATTATGGTTCGCTCAAGATTTATTGAAAGATCAAGTGGCTAAATTTCTATTTGTTTGCTTTCATTTTTAGGTTTATAGTGCGTTGTTTTTGTTTAATAAATATTAATATATGAAATATTTCATCTTTTAATATTTTATCTTGCAGTTTATTTCACAAAGGCTACTTTTTGAAATAGTGGATATACCGGGAAATTATTTCGTGGTGCCACATATGCAAGGAGTAATGCATCATGAAATTTTTAAAAGTATGGAGACCAGTAGTATTGCTAATGGCAAGTGCTGTCATGCCATTGGCCGCAGTTGCAGAAGAGCGCTTAGCGTTTGGCGCTACTAATGCACAAAGTTCACACTATGCGTATTTTGCAGCTATAACTAAGCTCGTAAACCAGGCTTACCCAGACTATCAGGCTTCTGTAGTTGAAACAGGTGCGACAGTTGATAATCTAAAAAGAATGGCGCGTGGACAGCTTGATATTGGCCTAATAACAACAAGTGCTCTTTACCACGCAAATAGTGGTATTAAGACATTTGATGGAAACGCAATAGACTCTAAACTTCTGTGGGCTTACACATTGGCGCCACAAAATGTAGTTGTTCGCCAAGATTCTGGTGTTACTTCATTGTCTGATTTAACGGGAGTACGTTTTGGTCCTGGACAACGGGGTAGCTCAACGGAAGCAACATCTTTGGACGTAATGTCGACACTTGGTTTTGAACCAGATTGGGTGCGTGGTTCAAATGGAGAGCTTGCATCAGCAATTAAAGACAATCGATCAGCAGGTTTCGTAAAATCTGCAGTTGGCACCAGCTTTGACGCTCTAACAACAGACATAGCGACCTTTACACCACTACAGGTTTTGGGGCTTAGCAAAGAACAAGTAGGTATAATTAAAGCAGAATTACCAGAGCTTTCTATCGTAGAGATGCCTGGAGGAAAAATGGAAAATTCTGGACCATATACTGCTTGGGCCTTCATGGTAGGTGTATCTGCACGACCTGGTTTGTCTGATGATGTAGCATATAACATAGTCAAGGCAGTGATGGAGGACAGCATTGAACAAGCGACCGCTTTCCCAGCTGTTAAAGGAAAAAACCTTGCAGAGCTGACGCTACAATATGCGACTTCAAAGCTGCACCCTGGTGCTATAAAATATTTCGAGGAAATTGGACTGAGTGTTCCATCTGCCCTGAAATAAATCATTTTGCTCAGCGCTACTTTATGAGTAGCGCTGGGTATAATTAAGAAAGGAATAAATCTGTGCCAAAAACTTTAGATGACACATCTTCAACGACATCATTACTTAATTTTTTTGCAGCTATAATAGCAATTGGGATTGGTCTCTTCGTATTTTATACATCGTTTTTTGGTTCATTTGAGACATTAATCCAGCGCGCAATCTTCGTTGCAATGATAGTACCACTGAGTGTATTATTATTTCCGTTAGGTTATGGTAAAAAATGGAGACCACTGGGAGCACTGATTGATATTTTGATTTCAATTTTTGTTATTATATCAGCCGCTTATATAGTCTTGAATTTTGAGCGCATTATGAACAATCTACCTATTGCAGAAGAAATAGATATTATTTTAGGATTTGGTACTCTTCTCGTTATTCTTGAGATGGCACGCCGAAGTGCGTCTTTAATATTCCCATTAATTGTGGGTGGTATAGTTATTTATGCTTTTTTGGGTGACAAAATTCCAGGAGCTTTGGGCCACCGAGGTTTTGATATAGGCTATTTGGCAGAAGTAATATTTCTTTCTGACCGAGGCCTCTGGGGTATGTTAGTTTCTATAGCTTCCACAACCTTGGCTGCTTTTATTCTTTTTGGTTCATTACTGCTTCATACTGGTGCAGGACAAACATTTTTTGATTT
Source organism: uncultured Amylibacter sp. (assembly GCA_905181935.1). Lineage (GTDB taxonomy): Bacteria > Pseudomonadota > Alphaproteobacteria > Rhodobacterales > Rhodobacteraceae > Amylibacter. The sequence goes on along the minus strand of CAJIZV010000004.1, from coordinate 211,638 downwards.
AAGTGCTCGTGCAGGAGGTAAAAGTCCTGGAGGCGCTGCTAAAATTGCTACTATTGCATCTGGACTTTTCGGTTCAATTTCTGGATCTTCAGTAGCGAACATTGCTACCACTGGAAATTTCACTATTCCATTAATGAAGCGACTGCGTTATCCTGCACCTTTTGCTGGCGCGGTTGAAGCTGTGGCCTCTACAGGTGGTCAGCTTGCACCTCCAATTATGGGTACTGCAGCTTTTGTTATGGCAGAATTAGTGGGTGTCAATTACTGGAATATTGCTGCGGTAGCAGTTTTTCCCGCATTTCTTTTTTATCTTGGTGTTTTCACTACTATCCACCTTATAGCTAAGCGAACTGGCCTTGGTGCTGTTGAGCAGAGTGAACTTCCAGATTGGCGCGATGCATTTAATTGGTATCGTATGGGTCCAATTGTTGCAGGTGTTGCAGGATTAGCATTCGGAATTTTTAATGGTAATTCGATCCAATTAACAGCTTGCTATGGCATGATTGGAATAATTATTTCGTATGTTGTCTTGAGCTTATCAGTGGGTATTTCAATTCGTGAAATATTTAAAACTCTTGTTCGAGCCCTTGAAGATGGAGGCCGGGGTGTGGTCATCGTTGGTATTTTGTTAGTGGCGGCTCAAGTTTTTGTAGCTATTGTAAATTTAACTGGGGTTGGTGTCGCTGTAACATCATCTATTCTTACATTGGCTGATGGTAATCTAATTTTGATTGCAATTATTATGGCTGTAGTTTGCCTTATTGCTGGTATGGGGCTTCCTACTTCTGCGGCTTATGTTCTGGTGGCCGCAGTTTTTGCTCCTGTATTAATTCAGCAAGGTCTACCACCTATTACTGTGCACTTATTTGTACTTTATTATGCAGTTTTGTCTGTAATTACGCCACCAGTTTGCGTGGCAGTATTTGTTGCAGCTACAGTAGCAAAAACCAGTTGGACTGGAGTTGCTAGTCAATCTTTAAGGTTGGGAGTGACTGCTTATGCAATTCCTATGCTGATGCTGATTTATCCTGGTTTATTATTACAAGGAGGTGTGGAATCTATAGCTATGGCAATATTAGCCGGTATTGGCTTCACTCTAAGTGTGGCTGCATTTTTTGCTGGGCAACCTATCTTTGGCCGATTTACATCTGTGATGTGGGCATTCCCATCTGTATTGCTATTATTTCCCCATTGGCCATCAACAATCATTGGTGTTGGTCTGGTTTGCATGTTTTGGATTTTGTCGAATCGCTATGCAGCTTCTCATGAAGCTAATGTCTATTAATTGGAGAAATAAGATGTCTATAAATTCTGATTTCAAAAAAAAATTAGTATCCAAAGAACTTTTGATGGGTACATTTATTAAAACCCCACATCCCATTATTGTTGAGATCATGGCAAACGCTGGGTTTGATTTCTTAGTTCTGGATGCTGAGCATGCTCCATTTGACAGGACTACAATCGATATGATGATTATTGCAGGACGTGCTGAAAATTGCCCAATAATTGTTCGAGTACCGAGTTCAACATCAGATTGGGTGCTTAATGTTTTGGATGCTGGGGCTGCTGGAATCATGGTGCCCCATGTTAAGACAGCTGTTCAGGCGGAATTAATATCAAAATCAACATCCTACGGTATTGGGGGGCGTGGATTTGCGGGCACATCTAGAGCAGCTAATTATGCTCGACGCTCAATGACAGAACATCTTGAAAAGACATATGGTGAAGTATCTTTAATTTGCCAGATAGAGGACCCTGAGGGTGTAATTAACCATGCAGATATTGCTGCTGTAGACGGTGTTGATGCACTTTTCATTGGGCGTGCTGATTTGGCGGTATCATATGGATATACTAATTTTTTTGCACCTGAAGTAACCGAGATGTCTAATAAAATACTGGGTAATAAAAATACATCAACTGGTCTTTATTGCCCGCCATCTGAAGATTTAACAGCACTGCATGCTGCGGGTGGGTCTTTATTTGTAATTGGGTCTGACCATTCCTTAATGACCACTGGTGGTGCCATCCTTTCACAAAATTTCAATAAATTTCGAAGCACTAAGGATATAATAAAATGACTATTACATACCTCAAGCAAGGCAAACCTGAAGCTGATAGGGCTGAAGATGACGTGCATACGGCATCAATTGTTGCTGCAACATTAAAAGATATAGAAAATCGTGGAGATCAAGCTCTACATGATTTAGCAATAAAATTTGATAACTACGATAAAGATACTTATCGTTTAGGTAATGCTGAGATTGCTGAGATTATTTCTCAAGTGGCACCTTCAGATATGGCTGACATAAAATTTGCACAAGATAATGTACGAAAATTTGCCCAGGCTCAGCGAGATTCAATGCTAGATATTGAAGTAGAGCCAATGCCTGGTGTCATACTAGGACATAAAAATATTCCAGTACAATCAGTGGGGTGTTACGTACCGGGCGGTAAGTTTCCAATGGTAGCTTCAGCTCATATGTCGGTTGCAACTGCATCTGTCGCGGGTGTTCCTCGGATCATTGCCTGTACTCCACCGTTCAAAGGTGAACCTAATCCTGCAGTTATTGCTGCTATGCACCTTGGAGGAGCACATGAAATTTATGTTTTAGGTGGTATCCAAGCTGTTGGTGCCATGGCTATTGGTACGGAAACAATTGACCCAGTTCATCTTTTAGTTGGGCCAGGTAATGCCTTCGTTGCTGAAGCTAAGCGCCAACTTTTTGGTCGAGTTGGTATAGATCTTTTTGCAGGACCTACTGAAACGATGGTGATAGCTGATGATACTGTAGATGCAGAGATGTGCGCTACAGACCTTTTGGGACAAGCTGAGCATGGATATAATAGTCCTTGTGTATTGCTAACTAATTCTCGCAAACTTGCCGAACAAACCTTGTCTGAGATTGACCGTATTTTAAATATTCTTCCAACCTCTGAAACAGCACGTGTATCTTGGGATGATTACGGCGAAGTTATTTTATGTGATACTTATGACGAAATGTTGCAGGTAGCCGATGACATTGCTTCGGAACATGTTCAAGTAATGACTAACCGTGATGATTGGTTCTTGGACAATATGACTTGCTATGGTGCATTATTTTTAGGTGCTCGTACGAATGTGGCGAATGGTGATAAAGTAATTGGCACAAATCATACATTACCAACTAAAAAAGCGGGTCGTTATACTGGAGGGCTTTGGGTTGGAAAATACCTAAAAACACACTCTTATCAAAAAATTACAACGGATGAAGCAGCTGCAGAAATTGGCGCTTATGGGTCACGCCTTTGTATGCTTGAAGGATTTGTGGGACATGCCGAACAGTGCAATCTTCGCGTACGACGTTATGGAGGCGTAAACGTACCATATGGCAAGGGAGCTCCCGCTTATCGGCAAAATACTGATACTAAATAAGTAATATTATTTTTATAAAATTTTCAACGTTCACATCAACGGGATCGAAGGCTTCTGGAGCATGGGTAAAGTGCGTTTGGCGAAGTTTAAACGCGTGCCCAAACACACTTTCCATTTACATTTGAAAGAAACAGAATGGTGCGATAGCAACAGGGCTTTCAATAACTAAGGTATCCGTATCCTCGGGGTTTATTTTAATGAGCCAATTTTTTTGGTGGTAGGTTTCTGTCTCAAGTAAATATTATTTTTTTATCGTAAACTTTATGTAGATTATGATAAATGGTATACCAAACACCAAATACCTGATATGTGAGTATTACGATGATTCGAAGCGCCGGAAGGTGCAAAGATCAAAAACTTATTGGGAGAATAATAATGAATAAATTTTTTACGACTTGTTCTATTGTGGTAATGGCTTTGACTGGAACCACCGCAGCTGCGGAAGAGTACCCGTCAAAGACTATTGAAGTTGTCACTCACGCTGGCAATGGTGGTGGAACTGACGTTACCACGCGTATGATGATGCTGCGAGCGCGGCGCGAGTTAAAAGCAGATATGGTTATTGTTAATAAAAAAGGTGGTGGTGGTGCCGTGGCTATGGATCACTATCTAACTGTACCAGCGGATGGATATTCGATCCTGACTTTTACTATTGGTCACGCGGCTACTGTTGCTAAAGGCAAAACTAAGATGGTGCTTGATGATATTCGTCCAATTGCACGGGGTACGGATGATCCACAAATTCTTATGGTAAAATGTGGAGCGTATGCGGATGCAAATGCTTTTGTTGCAGCACAAAAAGAAGCTCCAATTCTTTATGGTACAACGCATCTAGGCAATATTGATGATGTATCAGCATTTATGTTTACAAAAAAGGGTGGAATGAAAACCCCAAAAATCGTTCCCTTTGATGGTGGTGGTGAACTTGCAACACAGTTGGTTGCGGGCGCAGTTAATGCTGCAGTTTTAAACTTGGCAGAAGCAGGATCACAGATTGATGCGGGTGATGTTTGTCCAATAGTTGTTTTAGCAAATGAGCGTATGGCAGGGTTACCAAACGTCACAACTGCTAAAGAAATGGGAATAGATGTTAGTTTCTCAACTGTGCGTGGATTTGCGGTTCATAAGGATACTCCCGATGCAATCGCTGAGAAAATTGAAACAGCTTTATTAAAAGCGATGAACCACAGCATTTATCAAGGTTTCTTAGAATCTGTTGGTTTAGACAGCACATCTGTTGTGGGTTCGGATGAATGGGGTGATCAGATTACTACAATGGTAACTGATATGGAATCAGCTTTGAAAGAGCTTGGCTTCATAGAATAAGTTAACCTTTAGGCGTGGCAGTTATATTATTGCCACGTCACATTTAATAATAAAATAGGACTGTTAAATGCAACCATTTGTTGATGTTTCTAAGCATACCTCCAATCGGACTGTTTTTCGCTACTTGATACCGCTTGGGATAATTGCATTTTGTGTTTTGGCTTACTTTCTATCAACTCAGTTTGATCGCGTACCACCAATCCTGAAACGTGGTATGCAGCCGTCAGATTTTCCACAACTAATAATTGGTTTAATTATAATATTATCAGTCTGGTTGATATTCCGTGATAATGACAAGACACCTAAACGAATGACTAAAGTTGTTCATTTAACAATGGGTTTGCTTGTTGGGTTTCTAATAATTGCTGATATTGATCTGTTTTTGGGACTGGGTCTTTTCGCGACTATGTTAACTATTCTTTGGGGTGAGCGGCGTGCTTGGGCCATTATTTTAGTGGGTCTTTTTGTTCCTTTTTCTGTTTTCTTTCTTTTTGATAGCATCTTTGAAGTGCGCTTTCCTCGTGGGCTTTTAACTAATATTTGGTACGGGTGAATAACATGGACGCACTTCTCAACGGCTTGTTTGCATTAGCTGACCCATATTTATTAATGCTATTATTTGCTGCTACGCTTGGCGGTGTTCTTGTAGGTGCCCTACCGGGGCTTAACGCAACCACGGGTGTGGCTTTGCTGCTGCCTTTTACTATTACAATGGAACCAATTCCAGCTATTGCAATTTTAACTGCTATTTACTGTGCAGCAACTTTTGCTGGTGCTATAACGGCAATTCTTATTAATACTCCTGGTACATCCGCAAGTGCCACCACCTGTTTAGATGGATATCCATTGGCCCAACGAGGCGAAGCAGGGCGCGCCTTGGGTATGGCGGCTGTTTCTTCAACAATTGGAGGGATCATCTCTGTTGTTTGTTTGATGGCGGCGGCTCCTTTGCTAGCACGTGCTGCATATAACTTTGCTCCACCTGAGTATTTTGCTCTAACTGTTTTTGGTCTTTCCATGTTGGCGACCATTGGTGACGGTTCACCTGTGAAAAACATTATATCGGGCGCGTTTGGAATTCTTGTGGCCACTGTTGGCATTGATCTTCTGACCTCTGTTGAGCGATTTACCTTTGGTTTAAATGAACTAAGTGAAGGCATCCCTTTTGTGCCTGTTATGATTGGTGTTTTTGGTATCAGTGAATTGTTAGTTCAAGCGGATAATCTGCATGTTGAACGTAAACAAGTTGTCATGAAGTCTATCCGTTTACCAAATATGAACGACTACCGTAAAGTTTGGAAAACAATTCTGCGATCTTCAGGTATTGGCACTTTCATTGGGATCTTACCCGCTGAAGGCGCAACTGTAGCCTCTATGATTGGTTATAATGAGGCAAAGCGATGGTCTAAAACTCCTGAAGAATTTGGTCATGGTTCGCTTGAGGGAATTGCTGGATCTGAAGCGGCGAATAATTCAGCTACTGGTGGGGCAATGGTTCCTACCTTAGCTTTAGGGATTCCAGGTAGTCCAACTGCTGCAGTAATTTTAGCAGGTCTTATGGTGCATGGGCTACGACCTGGTCCAACAATGTTTACTGACCAAGCAGATTTTGCTTATGCAATCTTTTGGTCAATGTTGCTTGTAAATATACTTTTCTTTTTTATAGGTTTATGGGGTGCCAAAATTTTTGCCCGAGTCACTTTTGTTCCAATCCAGATCCTTTGGCCTATTGTCTTCATTTTTTCGATAGTGGGTGCTTATGCTCTTGAACAATCAATGATGGATGTTTGGATTGCTGTTGGGTCAGGTATTCTTGGGTTTTATATGCGGCGCTATGGCTTCTCTGTTGTACCTATGGCTATAGGTCTAATTCTTGGGGGTATGCTTGAAACTCGCTTAGGTCAATCAATGGTAATGTTGGATGAAAAGTGGTGGTTGATGCTAAATCGGCCTCTTTCACTTTTCTTTTTTGTCCTCACTATATTGGCGCTGTTTGGACCCCCAGTTTGGGACCGTATAATTAAATATCGTTTTAAACGCAAAGTGGCTGGAAAATAACAATGCTAGAAATCAAATTGATTTGTATTTGTATATTGAAGTGGAATGATAAAGCCATTTTACTAATACGTTACTTTTGCACGAATGCGAGTGTTGCTCTATACAATGGTGAAGCTGTTGCTACTTCTGGATCCAGTCGTATTAAAGTGGGGGAAATAAAATGGTAGTTAATTGGTTGGATACATTGAAAAATGAAGGAGCTGTTAAACCGCGTCAAACGTTATCAGAAGAAGCGGCTGAAACTTTAAGAGAATTTATTCTTTTGGGAAAGTTAGAACCAGGAACGGCTGTCCCTGAACGTGATTTAGCTGAAGCTTTGGGGGTATCTCGCACGCCACTTCGTGAAGCTCTTCGGCTATTAGAAAATGAAGGTTTGGTTGAATACTCTGCCACGCGAAGGCCGCACGTAGCGGATCCGTCCCTAGAAGAACTATCACAAAATATAGCAGTTCTTGGAACTCTTGAGGGGCTTGCTGGCGAAATAGCATGTGTAGCTGCAACAGATGCCGAAATCTCTAATATCCAGCGGTTGGTAGCTGATTTAGAAGCAAGGGCAAAGGTTTTGGATCCATTGGCCTTTTTTAAATTAGATATGGGGTTTCATGCTGCTATCGTTGAAGCTAGCCGAAATGAACCTCTCATAGAAACACATCGTCAGTATAATGCGCGTCTTTGGCGGGCTCGGTTTTTGTCATCACAACAAGTGGATCGGCGTGAAAACACGTTAAAACAGCACGCTCAGATTACTACAGCAATTATTAATCGAGATGCAGTTTCTACGGGTTTAGCGATGCGAACACATTTACAAAGTACATATACTAATATTGCTAATATTAAGACTTTATAAAATGAACAAAAAACCCTCAAACTCAAATTACTGGGAACAAAAATAATGACTAAACCTCGCATTGCTATCGTTCCCGGTGATCCTGCTGGTATTGGGCCTGAACTAATTGCTAAATTACTAGGAGAAGACGGCGTTCTAGATGCCGCAAATATTTTACTCATTGGTGACAGTCATCTTTGGAAACGTGGTGCACAACAAGCAGATTTGGAAGTTCCCTTAAACACTATACCAGAAGTGGACATTGCGGCCCAAGAAGGTTTGTCGCATTTGGAAATGAAAACTATTGTTTCTAATGACGTAAAAATTTCTGAAGTTACTGTTGAAGGAGGAACAACGTCATTACGTTGTTTGGATAAGGCGCTTGATCTTGCGCAATTGGAATTGGTGGATGGAGTTTTGTTCGCACCATTTAATAAATCCTCTATGACGAGTGCTGGATTGAATGCTGAAGATGAGCATAAATATATGGCACGATATCTTGGGTTCAAAGGATATCATTCAGAAATTAATGTCCTGGATGAATTGATGACTACACGCGTTACTAGCCATATTGGTATCAGAGATGTTGCGAAAAAGATTAACCGAGAGGGTGTTAAGCGGGCTGTTAATTTGGCGAATGATACTTTGCATCGCGCAGGTAACATGCGGCCGCGGATTGCAGTTGCGGCGTTAAATCCTCATGCGGGAGATAATGGTAAATTTGGACGCGAAGAGATTGATATTTTAGAGCCTGTAATTAAGTCGTTTCAAGAGCTTCAAATGAATGTTTCAGGGCCGTGGCCCTCTGACACAGTATTTTTAAAGGCGCAACGTGGCGAAGTCGATGCAGTTGTCACGATGTACCATGATCAAGGTCAAATTGCTATTAAGCTAATGGGTTTTGAGCGGGGTGTGACAGTCGCTGGGGGCTTGCCAATCGCTGTTGCTACACCCGCACATGGGACTGCTTTTGATATAGCAGGACAAAACAAAGCAAACGTTGGTGCAACAAAACAGGCGTTTGATCTGCTGGTGCGCATGGCAAATACTCACCACGCAAACACTAGTGCGATTTAAAGGAGATTTTTATGACTAAAATTAAGTCAGTTCGAACCCGTGTATGGAATTGGAAGGGGCCAACAGTTCCCCCTACTGGAAACTTTTGCACCAACGCAGGAGATGCGTTGTGGGACAAAGGAGATGCAATGGCGTCGTTTAGATTTCATCAATGGTTAACGTGTGAAATTGAGACAGAAGATGGAACTATCGGAATTGGTAATGCTGCTCTTGCGCCAACTGTGGTCAAAAAAGCAATTGATGATTGGTATGCATCAATGGTGATTGGTGAAGATCCATTTGATTATGCGTATATTTGGGATAAAATGTACCGTCGCAGCCATGCTTGGGGCCGCAAAGGAATTGGCATGACTGCGATGTCTGCAATTGATTTAGCAATCTGGGATTTAATGGGTAAGCTAACGAATAAACCTGTGTTTAAATTACTGGGTGGACGTACTAAGGAAAAAATTCCTGTGTATTATTCTAAGTTATATGCAGGTCCAATCGAGCAAATGCAGGCTGAAGCTGAAGAGGCTAAATGCAATGGCTATCAAGGTTTTAAAACCCGTTTTGGTTATGGCCCAAAAGATGGCATGAAAGGTATGCGTGAAAACCTAAAACGTGTTGAAGCAATGCGTGAAGTATTGGGTTATGATGTAGATTTAATGTTGGAATGTTATATGGGTTGGAACCTAGACTATGCCAAACGTATGTTGCCTAAATTAGAAAAATACGAACCACGTTGGTTGGAAGAACCAGTTATTGCAGATGATATAAATGGCTATGCTGAATTAAATGCAATGGGATCTGTACCCATTTCTGGTGGAGAGCATGAATTTTCTGTTATGGGTTGCCAGCAATTGATGGAAAAAAAAGCTGTCAGCGTTTTGCAGTATGATACAAACCGTGTAGGGGGCATTACAGCGGCACAAAAAATCAATGCGATCGCAGAAGCTTATCAGATTCCCGTGATTCCTCATGCAGGACAAATGCATAACTATCATTTGACTATGGCAAACGTTAATTGCCCAATTGCTGAATATTTCCCAGCTCATGACGTAGAGGTTGGAAACGAGCTATTTTATTATATTTTTGATGGCGATCCAGTAGCAGTTGACGGCTTTTTGCAACTAGATGACAGCAAGCCTGGATTGGGCATCACAATTTCTGACAAACATCTGCATAATTTTGATATTGAGGAATAAAAATGAATACTCAATTTAAAGGAATTTGGCCAGTTGTACCCACACCATTTCTAAATGATGGATCAGTCGATTATGAGGGAATGCGTCGAGTTTTAGATTTTACAATTGATTGTGGTGTTGATGGAATTTGTATTCTAGCCAACTTTTCAGAACAATTTTTGATTTCAGATGGCGAACGTGAAAAGCTGATGCGTCTATGTTTGGAGCACGTAGCAGGGCGCAAGCCTGTGATTGTAACTATTAGTCATTATGCTACGCAAATTGCGGTTGAACGTGCCCAAATGTCAAAGGATTTAGGTGCAGACATCGTCATGATGATGCCCCCTTATCATGGGGCTTTGCTCAAAGGTTCTGCACAAGACACTTATGAACAGTTTGCTGCTGTGGGCAAAGTTGGCATCCCCATTATGGTGCAAGATGCGCCATTGTCGGGTGTAGATTTGCCTGTAGCGTTGTTAGTTAAAATGGCCAATGAAATTGAGATGTTAAAATTATTTAAGATTGAATGTCCGCGTGCAGCTGATAAATTGCGAGCGTTGATTACTGCTGGTGGCGATGCCATTGAAGGTCCATTTGATGGTGAAGAAGCAATTACGCTGTTGGCTGATCTTGATGCTGGTGCGACTGGAGCAATGACTAGTGCAATGATCCCTGATCAAATTAAACCGGTGATTGACCTGTTCCATTCTGGTGACAGGGCAGGAGCATTTGCTGCTTATAGTAAAATATTACCAGCAGTAAATCATGAAAACCGCCAATGTGGTTGGCGTTCTGCCAAAGTGGCAATGGTTGCTGGAGGGGTTATTAAATCAGCCTTCTGCCGGCACCCAATACCGCCATTGCCACAACCAATACATGAAATGTTAATTGAACTGATCACACCATTGGACCCACTGGTCCTCAACTGGGGAAAATAAATGTTATACGGAAAAAATCTAATTGACGGCACTTGGGTCGGTTCAAATAATATGTTGGCCTCTGATGATTTGGATGGGTTTGCTTTTGCACAAGCCTCTACAACTGATGTGGACCAAGCTGCTATTGCTGCGCGGACTGCATTTAGACCCTATTCAAAAAAAACACGTGCTGAGCGTGCAAAGTTTCTACGAACCATTGCGGATGAAATGGACAAACTTGGAGCAGAGATTACTGAGATTGGAAGCAAGGAAACAGGCTTACCTGAAGCGCGTTTAGAAGGTGAACGTGGTCGAACAACGGGCCAGCTGAAAATGTTTGCTGATTTAATAGAAGACGTAACATACTTAGACATTCGAAAAGATGAAGCTTTGCCTGATCGTGCACCTATCCCACGCCCAGATTTACACCTAACACATAAAGCAATCGGGCCAGTTGTAGTTTTTGGGGCATCCAACTTCCCATTGGCATTTTCCACTGCAGGTGGTGACACAGCTTCTGCATTGGCCGCTGGGTGTCCTGTTATAGTTAAAGGTCATAGTGCACATGCTGGAACTGCTGAATTAGTAGCACAAGCAATTATGTCAGCAATTGAAATATGCAACATGCCAAAGGCAACCTTCCAAATGGTTCAAGGTTCAGGGCGTGAAGTTGGTGCTGCTTTAGTAAAGCATTCTGAAATTACTGCAGTTGGATTTACTGGATCTTTGGGTGGTGGGCGTGCGTTGTATGACCTTTGTCACCAACGGCCAACACCAATTCCATTTTATGGCGAGCTTGGATCCATAAATCCTATGTTTGTTTTACCATCAGCGGCTGAAAGCCGTGCTGAAGCTTTGGGTGAGGGTTGGGCTGGATCGTTAACTATGGGGGCAGGGCAATTTTGTACAAACCCAGGTGTAACTATAATTGTTAAAGGAACTGCAGCAGATCGTATGGAGGCCTCATGCGTAGCTGCGTTAAAAAATATTGAAGAACAGAAAATGTTGACAGATGGAATTCATAAAGCATTTGAAGACGGTGTTCGCCTATTTGCGGATTTAATGGAAGATGTTAGCAATTGTGGGACAGCCATATCAAAACGGTCTTCCTTGCCTGCTTTATTTAAAGTGTCTGCCCAGCAATGGATCGCAAATCCAACATTGCAACATGAAGTCTTTGGTGCTGCTGGGATCTTAGTTGTTTGTAATGATACAAATGAAATGCAAGCAGTTGCTGAGTGTTTAGAAGGTCAGTTAACTGCAACATTGCATTTGGATGATTTAGATCACGATTTGGCATGTGATTTATTGCCTATATTGGAAGAAAAGGCAGGACGTGTCTTGTGTAATGGCTTTCCAACGGGTGTAGAAGTTTGTTCATCAATGATGCATGGTGGTCCATACCCAGCAAGTACTGATGTGCGTGCAACTTCAGTTGGTACATTGGCAATTGTGCGCTGGCTTCGCCCTATAAGTTACCAAAATGTTCCAAAAGTATTATTGCCGGATGAATTAAAGGAATGATGGATATTAATTATGACAAATGTAATATCTTTAAATTCTGATTTCTCAAGTGGGTATGATTGCGCAAAAGAAGAAGTCGCATCGGGCGCAATATATTGTGTCGAGAATGCTTTAATGTCGTTTGATTTAGACCCACCAGATAGCGAATTTCAACGTGGATTTCGACATGCTCTCATGGGCATAGTAACAGGAAAATAACCTTTGCTTCTACTCACAAATCTGTTGGTAAGTTTGTATTTAAAATAGGAGATATAAAATGAATAGTTATAAAGTAGTTTTTGATGGCTGTTATTGAATTAGTTTAATTTGTAAGCTTGTAAAATATGGTTAGCGGTTTAAAATAGGTGGATTGTTAAATAACAATAAAAAATATACTTAATAATATGCAAACACTTTTCTTCAAAAGTATTAGATTGGGCTTTTATGATATACTTTCACAAAATCCTTCCACTAATAGTGAGCCCGTTATTTATTATACTTGGGTTAATTATTTTAATTATTTTTTCTTTGCCAATTGTGTCGAACCGATTGATCAATCATCTTGAGGTTAACTACCAGCTCAGTCATGTCTCAGAAGCTGATACAGCAAATGCTATAGTTGTGCTGAGTGGTATGGTTCGTACTATTAAAACAGAAGAAAGCTTTGACTATGAGTGGGGCGAAGCCGCAGATCAAATTTTTGCAGGAATTGATTTATTCAAAGAAAATAAAGCGTCTTTTTAATACTTACGCGTGGAAAGCTTCCATGGAGTGTTGGTAAGCCAGAAGGTGAATATTTGCGCGATGTTGCTATTAAGTTGGGTGTTCCAAAATAAAATATTCTTTTGACTGAAAATGTAGAAAATACTGATCAAGAAGATATTTCTACCAAAAATCTTTTCACAATAAATGATCCTAAAGTTATATTAGTTACATCGGCATTTCACATGCCGAGAGCGCAAAAAGTTTTTGAGGCTGCAGGCCTTCAGGTAATACCTTTTCCAGTAGATTTTCAAGGGTGCGCGAGGAAGCAAACTTTTATGGACTATATCCCTTCGGCAGTTTCGCTTTACCATACTAGTTTTTTTGTAAGAGAAATGATTGGAAGAACATATTATAATATTAAATATTAAATATGTACCTATCTGCAGGATGTTTCTAAGATTCTAACTCTATTGCTGGAATAATTGGAAAAAAAGCTCCACTAGAGCGTACACCAAACCAACGGCTACCTTCAAAATGTTGTGTGGTTCCAATTTCTACAAGCCTATAAAAACTTTTACGGTCTATTAAAGCTTCTAGATTGTTACGTATTAATACATACGGACTAGGCTCGCCGGTTTTTAAATCCCTCGTTACTCGAATTGGATTATTTATACTTGCAAGTGCGCTGTCACCAACATGAGTATGAAATTCTATAACTTGATTATGGCCTTGATTTTTAACATCAAAATCTGTTGCTAAAAATGGGGCATCATCAACTTTAATTCCAATTTTTTCTGCGGGCGTAACCAAGAAATAATTATCCCCATCTTTTCGAATAATAGAGGAAAATAGTTTTACTAGCGGTGCTCTTCCAATAGGAGATCCTAAATAATACCAAGTGCCGTCTCGTGCAATTCTCATATCTAAATCCCCACAAAAAGGTGGGTTCCACAAGTGAACTGGTGGAGGCCCTTTTTTGGAAGCTTTAGTAGCAGCTTGTACAATACTATCAGTATTTTCTTTTTTTATAGGTGGCATTTTTTGCATTAAAGTTTCTCTATGACGTTTGCATTTAATATATCTGTTAACATAGGACTTATAAGAAGTTTGTCATTATAGATAAATAAACCTTAGGATTTAGTCTAAATTTTAAAAATGTCTTGCCTTTTACAATTGGTAAGATTATTTTACCAATTGTAAAGGGATGCCAAAAGGATACTAAAATGGAAATGCCAACCCCTAATGCTGCTGTTCTAAATAAAAAATCACATATTGTGCGTCGCTTATCTAAAGTGTTGCCACGTGAATCTGTTATTTCAGAAGAGCATGAGACGCGCGCTTATGAATGTGATGCATTAACTGCCTATCGGTGTTCTCCAATGATAGCCGTGTTGCCTGAAAACACTCAGCAAGTTTCTGATATTTTAAGAATTTGCCATGAAGAAGGAGTGCCAGTTGTCCCGCGGGGCTCAGGTACATCTCTTGCTGGTGGGGCAATGCCCACTGCAGATTGTGTTATTTTAGGTGTAGCCAAGCTTAATGATGTGTTGGAAACAGACTATGATAACCGACTAATTCGAGTTCAATCCGGCCGCACAAATTTATCTGTTTCAGACGCAGTTGAGGAGAATGGCTTTTTTTATGCACCTGATCCAAGTAGTCAGCTTGCCTGTGCTATTGCTGGCAATATTGCGATGAACTCTGGTGGGGCTCACTGTTTAAAGTATGGAGTAACAACCAACAACCTTATGGGCGTTACGATGGTCATGATGGATGGTGAAGTTGTTGAAATTGGTGGGAGTCATTTAGACTCTGCTGGATTAGACCTATTAGGACTTATATGTGGATCAGAGGGTCAGCTGGGTGTGGTAACTGAAGCGACACTTCGAATATTACACAAACCAGTTGGTGCCAGACCTATATTAATTGCTTTTGACGAAAATGAGGTCGCTGGTGCCTGTGTAGCTGACATTATTAAGGCGGGTGTTCTTCCTGTGGCTATGGAATTTATGGACCGTCTATGTATTGAAACGAGCGAAAACTTTGCAAAAGCAGGATATCCTAATGCAGAAGCTCTCCTAATTATTGAAGTAGAGGGCTCTGAATTGGAGATCGAAGAACAATTAACAAAAATTATTTCTATTGCAGAAAAACACAATCCAGTTGAACTGCGCCAAAGTAATTCACCAGAAGAAAGTGCCAAAATTTGGTTAGGGCGTAAATCAGCTTTTGGTGCTATCGGGCAAATTAGTGATTACATGTGCTTAGATGGTACAATTCCAGTTTCTGAACTCCCCTTCGTATTACGACGTATTGGTGAAATCAGTAAGCAATATGGATTGCGTGTGGGTAATGTATTTCACGCAGGTGATGGTAATATGCACCCTCTGATTTTATTTGATGCCAATAAGTCTGGTGACTTAGAGCTTTGTGAGAAAATGGGGGCAGAAATTCTCCGCCTATGTGTAGAGGTTGGTGGATGTCTAACTGGAGAGCATGGTGTTGGTGTTGAAAAGCGCGATCTAATGTTTGATCAATACAGTCATGCTGATATTGAAGCACAATTAAACATAAAGGATGTTTTTGATCCTAAATGGTTATTGAATGGAGCCAAAGTTTTTCCTTTGATTGCCACTGAGGATCGGCGAGCCGCATGATAACACCTAAAACGGAAGACGAAGTCTCTGAATTTCTGGTAAACACTTCTAAATCTGTGCGTATTGTTGGTGGTGGAACACGTCAAGGCTTAGGAAATCACGTGGAACCTGAAGTCAAATTATCTACTTTAGGTCTAACAGGAATTACTTTGTTGGAGCCTGCAGCTTTAACGTTAGTTGTTCGCGCTGGTACTCCATTAGCTGAAGTCCAAGAAGCTTTAGCTGCAGAAAACCAGCAGTTACCCTTTGAGCCTATGGATCACACGAGTCTTTTGGGTACCCAAGGAGTATCTTCAATTGGTGGTGTTGTCGCTTGTAATATTTCAGGTTCACGTCGTATTCAAGCTGGTGCTTGTCGAGATAGTTTGATTGGTGTGCGATTCGTTGATGGCATGGGTACAATTGTGAAAAATGGTGGCCGAGTTATGAAAAATGTTACGGGTTATGATCTCGTAAAGCTAATGGCAGGAAGTTATGGAACATTAGGTGTGATGACTGAATTGTCATTCAAACTTTTACCCAAGCCAGAAGCAAGTGCTACAATAACTTTACATGGGTTAAGTGATGCTGATGGAATAGCAGCTTTATGTCGTGCACTGGGATCACCTAACGATGTGAATGGGGCGGCTCATTTAGATGGAAAAACATTCATTCGTATTGAGGGATTTAAAGGGTCCATTGCTTACAGGTCTGAAGCTTTAAAATCGCTATTTTCTGACTCTGAGGTCACTGTGGAAACAAATTTAGATAATAATTCCAAACTTTGGAAATCTGTTGGTGATGTAGATATTTTTGCAAAAATGAAAACATCAATTTGGCGCTTATCTGTTAAGCCAACAAAGGGGCCAGAAATTGTAGAGCACCTCCGTAAGGGAGGAATTAAATTAGAGGCTCAATATGATTGGGGTGGTGGTTTGGTATACCTCTCAGTTGCTGATGATATTGATATACGAGATTATTTAGTTGAGATGCAGGGTCATGCTACGTTGGTTCGGGGTAATGGTGGTGGAGCTGCTGCGATGCCAATTCAAAACAAATTGGTTACTAAGATTGAAGCAGGATTACGTGCTAAGTTTGATCCACGCGAATTGTTGAATAAAGGGATAATGGGATAATGCAAACCAACTTTACTGACGCACAATTAGATGATCCAAAAATTGCACGATCTAATGCAGTTTTACGCAATTGTGTGCATTGTGGTTTTTGCACTGCAACATGCCCGACTTATCAAGTTTTAGGTGATGAGCTAGACAGCCCTCGGGGCCGTATTTATCTGATTAAAGATATGTTGGAAAATCAACGTATACCAGATAAAAAAGTAGTTAAACACGTGGATCGCTGCCTTTCATGTCTGGCATGTATGACGACATGTCCATCTGGTGTAAATTACATGCATTTGGTTGATCATGCGCGAGAATACATAGAGGATAATTATAAGCGGCCACTTTTCGATCGTATAATGAGAGCAACTTTGGCACAAATTTTGCCCTATGACCGCCGCTTTCGCTTTGCCATGAAGTCAGCACAATTGGTAAAACCTTTGGCACCTATTATGCCTTCAAAGATTCGAAATATGGTTGATTTTGCACCTAAAAAATTACCTGTGCCTAGCTTAAACGATAAGCCTCAAGTTTTTCTGGCTGAAGGCACTCGGATAAAGCGCGTAGCTTTAATGACGGGATGCGCACAAAAAGCTTTGGACACTGATATTAATGACGCAACTATTAGATTACTTCGACGCCATGGATGCGAAGTTGTTGTTGCTCAAGGAGCTGGATGTTGTGGTGCACTAACGCACCATATGGGTAAAGCTAAACAAAGCCATGCCTCAGCTGCAAAAAATATTAAAGCTTGGATGGCTGAAATAAACAATGATGGACTAGATGCTATCGTAATTAATACTAGTGGTTGTGGAACGACAGTAAAAGATTATGGCCACATGTTTGAAGGTGATGTTTTAGAAGAGGATGCTAAAACTATTGGAGCCTTAGCGAAGGATATATCAGAAGTAATGATAGAGCTTGGTTTGAAAAATCCATCTGTGCCAGATTTACGCGTTGCGTATCATGCAGCGTGTTCTTTGCAACACGGTCAACAAATCAAAACATATCCTAAAACTCTTTTGAAAGATGCAGGCTTCACAGTAATGGAACCCAAAGACAGCCATCTTTGTTGTGGCTCTGCGGGTACTTATAATTTAATGCAGCCAAAAATTTCAAAGCAGCTTAAAGATCGTAAAGTTAAAACCTTAGGTGCACTTACTCCAGATGTAATTAGTGCTGGTAACATTGGCTGTATGATGCAAATTGGATCAGCTATTGGAGTACCTGTTTTACATACGGCCGAACTTTTAGATTGGGCTACAGGTGGGCCAAAGCCTGCAAAAATGTCATTGGATGTTATTGCGGCAAAATAATTACATAAAATTATCGATATTTCTATTTGTACTGTACCTAAATAGCACGCTAGATTACTTTAAAGGGTAATCGATGAAATTTATTTGTATAATTATTACTATTTTTTTTGGCGCATACGCATACGCAGATACTGTTTCGCGTAAGTTAATGACTGTGGATCAAGCAGTGGCCTGGTCAGGCATTGGGCGGTTGAATGTAAGTGGTGGTGATCTTGATCGGCTTTGTTCGGGTGTATTGATTTCAGATAGCCATGTGCTAACGGCTGCACACTGTGTTGTGAATAGGTCTAATGGAACAGTTTATACACCAAATATGATTCAGTTTTTAGCTGGCTGGGGAAATGAAGGGGCATCTGCTCTGGGCCAAGCGCATCAAATTTTTGTACATAAAAGTTATAAATTCTCTCACACTGTAAGCGATGAGCTTGTGTCGACTGATATAGCAATAATAGAACTCTTGACCCCAATGAATGCTAATGGAATTCGCCCTTTTTTGTTTAATAGATTCCCCGCTATTGGGCAAAAAATAAGTATAATCTCCTATGTAGAAAAAAAATTAGAACCACCTTTGATCAAAAAGAAATGTAAAATTTTAACTATTAAAAATAGAATTATTGTTTCAAATTGTGTAGTGGATTTTGGGGCATCTGGAGCGCCTATTTTTACAGAAATAAATGGCGAACTTATGATTGCTTCAATAGTGTCTGCTAAGGCCAAAGTGAATGGAGAGGATGTGTCTTTGGGCGTGTCTCTTGATGGACCATTAAACGAATTACTGGATCAATTGAGAAAGGTTTCAAGTACAGTTCAAATGGAAAAGCTAAACACTTTTATCTACAATTAATTCATAGGATTAATAAATCTAGGTAAAGTTAATGTGAATATTAAATTTTCAAAATCACTTGCCAAACTGAAATAATTTACGCTATAATATTTATCGGATGCTCAAATGGGGTCCGTAACTACCCGGGTCTGTCCATATGGAAGGCCTTTAAAAACGTATCGCTTAGAAAAGGATATGCACATGCGTAACTATGATTTTACACCACTATACCGTTCAACAGTAGGTTTTGACCGCTTAGCCAGTATGCTAGATATAGCTCTGACAGCGGATGCTGGAACGAATACTTATCCCCCATATAACATTGAAAAAGCTGGTGAAGACAAATACCGAATTACGGTTGCTGTTTCTGGCTTTAGCGAAGATGAATTGAACGTAGAAATGCGTGAAGGCCAGTTAGTAATAGCTGCAAAAAAAGCAGAAATTGCAAATGACCAAATTACCTATTTACATAGAGGTATTGCGCAGCGTGCGTTTGAAAAGCGCTTCCAGTTAGCTGATCATGTTCGACCTGTTGGAGCAGAATCAAGTGAAGGACTTTTACACATCGATTTGGTGCGGGAAGTTCCTGAAGCCTTGAAGCCACGCAAAATTGAAATTGCGAATGCATCCATGATTAATGGGAAGACTACGCAGAAAGTAACAGAATCTAGGGCAATTGAAGCTTAAGGTTTTGAAGAAAACATAGCCCAAAGTCGGTTTTCCCCTTTCCGGCAAGGACTTTGTCCCCAAATATGATTTCTTAACTGAAATTTTGGGTCTAGGTGCCACCCACTTCTCCCTGAGGGTGGCGCCTTTATCATAAGCCTATATGTGGTCTTAGATTTGTAAAAAATAGGGTCAATTGTTTTATTGCTTGATGGACGTGCAGACATATTTCATTTCTAAATAATCTTGGATTCCATGATGAGAACCCTCACGCCCTAAGCCCGATTGTTTAACGCCACCAAAGGGAGCAACTTCTGTCGAAATTATGCCTGTGTTAACGCCAACAATTCCATATTCTAACTCTTCTTGAACCCGTGTTACTCGGCTTAAATCATTAGCATAGAAATAACAGGCTAAGCCATAGATTGTATCGTTTGCAGCTGTGACTACTTCTTCTTCGGTTTCAAATTTAAACAATGGTGCCAATGGGCCAAATGTTTCTTCATCGTTAACCAGCATGCCAGATGTAACACCTGTTAAAACTGTTGGCTCAAAGAAAGTACCGCCCAACTCGTGGCGACCACCACCAATTTCAACTTTTGCACCTTTAGATACTGCGTCAGTGATGTGTTCTTCAACTTTTTCAACAGCACTCATGTCGATTAATGGCCCGTTCATTATACCTGTGTCTATTCCGTTCCCAATTGTCATTGCTTGGACACGTTTAATAAGTTTTTCAGCAAAAGCGTCGTATACTCCAGATTGAACATAAATGCGGTTTGCGCAAACGCAGGTTTGACCATTGTTTCGGAATTTAGAAACGATTGCACCGTCTACTGCATCATCTAAGTTAGCGTCGTCGAATACTATGAATGGTGCATTTCCACCTAGCTCTAGTGATAACTTCATAATTTGGTCAGAACATTGACGCATTAAAATACGCCCCACTGGTGTTGAGCCAGTGAAAGTCAATTTACGAACTTTGGAATTTGTACAAAATTCCATACCGATTTCACGTGATTTTGACGACGTTAAAATAGATAAAAGTCCCTTAGGTAGTCCCGCGCGCTCTGCAATGACTGCAATAGCTAATGCTGAAAGTGGAGTTTGATTTGCTGGGCGACCAACAAACGAACAGCCTGCTGCAAGTGCTGGAGCAAGCTTACGTGCTATCATCGCTGATGGAAAATTCCATGGAGTTATTGACGTAACAACACCCACTGGTTCTTTAAGAACAGTAATGCGTTTGTCACGCATATGGCCGGGAATGGTTTCACCGTAAATTCGCTTTGCTTCCTCACCAAACCATTCAAAAAAGCTTGCAGCATAGCCAATTTCGCCTATTCCTTCAGCTAAAGGTTTGCCCATTTCTGTAGTTAAAATAATGCCTAAGTCCTTGGCATTTAATGTCATTAAATTATACATATCACGTAAGATAACAGCCCGCTCTTTACCGGTATATTTTGCCCACTTTTTTTGTGCTATTGCGGCCTGATCTATGGCTAGCTTTGCCATTTTAACATCTAAATCTGGTAAGCTTGCAATGATTTCTCCAGTTGCGGGATTTAGAACATCAAAGGTTTCTCCATTTGGTGCATCTACCCACTCCCCAGCAATATATGCTTGGTTTGCCAAAAGGCTTGGATCATTTAAAAGAGATTTAAGATCTGTTTTTTTTAACATTTTAGTATCCTAAAGGAGTTGTGAGAATTTGATAAATTTAAGTGGCATAATTTAATATTAGGTGCAATATCAACTAGTAGCTAATATCAATTAGTTTAATTCAGTTTTACTTAATATTCTATAATTTTAATAGATATTAGAATCTTCTAGCATTTCAGCTGTATTTTTGGCAAAACCTTTACAGCAACTTTTATACAGGTGAAAACAATGATCCCATATCGCTCTAGAACAACGACACATGGCCGTAATATGGCGGGCGCACGTGGACTTTGGCGTGCCACAGGCATGAAGGATGAAGATTTTGGCAAGCCAATTATAGCTGTGGTAAATTCTTTCACGCAATTTGTACCAGGTCACGTTCATCTAAAAGATTTGGGTCAGTTAGTTGCAGGAGAAATTGATGCTGCTGGTGGTGTTGCTAAAGAATTTAATACTATTGCCGTAGACGATGGTATTGCAATGGGTCACGATGGAATGCTTTACTCATTGCCATCACGAGAAATTATTGCTGACAGCGTGGAATATATGGTTAATGCCCATTGTGCAGATGCTATGGTTTGCATTTCTAACTGTGATAAAATTACGCCCGGCATGATGATGGCTGCATTGCGATTAGATATCCCAGTTGTATTTGTATCAGGCGGTCCAATGGAAGCGGGTAAAGTTGATATCGATGGGGAGCTACGTAAAGTTGATCTTGTCGATGCAATGATTGAAGCTGCAAACCCTGAAATGTCAGATGCTAATGTCCAAGCAATTGAAGAAGCAGCATGCCCAACATGTGGATCATGTTCAGGAATGTTTACTGCTAACTCAATGAATTGTCTTGCTGAAGCTTTGGGTTTAGCACTGCCCGGCAACGGATCAACATTGGCAACACATTCTAAACGTGAAGCATTGTTTCGCGAAGCAGGTAGGCTAATTGTTGATCTTACAAAACGGCATTATGAAGGGGGTGAAGTTGGACTTACTGCACGTGGTATTGCAACAAAAGCTGCGTTTGAAAACGCCATGACTATGGATATTACCATGGGTGGATCTACCAATACTATTTTACATCTTTTAGCTATGGCCCGTGAGGCTGAAGTTGACTTTACCGTTGATGATATTGATCGCTTATCTCGAATTACACCGTGTTTATGTAAAGTAGCACCAGCTATTGCAAACGTTCATATGGAAGATGTCCATCGTGCTGGTGGTGTTTTTGCCTTACTTGGTGAACTTGACCGCTGTGGTTTGCTTGATACTTCCGTATCAACAATTCACACACCAACAATGGGGCAAGCTATTGCTAATTGGGACGTGGCTATAACCAATAATAAAGCAGCTCATGATTTATTCTTGGCAGCACCAGGTGGTGTTAGAACAATAGAAGCATTTAGCCAATCGCGCGAATATAATGAATTAGATTTGGATCGTGTTGGTGGGATCATTCGAAATGAAGATAATGCATTTAGTAAAGATGGTGGTCTTGCTGTCTTGTTTGGTAATCTTGCTCAAGAAGGCTGTGTCGTAAAAACTGCAGGTGTCGATGATAGCATTTTAAAGTTTAGTGGACCCGCAGTTGTTTGTGAAAGCCAAGATACGGCTGTGAATCGTATTTTAAATAAAGAAATTAAAGCAGGG
The DNA here is from genome assembly GCA_905181935.1 of uncultured Amylibacter sp. Lineage (GTDB taxonomy): Bacteria > Pseudomonadota > Alphaproteobacteria > Rhodobacterales > Rhodobacteraceae > Amylibacter. The sequence continues at coordinate 188,777 of CAJIZV010000004.1, read as the reverse complement.
GACGTTATTATTATTCGATATGAAGGTCCCAAAGGTGGCCCGGGTATGCAAGAAATGTTATATCCTACCTCATATTTAAAATCCATGCGATTAGGTAAAGCTTGTGCCTTAATTACTGATGGCCGCTTTTCAGGCGGAACATCTGGTCTGTCTATCGGGCACGTTTCTCCGGAAGCTGCTGAAGGTGGTAATATTGGTTTAATTAAAGAAGGGGATATAATTGAAATCGATATTCCAAACAGAACTATTAACATAGCATTATCTGATGTTGAACTAGATGAGCGTCGCCTTGAAATGATTGCTAAAGGTGAAGGAGCTTGGGCACCAGAAGAAGAGCGCAAACGTAAAGTAAGTAGAGCATTACGTGCTTATGCTTCTTTAGTTACTAATGCCTCTCAAGGCGCTGTTCGAAGCGAGCCATAAGTCAAACTAAATAAAGTTTTAAAGCCCTCCAACTTTTGGGCCCTTTTGTTAACTGTTCTGTATGTTTTAAATTAAAAGTAAGCAAACAGGGCTTTAGTGTTTTAAATTTTACATGTGGAGACCCAACTGGTTATGGTTCGTAAAGTAAAAAATATTCTTTTTATAATGTACGATCAACTTCGCCATGACTATCTATCGTGTGCTGGCCATAAAACCTTACAAACGCCAAACTTTGATAGGGTTGCAGAAATGGGAGTGCGTTTCTCACGCTGTTATGTGCAGTCGCCTGTTTGTGGTGCTTCAAGAATGTCATTTTATACTGGCCGTTACACTCATAGTCATGGAGCCCAATGGAATGGATATCCTTTGAGGGTTGGAGAACATACCTTAGGTGATCACTTGCGTAAAATTGGAATGCAATGCCATCTGATAGGCAAGACACATATGCGTGCTGATAAAGATGGCATGGAACGATTGGGTATGTCAGAAACTTCTGAAATAGGGCTGCGGGTTTCTGAATGTGGATTTGATAGTTATATTAGAGAGGATGGTATGGTTCCTGAAGGACCAGATGGGTTCTATGATGATAGGCGGTCACCTTATAACGAATACCTAAAACATAAGGGGTATTCTGGGGAAAATCCTTGGCACGATTATGCAAACTCTGGACTTTCAAGTGATGGAGATATTGCAAGTGGGTTTCTAATGAAAAATGCAGACATGCCAGCTAATGTTCGAGAAGAGGATAGTGAAACCCCTTGGTTAACATCTCGCACCATTGATTTTATTGATGAGCAAGGTGAAGAGCCTTGGTTGGCACATGTATCATACATTAAGCCACATTGGCCATATATTGTCCCGGCTCCCTATCACAGTATGTATGGTGTTAATGATGTTCAATCGTTAAACCGTGACGATAATGAACTTAAAAACCAACACCCAGTATATGAAGGTTTTACTAGTAATCGTATTGGAAAAGCATTCCAAACTTCTGAAGTAAGGGACGTGGTTATTCCTGCTTACATGTCATTAATTAAGCAATGTGATGATCAGCTTGGGCGATTGCTCAAATATCTAGAAAGTACAGATCGTATGAAAGATACGATGATTGTTCTAACCTCAGATCATGGTGATTATCTAGGAGATCATTTTATGGGCGAAAAAGATTTATTTCATGATTGCTCATCAAAGGTTCCACTGATCATTTATGACCCAAGTGAAAAAGCAGACACAACACGTGGATTCATCTGTGATGATTTAGTTGAGAGTATCGATTGTGTTGCCACTTTTATTGAAGCTGCAGGTGGAGAAGTACCTAAACATATAGTTGAAGGGCATTCACTTATGCCGTTTTTGCATGGAAAGACACCTAATGATTGGCGTGACTTCGCAATAAGTGAGTATGACTACTCAATGACTGCTGCTGGATCTAAGCTAGGGTTGGAACCGTGTGATTGCCGGCTGTTCATGGTTGCTGATAAGAAATGGAAAATGATGCATGCTGAAGGTGGTTTTCGCCCTATGCTGTTTGACTTAATTAAAGACCCAAATGAACTTGATGATTTGTGTAAGGATGGGCGTGATCCAAGTGGTATAATCGATATGATGTATGAACGGCTAGGGCGCTGGGCGCGTAGGATGTCACAGAGAGTGACAAAGTCTGAACATGATATTAAAAATATGCGTGGCCTGTCTCAGCGTCGAGGAGTATTACTAGGTGTTTATGATGGTGCAGACTTAGAACCAGACTTGATAGCTAAATACATTGGCAAGTCAGAACAAAATTATATTCCAGATGATAAATGAATAGCACTAAGTTTAACTATAATATTTTCATAGGCGCATAAGCTAATGTCTTTAGTGTTGAAGTTTTATATTTATTTTGTCAGTATAAATAGGGCTGATTAAACTAGGAGTCCTATCATGAAAAAAACAACAACTTTAATTAAAAATGCAGATGTCGTTGTTACTATGAATTCTAAGCGTTCAGAAATGAAGAGCGCAAGTATTCTAATTTCTAATGGTGAGATTGTAGCGGTAGGATACGATTTGGGTCCAGCTGATAATATAATTAACGCACAAGGCTGTGTTGTAACTCCAGGATTAATAAATACTCACCACCACTTATTTCAATCTTTGGTTCGAGGTGTACCTGTGGGACAAGATGCCTTGCTTTTTGGTTGGCTAAAGACTCTCTATCCAATCTTTCAACGGATGGAAGGTGAAGATATGTTTACTTCTGCCCAGTCAGGTTTGGGTGAGTTAGCTTTGTCTGGTTGCTCTTTGAGTGCGGATCATCAGTATATTTTCCCAAATAATGTAAAATTAGAACACGCTATAAATGGAGCAAAATCTATTGGAGTTCGTTTCCATGCAACTCGCGGTGCAATGTCTGTTGGCGAGAGTAGTGGTGGGCTTCCACCTGATAGTTTGGTTGAAAAAGAAACTGATATTTTGCGTGATTTTGAAAGAGTAATAGCTGAACTGCATGATCCATCTCTAAATGCTATGGTTCAGGTAGGTCTCGCACCTTGCTCACCATTTACTGTTTCAGAAGGATTGATGCGGGACACTGCCCTGATGGCATTGGATAAAGGGGTTATGCTACATACTCATTTGGCAGAGAATGATGAGGACATTGCATACTCTTTAGAACATTTTGGGTGCCGACCAGGGGAGTATGCCGAACGTTTAGGATGGACTGGCAAGCATGTATGGCATGCGCATTGTGTAAAGCTTGATGCAAGTGAGATTGATTTGTTTGCAAGAACCAAAACTGGAGTGGCACACTGCCCTTGCTCAAATTGTAGACTTGGATCAGGAATTGCACCTATTCGCCAGATGAGAGATTCAGGTGTTAAAATTGGATTAGGTGTCGATGGTTCAGCATCTAGTGATTCTGGGCATTTGTTGTCTGAGGCACGGCAAATGTTTTTATTGCAGCGAGTACAAAATGGTGCAAATTCTATGCGTGCACGAGAGGCTTTAGAAATTGCTACACTTGGTGGAGCTTCTGTCTTAAATCGTACCGACTTGGGATCTATTGAAGTTGGAAAACGAGCAGATATTGCAATTTGGGATATTACAGGTTTAGCTGCGGCCGGGGCCTGGGATCCAGTTGCTGCTTTGGTCTTAAATGGACCGTTCAATGTTCGCGACTTATTAGTCGATGGCCAGCCTGTTGTTGCTGAGGGACGTTTGGTTAATGAAGAAGAAGCTATGATTGTAGAGCGAGTTAACGCACGGGTGAAGCGTTTGATGAGCTAATACTGCTATATAAAATAGCATATGAACTCATTTTGATTAAAAAGCTTAAAAATTATAGTTAAATGATTCAATTTTTTTGAAAAAGCTATATCTAACTAAGTTTGAAATTTATGGCAAACTGTATATCTTTTTTAACACATTATGATACTATTTTAATTTTGATTAAACTAACCTATATTAAAATATTTATTAATTATTATTATATTACAATAACATATTGTGTTTTTTATAAAGTTATTATTAAACTTAAAATTTTTTTGATATTATAGTATTACTAAAAAATATATTTTACTTTCTAATTTAGCTTGATACATTATATGTAAAAATTTGATAATAAACTTTCTTTATGCGATTTTTCTTGATTTTCTTTATATTTCTGCCATTTTTTAAGCAGTTGGCGTGAAACCGCCACAAATAGTATCCACTAGGGTACGAGAAAAAGGGGAACAAAATGACAGATTCTAATATGGGGACAGCGGAACAACTCCGCGATCCAAATTATACACCACCAATAGGCACAGCTATACCTTTGGGCATTCAGCACGTTCTTGCGATGTTTGCATCCAACGTAACACCCGCTATTATTATTGCTGGTGCAGCTGGATTTGGATTTGGTTCAGATCAAGGTGCGCTAGGTTTTCCAGACATGTCTTACTTAATTCAAATGTCAATTCTATTTGCTGGCATAGCAACATTGATCCAAACTATTGGTATAGGACCTATTGGGGCTCGTTTGCCTATAGTTCAAGGTACATCATTTGCATTTGTTCCAATAATGATCCCAGCGGTAGCTGGTGCAGGTGTAGCTGGAATCGGTGGATTAATGACCGGTGTCATTGTTGGGGGCATATTCCACTTCTGTCTTGGCTTCTTTGTTGGGCGCATTAGGTTTGCTCTGCCGCCATTAGTAACAGGCCTAATTGTTTTGATGATTGGTTTATCATTAATTAAGGTTGGTATTCAATATGCTGCTGGTGGAGTTCCTATGATGGGCAAGCCTGGATTTGGCTCTTTAGAAATGTGGATACCTGCTTTGACAGTTATTATTGTAACTCTAGCAATTAAGTTCACAACAAAAGGCTTTATGTCAGTTGCTGCAGTTTTAATCGGCATAGTTGTGGGTTATATCGTTGCTGCAATGATGGGTCAGGTAAGCTTTGGCAGCATTGGCAAAGCTGCAGTATTTGCACTACCAAACCCATTTAAATACGGTATTGAATTTAATGCTGCTATTATTATTGGTATGTGTTTGATGGCCTTTATATCAGCAATTGAAACAGTTGGTGATGTCTCGGGTATCACAAAAGGTGGTGCTCAGCGCGAAGCAACTGACGACGAAATTAAAGGTGCTACATTTGCTGATGGTTTAGGTACTGCAATTGCTGGTTGCTTTGGTGGATTGCCAAATACATCATTTAGTCAAAATGTTGGCTTAGTATCAATGACGGGGCTTATGAGTCGCGGTGTTGTTACCATTGGTGCAATTTTCTTAATAATCTGTGGCTTATCACCAATTGTAGGTAAGGTTGTTGCAACAGTGCCAATTAATGTTTTAGGTGGCGGTGTTGTGATTATGTTTGGTATGGTTGCATCTGCTGGCTTATCAATGCTTGCAGACGTAAAATGGAATCGTCGAAATATGATTATCTTCGCCATTTCATTATCTGTTGGTTTGGGTCTTCAAATGGTACCAGAAGCGTTACAGCACTTGCCTAGAACACTTCAAATATTAATGACGTCAGGTTTACTGCCAGCTGCAGTTTTATCAATTGTTTTGAATTTAATGTTACCTGCTGATTTGGACTAATCTTATAAAATTATAATCATTTTAAAGGCCTCTTGCGTGTGCATGGGGCTTTTTTACTTTTCTGAAGCAAACTTCTATGTAACGTTGATTTTAAATAATGTATAATACATCCTGTGTAACAGGCGACGATACTTGGGGGATCAATACGTGACACTGATTGAAATTAGGGGCTTAACAAAAGGCTATCCAGGTGTTGTTGCTAATGATGATGTAAGCTTTGATATCGACAAAGGTGAGATCCATGCTCTGCTTGGTGAAAATGGAGCTGGAAAGTCTACACTTGTAAAAATGATTTATGGATTAGTACGACCTGACATTGGCACGATGACGCTTGATGGTGAAAGTTTTGCACCCACGGAACCACGCGCTTCACGCGTTAAGGGAGTGGCAATGGTGTTCCAACATTTTTCGTTATTTGAGGCGTTAAGCGTTGCTGAAAATATTGCTTTGGGTATGGAAAATCCACCTAAGACTAATGCCTTATCTAATCAGATCCGCGATGTATCTTTAAAGTATGGACTTGAGTTAGATCCCAATCGATTAGTAGGCGATTTATCTGTCGGAGAGCGGCAACGAGTGGAAATTATTCGTTGCTTACTCCAAGACCCAAAATTATTGATAATGGATGAGCCTACATCTGTTTTGACGCCACAAGAGGTAGACGCTTTATTTACTACGCTTCGGCGCTTGCGAGATGAAGGAACATCCATCTTATATATTTCGCATAAGCTTGAAGAAATTAAAATACTTTGTAATCGCGCTACAATTCTTCGCCATGGAAAAGTCATTGGAATTTGTATACCCAAAAATGAAACTGCAAAAAGTATGGCAGAGATGATGGTAGGGTCAAAACTTAAAACACCCCAAAAAACTGTTACTAACTTTGGGCTACCTTTGTTAATCATAAAAAATCTTTCTCTCAAGTCAACTGATCCTTTTGGAACTTCCCTAAAGAACATTACATTCAACATCCGTGCTGGCGAGGTCATGGGTGTTGCTGGCGTAGCTGGTAATGGACAAGATGAGTTAATGCTAGCTTTGTCTGGTGAGGTATTAACTGAGGTTAACTCAATCCAGTTAGAAAATAACTTTATAGGGCAGAGTGGTCCTGTTGAGCGCCGATTGCATGGCCTTTTGACTGCCCCAGAAGAGCGCCTTGGGCACGCAGCTGCACCTGATATGAATCTTTCAGAAAATACACTGCTTTCAGGGTTTCAACGTCAAAAATTAGGACGCCGTGGCTTTATTAATAAGTCAGGTGCAGCAGCGTTTGCAGAAAAAATTATTGAAAAGTTTGACGTTCGAACAACTTCAGTTAGTAGTGCTGCAAAATCGTTATCTGGTGGAAATTTACAAAAATTTGTAATGGGACGTGAAATATTACAAAATCCTAAAGTATTTATAGTGAACCAACCAACGTGGGGTGTGGATGCCGCAGCGGCAGCATTTATCCGCCAATCATTGCTTGAGCTTGCTTCTGGTGGTGCAGGTGTTTTAGTTATAAGTCAGGATTTAGATGAACTAATGGAAATCTCTGATACTTTTACAGTAATTTCTGAAGGTAGGCTGTCGGAGCCGAGTCCAATTAAAGGTGTGACTACTGAAAAAATTGGCCTTCTAATGGGAGGTAGTAAAAAAATATGATACGTTTAGAACCCCGTACTGACCCTTCTCAAACTATGATTATATTAACTCCTATTTTAGCTGTACTAGCTACTATGGTTGTAGGTGGAATACTTTTTGTTACTCTGGGTAAAAACCCTTTTGAGGCAATCAGAATGATTTTTTGGGATCCTTTATTTGGCGAACATGCTTTTTATTATCGTGGTCAGATATTGGTTAAAGCTGCCCCATTAATTATGATTGCTCTTGGCCTTTCGTTTGGATTTCGTGCTGGCATTTGGAATATTGGTGCTGAAGGGCAATTTATAATGGGTGCGGTAATGGGTGGAGCCACAGGCTTAGCATTATATCCTTTAGATAGTTTTATTGTTTTTCCACTTATGGTTGTTATGGGTGCATTGGGTGGTTTCTTATGGGCAATGATACCTGCATTCTTAAAAATTAGATTTAATGCCAATGAAATTTTAGTTTCTCTAATGCTGGTTTATGTTGCATTTAATTTTCTAATTGGAATGGTCACTGGACCATTACGTAATCCTGATGGGTTCAATTTCCCAGAGAGTCGCTCATTTCAGGATTTCCCTGCAGCACATAATCCAGAGTTATGGGCTGGAACAGGTATACATTTAGGTGTGTTAACAACCTTGGGTTTCGTAATATTGGCTTACATAATGATTACACGTCATATTTTTGGGTTTAATGTACGCCTAGCGGGCCAAGCACCTCGTGCAGCTAAATTTGCAGGTGTAAGCCCAAATAAAATGATTGCAATTTGTTTGGGTTTGTCCGGCGCACTTGCAGGAATGGCCGGTTTATTTGAAGTTACTGGCCCTGCTGGTAAATTAACAACTACTTTTCCGCTAGGGTACGGATTTACCGCAATTATTGTAGCTTTTCTTGGGCGATTGCACCCAATTGGCATTTTGTTGGCAGGGTTACTTATGGCGGTGACTTATGTTGGTGGGGATATTATCCAGTCTCAATTGAGTCTTCCAAAGGCGTCTATTCAAGTTTTCCAAGGGATGCTGTTGTTTTTCTTATTAGCTGTAGATGTTTTAGTTAATTTTCGACTGAGAATAAGCAAAAGGATTAGTAAGTAATGGATATTTCAATTGTTTCGCTACTAGCCACACTAATTGTTGCCGCAACACCAATTCTATTGGCTGCAACAGGTGAATTAATTGTAGAAAAGTCAGGTGTTTTAAATCTGGGTGTTGAAGGCATGATGATTATAGGCGCAATTTGTGGATTTATTGCTGCAGTAAATACAGATAGCCCATTAATTGGCTTTATTGTGGCGGCTCTTGCAGGTGCTGCGTTATCGCTATTATTTGCAGTTTTGACACAATATTTGCTGGCTAATCAGGTAGCCTCTGGGTTGGCTTTGACTTTGTTTGGTTTGGGATTATCCGCCTTGCTGGGGCACGGTTATTCAGGAATAAAACCGCCAAGCTCTCCTAAGATGGAATGGTTTGGAATGGCTGAATTACCAGTAGTTGGCCCTATCTTTTTTAATCATGATATGATGGTTTATTTTAGTATATTTTTAGTTCTAGTGGTTTGGTTATTTTTAAAATTTACACGTGGAGGATTGATTTTACGCGCAGTGGGTGAAAATCATGAAGCTGCCCATGCTTTAGGTTATAAAGTTATTCGAATTCGTATTTTAGCTATCATGTTTGGTGGCTCTTGCGCTGGCATGGGTGGCGCATATTTATCTTTAGTACGTGTTCCCCAGTGGACTGAAGGTATGACAGCTGGAGCCGGCTGGATTGCCTTAGCAATTGTAGTTTTTGCCAGTTGGAAGCCTTGGCGGCTTATATTGGGTGCCTATTTGTTTGGCGGGGTCACAATTTTACAGCTTAATTTACAAGCAAATGGATTTGATATGCCTGTTTCTTATCTTTCTATGGCTCCGTATCTTGTGACAATCGTAGTTCTTGTTATTATGTCAGCAGATCGAAGGCGTGCATCTTTGAATGCACCTGCCTCTTTAGGCAAGATTTTCCATGCCTCTTCGTAGGGGCATCAATTTCACAGAGGCACGGGAGCCTCGCAATTAGGAGAGTAAAATGAAGCTGCTAAAAACACTTATGACTGGTGCTGCACTGGTCGTTGGTTTGGGTGGAATGGCCCAAGCTGAAGACAAAACTAAGGTTGGTTTTGTTTATGTTGGTCCAGTCGGTGATTTCGGCTGGTCATACGAGCACAATGAAGGCCGCAAGGCAGTTGAAGAAGCGTTTGGTGATAAAGTTGAGACTATGTTTGTAGAGTCAGTTCCAGAAGGAGCAGATTCAGAGCGTGTGATGACACAAATGGCTCTGGATGGCGCAGATCTAATTTTCACAACGTCTTTTGGGTATATGGATCCTACTATCAACGTAGCAAAGAAATTTCCTAATGTAAAATTTGAACATGCAACAGGATACAAGCAAGCTGATAATGTTTCTACTTATTCGGCACGCTTTTATGAAGGACGTTCCGTTATTGGACATATTGCGGGTCATATGACTAAAAGTAATACAATCGGTTACATAGCATCATTCCCAATTCCTGAAGTTATTCGTGGAATTAATGCTGCTTATATTGCTGCCAAAAAAGTGAATCCAGATGTTAAATTAAAAATTGTTTGGGCGTATACTTGGTTTGACCCAGCTAAAGAAGCTGATGCTGCAACTGCTCTTATTGAGCAAGGTGCAGACATTATTATGCAACACACAGATTCACCTGCAGCTATGACTATAGCTGAAGAAAAAGGTATGTATGCTTTTGGGCAAGCGTCTGACATGAAACAGTTTGGACCTACAGCTCGCTTGTCTTCTATTATTGATGATTGGGCACCATACTATATTGCTCGTACACAGGCAGTAATGGATGGAACTTGGGAATCAACATCTACATGGGATGGTATTAAAGAAGGAATGGTAGGTATTGGCGACTTTTCTAATGACATTCCAGCTGATGTTCAGGCATCTGCTACAGCTTTGAAAGAGGCATTAATTAGTGGAGCAACACACAGCTTTACAGGCCCAGTGAATAAGCAAGATGGTTCATCATGGTTGGCGAGTGGTGAAACAGCTGACGATGGTACTCTAGCTGGAATGAACTTCTATGTTGAGGGTATTGAAGGTGAAGTGCCTAACTAAAATTAATAACCTATAAATACTTTAGGCTCATCATTTTAATGGTGAGCCTTTTTTGTTTAATTTGACTATCAAAAATATTTTGATTTACTAAAATATTAAGCTTAAATATCTATCTGAAATAAAGTGTCAAAACATATTTTTTATTAAAAATGATACTTAATATTATACTGCTGATAAATAGTTCATAACAAAGCTAAATAAAAATAAAATAATTATGTGTTCATATGGATAAACTAAGGTTAAATTAGGAAAATCTCTTGAATTTGCTTTTAAATTAGTTATGATTTTTTACTTCAATCCAGGAACTGGGTTTCGTTAAATTAGGGATCCAAGAAATGGGAATTCGAAAATGATAACTTTAGTTGCGGACGTTGGTGGCACTCAATCAAGATTGGGTTTGGTTCAAAATGGTGTATTAAATCAGAATACTATACGAAATTTTTTAAATGCTAATTTTGAATCTTTTTATCAAGTTATTGAGCAATATTTTATAGATAATGAAAAACAAAAAATATCTTCTTGTGTAATAGCTTTGGCGGGTCCGATTGTTGCGGGCCGCGGTTCGTTCACAAACCTTGATTGGGAAATTACAATTTCTGATTTGAAAAAATCAACATCATGTAAAATAGTTACCTTAATAAACGACTTAACTTCGCTTGGATACTGTTTGGAAAAATTACCAAATCATGGCATTAGTCATATAGCTGGCCCTAATACGGTTAATGAACATAACGGGCAATATTTGGTTGTTGGACTAGGAACTGGCTTTAACGTTTGCCCTGTGGTTTCTGATAGAGTTGGAAATCCTGTTTGTTTACAAGTAGAATTAGGACATTCATCTCTCCCCAATACTGTAAAATATTCTTTAGATAGTGAGATTAATGCTGCTGGATTTGATACTGTAGAAGACTTATTTTCTGGCAAAGGATTGGGGAAACTATACAAAGCAATGTCTGGAGGCCAGGCAAAAACTGGTGAGATTGTTGCTGAAGAGCATTTAAACGGAAGTAATCAAATAGCCACTCAAACACTTGAGTTGTTTTCAAAGTTATTGGGTTTGATGACTAGAGAACTAGCTGTACAATACTTACCAGTTGGTGGAATTTATTTTGCTGGAAGTGTATCGCGAGGTATTTTTGAAGCTGGAATGAGTGCAGAATTTGAAAAATCTTTTATTAAAAATCCACACTTTTTAAAAAGCTTAGATGAGTTTCCTATTAATTTGATTACTGACGATGCTGCAGGCCTTTTAGGTTGTGGTGTTCGATCTGAAATTGAAACTCTATAATATTCAATGATTAGCTAACATATTTTAAACGATATTTTCTAATGCAGGTAGTATCTTTAATCAAAAGAATACCTATTAAATTTAATAAGCATATATTCTGAGGTAACTCAGATTCTCTAATATGTTTAATTGAAAAGACTACCCTAGATGAAAAATAGGCTCATTGAAATATTGTATAGCTTTAAAATTTAAAATCTAATGAATATCCAAAACCCCGTACTGTCCTAATCATTTCTATATTAGATGCATCACGTAAGTTTTTTCTTAAACGGCCTATATGAACGTCTACAGTTCTTGTTTCTATGTCAATATTATTTCCCCAAACACGTTCCAATAATTTTTGGCGCGAAAATACATAGGCTGGAGAAAGTATAAGAACACATAATAATTTATATTCAATTGGACCAAGTGAAATTTTAACTCCGTTAAGTGTTACAGAGTGACGTGCCGTATCAATTTTTATATTTGCATAGGTTAAAAGCTCGGGCGTCTCTAGGCCATGTCTTGCGCGTAGATTTGTTCTAATTCGAGCTATTAATTCTTTAATGGAATATGGTTTTACAACAAAATCGTTAGCACCTATATTTAACCCCCGTACCTTATCATCTTCCTCTCCACGTGCAGTTAACATTATGATAGGTAGATTTGCAGTATCTTTGTTGTGGCGAATTTGGCGGCATACTTCTAAACCAGAGACATCAGGTAACATCCAGTCTAAAATAACTATGTCGATATGATACTCTTTTAAAAGTAATAAAGCTTCTTCTCCAGTTTCAGCACGAAAAACATTATAACCTTCAGCATCTAGATTATAAGATAATAATTCGAGCTGGGATGGTTCATCTTCAACAATTAGAATGTTTGGTAAAGTATTTATCATAATTATTCTTCCAATAATTCACCAGTGACTAAGTAGTGTACTTGTTCAGCAATATTAGTGATTTGATCACCTGAACGCTCTAAGTTTTTTGAGATAAATAATAAGTGAGTGCAAGGTTCTATATTACGAGGGTTTTCCATCATATATGTTAATAATTCACGAAATAATGCGTCTGTTTTATCATTAATTTCTTGATCAGATTCCCTTGCCTTTGTTGCCTTGCTTAAGTCTCTATTAACATAAGCTTCCATTACTGTGCCTAACATGTCAGAAATTTTTTCTGACATTTCAACGATGCTTCGCAAAACTGGCTTCATGGGAGAAAAATCATCAATTTTTCTTGCCCTATATGACAAAGTTTTAGCATAATCACCCATACGTTCTAAACAATTTGAAACTTTTAGAGTTGTGATTGCACTGCGCAGATCTTCTGCCATAGGTTGGCGTAACGCGATTAAACGAATTGCTTTTTCATCAATTTTTTCTTCTAATCTATTGATTTTGCTATCACCTTTACTGACTAATTTAGCCAATTTGTCATCGCCAGTTTGCAATGCTTTTGCACTATCTTTAATTTGTTGAGAAACTAAGTCGGCCATTTGAATTAGTAAGTTTTCAATCTCACTCAATTCACTATCAAATCGCGTTACAATATGTGTATTATCCATCTGCAATATCCTATCCTATCCAATCCGGCCGGTGATATAATTTTGAGTGCGCTCATCTTTTGGTGATGTGAATATATTTTTTGTTTTTCCACTTTCGACAAGATTGCCCATATGAAAAAAAGCTGTACGTTGTGATACACGTGCAGCCTGTTGCATAGAGTGCGTTACAATTATGATACTAAAATTATTTCTAAGTTCATCAATCAATTCTTCAATAATTGCTGTTGCGATAGGATCTAAAGCTGAACAAGGCTCATCCATTAATATAACTCGGGGCTTTACTGCAATTGCTCTTGCTATGCACAATCGCTGTTGTTGGCCGCCTGACAAGCCCGTCGCGACTTCGTTTAAACGATCCTTCACTTCTTCCCAAAGGCCCGCTTTGCGCAGTGACCATTCGACCAATTCATCCATATCAGATTTATTAGAGCTTAATCTGTGGATTTTAGGGCCATAAGCCACGTTTTCATAGATTGATTTAGGAAATGGGTTAGGCTTTTGGAAAACCATTCCTACATTTGCTCGCAAGGCGACAACATCTACCTCTTGAGCATAGATATCTTGATTAAAGATCTTGATTTCACCAGTAACACGGCAAATAGAAACCAGATCATTCATTCTATTGATGCATCTTAAAAAGGTAGATTTACCACATCCTGATGGCCCAATTAATGATGTCACCTTATTTTCAGGGATATCTAACGAAATGTTATCTAAAGCTTGTTTATAACCGTAAAATACGTCTACATTTTTTGCCTGAATGATTGGTGTATTTTTATTAAGCTTTAATGAATTAATAGCATCAGTTTTTATTTCCATTTTAAAATCTTTTCTCGAATTTTTTACGCAATAAAATAGCAAGCAAATTCATCAAAATTAAGAAAACTAACAGAACCATTATTGCTGCAGATGTTTTTTCTAAAAATGCGCGCTCAGATGCATCAGCCCATAAAAAGATTTGTACAGGTAATGCTGTTGCAGGCTCAATGATAGATGATGGTACATCTGCTATGAATGCTACCATACCAATCATAAGCAATGGAGCTGTTTCACCCAATGCCTGTGCCATACCAACAATTGTTCCGGTTAAAATACCTGGGAGAGCAAGAGGTACGACATGATGAAAAGTTGCTTGGATTGGGCTTGCTCCCATCCCCAAAGCAGCTTCTCGAATAGACGGAGGTACAGAACGTAAAGATGCCCGAGCAGCAATAATAATTGTAGGTAGCGTCATCAAAGACAATACTAACCCACCAACTAAGGGTGTTGATCGTGGTAGACCAAAAACGTTAAGAAGTAGTGCTAAGCCCAGCAGGCCAAAAACAATTGAAGGAACTGCAGCTAAATTATTTATATTAACTTCTATAAAGCTAGAGATCTTATTTTTTGGTGCGAATTCTTCAAGATATATTGCTGCAAGGATAGCTATTGGAAAAGATACAAAAAAACATACAGACAACGTAAGAATAGATCCAACAAGTGCACTTAATATTCCAGCTAGCTCTGGTTCGCGCGAGTCACCATTCATAAAGAATTTTTTATTAAAATGACTGCGTGTATTTCCAGATTTTTTTAACTTAGCTATCCAGTTAATCTCAAGATTACTAATACGGCGATCACCTTCTTGCGTGGTAAGATCAACTGATCCCTTAAGTAATAAATCAACGTCATCTGATGCTGTAAACCAAAGCTTTTGTGAAATTCCCAAAAGATTAGGGTTTGCAATTATTTGTTTCTGCAATTCAAAACCCATATCAGCACTAAGCAATCCGTATAATTTCTTTTTGTCACTGCGAGAAGTTATTTCAGGAAATGTTGCTCTTAGTGATCTTTTTATTAATGCGTCGAAGCCTGTTTGATTGATGTTATTTGGATCAACTTGATTTGGACCCAAATCAATAATAATGGCTATATCAGAGCTAATTAGAACGCTTTTTCCTTTATTTATTATTGATCCAACCATAATGAAGAGAAATGCTAAGGATATGCCAATTGCTATGCGTCCAAACCAGCGAAAGCGTAACTCAGCGGCAGCGCGTGATTTGCGTAATAATGATGTATTTGTAAACATGTTAGTCATATTGCTCTCGATATTTATTTACAATTTTTAAGGAGATCATGTTTAGGATCAAGGTGACAATGAATAACAATAAACCCAGTGCAAACGCGGATAAGGTTTTTGCACTGTCAAATTCTTGATCCCCAGTTAGAAGTGCTACAATTTGTGCAGTAATGGTTGTAACAGCTTCTAGAGGGTTTGCCGTTAGGTTAGCAGCCAACCCAGCCGCCATAACTACAATCATAGTTTCCCCAATGGCACGTGAAGCGCCTAATAAAAGACTTCCTGATATCCCTGGAATTGCGGCTGGTAAAACTACTTTTCTAATAGTTTCACTATTTGTTGAACCTAGACCTAAAGATGCATCACGCAACGATTGGGGCACTGCATTTATAACGTCATCTGAAAGTGATGAAATAAGTGGAATAATCATAATCCCCATTACTAAACCTGCAGCTAATGCACTTTCTGAAGAGACGTTTAAGCCAATGTTTTCTCCAGTTGAGCGCAACATTGGCGCAACTGTTAAAGCAGCAAAAAAACCATAAACTACTGTTGGGATACCTGCTAAAATTTCCAATAAAGGCTTTATAACATTACGAGCTCTACGACTTGCATACTCTGATAAGTAGATTGCTGAAAATAAACCTAAGGGTGTAGCGACACACATTGCAATAAACGATATCAATAGAGTGCCAGTAATTAATGGCACTGCGCCAAAACTGCCTTCAGCAGCCACTTGGTCTGCACGCAAGGCTGTCTGAGGGCTCCACTTTGTACCAAATAAAAATTCACTTATAGAAACTCTTTGAAAAAAACTTATTGATTCAAAAAACAGTGAAAAGACAATCCCTACAGTCACAGCAATCGCTACCATTGAGCAAGCAACCATAATGAATTTGATGGCGTATTCTCCAATATTAGAACTATTTCTAGTCGTAATATTGAATGGCTTAGACAGGGTTACAGCTTCATTAGGCATATTTGGGGAATCCACATCAAATTGCTCGTTCGATTCTAATAATTGAGCAATCATTAGTTTTAAAATGTAACAGTTAAGTAAAAATACTGTAACAGTTTTGTAAATACTTGGAGCCCACAATTAATATTAATAAAGAAGGGAGCAAAAGCTCCCTTCTTCTGAAGATTTCGAAAATATTACATCTTAAGGCTAGATAAACTAGTTATGCTCGTAGCCCAATCACTACGTTCTTGGTCAGGCATTGGAATTAACCCTTTGTCCGCCAAGTAACCATCTTCGCCCCAAGAATTTTCTGAAGTAAATTCGGCCAAAAACTCAGAGATGCCTGGTACAACTCCAACATGTGCTTTTTTAACATAAAAATACAGTGAGCGTGCTACAGGGTAATCTCCTGTGGCAATGGCTTCAAATTCTGGATCAATGCCATTTATTTTAGAACCTTGGACCGCATCAGAATTCTGCTCTAAAAATGAATAGCCAAAGATTCCAAATGCTGATGGATTTGCCTTTAACTTTTGAACAATCAAGTTGTCGTTTTCACCAGCTTCAACATATGCCCCATCTTCACGAATTGTGTGGCACAATGCTTTATATTCATCTTTATTTATTTTTTTTAATTCTTTTATCCAACCGACGGACTTACACCCACCTTCCATAGCAAGTTCAACGAATGCGTCGCGTGTTCCTGAAGTTGGTGGTGGACCCATTACTTCAATTTTTACAGCCGGGAAAGATGGGTTTATTTCGTCCCAAGTTGTGTAAGGATTCGTTATAGTATCGCCATTTTTGGATGTGGGTACATTTTTTGCAAGAGCCATAAATATTTCAGATAAGGTTATATCAAATAATTGAGATTCTTTTGAATTTGCAAAAACAATTCCATCGTAACCGATCTTAGCTTCAATTATATCCGTAACTCCATTAGAAGCGCATTTCACAACTTCAGAAGCTTTTATGCGGCGAGATGCGTTTGCAATATCTGGGTGGTTTACACCAACACCGGAGCAAAAAAGTTTTAACCCACCACCTGAACCTGTTGATTCAACAATCGGCGTTTTGAATTTTGTACTTTTACCAAATCGTTCAGCAACTGTTGTTGAAAATGGAAATACAGTAGATGAGCCGACTATCCTCAATTGGTCACGATCAGCCATAACGGGAGCCGCAGACAGAGCAATTGATGTAAAAGCATATAGAGAAAGAGTTTTGATGAACATGAGTTTGTCCTGTGATTTGTTAAATTAGTTCAGATCATACTGGATGAGAACTAAATATTACGGACATATGACGTTATGATTTCACTTATGTAACACTTTTGTAAATTTCTTCTCAGGTTAAAAATACTAGATGATCAATGATTAAACACTAAAACATAGTATTTTGCACTCTTATGCTACGCTCGGGTGTGATTTCAAACAATCTCAAGTAGAAGTAATTGGACACTATCTTTTAAATATCAAAAAAAATTAAGTAAGGCTAATGTAGATCATTTTTTTTACAGATGAATTGAAACTTTTAGTACTAATTTTACTAAGCGCATGATGACGTGGTGCACCCGAGAGGATTCGAACCTCTGGCCACCTGATTCGAAGTCAGGTACTCTATCCAGCTGAGCTACGGGTGCACTTTCTAATAACAATATTCACTACAGTAATGTACCGTAATCTATAAATATTTATTCACATGGTTAGCTCGGCCTGTCAATCCACGAAGCATATTCTAAGGGGGTAATTTTTTAGCTTTGGGGCTCTTCATCAAATAAGCTTTAAAATTTATTGCTTTCTAGATGTAATGTTGTTGAAAATTAATTTTTAATCATTCTAGAAAATCTAAATAAATAAATTAACATAATCATTAAAGCTAACTGTCCGGCCATGTCTCCAAAAACAAAATGAAAAACAGTTATATTGAAAAAATTCATATTTATAATTAAACTCATAATTAAACTACTTAAAATTGATCCAATTAAACCAGCGACCAATAAAAGCTTCCACTCTTTTTCTAAAATACCTTTAAATGCTCCAGAAGCTAATTTGACGGCAACCACGCAACAGATCCCACTTATTAATGGGTGAATAGCATCAATTGGAACGCCATTGCCATATACATCAACAAACCACATCAAGTACATCGATGGCAGTAGTATTGGTAAGGCTTTCCAGCCATAATAATATGCAGCTAAAATGCGAACTCCGTGCGGTAAAAATAACATGCCGGCAACCGGAATATTAGGTAAAATCAAATCTTGGATTGGTGAAATGAACCCACTCGTGATGGTGTAGCTAGCTATGTAAGCTAGACTTACAATTATAAAAGCACCAATGCTCTTGCTGGTAGCCAATTTTATATTTTGCAAATCAAAAATAATCCAACTTTTTTTGCATCTGAATGTTTAATAAAACCTTTAGTTTCTATTGCTTTCAGGGCCCTGAAAAATGTGGGCCGTGACATCTTTTGGGTAAAAGGATGCGATAGAATTAATTTAGTGCCAACAAGGCCGTTTGGAGATTTTACATCTTGCGCTGCAAGATATACAGATTTTTCAACATTTGTAAGAGACGACAACCCAATGTCTTGCTCCATATCTTCAAGCATACGTTTTAAGAGAATTACTTTTTCAATAAGTTTAGATTTCATGCAGAAACTCCTTTTTTTAAAGCAATTAATTTACACATAACATAACATTATATTAAATAAATATTTTTTAAAAGCTTTAAGAAATAAAGTACTTAAAAAGCGCCCCTCCACGAATAAGAATGGAGGGGCAAGTAGAGTAGGGCTGGGGAAAGAAAGCCGACTACCATATTGATTAAATAGGATTAATATTTGATTAAACAACTAAAATCTTTGTGATACTTTTTTTAGATAGTTTATTCATATTAATAAAATATATATTTTGATAATTTTTCATATAACGTATACTAAAACGATATTTTTAGTTCTATTTTGCTTCAACCTTAAGCCAATAAAAAGGTCTGACACACATAGTTGTTAAATTAAGTTTCATTTGTGAATTAGCCCCAATTAGTACCACAGATATATGAGTGATACCGGCATTTTGGCAAAAGCTCGTATTTTTTTGATTATGGTGCACCCGGCACGATTCGAACGTGCGACCCCCTGATTCGTAGTCAGGTACTCTATCCAGCTGAGCTACGGGTGCATAAAGGGCGATTTACTTGGACTACTGTCAGTTGGCAAGAGGCAATTTAAAATAATTGAGCCAGTCGTTACTTTGCCTTTAAATTAAAAGCTGCTGCTATTAATTCTCTAGTGTATTCTGATTTTGGATTTTCAAAAATTTCCTTGCTTGTACCAGATTCTACTACGTCACCTTTACACATAACCATAACCTTGTGACTTAGTGCACGAACAACTCTTAGATCGTGACTTATAAATAAATAGGCTAGTCCATATTTTTTTTGTAGCTGGCGTAAGAGATCAACTATTTGGACTTGAACAGTCATATCCAAAGCTGATGTTGGTTCATCTAGAATAAGAAGTTTTGGTTTTAAAATCATTGCGCGTGCAATTGCAATGCGCTGGCGTTGTCCTCCTGAAAACTCATGGGGATAACGGTCTATCATATTAGGCTGTAACCCCACCTCTATCAAAATATTTTTGACCATCTGGCGCCGATCTTGGCCTTTATCTAGGCCATGAACATCTAGCCCCTCTGATACAATTTGTTCGATAGTGAAGCGTGGCGAAAGAGATCCATATGGATCTTGGAAAACCATCTGCATATCACGGCGTAAAGGTTTCAACTTTTTATTTGATAATCCATCTATGTTTTTACCCATGAACATTATTGAACCATTGGATGAAATTAGACGCATTATGGCTAAAGCTAATGTAGTTTTCCCAGAACCACTTTCTCCTACAACGCCTAGGGTTTCGCCTTCATGGATAGTTAAAGTAGTACTATTAACGGCCTTAACGTTACCTGTAACTTTGCGCATTATACCATTGAGAATGGGAAACCATACCCGCAGCTCACTTGTACTAATAATTTTTTTAGCGATACCTTTTACGGGATCTGGGCTTCCTGTAGGTTCTGCTTCTAACAGTTGTTTGGTATAAAGGTGTTTGGGGTTATTGAAAATCTCTACTGTTGGGCCAGCCTCTACTATTTCTCCATCTTTCATTACACAAACTCGATCTGCGATACGTCGAACAACTCCCAAATCATGCGTGATGAATAGCATTCCCATCCCTTCAGATTTTTGGATTTTTGCTAATAATTCTAAAATTTGGGCCTGTATGGTTACGTCTAAAGCAGTTGTGGGCTCGTCAGCAATTAACAAATCAGGTTTATTTGCTAAAGCCATCGCAATCATAATTCGTTGACGTTGACCTCCAGAGAGTTGGTGAGGGTAATCAGTTAACCGTCGCTCTGATTCATCTATACCTACTTTAGATAGTAAGTCTAAAATTCGCAAACGAGCTTCGTGTCCTTTTACGCCTTGGTGTAGCATAATACTTTCATTTAGCTGATGTTCTATTGTGTGAAGTGGGTTAAGTGATGTCATGGGCTCTTGAAAAATAAAGCTTATATCATTTCCTCTAATTTTTCGTAGGGTTGAGTCTGATGCATCTATCATTTCCGTATCGCAATATTTAACAGATCCTGTAATTTTTGCAGAATCGCTAATTAGCTTTACTATAGATAGTGCTGTGACTGATTTTCCTGACCCACTTTCACCTACCAGGGCAACAGTTTCCCCTTTTTCCATGTTAAAACTAACGTTTGATACAGCTTTATTAGCATCAAAGTGAACCGATAGATTTTTAATCTCTAAAATTTGGTTCATTTAAATGTCTTCCTTGGATCAAAGGCATCGCGAACGCCTTCGAATACAAAAACTAACAGTGAAAGCATAGTTGCCAAAGTGATAAACGCTGAGAAGGCTAGCCAAGGTGCTTGTAGATTATTCTTTGCTTGTAAGGCTAATTCACCTAGAGATGGATAACTTGGTGGCAAGCCATAGCCTAAAAAATCTAGGGTTGTTAACGTGCCAATTGATGCAGTGATAGTGAATGGTAAAAAGGTTAGTGTAGCTACCATTGCATTTGGTAATAGATGCCTAAACATGATTTTTATATCACTTACGCCCATTGCCCTAGCCGCACGGGTATATTCAAAATTGCGCGCACGTAGAAATTCAGCGCGGACCACGCCCAATAATCCAGTCCAACTAAATAAAATTACTAAAAATACTAATATTGGAAAGGTTATATTAAATAATGCTGCCATTATAATAATAACATATAGCATAGGCATCCCATCCCAAATCTCTACTAATCTTTGAAGAATTAAATCGACCCATCCCCCAAAATAACCCATTACGGCACCCGCTGCGATTCCAATGATGGAGCTAAAAAACACTACTAATAATCCAAATATTGTAGAGATGCGAAATCCATAGATTATACGTGCCACAACATCGCGTGTCTGATCATCAGTGCCTAAAAAATGGTTACTGTCGGGTGCTGATGGTGCTCGCTCAATATCATAATTTATTGTATCAAAACTATAAGGTATGGGGGCCCATAACATCCATCCTTTCATAACGTGTGCGCCAGAAATTTTTGTTTTACCAGCCTCTAAAGCTGCAATTGTGGCTTCTGGTTCATCCAAACAAATTTCTAAACCACCAGACTTTATTAAACATTGGGTTTCAATTTCTTTATAAATTGCTTCTGTTTGAAAATCACCTCCGAAATAAAATTCAGAATAATATTTAAAAGCGGGTGAATGAATCTCACCTCTATAGCTTGCTAATAATGGCTTATCATTTGCTATTAACTCTGCAAATAAGCATAAGAAAAAAATTACCCCAAACATCCAGAGTGACCATAAAGCTCGCCTGTTTGCTTTAAAATTTTGCCAACGCCTTGCTGCTAACGGTGTTTTAAATACTAATACCATTATGTTTCACGATTTCCAAAATCAATGCGAGGGTCAATCCAGATATAAGTTAGATCAGACAATAATTTTATAAGTAATCCAATTAAAGCAAATATATATAATGTAGCAAAAAATACTTGATAGTCCCGGTTTACTGCTGCTTCATAACCAAGAAGGCCTAACCCATCCAGAGAAAATATTACTTCAATGATGAGAGATCCACCAAAAAAAATACCAACAAATAATGCTGGAAATCCACTTATAACTATCAGCATAGCATTGCGAAAAACATGTCCATAAAATACCTTAAATTCTGTTAGTCCTTTTGCTCGCGCTGTCATGACATATTGTTTGTTAATTTCGTCTAAAAAACTATTTTTAGTTAAAAGTGTTAAAGTAGCAAAAGCAGCAATTGTTGATGTTAAGATTGGTAATGCCGCATGCCAGAAATAATCAACAATACGCTCAAATATACCAAAATTAGATGCTCCTTCAGACGATAATCCGCGCAAAGGAAAAATTTGCCAGTATGATCCGCCTGCAAATAATACAATTAGTAGAATGCCAAAAAGTAACCCAGGAATAGCATAGGCTGCTATAATAATTCCAGATGTCCATACATCAAACGGAGACCCGTCTTTGACTGCCTTTCGGATGCCAAGTGGAATAGAAACCAAATAGGCCAGCAGTGTAGACCAAAGGCCAAGTGTTATTGATACAGGCATTTTTTCAAGAATTAAATCAATAATAGTAATTGACCGAAAGTAACTTTCACCAAAATCAAATCTTGCGTAGTTCCACAGCATTGTCAGAAAACGTTCAACTGGAGGTTTGTCAAAGCCAAATTGTTTTTCTAGATCCGCAATCAGTTCGGGGGGTAATCCTCGGGCACCTTTATATTCGCTACTTTCAGATTGACCAACTGAATCATCACCGCTCCCTCCTGTAAATCGATCTGTAGCCCCTGCAGACCCATCCTCCATTTGTGCAATGATCTGTTCGATTGGTCCACCAGGAACAAACTGTATCAATGCAAAATTAATAAGCATAATTCCTATTAAGGTAGGTATGATTAAAAATAACCGTCTAAGAATGTAGGCGCCCATTTATTTGAATGCACCCTTTGTAATGAGATCATCGTATTTAGATTGATCAAACCACCAAGTATTCATAACACCTAAGTCAAATTTTGGTTTAATTTTTGGGCGTCCAAATACATCCCAATAGGCCAGGCGATCCTCTGCTAAGTGCCAATTTGGGATACGAATATGATAAGCACGTAAAATACGATCAATTGCTCGAACAGCAATATGCATTTCATTACGAGATTTTGCACCACCCACTTTTTTGATTAAGTCATCTACTGCAGGATGTCCAAAACCAGATAGATTTGCACCACCTAATTGCTTGATACCAACAGATCCATATAATTGTGCAATTTCCTCTCCAGGGCTTAGACTTGTACCATATCCAGCTACTAAGACGTCAAAATCATAGCTTTTCATACGCTCAATCATTTGTGCTCGGTCAATTTGTGTAAATTTTGCTACAATTCCAGCACGTTTCATTGTATCTATGATTGGAGTTAAGATGTGTAAAAAATCATCATTGTCGTCAATAAATTCAATTTTAAATGGCTTACCATTTTTATCTTTTAAAATCCCAGTGTCTAATACCCAGCCCGCTTCTGCTAGTAAATTACTTGCTTTTCGCAGTGCACTGCGGTCAAATTTGCTCTGTTTCATTACTGGAGGAACGTAAGCTTGCTCATCAAATACAGTTGATAGTAATTGATCGCGATAGGGCTCTAATAAGATTAATTCTTCGGGGCTTATCATACCTTGAGCTTGCATTGATGAATTTTCCCAAAAACTATCAGATCGGGTGTAAGAATCGTAGAATACTGTTTTGTTTGTCCATTCAAAATTAAACAAATGCTGCAATGCTTCGCGTGTTTTAATATTATTAAATTGTTGTTTGCGCAGATTCATCCAGATGCCTTGATTTGATTGTGGCGTTCCATCAGGAAGTTGTTCAGCCTTCACCCAGCCCTTTTGTATCGCAGGGAAGTCATATTGCGTTTTCCACTTTTTTGATATGTTTTCTTCACGAACTAAATATGCACCACTTTTAAATGCTTCAAAACTAACGTCACCATCTTTAAAATACTCATACCGAATGCAATCAAAGTTTCCAGTGCCTACATTAGCTGGGTGAGTTTTAGCCCAGTAATTATCTATTTTGCAATATTTCACAAATAGACCTGGTTCAAAGTCAGCTATAGTATACCCACCAGATCCAACAGGTATATCTGTGCCTGATTTGCTGAAGTCTCGATCTTTCCAATAATGTTTTGGCAGGATGCCTAATCCGCCAGCATACTGAGGTAAATCACGCGTATTTGCGCCTTCCTTAAATGTAAACTTAACTGTTTTTTCATCTATTACTTCAACTTTTTCAAAATCTTTGAAAAATACATTTTTATAAAATGGATGACCTTTTTCGATCAATATATCTCTAGTAAATACGACATCATGCGCTGTAATGGATGTCCCATCAGAAAACGTTGCATCACTACGAATCTTAAAAGTTACTGACGAGCGATCTTCTGGATATTTCATACTTTCTGCCATATATAAATATGAGCTATCTGGCTCATCAGATGTAGATGTAAGTAAACTATCAGACAATAGGCCTAGTCCTGTCACGCGCGCGCCTTTGAGAATATAATTATTAAAACTATCAAAAGTTGATCCACCAGAAGAGGGACGCAAAGTTAATGTCCCGCCTTGTGGGGCGTTTGGGTTAACATATTCAAAGTGTTCGTAATTTGCTGAATATTTTAAATCTCCATATGCTGAGATGCCATGAGAGTTAATTGTTTCTTGCGCATTAATACTACTTCCAAATGTAAGCATTGACCAAAAAATTACTGTGCTAGCTATTTTTTGAAACGATTGAATTGTCATGTGAAACCTCCAGTTTGGTGTATCTTATGTAATTTTACCTAGACCTCAACAGTAAGACGCACATGAATAAAAATAAAAAAGCCGCCCAATAGGACGGCTTTTGAACATTTAGTTTTAAAAAGCTTATTTGACTGTTTGCAAATACGCAATGATGTTAGCTCGATCTGTTTCTTTTCGAAGGCCAGCAAAACTCATTTTTGTTCCAGGAGCGTACTTTTTTGGATTAGTTAAGAAGCCGTCCAAAGCTTCTGTAGTCCAATCACCATCAAGACTAGCAAGTATTCCAGAGTATCCAAAATCACCTATTGATCCTATGTCACGATCTACAACGTTGAATAAATGTGGACCAGTTCCGTTGGCGCCGTCTGCAAGTTTGTGACAAGCTTTACATTTGGAAAATGTTTTTTGACCTTTTGCTACGTCAGCAGCAGCTAATAAATCTAACAAATTTGATTTTTCTACAATTATTTCAGTTTCTAACTCTACTTTATAAATTGAAGCAGGTGATACTGATGTATGTGCTTCACCGTGGCCACCATCGCCAGATTCGACATGATAGAGTGTTTCCGCACCCCAGTTAATCATTAGATAAAATAATAATGCACCACATAGTGCGCCAGTAATTTTCGTGAATTCCATATTGTCCATAGCGGTGTTCTCCGTCGGCTTTGGATTTGTAAATTTAACTGTTGCCCTTCTAGCCTCTTCCAATGTGACAATGCAAGCTGTAGAAGCGCGACTAAACGACCATTCTTTAAAGGACCGTGAAATGTCTAAATCAGATATCAAAATAGCATTCCAAGGTGTTTTGGGAGCATACTCCCATCAAGCATGCTTTGAGGCATATCCAGAAGCAGGGGTTGTTCCTTGCAATAGTTTTCATTCTGCTATTGATGCTGTGACTTCTGGTCATGCTGACCTTGCAATGTTACCTGTTGAAAATTCTACTTATGGCCGCGTTGCTGACATCCACCAGCTTTTGCCTAACTCTGGATTGCATATTATTGGTGAACATTACGTTAGAGTTCATATTAATTTGTTAGCTGTTAAAGGTACTGCTATTTCAGAAATTAAATCTGCAATGAGCCATACGGTTTTATTGGGACAATGTCGTAAGTTTTTGACTGAACATTCGATTGAATCTGTTATCGGAGTAGATACGGCTGGGTCTGCAGAAATTGTGGCAAAAAACGGTGTTTGCAGCCAAGCAGCTTTAGCCTCTGAATTAGCGGGAAATATTTATGGTTTGGATGTGCTTGCAAAACATATCGAAGACGATTCGAATAATACAACGCGTTTTTTGGTTATGTCTTCAGACCCACAGCATGCAATAATAACGGAAGGTGAAATTAAAACATCGTTTATTTTTCGTGTGCGCAACATTCCAGCCGCGTTGTATAAAGCGATGGGTGGATTTGCTACAAATGGTATAAATATGGTGAAGTTGGAAAGTTATATGGTGGACGGATCTTTTACCGCTACGCAATTTTATGCAGATATCATTGGTCACCCAGATGAACCAGCTGTACAGCGTGCAATGGAAGAGTTGTCATACTTTACTACACATGTGGAAATTCTCGGTGTTTACAAATCTGGAGTAATCCAAGTTTAAAAATTTTAAATTTTAAATTTTACTTTTTTAAGCCTAGCACGTCATTGACGAGCGTGCCTTTAACCCAGTTTCGAATAAGAAATTCAGCAATTGCACCTTGGCGCGCAGGTAAAATACCAACATCAATACCTGAATACGCTTTTACAAGGGTTTCCTTACTCACCCAAATTGCGTCGTCCAGCTCAACGGGATCAATCGTAATTTGATGAGATGTTGCAGATGCAATACAACCAAACATTAAGGACGTAGGAAACGCCCAAGGTTGGGATGTAACATAACTTACAGCGCCAATCTCAATATTAGTTTCTTCTTTCACCTCACGCGCCACTGCAGCTTCAAGAGTTTCACCTGGCTCAATAAAACCTGCCAAACAAGAATACATTTTTTTTGGCCAGTGGGGAGAGCGCCCAAGCAAGAGGTTATTTCCGTCTGTAATTAACATTATAACTACTGGGTCTGTGCGGGGGTAATGTGGGGATTCACAAGTGCTACAGTCCCGTTGCCACCCTGCTTGAGAAGATACGGATTTATGTCCACATTTCGCGCAAAACTGATGTGATTTATGCCATGCAAATAATGCTTTAGCTGTTGAAACCAAACCAGCATCTTCCGCAGGTAATTGTGTCATAATTAAACGTAAGTCGTTGAATCTTTCGTGTTTTTGCAGGCTTGGATGATGTTGAGTGGTATCATCCAAGAATGATGAAGGGGTATTGGGTTCTAAATTGCTAGGCTCCCAATCCGAAATGTCATGAGCGAAATAATCTATATCTTTTGATTGGCCCAAAAAAATTCTTGATGTTTGTGATTGAGAAATTATTTCATGGCTCAAGGGTAAAAAAACAAGTTTAAGATTATTTTCATCTACTAATGGCTTTCCCCGCCATAGAATCAGAGTTTTTCCACTTGAACCTAATTTATTTGAATTTTTTTCTTTACGTAAATGCGCCGCTCTATTAAAATTTGAGCCACAAAAGCTTAGTTCCTGCAGATTTAACATAGTTTTCCTTTGTGCTCTCTCTACTCTTGAAGCTATCTATATAACGCTTTATATCAGTGGTCGAGAGGTTGGCGCGGGCAAGCGCCTCGCCAACCCGGTCAGGTCCGGAAGGAAGCAGCCGCAACGAGCCCCGTTTGGGTCGCTGTCCAGCCTCTCACCCTAATAAAAACCGTTTCAATTAAACCTGTTGTCCCATTTAATATTAATGCTATTTTTTATTCATTGATGAAATAAAATGTATGTGAGTTATTAAACAGAGCCTTGCCGTGGTTGATTGCAAGCTTTACGTTAGTAAGAGGATTGCAAGGCTGTGGAAATAATGAACGAAACTTCAGATACCCCCAAAACAGCATATCAGGTGTTGGCGCGTAAGTACCGTCCAGAAACATTTTCTGATATGGTTGGACAAGATTCAATGGTTCGAACGCTAAGAAATGCGTTTGAAGCAGATCGAATTGCCCATGCATTTGTAATGACTGGAATTCGTGGAACTGGAAAAACAACGACTGCAAGAATTATTGCTAAAGGTATGAACTGCATTGGTGTTGATGGGCAAGGCGGCCCAACTACGGAGCCTTGTGGCCAATGTGTACACTGTGTCTCAATTGTGGATGGTCGCCACGTTGATGTTATGGAGATGGATGCTGCCAGTCGAACAGGTGTTGGTGATATCCGTGAAATTATTGACAGTGTGCATTATTCAACTACGTCAGCCCGGTATAAGATTTATATTATTGACGAGGTTCATATGTTATCAACCAGTGCGTTTAACGCCCTGTTGAAGACGCTTGAAGAACCACCCGAGCATGTAAAATTTATTTTTGCTACCACTGAAATTCGTAAGATTCCTGTTACAGTTTTATCACGCTGCCAAAGGTTTGATTTGCGCCGTATTGAGCCTGATGTAATGATTGGGCTGTTAAACCGTATAGCAAATTCTGAAAATGCAAATATTGCAGAAGATGCAATAGCATTAATCACGCGAAGCAGCGAAGGTTCTGCGCGCGATGCAATTTCTTTATTGGATCAAGCAATTGCACATGGGGCTGGTGAAACCACTGCAGTGCAAGTGAGGGCAATGTTAGGTTTAGCAGACCGTGGCAGAGTATTAGACTTATTTGACATGATAATGCGTGGACGAGCCGATAAAGCCTTGCAAGAGCTAGCAGAGCAATATGCTGATGGTGCTGATCCGTTGGCTATATTGCGTGATTTAGCAGAAATTACCCATTGGATCTCAGTAATAAAAATTTCCCCGCATACGGTGGATGATCCAACTGTTTCACCTGATGAGCGAGAGAGGGGTAAAGCGGCGGCCGCTGATTTGCCAATGCGAGCTATGACGCGGATGTGGCAAATGCTCTTAAAAGCAATAGAGGAAGTGATGGCTGCGCCAAATGCCATGATGGCAGCAGAGATGGCGATTATTCGTCTTACTCATGTAGCTGATTTGCCAAGCCCTGAGGAACTAATCAAAAAATTACAAAATGATCCAAATTCACCTCCATTACCTCCATCTGGTGGCGGAGGTGTTTCAGGTCCTGGAGAATTAATTAGTAACTCTCAAATACAATCAATTGGTCAAAGCCCGGCGGGTGGATCAACGTCAGTTATTAAAGTTGGAATTGCTACGGCGATTGCTAAAATGCCAGATGACCAAAAATTGGTGCAGTTTGAGCGCTTTGAGCAAGTATTAGAATTAATCCGATCGCGACGTGATATGAAGCTACTGTATGATGTGGAAACATATGTTCGTGTTGTGAAGTATTTGCCTGGCCGATTGGAATTTCAGCCTACAAATGATGCGCCAAGTGATTTACCTCAACGTTTGGGGCAGAAGTTACAAAGCTGGACTGGTGCTCGATGGGGGATTATCCTTGTTAATGAAGGTGGTGGTGCGACTGTTGCCGAACAGAAAATTGAGGCACGTGACGATTTGCATGCCAAAGTTTCTTCACATCCATTAGTTTTAGCAACATTACTGGCTTTTCCAAATGCAGAAATTAGAGATGTTCGCTCGATGGAAGATATGGCTATAGATGATCAAATATTACAAGAAGTTCCAGAAGATGATGATGACTGGGACCCGTTTGAAGATAATTAAGGGAGTGCAAAAATGCTAAAAGGTATAGGCGACATGGCTAATATGATGGCTAAAGCCAAAGAAATGCAGGCTAAAGTTGAAGAGGCACAAACTAAGATTGCTGCAATGGAAGTTGATGGTGAAGCTGGGGCTGGTCTTGTTACGTGCCGTGTCAATGGTAAGGGTGAAGTGAAATCGTTGAATATTGATCAATCTATATTTAGTCCAAATGATAAGGAAGTTGTTGAGGATTTGATTATTGCTGCACTAAAAGATGGTAAAGATAAGGCAGATATTAAGGCTAAATCAGAAATGAGTAAGATAACTGAAGGTTTAAATTTACCTGCTGGTTTGAAACTGCCATTCTAAATGTCTAACAACCAAGATATTAATATTTTAATTGCTTTAATGGCAAAGTTGCCAGGCCTTGGCCCAAGGTCAGCGCGTAGGGCTGTTTTACAATTAATTAAAAAACGTGATATTTTATTATCACCATTATCTGATGCATTATTTAATGTAGCACAATCTGCAAGAGAATGCATCAACTGTGGAAACATTGATACAACTGAAATTTGTGAAATCTGCGATACTCCAAAACGTAAGATTGGGCAAATTTGTGTCGTTGAGGATGTTGCAGATTTATGGGCAATGGAGCGGTCTAATGTGTTTAAGGGCCGTTACCACGTTCTGGGTGGAAACCTATCAGCTTTGGATGGTGTTGGCCCTGAAGAATTACGGATACCTCATTTAGTTAACCGCGTTAAAGGGGAAGAGGTTAATGAAGTTATTTTAGCCCTCAATGCTACAGTAGATGGTCAAACTACAGCGCACTATATTGCTGACCAATTAGACGATATGGATGTGGCCGTTACATCTTTGGCTCAAGGTGTACCTATTGGTGGCGAACTTGATTATTTAGATGATGGAACAATTTCAGCAGCATTAAATGCACGTAAGTCAGTTTAAATTTTTTGCAATTCTTTCGCGATTAGTTATGTAGATAGTTGATGCAATAACAATAAATGCACCAATATATGTTGTTAAAATTGGGATTTCCTCAAAAAAGAAAAAAGCCATAACGCCAATTAACACCATACGGAAATACGATATTGGGGCTATCACGGCAGCTTGTGCATAACGGTATGCTTGAATGTCTGCGTATTGGCGTAATATGCCAAAGATAATAAGTACTGAAATCCATAAGATTAATGTTAAATCTGTGGTGATTTCAAATACGGGTGCTGCTAGTGGAATTGTAATTATTAGGCCAATTGCGGTGCTGGAAATTAATGTGCTGATAGGCCCATCAGTTCGTGCTAGATTTCGTGACATAACTAAAGCAAAGCCAAAAAAGATAGATGATGCGATTCCATAAATCATATTAATATCAATTAGCTCAGATGAAGGTCGCATAACAATAATTGTTCCAAGGAACCCCACGACTATAGCTATGGTACGGCGTGGGCCAATAGTTTCACGCCCTAGTATTACACTAAAAATAGTTGCAAATATTGGTGCTGTTGCGAATAGAATTGCTGCTGCAGCTAGTGGCACAACTGATAGTGTATAAAAGCCAAAATGAATAGAGCAGGCCATAAGGAATCCACGAATCAAATGTGCACGTGGGTGATTAAATCTAATTTCTGATCTTAAGTGTGGAATTAGAAAAAGTGTTAGGCCAAGAATTATTAATGTGAAAAATAAGCGGTAGCCAACTATAAGTCGTGTATCTAATCCTAGCGATGCACCCCGAACCGAAACTGCCATAGCTGAGGCACCTAAAACAGATAACATGGCCCATAAGATGCCACGCCAATTCTCAGATTCTTGGGTTGGACTGGGCATGCGGCTGTCTTTCTGTGGCGGTTAGCTGCGTACTGCATGAATCATTTTTGTAACATTTTCAGGATCAGCGTCTGGAGTGATGCCGTGCCCAAGGTTAAAAATATGTGGACCTTTTGATAGTGCTTCAACAATTCGTTTAGATTCTGAAGTAAGCTTTTCACCGCCAGATACTAAAAGACTTTGATCTAAATTTCCTTGTACACAAGTAATTTTCTGCAGGTAATCAGCAGCCCATTGTATATCGACTGAGCTATCGATTGCCACACAGTCAACGCCTGTTTCATTGGCGTAGTTGATGTAACCTTCATTCGTTGCACCACGAGGAAACCCTATAATTTTAATATTTGGGTGACGTTCGCGTAATTCAGATACAATTTTTTTGGCTGGAATTGTTGAGTAACGATCGAACAAATTACCTTTAAGAGATCCTGCCCAACTATCAAAAATTTTAACTACTTCAGCCCCAGCATCGATTTGACGTGACATATAATGAATTGTAGCATCAGTAATTTTATCTATTAAAGCATCAAATATTTTGGGCTGGCTCTTAATCAAATCAAGTGCTGGGCGTTGATCTGGTGTGCCGCGACCGGCTATCATATACGTTGCAACTGTCCAAGGTGCCCCTGCAAAACCTATCAATGTAGTTTTCTCAGGAAGTTCACGCGAGAGGTTTTGCACGGTCTTATATATTGGAGATAGAACCGCATCAATATCACCTACTTGTCCAAGTGAGTCTAAATCTTTTTGGCTCGTTATGGTTGACAGCCGTGGGCCTTCTCCTGTCACAAACCAAAGCTTTGCGCCTAAGGCTTGCGGAATTAATAGAATATCGGCAAACAAAATAGCTGCGTCAAACCCATATCTTCTTATAGGCTGAAGTGTAACTTCGGTTGCCAACTCTGGATTGTAGCATAGAGATAAAAAATCGCCAGCAATAGAGCGGGTAGCCTTATACTCTGGTAGATACCGGCCCGCTTGGCGCATCATCCAAATTGGAGGCGTGTTTAAAGTCTCCCCATTCAGGGCACGAATTATTAATTTTTCTTTTGTCTTCATAATTTTGTTTTAGCGAGGATATGTCACAGTGGAAAGTATAATCATTCCCATTGTAGCTAATGCCACAGGGGGTTATAAAAAAATATGAGATTTACATCAAATTCCCCTTTAACTATCGGCACTCGCGGTTCTCCATTGGCGTTAGTTCAAGCCCATGAAACAATGGGGCGTTTAATTCGTTCAACCGGATTAGAAGAAAATTGTTTTAAGATTCTAGTAATCAAAACTAGTGGTGATATGATTCAAGACCGCCCATTGAGTGAAGTTGGTGGTAAGGGTTTATTCACTAAAGAAATTGAAGAAGCGATGCTATCAGGTGATATTGATATCGCTGTGCATTCAATGAAAGATATGCCTGTCATTTGTCCAAGTGGCCTAATTTTGGATTGCTATTTGCCTCGTGAAGATGTGCGTGATTCGTTTGTGTCTCCAAAATATAAAGCTATTTCTGAGTTGCCAGAGGGTTCTACTGTTGGGACATCTAGCTTACGTCGCCGTGCACAGTTGCTCAATCGCAGGCCTGATTTGAAAATTGTAGAGTTTCGTGGTAACGTTCAAACCCGATTACGCAAGTTGAGCGAAGGCATTGCTGATGCAACTTTTTTGGCTTGTGCTGGATTGAACCGGTTAGGCCGATCTGACATCTCGAACCCAATAGAAACAGAAGACATGCTTCCCGCAATCGCTCAAGGATGCATCGGTATTGAACGACGAGAAAATGATTTAGAAATATGTGAAATGTTAACTGCTATTAACGATGTATCTGCTACATTGCGTTTAGCGGCTGAACGCACGCTACTTGCTGGATTGGATGGATCTTGTCAGACACCAATCGCAGGACTAGCAGAATTAGATGGTGATCAGATGCGGTTGCGTGGCGAAGTTATTCGCCCTGATGGATCTGAAGCATTATTTGATGAGATTACATGTCGAATAAGTGAAGGAATTTCTATGGCTGATAAAATGGCAAAACGCTTTCGCGCACAAATGGGCATAAATTTTTTTTAAAACTTACGTAATTCAGTTTACAAACCTGATTTAACAGGCCACAACGTCCGCGTGATGCGAGCGTGGCGGAATGGTAGACGCGCCAGACTTAAAATCTGTTGTCCGTATGGGCGTGGGGGTTCAAGTCCCCCCGCTCGCACCACAAAATTCATTTAATTTTTTGAAATCATTACATTTTTTACTTTTTATCAAATTATTGTCCCCTTTCTTATCCCCTTTTTAGAATACTTGAATTTATGAAAGGCTGGTTTTTGCTCTAAAGAAGCAAACGCTTCTACTGGTTACAAAAAGTGTGGGTATTAAGCCAACTTACTACCACCCCCTATAGATACCTAAAAACACCCAAATATTCCCACAAACACCTATGGCCACCAAACAGGCAAACCAACTGTTCCTATGGAACCCAACGGCACGTAAAAAGTTCCTAGGATTTTTTTATTATTTATAAATTAGATAAGTTTATTAGATGCCCGCTGCTTAAAACCCCAAATATCTAATAATGATAGCGACATTTCATCTTTTGTATCTGCATAAACGGCCACTTCCAATAATTCTTTTCCATAGGAATTTGATAAAGATATGAGTTGACCGTTTTCAAGTTCTCTATGTATCATGCTCACTGGTAACCAGCCAACTCCAATACCTTTTGTAACCATTTCTTTTATTCCATTGGAAAAAGCAGTTTCACAAACTGCAGACTTACTAAAATTTGGAGTGCCAAAGTTTCGTTTATTTGCGCTCAAAACTTGGCCAAAATAACTTTCTTCAGGATAAACTATTGAGGGCGTTTCTAATGGTATTAATCCACTGTCCTTTACTGAGTATCTTAATTTTCCACCAACTACTGGAACCAAATAATCATTTCCCCATAGTTCTCTTTTAATAGTATCGCCAAATGGAAGTGATCCAACTTGATTAGACTCGTAACATAACAACATGCTTGTATCCCCTCGAAGAAACATTGTGACACAATCTCTAAGATTTGCTGCCCGGAGTCGAAATTTTAGGGATGGATAATGTTTTTTTGCATGTAGTGACATGTCGGGAAAAGCAGTAAATATTGGTGAATGCTGTGCCGCAATGGATACAATTGTACTTGCAGGATCATAATGGGCTAATTTACCCTTAAGGTCATTAATTCTTGTTACTAAAGCTCTAATCTCGGATTCATTAGAGCGTAAGGTGGGAGTTATATTTATTTTATTGGTGCCACGATCTAGTACGCGCACTCCAAGCCAATTTTCAAAGCTTCTAATGCGCCTAGAAAAAGCAGGTTGGGTGATGTTGCGCCTTGCAGCTGCGCGAGTCATGTTTCCCTCTTCTAAAAGAATTAAAACATCGTCTAACCAATTCATATCCATTTAAGGTCTCCTTGCCATACAATAGGTATGGGTAGGCCAATAATAAAGCATTATTTTTTTGCTTTAGTATTTGCAAATGTATTGGTGAATCATATTAAAGGAATTAATCTTGTGACCAATGCAACTCAAACAAATGAACTTGAAATGCCATTTTCTCCTGAAATAGAGCAAAGTTTATGTAAGGATTTATCCTTAACATTGGCAAAATTTCCCAAAGTTCGACTTGGTCATTTACCTACTCCATTAGAGCCAATGGATAGATTAAGTGAAAAATTAGGTGGTCCGCGCTTGTGGGTAAAGCGTGATGATTGCACAGGATTATCATCTGGTGGAAATAAAACACGCAAACTTGAATTTTTAATGGCAGATGCTCAATCAAAAGGTGCAGATACTATTATTACTCAAGGTGCAACACAATCAAATCATGCAAGGCAAACTACTGCAGCTGCTGCAAAGCTTGGTATGGAATGTCATATTTTATTAGAAGATAGAACTGGATCAAATGATCAAAGTTATATCTTAAATGGAAACGTTTTACTTAACCGTCTGCATGGAGCTTCAGTTTCAAAGCGAAGTGGTGGAACTGATATGAATGCAGAAATGCAAGATTTTGCTGATGATTTAATTGAAAAGGGCAAGAATCCATATATAATTCCTGGTGGAGGTTCTAATGCAATAGGTGCACTGGGATATGTAAACTGTGCCAGAGAATTAACCGAGCAAGCCTCAGAAATTGGTTTAAAAATAGATTCCCTTGTACATGCTACAGGAAGTGCTGGAACTCAGGCTGGTCTAGTAGCAGGTTTAGCTGCAATTAAAAGTAATATTCACTTATTAGGAATAGGGGTTAGAGCTCCTAAAGATAAACAAGAACAAATGGTTTTTGATTTAGCTCAAAAAACAGCTGATTACCTAGGTACTGGTATAAAAATAGAACGTGAGAAAGTCCGTGCTATTTGTGATTATGTTGGTCCTGGTTACGGATTACCTACTAATGGTATGATAAAAGCAGTTAAATTATTAGCGCAAACTGAAGGATTACTTTTCGACCCTGTTTATTCAGGCAAGGGTCTTGATGGTTTAATCGATCAAATCAAAAAGGGTTATTTTGCAGGAATGGACAATGTTGTGTTCTTGCATACTGGTGGGAGCGCCGCACTATTTGGATACCCAGAAACATTTGAGTTACCTGGATACGCAAATTAATTACTACTAAAACAGAAAACTTAACTAGGAGAAAATGAATATGTTACTTAAAAAATCGTTAATAACAGCATCACTTCTTACTGCAATGAGCGTTCCTGCTATTGCTGAAGATGTGAAAATTGGTGTACCGTCTTGGACTGGCGCACAAGCAATGGCTCATTTATTGGGCGCTGTAGTTGAAATGCGAATTGGTGGTACAGTTGATTATGTACCAGGAAACAATGCAACAATTTTCCAGGGAATGGACCAAGGAAAAGGTGATATTGATGTACATCCTGATGTTTGGCTTCCAAATCAAGAAAGTTTTACAAAGAAGTATGTGGATGGTGCGGGTTCTGTAGTTTTGAACCAACAACCATATGAAGGAAACCAAGGTTTTTGTGTATCAAAAGACTTTGCAGAAGCTAATAATATTACAGATATAGCTGATTTAGGTCGTCCTGACGTAGCTGCACTCATGGATAGTGATGGTAATGGTAAAGGCGAAATGTGGATAGGTGCTCCAGGTTGGGCTTCTGCAAATGTAAATGAAGTAAAAGTTCGTGATTACGGCTTATTAGACTTTATTGAGCCTATTAGAGCTGAAGAAAGTGTAAAGACAGCAAGAATTAAAGACTCAATCGCAAAAGGTGAGGGTTATGCCTTCTATTGCTATAAGCCACATGCTGTTTGGTTTATGTTTGACGTCGTAATGCTAAGTGAACCAACATATGATCCTGCTAAATATACTATGGTCCAACCATCTGATGATGCAGATTGGTATAAAAAATCTAGTGTGAACACTAAAGATGCCTTGAAACAGGTTCAAATCGCGTATTCAAAAACCTTACCAGATCGCTCACCTGCAATTGCAGAGTTCTTTGAACGTTTTTCAGTAACTGCTGATGATGTTAGTAACTTCGCTTTTGAAATAAGTGGAAATGGCCGTGATCCTGCTGAATTTGCACGTGAATGGGTAGAAGCAAATCCTGATCGTGTTGATGCTTGGTTAGGTCTTTAATTTTCAAAAATTAATTTAAAAAAGATGGTTCCATTTTATTGGAGCCATCAAATAATTAAACATAGGTATTAAACCATGTTACGGAGCACCATCAAATCATGAATAATGATAAAGTAATTGAAATTTCCAATGTATGGAAAATTTTTGGTTATCGCCCAGAAGAAGCATTGCGCGCAATACGAGATGATGGGCTGAGCAAATCTGAAGTGTTAAGTAAATATAATGCAGTAGTTGGCGTAGCAGATGTGAGCTTATCTGTTAATAGAGGCGAGATATTTTGTATCATGGGTCTCTCTGGTAGTGGGAAATCAACTTTAGTAAGGCATTTCAATCGATTATTGGAGCCAACGGCTGGGCAAATATTAATCGAAGGTACAGATGTTATGGGCTTAGGTACGCAAGATCTTCAAAAGTTTAGGAATCAAAAAATTGGAATGGTTTTTCAAAATTTTGCACTAATGCCTCATAGGTCTGTATTAGATAATGTCGCTATGCCTTTAGAAATTCGTAAAATAAGTAAAAATGAACGTATGCGACAAGCAGCCGCCATTTTAGATATTGTGGAGCTTGGGGCTTGGGGCTCAAAATATGCTCATGAATTGTCTGGAGGAATGCAACAGCGTGTTGGATTAGCTAGGGCGCTTGCAGCAAATCCTGATGTTTTATTAATGGATGAGCCATTTAGCGCACTTGATCCATTGATACGCAGACAATTGCAGGATGAATTTATTAAACTTTCAAAAATTCTCAAAAAAACAACTGTTTTCATTACACACGACCTTGATGAAGCTGTTAGAATTGGAGACCGAATAGCAATAATGAGAGATGGACGTATAGTCCAAACTGGAACTGCTGAAGAAATTGTAATGAATCCGGCAGATGATTATGTTGCAGATTTTGTTGCTGGGATATCACGTTTAAAAGTCGTTCATGCTCACGCAGTAATGCAACCTATTGATATTTACATTAAAAGTCATGGACCGTTATCAGTTGATATGCCGCGAGTTAGTGATACCGAAACACTTAGTAAATTAATATCACTAGCTATAGATCATGAAAATCATATTCTTGTAGAAAGTTCAGGTGAAGCTGTTGGGGTAATAACACGCTCTGATATTCTTCGAACAGTCGTTGAAGGGACAGAAATGTCATGAATAGTAATACAGAAAATCCTCTTGATGCAAAAGATTCTGAAGCTGCATTGGCCTATGCATCTGAGCGGCGTCAAAATATCAGAGATTTTGTTAGAACTAATCCTGATTATTATATCACACAATTTGATAATATTGGTGAAAATGCCAACTTTACTCCAACA
Organism: uncultured Amylibacter sp.; assembly: GCA_905181935.1. Lineage (GTDB taxonomy): Bacteria > Pseudomonadota > Alphaproteobacteria > Rhodobacterales > Rhodobacteraceae > Amylibacter. Next base: position 150,265 of record CAJIZV010000004.1, on the reverse strand, counting down.
TTAAACATAATGGCTGGAATTTTTGGCCCAATTTGGTTTGGTGCTCGTGGATTATGGTCGTGGGCATTGCCATTTTTGATATTAGAAATGCTTGCATTCGTACAAATTTTCCGGGGCTTATTTGGAGATTTAGCTGTTGATGCTTTTGCGCGAATTACCTCAATAGAAAGTACTTTAGATTTGCGCCGACAGCAATTGGCTGCAGCGCTTGAAAGTGGATCAAGTAAGGTTGATGTATATATACGTACTGTAGACTCACTTGAAGCTGCGATTGGTGGGATTCGAGAAGAAGCAGTAGCTTTGTCAGAGCAAGGTGTAACTATAGCCCTTATCGGATTAACTATTTTATTAGTTTCAAAAGGTATACAAGCTATCGTAGCAAATTGGGCGTTGGAAGCAAGATTTTCGGATTGGCTTTCAGATAGAACAATCCGTTCAAGTCTTCCCATCCCTAACATAATATTTAGCTCATTATTTGTGGTTTTAATGATTTCTGCAGCTGTTTTTCATTATACTTTTCCGGGACAATTTGTCATTCTAAATTATTTTCCAACTAATCCAGAATATAGGTTATTTAGTATTGCAAAAGTTGAGGCATTTTTCTCATTCTGTGTTGCAAATGGTGAAGTTGTATTTGACTTTATTACTTATGGAATTCGCTTAATTTTAGATGCATTAGAATTAGCATTCGTAACAACACCATGGATTGTTATAGCAAGTTTAATTGTAGTTTCGACTTGGTTGACCGCTGGCATAAGAACTGCCGTTTGGTCTGGAGCATTTTTATCTTATATAGGTCTTCTTGGTTTTTGGGAAAAAGCAATGACAACATTGGCATTGTTAGGCACCGCTGCATGTTTGTCTATTGCCATAGGAATTCCACTTGGGATGTTTTGTGCTCGTAGGCGGCGTTTTTATTCATTTATTCAACCCATTATGGACTTTATGCAAACAATGCCTGCATTTGTTTTTATGATACCCGTAATTGCATTCTTTGGAACTGGAAAACCAGCTGCAGTAGTTACTACAATGATATTTGGTGGAACACCGGTTGTGAGATTAACTGTGCTTGGTTTAAGGGGTGTTCCTGATAGCGTTAGGGAAGCTGCAATTTCATTCGGTGCTAATAAATGGTATCTGCTAACTCGAGTTGATTTACCTCTTGCAAGCCCTTCAATTCGCGCGGGCATTAATCAAACGATTATGCTTTCTTTGGCTATGGTTGTTGTAGCGTCTCTAATTGGAGCTAAAGGTTTAGGCGAAGATGTTCTTGAAGCACTGCAATATGCAAACGTAGGCCAAGGAATACTTGCTGGTTTTGCTATTCTATTTTGTGCAATGATTTTAGATCGCATCGTTCAAGGAAAACGAAAATGACGCCACTAGTATTTGTTCATGGCTTTATGGGTGGAAGTGAACAATGGGAAAAGCAATTAGATGAATTATCAAAAGAATATAAACTAATTACAATCGACCTACCTGGGTTTGGCAAAAACAATCAACTTCCGGCTATTAATAGTATCTATTCTTTTTCTAAGTGGGTTATAGCTGAGTTAAAAAAGAAAAATATTAAAAAGTATCATCTGTTGGGACACTCTATGGGTGGAATGATTGTGCAAGAAATGGTGCGAACAGATTCACAAAACATAGATAAGTTAATATTATATGGAACTGGATCTTTGGGTATTTTACCAGGTCGATTTGAAACAATTATGCATAGTAAGACCCGTGCAAAAAATGATGGTGCATCTGAAACAGCTGCTAGAATATCTGCTACATGGTTTTTAGATTATCATAATTCAATTGCTTATGAAGGTTGCTCTAAGATTGCGAAAAGGAGTTCAATAGAGTCGATTTTAGCTGGATTAGACGCAATGAGTGAATGGTCTGGTGAACAAAATTTGAAAAAGCTTGAGAATAAAACACTTATTATTTGGGGTGACCAGGATAGAACATATTTATGGCCCCAAATTGAAATACTTTGGAAGAATATCAAAAACTCAAACTTATCTGTGATTCCTGGCTGTGCTCACGCTGTTCATCTTGAAAAGCCAGAAATTTTCAATAAAGTTATTAAAGATTTTCTCAATTCTGTTTAACTCTCTGACTATTTAAAAATTAGACTTAATAATAGCGTTTAATAACTTTCTGGCATCAAATGAATTCCAATCTGCTTCGCGTTGAATCCGTGCAATTTCTTGGCCTTCTAGATTTAAAATTAAAGTTGCTGGTAAGCCACGTACACCAAAAGAGCCAGCCAATTTCATTTTTGGGTCCCGTTGTATTGGTAAGCTTGTAATATTGTTGTCTGCAAAAAACTGTTTTATTACTGGTATTGAATTGCGGCCAACTGCAATTGTAACAACTTCAAAGTGATTACCGCCAATTTCTTTGTTCAGAGCATCGAGCGATGGCATTTCTGCTCGACATGGAGCACACCATGTTGCCCAAAAATTTAATAGAACTATTTTTCCTTTGTATGCTGTAAGGTCTATAGTATCTCCATTAACATCTTGGAATGGCGTAGCTACTGCAGGCTTTGGCTCTGTATGGATTGAAACTAAGCGCATATCACCTTTACGAATCTCTCGCAGTGTCTCAACATCCAGAGTATTAGCTGTCAAAGGATTTGCACCTACTGCCAGCAGGGTATAAAGCATCGCGCATAGAATTTTAATTTTGGTCATTATTTGGCCCCTTCGAAATGGTACTATTTATGTCTGACAAAAACTCATCAAATGCAATGTGGGGCGGGCGTTTTGCCAGTGGCCCTGATGCAATCATGGAAGCTATTAACGCATCGATTGGATTCGATAAGCGCATGGCCGCTCAAGATATTGCAGGATCTATTGCCCATTCTGCGATGTTAGCCAAACAAGATATAATTACTGATAGCGATGCTGAGACAATTAAGGAAGGCCTCCTCACGATCTTGTCAGAAATAGAAAGTGGAATATTTAAATATTCTACTGCCCTAGAAGATATTCACATGAATATTGAGAGCAGATTGCAGGAAATAATAGGTGAACCAGCTGGTCGGTTACACACAGCGCGTTCAAGAAATGATCAGGTTGCTACGGATTTTAAGTTATGGACACGCGATCAGTGTGATGCTGTAATTTTAGGATTATCTGCACTGATGAGTGCATTGGTTAATCAAGCAGAAGCTGGTGCAGATATTGTAATGCCTGGTTTTACACATTTACAGGTTGCACAACCTGTTACTTGGGGCCACCATATGATGGCTTATGTTGAAATGCTTGCTCGTGATCGGTCTAGATTTGTTGATGCCCGATCTCGTATGAATGAAAGTCCACTGGGAGCAGCAGCCTTGGCTGGAACTGGGTTTCCTATTGATCGTGACATGACTGCGGGCGCCTTAGGGTTTGATAGGCCTTCTGCAAACTCATTAGACGCGGTATCAGATCGTGATTTTGCATTGGAGTTTTTAAGTGCATCATCTATCTGCGCAACGCACTTATCGCGTTTTGCGGAAGAGTTAGTTATTTGGTCATCTGCTCAATTTAAATTTGTAGCTTTATCTGACCGGTTTAGTACAGGCTCATCAATTATGCCCCAAAAAAAGAATCCAGATGCTGCTGAATTGATCCGAGCTAAAGTTGGCCGAATTACAGGCTCTTTTGTAGGCTTACTAATGGTAATGAAAGGACTTCCGCTAGCATACTCTAAAGATATGCAAGAGGATAAAGAACAGGTTTTTGATGCTGCTGATAGTCTTATGCTAGCTTTGGCTGCTATGACTGGAATGGTTGCTGACATGAAGCCTAATGTTTCGAAGCTTGAAGTAGCTGCAGCATCTGGGTTTTCTACCGCAACTGATTTAGCAGATTGGTTAGTGCGTGAACTTGGCATGCCCTTTAGGGAAGCTCACCATGTAACAGGTAGCTTAGTTGCTAAAGCAGAAAAGCAAAGATGTGATTTGCCAGATTTAAGTCTAGACGATATGCAGGCTATTAATAACCAAATTACTGAAGACGTGTTTAATTTTCTGAGTGTCCAAAATTCAGTTGCTAGCCGGAAAAGTTACGGAGGTACTTCTCCGGAACAAGTTCGGTTACAAGTCGCTCGGTGGAAAGAAGTTTTGGCGTGATACATAGGTTTATTTTGATATTAGCATTATTAATAGGTATTAATGCCTGTGGGATTAAAGGTGACCCTTTGCCAGTAAATAAAGAGGTGCCATGTCTTATTTGCGATTGATTTATTTAGTCTTAGTTATCATCGGTGGCATTAAGCCGATGATGCATTTTCTTGCATGGTTTAATGAGTATGGTTACTCTTGGGTTGATATTGTTGCCGCATGGACTGTAAATGAAGCGTCACGTGGGTTAATGTGGGATCTTACGATTTCAGCTTGTGTTCTAACAATCTGGATGGCTTCTGAAGTATACGTTCGTAAAGACTGGTGGGTTTTTGTTGTTTGTTTTATTGCAACGTTTGGAATTGGCGTATCTTGCGGTTTGCCGTTGTATTTGTTTCTGCGTTCGCGCACTTTTAAATAGGTTATTATGGATCACTTTTTGTACAAAGATGGCGTTTTAAACGCTGAAGATGTTTTATTGACGGATATTGCGGCAACAGTTGGAACGCCGTTTTACGTATACTCAACAGCAACACTATCTCGACACTTTCGGGTCTTTGATGAAGCGCTTGAGGGTATGGATCATTTGGTATGCTATGCGATGAAAGCTAATTCTAATATTGCAGTGCTTAAAATTCTTGCTGAATTGGGCGCTGGGATGGATGTAGTATCTGGTGGTGAATACACGCGAGCTAAAGCTGCAGGTGTTCCTGGGAATCGAATCGTATTTTCTGGTGTTGGAAAAACTCGTGAGGAAATGAATTTAGCTTTAATTAACGGTATTCGTCAATTTAATGTTGAGAGTGAACCAGAATTAAAAATCTTAAATGAAGTTGCTATTTCGTTAGGTTCGATTGCTCCAATAACGATACGCGTAAATCCAGATGTAGATGCTAAAACACATGCAAAAATTTCTACTGGAAAGTCTGAAGATAAATTTGGAATTCCCATTGCTAAAGCTCGTGAAGTTTATGCCATTGCGGGTTCTATGCAAGGTATTGATGTAGTGGGTATCGATGTTCATATTGGTTCACAAATAACTGACTTGGAGCCGTTCCGGTTAGCTTATCAAAAGGTTGCAGAATTAACTAAAGTCTTGCGTGGAGATGGTCACAATATCAGACGTTTGGATTTAGGCGGAGGTTTGGGCATCCCATATGAGCAAACAAACCAAGCACCGCCTTTGCCAGTGGATTATGGGAAGGTTGTTCGCGATACTGTTGGCCATTTGGGTTGTGAAATTGAAATTGAACCTGGCCGACTACTTGCTGGAAATGCAGGTTTGTTGGTCAGTTCTGTGATTTATAACAAAGCTGGTGAAGGGCGCAATTTTATGATTGTGGACGCTGCAATGAATGATCTCATCCGCCCTGCAATGTATGACGCACACCATGATATTCTGCCTATAATTGAGCCTGATATAGACGCTGATCAACAACAATTTGATGTAGTTGGACCTGTTTGTGAGTCTGGGGATACGTTTGCAAAGCAACGTACCTTAACCCCAGTTGCTGATGGTGAAATGATAGCATTCCGCTCTGCTGGTGCATATGGTGCAGTAATGGCTTCTGAGTATAATACGCGGCCAATGATACCAGAGGTATTAGTTCATGGAGATCAGTTCGCTGTTATTCGTAAACGTCCAAGTTTTGACGAAATGATAAAACGAGATATTCTTCCTGAATGGCTTTGATGTTATTTAAATTTTAGAGTTATTTTTTCAATAGCGTTATTGAATAGGTTATTAAACCCAGATTCTCCACCTTGATAATACATATCTTGGATAATTAGACGAGTTGACGATATTTTAGTTTCATATGCATTCAAAAGCTGCGAAATCTCAGGAATATAATATGATATTTTTGGTGTAAAAATGTAAAGTGACGTAGCAATTGTCACTAGTAGAATTGCAGTTAAAAAGCCTTGGAATATTTTTTTTAAATTTGTTTTTTGTCTATGAGCTGAATGCCTTTCCACAAAATCAACTTTCTGGACTTTGTGGACAACTTGATTACTATTTAACTTTATGTTGAGAGCTTCGATCTTCGCTGGGCGCTCTTTTATAATATCAATAGAGTGTTTTTTATCAAAGCCAGAAAGCTTAATTCGTGATGCAAACCTTACCTCATCTTGTAAAATTAATTTAATCTCTGGAGTAAGCGATGGGCGTATTTTGCTTGATTCAGCAGCGTTGTTGCCTTTGGGTTCATAAGAGTTTTTTTCTATTTTACTAAGATGTGAAGTGTTCTGTATTTTGTCACTTCGTAGGGACTTAAAGATCTCACTATTTTTAGATTTAGATATATTTTCATCCATGGGTTCTAAACGAGCTGTTTTGGTTAATTGCATAGGTGCATCTTGTAGCCAAATTTCTGAGCAATTTGTACATTGTACATTGCGTCCAGATTTTGGAACAGAATTTTTAGAAATTTCGTAATGTGAGGCACAGTTTGGGCAGATTATCCGCATCTTTATCCCTTTATTCTTTTTTATTGGAATAATTGTAATTAACTAAGTATCAAGTGGTTTAATGAATTCTCAAACTACCTAGTAAAATTACACTATTTTCCTTTACAGTCTAGTCCACAATAAAACGTTTCAACTCAGAACTTATTAAATTATTTGATATTTATTCAATTTTAATGACAAGGATTATCTAAATGATTGTTATCCAGTTTATATTATCTTTAATTTTTATTGTTTCTATGTATTTATCAATGGTCTTATTTGCGGTTTTAGGAGCAATACCGACGCTCTTATCTCGAAGGGCAACTTATTGGGTTGTTAGAAATTTTGCTGGATCTGTTATATGGCTTGCTTGGGCTATTTGTGGGCTGAAAGTCGAACAACGAGGGAAAATTCCAACGGGTAATGTTGTGGTAGCCTCGAAACATCAAAGCTTTTTTGACGTTATATTACATGCTTACTATTTGAAAAATGTGAATTATGTGATGAAGCAAGAACTTACATATTTCCCGATTATAGGGTTTTATGGAAAAAGATTAGGAACTGCCCCTGTAAGGCGGGGACAAAAAGCAAAAGCTGTATCACAAATGATGGCGGGGCTTCAAAAGTACCATGGAGATACTCAGTTAGTCATTTATCCTCAAGGTACTCGTGTGGCACCTGGTGTAGAGATGCCTTATAAAGTTGGTGCAGCGGTTATATGCCAAAGAATGGACCGAAGATGTGTTTTGGCAGCCACTAATGTTGGGATGTTTTGGCCAAAACATAGTTTGCTTCGAAAGCGAGGGACTGTAATTTTAGAATATTTAGACGAAGTCCCTACTAATTTAGAAACAAAAGAATTTGTTAATTATATGCAAGAAAAAATAGAAAAAGCATCTGACCGATTGATGGCTGAGGTGGGATTTCCCGGGAAATAAATTGCGTATGGATACTGTAAGATCTATTAAAGAATTAGAAGTAATTTATGCCCCCCCGAGTGTGGTTTTTTTACGTAAGGTATAAAATCGTATCACACCAAAATATCGCCAATGGATTGATGAATCTGTATTATGTACATGAGCAACTGTTGCCCTGATGGGGAAGGTGCTAGCCCTCGAGGTGAAAATGGAAAAATAGTTTATGAACTTGATGAAAGAATATTATTATTACCAGATTGGTGAAGTAGTAATTGAATAGACAGTCTGAAGAATATTGTACTTGATCTTCGAATTGCAGTTATGTTGATAATTGGTGCTTAAAATACAAATATAGCAATAAAACTTTAATAAATAGTTTGTTTAAAGCTAAAAAATTAAACTTTATTTAGGCGTTTGAATGAAATTCAATATCTAAATCACAGTGATTTCTCACCTAAGTCTAAGAATTTTTTACGGCGTTCTTTTACTAATGTGTCAGGTTTTTTAACTTGTAGCTCTGCGAGGGCTTCAGTTATGGCATCGCTAACAATTACATAAGTTTTCTCATGATTGCGTTGAGCCCCACCGAGTGGTTCTGGCATAATTTTGTCTGCAACACCTAGCTTCTTTAAGTCCTGCGCAGTGAGACGAAGTGCTTCAGCGGCTTCACGCATTTTTTCAGGATTTTTCCATAGAATTGAAGCGCAACCCTCTGGAGAAATAACAGAATAAACAGAATGCTCTAACATAAGTAATCTGTCTGCTGTAGCAAAAGCAACTGCTCCACCTGAACCACCTTCGCCAGTTATAATTGAAATTAAAGGAACACGCACTTGAAGACATTTTTCAGTAGAACGGGCAATTGCTTCTGACTGCCCACGCTCCTCAGCACCTTTTCCTGGATATGCTCCTGGTGTGTCAACTAAGGTAATGATGGGTAAGCCAAATTTGTTGGCCATTTCCATCAAACGAATAGCTTTTCTATATCCTTCAGGTCGTGCCATGCCAAAATTACGTTTTATTCGACTGTTGGTATCGGAACCTTTTTCATGCCCAATGACTACAATAGCTTGATCTTTAAATCGAGCCAAACCACCCATTACAGCGGCATCATCAGCGAAGTTTCGGTCGCCTTGAAGTGGTGTGTACTCAGTGAACAGTTCGCGAATATAATCTTTGCAATGTGGACGATCTTGATGTCGCGCAACTTGGCATTTTCGCCAAGGATTTAAATTTTTATATAATTCAGCCAACATGCTTTGCGCTTTTTTATCAAGAGCGCTAGCTTCTGCCTCTAGATCTACATCATCTTCAGATTTTTCAGCCATAGCGCGTAATTCAGCTGCTTTGCCTTCAATTTCTGCAAGTGGTTTTTCAAATTCAAGATAGTTTTGCATTAATAGTATCTTTGTAGATTTACGTTAAGTTATGTATGGCTAAATATTAGACTAATTGCAACGCCCAAGCTTTATTGTAAGTCGCTAAATGCATTCTCAAGACGTGCCATTGCTTTAATTAATTCTGTACGCTGAGTAGCAAAGTTAAACCTCAAGAATGTTTCGCCCCCAGCTCCAAATGTTTCTCCATGACTTGCTGCAATGTGCGCTTTTTTCTGGACGCGATCTATATATTCTGATTTGGGCATTCCGGTACCTGAAAAATCTACCCAAGATAAATATGTTGCCTCCATTGGCATAGATTGTAGGCCTGGAATTCTAGCTATGGTCGCATCAAGAATTTTTCGATTATCATCTAAATATTTACATAGTGAGTCCACCCATTTGTCGCCAAAAGAGTAAGCAGCTTGTGTCATATAAAGCCCGAAAGAATTGGCTGATGTGCCTGTGGCTTCCATTATAGTTGAGAATCGTGCTTTAAGTTTTTTATCTGCAATAATAACATTACCTGTGTGGCAGCCTGCGATATTAAATGTTTTTGTGGCTGCAGTCATCATCACTAAACGGTCTGATATTTCTGGCGCAGCAATGGGCATGGTTATATGTTTAGTTTCAAATGTAATATCATGATGAATTTCGTCAGATATTAAGATTAAATTATAACGTTCAGCAAATGTTGCCACCTCTTTTAGTTCACTAACTGTCCATACTCGTCCACCTGGATTGTGAGGAGAACACAAAATGACCATTTTTGCACTACCATCCATTTGCTTGTCATAAGCATCGAAATCCATTTTGTAGCGGCCATTTTTTATTGCTAACTTGCATTCAATTACTTTACGACCGGCTGCTTTTATCACTCTAGAAAATGCGTGGTATACCGGTGTGAATAAAACAACACTATCACCTACTTCGGTAAACGATTGTACACATAAAGCGGTGCCATTTACTAAGCCATGTGTCGTGAAAATATCTGAAGGATTTACTTTCCAACCATGACGGCGAGCCATCCATCCTGTGATTGAATTGCGATAATTTTCATCGTTACCATAATATCCATAAATACCCTGATTAGCCATAACTGCTAATGCATCATGTACTTCTTTTGGAGGTTCAAAATCCATATCCGCTACCCACATTGGAGTGCCAATTTTAGGATCTACTCCGTAGTATGGTTGCATCATTTCCCATTTGACAGAATGAGTATTAATACGATTAATTTTTTTATCAAAATTCATGGTGCAAGTCCTTGGTGCTATGTTATTTATGTAACCCGTCACAGAAAGTTAGTTTAAGTACCGCAAAAAGTTTTATAATTTGGGTCAATCATTAATGGTGGTTTTGCATATATTTCTTTACCAGGTTTATCAATAAATGGGTTTGTAATGATTTCTAAAAGTTGTTCAAACTGTGCATAATCACCATCTATTTCAGCAGCGTTTATAGCTGCTTCAACTAAGTGGTTTCTTGGTGTATAAATGGGATTTTCTTGACGGATACGTTTTGCTATTCCAACTTCTGATAAGATCCTAATCTTGAAAGTCTTGATCCAACCATCAGTTGCGGAAGAGTTTACGTAAAGATTACGTAAAGGCATAGGGTTTCCTTCTGAAAGTTCTGCGAGAGCACGGAATGAAAGAGTAAAATCAACCATATTATTTTTCATAGTTTCAAAGAAACTATCGAATAATTCAGTGTCGTTACTTTTCTTTGTTTTAAATCCAAATTTACGGCGCATTTCTTTTAGCCAATAAGATTCATAAATATTTGAGAAGTTATTAATTATTTGGGTAGCTTTTTCAATTGCGATATCAGCATCTTTATGAATTAGCGGTATTAATGCTTCTGCTAATCTTGCAACATTCCAGCGAGCTAATATTGGCTGATTAGAATAGGCGTAGCGACCTTGTTTATCTATGGATGAAAAAACTGCATTTGCATCATAATAATCCATAAATGCACAAGGACCATAATCAATAGTTTCACCTGACAACGTGACGTTATCAGTATTCATTACGCCGTGAATAAAACCAATACCCATCCATTTTGATATTAGATATGCTTGATTATTCGTGACGTATTCTAATAGTTTTAAATAAGGATTGTCACTCCTTGTTGCTTCTGGATAGTGACGATTTATAGTATAGTCAGCCAGTTGCCTAAGTTTATCTACTTCTTGGCGTGCGGCAAAGAATTGGAACGTACCAACTCTTATGTGGCTGCTTGCTGTGCGCGTTAATACAGCGCCTGTTTGCGCTGTTGCTCGTTGGATGCGTTCGCCAGTAGTAGTTGCGGCTAACGCCCTAGCTGTAGGAACACCAAGTGCATGCATTGCTTCTGCTACCAAATACTCTCTCAAAACGGGGCCCAGCCCAGCCTTACCATCGCCGTTACGGGAAAATACTGTGGGGCCTGAACCTTTTAATTGTATGTCGAACCTAACTCCTGAAGGTGTGAGAATTTCACCTAATAAAAGTGCACGGCCATCACCTAACTGTGGTGAAAAATTACCAAATTGATGCCCGGCATATGCTTGTGCCAAAGTTTCTGCACCATTAGGTTTTACGGCCCCAGAACAGATGGCAGTAAGGTTAAGGTTGGTGATGTCTAACCCAAGTTCATTAGCAAGAGTGTTATTAAACTTAATGAGCTTAGGATTAACTGGAATTACTGCATCGCATGAGGCGTAGAAACCTTCTAGGTCTCGAAAGTATGTGTTATCAAATTTCATTTGGTGACTATGCCTCAAATTTTTGGTAGGTGGAAGGCGCTGTATCATGAGTTTCACACGATAAAATTAAATAAAATAAGCATTAAGTTATTTATATCAAATTTTTATAAGAACCTGCTAATTAGAACTAAATTTTTGATCTTCTAACTTGATCCCGTATCTAGTTTGCAATAAATCGAATTTATGTCTTTATTGCCAATTCTTTTACACCCTGACCCACGCTTGAAAAAAGTCTGTGAACCAGTACTTGATGTTGATACAAAAATTCAAAAATTAGCAAATTCAATGATTGAAACTATGTACGATGCTCCTGGGGTTGGATTGGCAGCCCCTCAAGTGGCTTCTATGGCTCGCTTATTCGTTATGGATTGCACAGAAAGTGAGGCTGAAGACCAACCATTAGTTTTGATAAACCCTCAAATAACCTGGATATCAGAGGATTTAAATGTGCATTCTGAAGGATGTTTGTCATTGCCTGAATTATTTGATGATGTTGAACGCCCTTCACAAGTAAGGATGTCATTTTTAGATATTCAGGGAAAAGCGCATGAACAACAGTTTGATGGTCTTTGGGCAACATGTGCTCAACATGAATTGGATCATCTGAATGGTGTTTTATTTATAGATCACTTAACTCGGATGAAACGATCTATGATGACTAAAAAGATGGTAAAATTAAAAAAAGAATTGGTCCGTAGTTAATGGCAATTCATACGTTTATTAAATTTCCAGATAAGCGATTGATGATTAAGTGTAATCCAGTTGTATCTATTAGTGATTTAGAGCGTAAGATTTGGCGTGATATGTTTGATAGCATGTATGATATGCCCGGGGTTGGCCTTGCTGCCTGTCAGATTGGGATCACTCGGGCGCTAGCTGTAGTAGATGCTGGTGATGGAAGGGATAAACCTGTATCCATGGCAAACCCGGTAATATTACACGCTTCAGCAGTAATGGTTGAACATCAAGAGGGTAGTCCGAACTTGCCTGGGGTATGGGCTAATATAAAGCGACCTCGAGCTGTTACTGTAGGGTTTATGGATGAGAATTCTGTACAAATTGAACGTGATTTTGTTGGACTTTGGGCTACTTCTATTCAACATCAAATTGATCATTTAAATGGGGTAATGTTTTTTGATCATTTAAGTAAGGTGAAGCGAAAAATGTTAATTATCAAGTCGCAAAAGCTAGCAAAACAAGGATTGATTTAATGCGTATAATTTTTATGGGCACGCCAAATTTTTCAGTGCCTATTTTGAATGCAATAATAGATGCAGGGCATGAAATTGTTTCGGTTTATTGCCAGCCTCCACGGCCAGCAGGGCGTGGTAAAAAAGATCGCCTTTCTCCAGTTCATCAACGTGCAAATGTTTTGGGGTTAAATGTAAAACATCCAATTAATTTTAATACTAACCAAGCAGTCACTGATTTTGCTGCATTAAATGCAGATATTGCAATTGTTGTGGCGTATGGATTGATATTACCTCAAATCATATTAGAATCTACACATCAAGGATGTTTGAATATTCATGCTAGCCTTTTACCTAGGTGGCGTGGAGCTGCACCGATTCACCGTGCTGTTATGGCAGGGGATAAGACAACTGGAATTTGCATTATGCAAATGGATTCTGGTCTTGATACAGGCGCAGTGCTTCTTAGTGAGGAAGTAAGTATATTAGAAACTGATACTACTGCCACTTTACATGATCGCTTAGCTGTTATTGGTGCATTGAGTATAGTTGATGCCTTGGCTCGCTTGAATGACCTTGAAGTTAAGCCACAGGCTCTTGAGGGTATTATTTATGCTCATAAAATTAAAAAAGCTGAGGCACAGATTAATTGGTCAGGTTCTGCGCAAGAGGTTGATTGTCATATTCGTGGTTTGTCACCATTTCCTGGTGCATGGTTTAATGATGGAGATCAGCGAATAAAAGTTTTAATGAGTCATGTCGTAGATGGTTTTGGTAATAATGGCGAAATAATTGATCAAGTATCTGTTGCCTGTCAAACAGGTGCAGTCGCATTAACCAATCTACAACGTCCTGGCAAAGATGCTATGAAAGCTGAGGCTTTCATTCAGGGTTATTCATTGCCGATTGGAAAAACTTTGTAGAATTTCTATAGTTGTTTAGTTTACTTTATTTAGATTTAAATGGCGCCATACCATTACGCGCTAATTCATCTGCTTCTTCATTTTCTACGTGACCGGCATGTCCTTTGATCCATTCCCAAGAAACTTCATGGCGTTGTGTGGCAATATCTAACTTCTTCCAAAGCTCTTCGTTTTTTACTGCTTTCTTTGCTGCGGTTTTCCATCCATTTTTTTTCCAACTAAGGATCCATTTTGTTATACCATCTTTGACATATGAGCTGTCTGTAACAATAGTAATTGAACTTGGCCGTTCTAAAGCGTCTAAGGCCATAATTGCAGCGGTTAGTTCCATTTGATTATTTGTAGTTTCAGCGCAGCCACCTGATAGACTTCGGGTTTTCATGGTGGTTTCACCATCTTTTGCAAGGAGTAAGACACCCCAACCACCTGGGCCTGGGTTTCCAGAGCATGCACCGTCAGTATAAGCATATAGTTTAGGCATAAGCTGTCACAATCATAAATGGTTCAAGTGCACCAGTCATTGAAATAGTTCCATTTGTATCGATGCGCTGTGAGTGGGGGGTAAAACCTGCAGAAATTAATAAAGACCTTAATTCGTCTGGTTGATAAAATGTGTAGTTTCGACCTAATTTATCACGTTTTTCGCCATTACCGATTTTTAAGCCAAGGTGTAAATAACCGCTTGGTTTGAGTGCAGTGAAAATACGAGATAAATTTGACGGCATTTCGCCACGTGGGGCATGTAAAAGAGAGAAGTTAGCCCATATTGAGTTATATTTCTTTATATCATCGAGCTCATTGAAACTTGCATGTACTGCATTAATATCAAAGTGTTTGGCTGCAATGTGTACCATTTCTAAGCTGCCATCACTGGCATAAACAGTTAGCCCAGCTGCACGCATCATTGCGGCTGAGTTGCCTGGACCACAACCCAAGTCTAATACATCCCCTCCCAGTGGGGTAGCTGCAATAAATGACTGTAAGTCACTATCAGGTTTTTCTCGACTTATTTTATCAAGATAAACTTGTGCGGATGAATTGTAGTATGCGATAGTTTTTTTATCCAAAATTATTTCCAAACATGGTTGCTATAAAAAACCTAAATTGAAATAATGTTAAAATTATAATGACAGTAAGCGTAAGGGGGATTCGCAAGCGGAGCCACCAAAGTGGGGCCATGCCAAGTAATTTAAAATAAATATCAATAGGTAGAAGAAAAGCAAAACCAATACCAATTATTATGAATTGATATTGACTTGGAAATAATAAAGTTCCTAGGATATAAAGAGTAGGCAAAACAGAAATAATATAGAGAAATGGTTTCTGAATCTTTGCATTAGCCGAAAATCCCCAGAAAGATCCAGCCATAAAACATAAGATAATTATTGAGTAATTTAGCTGAAGATGAGCGCTGTTTATATTTATAGTATTACTTAATAGCGTATCAAGAGTGATATGGAAACTTGAGAAAAGTGCAATAAAAAATGGTATTAAACCTAAAGTACCTAATACTTTTGCGGGCATTGGAACTTTGTGTTTCATATTTTTTCGCGTAATATGCGTGGTACTTTGAATTCAATATTTTCTACGGCAGTTTCAACAATTTTTTGTGTTACGTCATAGCGATCTGTTATTGCTGATATTACTTCATTTATTAATATTTCTGGAGCTGAAGCTCCTGCTGTTATTCCAATTGACTTTATGCCACTTAATGCACGCCAGTCTATATCTGATGCACGTTGTACCATTTGGGAATAGGCACATCCAGATGATTTACCGACCTCTACTAAGCGTTTTGAGTTAGAAGAGTTTGGAGCACCAATAACTAATAATGCGTCAACTTTTGGTGCGACTGATTTAACGGCTTCTTGGCGATTTGTAGTTGCATAGCAAATATCTTCTTTATGTGGGCCAACAATATTTGGAAAGCGTGTCTTAAGTGCAGAAACAATTTCAATGGTATCATCAACTGACAAGGTTGTTTGAGTAATATAAGCTAATTGGTCAGAATTGCGGGGGGATATATTTAATACGTCTTTGGTTGTTTCTACTAAAAGCACTTCACCCTTGGGTAGTTGCCCCATTGTGCCTATAGTTTCTGGATGGCCCTGATGGCCAATCATTACCATTTGTAATCCATTTGAGTAATGGCGCTCTGCTTCAATATGAACTTTGCTTACCAGTGGGCAGGTAGCGTCAATAAATACCATTTTACGAGCTTGTGCAGCGGCTGGAACTGATTTTGGGACACCATGAGCCGAAAAAATAACAGGCCGATCATTTGGGCACTCTTCGAGTTCTTCCACAAATATGGCGCCCTTCGCTCTTAATTCATCTACAACATATTTATTATGAACAATTTCATGGCGGACAAAAATGGGAGCACCCCATTTTTCTAATGCCATTTCAACTATTTTAATAGCACGGTCCACTCCGGCACAAAATCCGCGTGGCGCTGCTAGGTAAAGGTCTAAAGCTGGTTTTGTCATATGAGTGTTTTAAACTGCAAAACGATAGTTATACAATGGAATTTAAGTTAATTTTAATAAAACAGCAAAAGCCGACATACTTGCCTCAAAATACTTTGCATCCAATGTAATTATAATTTTGCAGAACGTGTTGTAAAGACGTCTATATAAGCATGTATTGCGATTATGAAGAATTTAAATATTAAATTTTTTTACCAAGTATTATACATTTATTTATATAGCTTTTTATATCAACGAATGATGGATTAAAGGCTGTAAATGCTAAAATTTCTTTAGAATTTCATATATTTTAAAATATTATAGCAATAGATATACTAAATAACATACTCTGATCATGAGGGTCTCCCAATAATACTGCGTAAGTCCTCAAGTTCGATAAAGTTATCTGCTTGGCGGCGTAAATCGTCTGAAATCATGGATGGTTGAGATCGAGTTGTTGAGACTATTGATACGCGGACGCCTTGGCGTTGAATTGATTCAACAAGAGAACAAAAATCGCCATCACCTGAAAATATAACTATGTGATCTAAGTGAGGAGCTAACTCCATTACGTTTACAGCAAGCTCGATGTCCATATTTCCCTTAACTTTGCGTCTTCCCAAAGAATCGGTATATTCTTTTGCGGACTTTGTAACCAATGTGAAGCCATTGTAACTAAGCCAATCTACGAGGGGCCGAAGTGGTGAATTTTCGTCGTCTTCTAACAAAGCAGTGTAGTAATACGCACGCAATAGTTTTCCGCGCCTCATGAACTCTTTTTTTAAAAGTTTATAATCAATGTCTAAATTTATAGCCTTTAATGAGGCATGAAGATTCGAGCCGTCTATAAATAGACCTAATCGTTCATCGGGAAAAAACATAACTTGTCCTTTTGTAAAGCTTCATTAATAAAAGAATAATTGGCTTCTAATGCAAAATATATTAAAGCTTAACATAATCTTTTATCTATGAAAATTAAATGATCAATAGTTGATGTCACACTATAACTCCAAGAAAATACTTTTGGCACTAGGTTCAAATGTCTCTAATGATTTACAGGATTCATACGATCTGGTTAAGAAATCGATAAGTGAGTTATGTAAAAAAACTATTAAAAAAATAAATATTAGTAACTTTTACCAAACACCTGCTTTTCCTATTGGGGCAGGGCCTGATTTTATAAATTGTGTTATTTCAGCATATACAGAGTTAGATTCTTTAGCTTTACTTGAAGAACTTCATTGGATTGAAGCTAAATTTGGTAGAAAAAGATTAAAGCGTTGGGGACAGAGAACTCTAGATATTGATTTGTTAGATTATGATTTTAATATAAAACCTAATATTACTTATGTGCAAGAATGGTTAAATATGCCGTTAGGTCAACAATTGAAACAAATTCCTAACCAGTTGATATTGCCTCACCCGCGGCTTCAAGAACGTGCATTTGTACTTATCCCAATGGTTGATGTTGCGCCTGACTGGATGCACCCCATATTAGGTAAAACGACTTTGGAAATGCGTGATGCTTTATCATTAAAAACACTAAATGAAATTCGATTTTTCATTAGGTCAGATTGAGTGAACTGCCCTTGCCATTTTTATTAAAACACCTTAATGAAAGCTTCTTGTAGATATCATGAAAACTTGGAGTTCCTAGATGGCACGTGTAACTGTAGAAGATTGTGTTGATAAAGTACCAAATCGATTTGATTTGGTAATGCTAGCTGCGCACCGTGCGCGCGAAATATCTTCGGGATCAGAATTAACTGTTTCACGTGATAATGATAAAAATCCAGTAGTAGCTTTACGCGAAATTGCTGAGGAAACATTAAGTGCTGCAAACTTACACGAAGCGGCAGTGCAAAGTTACCAAACTCAAATTGAAGTTGATGAGCCAGAAGAAGATGAAATGGCACTATTGATGGGTGGTGGCGATGACGAGCCAGGTGATGACATGAATGATGAAAACTTGTTACGCGCACTCATGGAAGCTCAGGAAGCCAAATAAGTGGGCCTTGGCCTACTTTTAGGATTCGGCTAAATGATCGACGTTGAAACGCTGGTCGATCATGTACGTACTTATAATCCTAAGGCTAATGTTGACTTAATTTGCCGTGCTTATGCTTATGGTAAGCAAAAGCACGCTAAACAAAAGCGGCATTCAGGTGAGTCATACTTCACGCACCCTATTGAAGTTGCTATTATTTTAGCCGGGCAAAAACTTGATGATGATACTATTGTTACGGCATTATTGCATGATACTTTAGAAGACACTGACGCTACATTTAAGGAAGTAACTGAGTTATTTGGTCTTGAAATTGCGCAATTAATTGATGGTGTTACAAAGCTTACAAATTTAGAACTATCATCAGTTCAAGCAAAACAAGCCGAAAACTTTCGCAAACTATTACTTGCTATGTCTCAAGATTTACGAGTTTTATTAGTAAAGCTTGGTGACCGTTTGCACAATATGCGTACAATTAAGCATATGCGGCCTGAAAAGCAGATAAGCAAAGCACGTGAAACTATGGATATTTTTGCACCATTGGCTGGGCGTATGGGCATGCAGTGGATGCGCGATGAGCTGGAAGATTGGGCCTTCAAAGTTTTAAATCCTGAAGCTCGTAATTCAATTTTACGCCGTTTTATAAATCTACGTGACCAGTCTGAGGATTTAATTCCTTCAATCATTAAAGATATACGGACATTATTATCAGCAAACTCTATTCAAGCTAGTATTACTGGCCGTGAGAAAAAACCATATTCAATTTGGCGTAAG
The DNA here is from genome assembly GCA_905181935.1 of uncultured Amylibacter sp. Lineage (GTDB taxonomy): Bacteria > Pseudomonadota > Alphaproteobacteria > Rhodobacterales > Rhodobacteraceae > Amylibacter. Next base: position 131,310 of record CAJIZV010000004.1, on the reverse strand, counting down.
ATGGAAGAAAAACAACAAAGTTTTTCACGGTTATCTGATATTTATGGATTTCGAGTTATTACTGAGAATGAAAGTGACGCTTATCATGTCCTTGGCGCCGTTCATCAGAGATGGACGGCAGTACCAGGCCGATTTAAAGATTATATATCTGCGCCGAAATCAAACGGGTATCGTTCCATTCATACTACTGTAGCTGGCCGTGATGGCAAGTTAGTTGAAATTCAAATTCGCACGCGTGAAATGAACGAAGTTGCAGAAGTTGGTGTTGCAGCGCATTGGTCCTATCGTGATGGTCAGCGCGCACAAAATCGCTTTTCTGTTGATCCATTATCTTGGTTAGCAAGTTTAGCTGTGCGTATTGAAAGTGAAGAAGATGATCATGAAGAGTTCTTAGAGCATGTAAAATTGGAAATGTTTGCGGATCAAGTGTTCTGCTTCACTCCCAAAGGAGATGTTATTCAATTACCTCGTGGTGCGACACCGATTGATTTTGCTTTTGCTATTCACACGCGAATTGGCTCTACGTGCGTCGGTGTGAAAGTTGACGGGCGTCGTGTTCCATTATCGACACGCTTGCGCAATGGCCAATCTGTTGAAATTCAAACAGCAACTGGGCAACGCCCGCAGGCTACGTGGATAGATATTGTGATTACTGGCCGTGCGAAATCTGCGATCCGTCGTGCCTTACGTGAAGATCATCAAGCTGGATATATAAAGCTTGGCCGCGAATTGGCTAGAGTTGCATTAGAACATATTGGTAAGAAAGCAACGGACAAAGCATTAAGTACTGCTGCAAAAAAACTTGGCCTAAAGAGTCATAATGAAGTGTTGTTAAAACTTGGTAGTGCTGAATTAATGGGTGTTGACCTTGTAGAGGCCTTGTATCCATCTTTGTTACATCAGACTGATAAAGATATGAATCAATCTGTTGCTAAAATTGTGGGTTTAGATGCTGATCAATACATTCAAGGAGCATCTTGTTGCCAACCATTGCCAGGCGAACGAATCGTTGGCATCGCAACACGTGGGAAAGGTGTATTTGTACACTCTATTTATTGTGATACTTTGATTGATTATGAAGATCAACCTGATCGCTGGATTGATTTGACGTGGACTAAGGGACGCAGTGATTCAGTTAATAAAGTTACGATTGAAGTTACAATGGCAAACTTTAGTGGTGTTTTGGGGCGAATATGCATTTTAATATCTGAACAAGATAGCAATATTATTGATATGCATTTTAGTGACCGTAAACAAGATTTTTACAGGATTGCGATTGATATACAGGTAAGAGATGTGGAACATCTAGAAAATATAGTTACAGCAGTAGAAGCTGATTCGGATGTTGCACAAGTTCTACAGTCTCGGCGTCACCAAGTGACGCTTAAAAAATAAAATTTTATTAAGGTGGCCTGCCAATCCAATGTTTAAACGTCGTACACCACTTTCATTTTGGCAATGGTTTAAAGAGGGTTTTTACCCTCGCTCAGGTTGGCGCCGCGTAATTAATTATACAAGTTACCGTTTGAAGCGGTTGCCTGACACGCCACATCGAATTGCTTTAGGCTTTGCATGTGGAGCATTTGCAAGTTTTTCTCCATTGTTTGGACTTCATTTTTTTATTGCTGTTTTTTTAGCATATGCCGTCCGTGGAAACGTTTTATCTTCACTTATGGGAACATTTTTTGGCAACCCAATAACATTTCCAATTATTGGTGTGGTTAGCTATCGGTCAGGTTTGTATATTTTGGGAATGGGGCCTGAAGAGACAGCTTGGGATACGATTAGATCTGGAATTAGCGAAGCTTTTATTAGCATGTGGAGTGGTGTGCAGTTTTTATTTGGATATGGCCCAACGCGTTGGGATGGCTTCGTGGATTTTTTCCATAGTGTTTTTATACCTTATTTTATCGGTGGTTTATTGCCAGGATTAATTACTGGTGTAATTATTTATTTTGTTTCAAAACCGCTAGTCCGAGCATACCAACAGCGCCGTCGTGGGAGGTTGATGAAAAAGATTAATGAAATACGTGAAAGACGTGAGGTGGAATCTTCCTCTCAAAAACTGACTGACTCAAAAGATACTTAAGTCTATTAGTGAATAAAGCTGAACATATCCTAAATATTAAAAAGAGACATTATCATGTTAAAAATATCTACTGAAACTTTACGATTAGGTGTAAATATTGATCATGTAGCAACTGTAAGAAATGCACGAGGTGGTGTATGTCCAGATCCGTTACGTGCTGCACTCTTGGCCGAAGCTGCTGGAGCTGATGGTATTACAGCTCATCTGCGCGAAGACCGGCGGCACATAACGGACCGCGACATCGATGCGTTAATGAATGGCTTAAATGTACCTTTAAATTTTGAAATGGCTGCTACTAAGGAAATGCAAGAAATAGCATTACGGTATGTTCCTAATGCAGTTTGCATTGTTCCTGAAAAACGTGAGGAGAGAACGACTGAAGGTGGCCTTGAAATCGCGCGTGAAGAAAATAAGATAGGTGACTTTATTGCTCCACTTCGTGAAGCAGGATGTCGTGTTTCAATTTTTATAGCTGCTGATCAACGCCAAATTGAAAGTGCAGCCCGTATTGGCGCACCAGTAATAGAATTGCATACTGGTGCATATTGCGACGCAAATGCAGAGGGTCGATTTGAGGATCGTAATATTGAATTATTGCGTCTGCAAAAAATGTCAAATTTTGCTAATAGTTTAGGGTTAGAGGTTCATGCTGGGCATGGTCTAACATTTGATTGCGTAAAGCCAATTGCTGTCATCCCACAGGTAATGGAGCTAAATATTGGTCATTTTTTAATTGGAGAAAGTATTTTTATAGGACTTGAAGGTGCAATAAAAAAAATGCGTAATTTAATGAATGAGGCAAGGTCTTGATGATTAAATTGTTTGAAAATTTTTCTTATAAAAAATGTTTATGGATCAAATGACATGATCTTGGGGATAGGAGCTGACCTAACAAACATAGAACGTATCCAAAAAACACTAGATCGTTTTGGACAAAGATTTAAAGATCGCGTCTTCACTGAAGTTGAGCAAGCTAAAGCACAGAAACGTAAAGATTTTGTAGGTACCTACGCTAAACGTTGGGCAGCTAAAGAAGCTTGTTCTAAGGCATTAGGAACAGGTCTTTCTATGGGCATTTCCTGGAAAGATATGGCCGTTTTGAATATGAAATCAGGTCAACCTAGCATGCAATTGACTGGGTGGGCTGCAGAGCGCATGGCAGAAATGACACCAGTGGGCTATGAAGCATTTATTCATATTACTTTGACAGATGACCACCCGTGGGCGCAAGCATTTGTCGTTATTGAGGCGCGGCCCATTTCGCAATGATAGGTTGACTATAACGAGACATTAGCCCAAGAAACATGCAAACAAATTCAAGAGTGCAACATGGCTGATAAGCAAAAAAATGAAGATAGTATAGGTGAGTTGATTAAGACTGTAGTGTATGCCTTGTTGATTGCTGGCGTGGTGCGAACATTATTTTTTCAGCCATTTTGGATTCCATCGGGATCAATGAAAAATACATTATTGATTGGTGATTTTATGTTTGTCAATAAAATGGCATATGGCTATTCACGCCATTCGTGCCCATTTTCAATGTGTCCATTTTCGGGGCGTATTTTGGCAAATGAACCAGAGCGTGGTGATATTGTAGTATTCAAACACCCATCTACTCAAGTTGATTTCATCAAACGCTTAATTGGCCTTCCTGGTGATCGTATTCAAATGAAAAATGGGCTGCTATATTTGAATGGTGAACTAGCGCCCCAAAAAGATTTAGGTTATTTTACTGAAGTTAAAGCTCAACAAGGGCCTATGAAAAATACTCCACGTTGTGCAAACGACCCAGTTGGACTTGGTGCAAATTGTGATAAAGGTTTATCAATAGAGGTCTTGCCAAATGGCGTTGAGCATTTCGTATTAGATATTTCTGAAACATTTGCTGACAACACTCCAGTTTTCACTGTGCCAGATGAACAGTATTTTTTCATGGGTGATAATCGTGATAACTCTGGAGACAGTAGAATTCCTGCAAATATAGGTGGAGTTGGCTTTGTCCCATTCGAACAGTTAATTGGACGAGCTGACCGTGTGATTTTTTCATCTGCAGGCGCGCGTATTTTGTATTTTTGGACATGGCGTAAAGATCGCTTTTTTAAGGCCTTAAGTTGAAGCCGGCTGCTGAACTAACTGCTTTCTCAAAGCGATTAGGACATGAATTCCATCAGCCTGAATTATTAATTCAGGCCATGACGCACTCATCACTGTCTTCTGTAACACGGGGTGACAACCAAAGATTAGAGTTTTTAGGCGATAGAGTTCTTGGACTATCTATTAGTGATGCACTATTTCATAAAGATTCTAATGCTGCCGAAGGGCTTTTAGCTCCAAGATTTAATGCCTTGGTGCGAAAAGAAACATGTGCGGATGTTGCTGTTGAAGTTGGGCTTGGTGATGCTTTGAAGATGGGGCGCTCTGAAATGATTTCAGGAGGCCGGCGTAAGATGGCAATTCTAGGTGATGCTATGGAAGCTGTTATTGGTGCAGTTTATCTTGATGCTGGTTTCGATGTGGCGAGTGCTATGATTATTCGTTTATGGTCTAATCACATTGAGAATGCGGCTGATGATGCCCGTGACCCTAAAACAACATTGCAAGAGTGGGCTCAGGCGAAAAAACTATCGACACCAAAATATATTGAAATTGACAGATCTGGACCAGATCATGCACCAATTTTTACGATTGAAGTAACATTAGAATCTGGCCAAAGGGCATCTGCTCAGGCTAGATCTAAACGAGCAGCTAGCCAAGAGGCTGCTGCGGACCTTTTGAGTCAGTTAGAGAGTTAAATATGATAGATACTAAATGTGGATTTGTAGCCTTGATTGGTGAGCCTAATGCAGGAAAGTCTACGCTTATGAACAGAATGGTTGGAGCAAAAGTGTCAATTGTGACACATAAGGTGCAAACTACTCGTGCTCGTATCCGGGGTATTGCTATGCAGGATAATGCACAGTTAGTCTTTGTTGATACTCCAGGGCTATTCAAAACTAGGCGTAAATTAGACAAAGCAATGGTAGCCGCTGCGTGGACGGGTGCAGCCGATGCAGACATTGTTGTTTTACTTGTAGAAGCACATCGAGGTGTAACGGACGGGGTTGAAATGATTCTGGAAGGGTTGGAAAAGCGTGATGTTAAAGGACAGCGAATTGTTTTAGCTATTAATAAAATTGACAGGGTTAAGTCTGACGTACTTTTAGGGTTAACACAAAATTTAAATGAACGCCTAAATTTCGAAGAGACATTTATGATTTCGGCTGAAAAAGGATATGGCGTTCAGATGCTCCAAGATTGGTTAGCTATAAATTTACCTGAAGGGCCTTATTTATACCCAGAAGATCAGATTGCAGATGTGCCAATGCGTATGATTGCAGCTGAGATGACACGTGAAAAATTAATGTTAAGATTACACCAAGAATTACCTTACACATTAACTGTTGAAACTGAAAAGTGGGATGAGAAGAGTGATGGATCTGTTCGTATTGAGCAGGTTGTATATGTGGCGCGTGAGGGACATAAAGGAATTGCACTTGGCCCCAAAGGGGAAACTATTAAAAGCGTTTCAATGGCCTCGCGTACAGAGTTAAAGGAAATGATGGGTCGTGAGGTGCATCTATTTTTACAAGTTCGAGTACGGCCTAATTGGGAAAATGAAGCTGAACGCTACACTGAGATGGGTTTAAACTTTAAAGACACAAAATGACGTTGCGGCTTACCACTGAATTCTGGATTTCTGCATATAGAATGCGTTTACAATTAGCAGAAATTCCAGCCTTCGTTACCTCCAAAGGCGATGGCACGTCAGGAGCCGTTCTGGTTAAGTTAAATACGCTTGATGGAAATGCAAAGCTGTTTCACCGATCTTATGATGTCGATTTTAAACAAGTTTGGTGTGAGCTTGTTGCAGGTCCTGAGAATGATGTTGATAACTCTATATCTGAGCAACATAGGTTTGACCCTGATCTTTGGGTAATTGAAGTTGAAGATCGTAATGGACGACATCTGCTGGACGATGATGGTTTGAACGGCTAGCATATCTAATATGAATTGGTCTGGCGAAGGGGTTATTGTTTCTGTACGAAAGTATGGCGAAAACTCTGTTATCATTGATGTGTTTACACCTGACCACGGACGACATGCAGGTGTTGTCCGAGGCGGAGCCTCGCGAAAAATGGCCGCGACTTTGCAGCCTGGGTCACAAGTGCAATTGGAGTGGCGAGCTCGACTAGAAGAACATTTGGGCAGTTATCGAGTTGAACAGTTGGAAAGCAGATCTGATGTGTTTGGGGACAGGTTACGTTTGGCTGCACTTAGTTCAATTTGCGCAATGGTTTCATTTGCTTTTCCAGAGCGCATGCCTTTGCAAAGCTTATATGATAGTACTACATCTTTAATGGATACTTTAAACTTAGGTGGTGACTGGAAGCCATTATATGCACTCTGGGAGTTGCAAGTTTTAAAAGAAATGGGATTTGGACTGGATTTGTCTACTTGTGCAGTAACTGGTGGCATGCAGGACCTAACATTTGTATCACCACGTTCAGGGCGTGCTGTCAGCAGAGGAGCAGCAGGCGAATGGGCAGAGCGGTTATTGCCACTGCCAAGCTTCCTAAGGAATGGATTTGACGTTGCAAGCGAAGCTGACGTCCTAGATGGCTTGCAAACTACAGGATATTTTTTATCAACTTGGTTAGCTGATTCACTTGGTGAACGGGAACTACCGGATGCACGGATGCGGTTGATAGCCCGTATGGAGCAATCGAAAGGGTTAAAGGCCTGATCTATAGATTACTTTATGAAGTTTAGTAAAAAGACCTAAGTTATTGGCTTAGGTTTTAAATTTATGTAGTTATAATTACATTCAAGATTTTTTAATAGCTTGAGCTAAGACGCTGGGGCCAACAAATTTTTCATATTGGGTGAAGTTCTCAACAAACATTGATATTAAACTCTCTGCAGCTGTATCATAAGCTATTGGATCTGCCCATGTACTGCGAGGGTCTAAAAGATTTGTGGCTACGCCTTCCAAGGAAGTTGGAACGTCAAAACCAAAGTTTTTATCTTTACGAAATGAGCTATTGTTTAATGAGCCATTTAGTGCAGCCTTAAGTAGTGCCCGAGTTGCTTTTATTGGCATGCGAGCACCTATACCGTAGGCGCCCCCTGTCCAGCCTGTATTGACTAGCCAACACTTCGCACCGTTTGCCGCAATTTTATCGCGTAGTAGTGCTCCATATACTTCTGGACGTCGTGGCATAAAGGGTGCCCCAAAACATGTTGAAAATGTTGGTTGTGGTTCTGTTATCCCTCGTTCAGTACCTGCAACCTTTGAAGTAAAGCCTGATAGAAAATGATACATTGCTTGTTCTGGTGTTAAGCGTGCGATTGGAGGCAATATACCAAATGCATCACATGTTAACATAATAATATTGTTAGGTTGCCCACCAATTGCAGTCTTTGATGCATTGGAAATGTAATGCAATGGATAAGCGCAACGCATGTTTGCTGTTAAACTGTCATCCTGAAAGTCTAATTCTTTGGTGTAGGAATCATAAACCATGTTTTCAATGACTGTTCCAAATTTTTGAGTAGTAGCATAGATTTCTGGTTCAGCTTTAGCAGATAAATTAATTGTTTTTGCATAACACCCACCCTCAAAATTGAAGGTTGTTGTATCTGACCAGCCATGCTCATCATCCCCTATTAGAATGCGATTGGGATCAGCAGAAAGAGTTGTCTTTCCAGTTCCAGATAGTCCAAAAAATACTGCTGTGTCAGAAGGATCACCAATTGCATGGTTAGCTGAACAGTGCATTGGCATTATACCTTTTTCGGGAAGAAAGTAGTTTAATATTGAAAAAATAGATTTCTTATTTTCGCCGGCGTATTCCGTACCACCTATTAATATCATTTTTTGTTCTATAGAAATTGCAATGACAACATCAGATCGACAACCATGCTTTGCAGGATCGGAGCTAAAGCTTGGACAGTTAATAACAGTAAAGCCAGGGATGAATGTATCCAATTCCAAAATATTTGGGCGAAGAAGCATGGTACGGATGAACAAGCCGTGCCAAGCAAGTTCAGTAATCACGCGGACGTTTAAGCGATGCTCAGGGTCAGATCCTCCATAAAGATCTTGTAAGAAGTATTCCCCACCAGACATATGAGCTATCATATCAGATTTTAGTTGATTAAACGCATCGATTTCCATTGGTGGATTGTTTTCCCACCATATTGTATTTTGTACACTAGTCTCATTTACAATAAATTTATCTTTTGGTGAACGACCTGTATACTCACCAGTCGACACTAAAAATGCTCCACCATTTCCAAGTTCACCTTCATCACGCTTTAGTGCTTCTTTAATAAGGGCTGGCTCTTGCAGGTTATAGTAAACTTTACCGATCCCCAAAATTCCAGCGTCTTCTAGTGTCTGCTTTGGGTTAACGCGTCCAATGATCATTAGATGTGCTCCTTGGTCAACGAATCTTTATTTAAGCTTATAATCTTGGATATACCGCCTGAATATCTGGGTGTCGACACGCTTATGCCATTGTTAGCGCTAACAATTTTTATTTTAGCGCTAACAGTTGAAAAGAGTTATTTTAAAATAAATATAATGTGACAAATTTAGGAAATTTTGGTGATTATGTATATTATAGTTTATTTGAAAATTTCTGGTATTAAATAAATATTAATGTAAGTTTTAGTACCATAAATATAATAGTTTTAGTATTTAATAGCTTAAGTGTTACTAGGTTAATCACCTCATTGGGCTGATTTGGATTTTTTGGTTTTTATTAATATTTGGAGTTAAATTTTGTTTTCGGTGCATCGATCTAATGGATAAGTTACATGAAGGAACTCAACATGCATGTTGTGTCGACTTTGATGGAAATGGACTGCTAATTTTAGGTAAATCTGGAAGTGGAAAATCTAGTCTAGCTATCGCTTGTATGGGTTTAGGTGCAGTTTTGGTAGGTGACGATTACATAACATTAAAAATTCAAAACAAAAATATTATAGCAATAAGTCCTCCAAATATTGCAGGCCTTATTGAGGTACCAAAAGTTGGTATCCTAAAGTGTAATTACACAGAGCAAACTAAACTTACACTTGCAATAGATGTATCAAAAGGTGAAATAAATCGACTACCTGTTCGCAGATTTATTAAATTAAAAAATTGCGAAATCCCGCTAATTTATGGAGCTGGAATTCCTCATTTGCACTGTGTGGCATGTCAATTAATTAAGGGTGGTTTTCAGATATTTGAATAAAACTTTAAAGATTAAAACGTAGAAATATAGATAAAGCACATTTAACCATGAGATTGGTATATGCTGGTGGTAGACATAACTCATTGACCGTGACAAAAGAGTTATCAATTGCTTTGATAGGGCAAGGATGGCGTAAATAATATTACGCCGCATAAAAATAAAGATACGTACTATTACTGTACGTAAAGTAGGAGTATTCCCCGTGTGATTGGAATTGTAATCGTTGGGCATGGTCGGCTAGCAGAAGAATATCTTGCTGCTATAGAGCATGTGATGGGCCCTCAAATGGGAATTAAGGCCGTGTCGATTGCCGCTGAATGTGATCGATCAGAGAAGCAATTAGAAATTTGTGATGTTGCTGACTCTGTTGATAAAGGAATGGGCGTTGTTGTTGTAACTGATATGTTTGGTGGGTCACCATCGAACTTATCGATGAAGGCTTGTGATTGTGCTAACCGTAGAATTTTATATGGTGCAAATTTACCTATGCTGCTAAAATTAGTAAAATCACGAAGCCTGAGTGTAGAAAAAGCTTTAGTTCTTTCTATGGAAGCTGGAAAAAAATATATTAACTGTTGCGATGGATCTATGGGAATTTAATTATAGAAATGGAACTTGCACTGCGAATTGTTAATGAAAAAGGTCTCCATGCACGTGCATCTGCTAAATTTGTTGAGGTAGTAGAAAATTTCGATGCAACAGCGATTGTATCAAAGGACGGCCTTAATGTGACTGGAGATTCAATGATGGGGCTTATGATGCTGGCCGCATCACAAAATACATACATAAAAGTAGTGACTTCTGGGCTGGAAGCTGAAAAACTTGGATTTGCATTAAAAGACTTGGTCACCAATTATTTTGATGAAGGTCGTTAGCATTAAACAAAAAATGGTTTCATTTAAATTTGATTTACCAAAGGCCCAAATTTAATTGGGCTTTTGGTCGTATGTTTAAAGTGCTTCTGTAAGTTCAGGTACAGCATCAAATAAATCAGCAACTAATCCATAATCCGCAACTTGGAAAATAGGAGCTTCCTCATCTTTGTTTATAGCTACAATTACTTTGGAGTCTTTCATACCAGCGAGGTGTTGAATTGCACCTGAAATACCACACGCAATGTATAGGCTGGGAGCAACCACTTTACCTGTCTGACCAACTTGCCAATCGTTTGGTGCATAGCCTGAATCTACAGCAGCTCGTGAGGCACCGACAGCGGCATTTAATTTATCTGCTAATGCTTCAATAATAGCGAAACTTTCCTCAGAGCCTACGCCGCGGCCACCTGAAACAACAATCTTTGCTGAAGTCAGTTCTGGTCGATCGGATGATTGAACTTTGTCTTCAATCCATTCAGACAATTGGGGATTTGCTACTGCTGAAATAGTTTCAATTGACGCTGAACCAGTTTCACTAGGGGCTTCAAAGCCAGCAGTTCTAATAGATAAAATCTTTTTAATATCATTAGATTTTACAGTCTGTATTGCATTACCCGCATAAATTGGACGTTCAAATGTTTCGGCATCAATAACTCCAGTTACATCAGTTATGACCATCGCATCTAATAATGCGGCAACACGTGGTAAAATATTTTTTGCATTCGATGTAGCTGGTGCAATTATATGATCATAATCAGAGGCCATTGATACAATTAGGTCGGCAGTTGGCTCGGCTAACCCATTCCCGTATGAAGGATCGTCAGCACATAATACTTTTTTTACGCCCTCTAATTTTGCTACTGCTGCAGCTGCGGCGGCGCAACCTGCTGAAGCGCAAAGAATAGTAATGTCACCCAAAGAAGATGAAGCACTCAATGCTTTGCCTGTTTGATCTAAAGATATTTCACCACCAACAATTTCTGCTAATAATAGTACAGCCATTAAATCACTCCTGCTTCATCTTTAAGTTTTGAAATTAGTTCAGCAACATTTGCAACCTTAACGCCAGCGGCGCGCTCGGCAGGTTCTGTTGTAGAAACAATAGTTAAACGGGGTGTAATATCAACGCCTAGATCTGCTGGAGATTTTTCATCCATAGGCTTTTTCTTGGCCTTCATTATATTTGGTAGAGATGCATATCTTGGTTCGTTTAAGCGAAGATCAACAGTTATTATAGCAGGCATTTTAACTTTAATTGTTTGTAATCCACCATCGACTTCACGCGTTACTGTTGCGCTATCGCCATCAATATCTAATTCTGAGGCATAAGTAGCCTGAGACCAACCTAAGAGTGCTGATAGCATTTGGCCTGTGGCATTCATGTCATTATCTATCGCTTGTTTTCCACAAAGAACTAGCCCCGGTTGCTCTTTGTCGATTACAGCTTTTAGTAATTTTGCTACAGCTAGTGGTTCAATATCATTATGAACATCATCTGTTGCTTCAATAAGAATTGCACGGTCTGCTCCCATAGCTAAAGCGGTTCGTAATGTTTCTTGAGATTGCTTAACACCGATTGATACTGCTATAATTTCTTCAACTTTGCCCGCTTCTTTTAATCGAATAGCTTGTTCTACTGCAATCTCGTCAAATGGGTTCATTGACATTTTAACATTGGCGAGATCAACACCGCTACCGTCCGCTTTGACACGCACTTTAACGTTATAATCAATCACGCGTTTGACTGGCACTATCACCTTCATATGCGTATCTCCTAAATGAGCGGGATAATTCCCAGCAGTAATTCTTAAGTACGTTCTAGCGGCTATAATACAACACGAAAAGTGCAAAATAGACAGTTTTAGACCTTAATACGCCGCGTTAATTCCAAACTGATCATAACGTTCTGCTAATTTAGTAATGAGCTAATATATCAACTCTATTTGTTTCTTAGCGGTTTGCACCAGGAACCCATAAAATATCATCCAAGCCACCATTGTTGGCAACCCGGCCAATAACAAAAAACCAATCTGATAAGCGGTTGAGGTATTTAACGGCATCCTGATTAATATCTTCTAATGTTGCCAGTTCTACACAAAGTCGTTCTGCACGACGCGATACTGTTCTACATAAATGCATATGTGCAGCAAGTGCCGATCCACCAGGTAAAATAAAGCTTTTTAAAGGTAAAAGATTAGCGTTCATTATGTCAATTTCAGCCTCTAGACGTTCAACTTGGGCAGAGCTAACACGCAATGGTGAATATTCAGCATCTGCATCTTTGGTCATGTCAGGGCGACATAGATCTGCACCTAAGTCAAAGAGATCATTTTGTATCAAAGCTAAACCAGTATCGATATCTCCAGTGGAGTGCAGTCGAGCTAATCCCACAGTAGCATTTGTCTCATCTACAGTACCGTATGCGTTTACGCGTAAAGATTGCTTACCAACCCGGTGACCATTGCCAAGAGCGGTTTCTCCTTTATCACCAGTCTTCGTATAAATTTTATTTAATGTGACCATCAATTAACTTCCCCGTACTGCAATGAATATTAAGATTAGTACAACTGCAACTGCTTGCAAGATGATACGCCATCGCATCAATTTGTTCGCATATTTGCGATTAAATTCGCCACCTGTAGTAAATCCGCCCAGGCCAACCATTAATACAATAAGAACGGCTAAGACAGCAATTACAACTAACATATAAAGTAAGCTCATTACATTATTCCTTATTTTAATGTGACTTAGCACTAAGAGTCGCAAAGTCTACAAACTTTCAAATTCGCCCCTTAATCCAGTCTAAGGCGCGAGTGGTCAATAGGCGTTTTAGCGCACCTGCAACGTGAGTTGGCCAGGTGACGTAATAGCGTGGGTGTGGGTTTTTTGCCTCTAATGCATGTATTAGTTTTTTAATAACAGCTGACGGAGGTAATTCACCCAAATCGATATCAGTATTTTTGGCATATAACCTCGGTATTAACGCTTTTTCATAAAATAAGCGATTTTTTGAATTATTCCAATTAATCCATCGTTCAAAGTGAGGCTGTGATTTAACTCGAATATCTGCAGTAATTGGCCCTGGCTCAATTAAGATGATTTTGATTGGCGATTTTTTAAGTTCTAAGCGTAGAGTATCGGTTAAACCTTCCATTGCAAATTTAGTAGCATTATAGGCACCACGCGCTTGCATTGCAGTAAGGCCTAAGATGGAAGAGCAGTTAATTATTCGCCCGTGGCCTTGATTAAACATTATAGGTAGGATTTGATTTATTAGATCAAAATAGCCAAAAAGATTAACTTCAAAAATAGCGCGATAGGCATCACGAGGTACGTCCTGAACCAATCCAGGTATAGCATATGCACCATTATTATAAACTGCATCTAATGTACCATTAGTGCGTATTAACGTTTCACAAACGGCAGATTTAATACTCTCTTCATTTGAATAATCTAATGGAAAGCTTTCCAACCCTTCACGCCTTAAGCGTGTACAATCTATTTCTGCTCTGCAAGTAGCGAAAACACGCCAGCCTCTTTTTGATAATGTATGAGCAGCTTCATAACCAATTCCAGAAGAGCATCCAGTGATTAGAATAGATTTTTGCGTCATTCTAGTTCCTAAAGTATTTATTCAATTTCATTTGAGCTCACTAGGAATAACAAACCCCCTGCATATGCCTGAGCCAAATGTAATATCTGTCCAATTATTTATATCAAAATCTACCACAGTGGTTGATGCAGATGGGTAACCTAAAAACCTTTGATGTTTTGGAGGTGACGCACATATTTTTTCTGCAAACTCGCCTATTCCAGGATTGTGAGCTGTGAGTAAAACTGTTGTGAATGTAGCATTTCTGAGATGCTGTAAAATTATGTTAGGTGAGCAGTGATACAAATTATTTTTGTAAGAAACAGGCGCATCACATTTCATTACTTTGCCAATACGTTCCCATGTTTCCCTGCATCGAGTAGCGGTTGAAGCAAAAACTTGTTCTGGCATGTACTGATTAACCAATAACCACTCGCTTATAAGGCCACAGGCTTCGCGACCACGGTCATTAAGTGTACGTTCATGGTCAGTTAACTCTATGTTATCCCATCCAGACTTTGCGTGTCGAGTTAGTATAAGTCGTTTCATATTTCTCCTTTAAACGCGCGCATATGTAAAAGATTATGTTCTGGATCACGTTGTACTGCAACTGAAATTGGACATGAAGTTCGTACCTGACATGCTCCTGTCATGCAAACTTTTCCACCTGAAGTCTTTAAGAAACTATGACATTTAATAATATTATATTCTATGCTAGAAATTGCGCGTGCTGGGCATGCATTTATACAAGGTTTATTCACGCAGGTATTGCAAGGTTTTAGTGACTTTGTGTTTGGTAATTTGATAAGCGAATCTAAAATTAAAGCTCCACGATAACTTATCATCATGCCCATGGTGTCATGCACCAACATACCTAAAGGTGATATCCAAGCACGATTGGATCTCTTGGCCCATTCTAAGAACGGGGAATAAGGTGGGCCGCCAAATGGGAACTTTGGAGTAGCAGATAGTTGTATAGCTAGTTCTGAAATAATTCGAGTTGACCATCGGTCAATTGGATTGAGTGAGTTGTCTTGATATTCATGACTAACTTTGAAGGTTTCCCAAAAATCTTTTGCAGGACTAAGCAAAATTAAAGTTTGATTATTATTGTGGTGGAATGCGCCTGAAACATCTAGCCCACTAGATATGCAATTAGCAGCTATTTCACCTAGTGTTAAAGTTTTCGGAATGGAAGCCATAAAGACCAGCCTAATTTAGTAGGGTTATTATCTTGCCATTCTAATCCAAGTTTCATTTTAGCATGGCCGTCACGGGGTTGAGATATATAGCAGCCAAATATTTTATCCCAAATTGATAATGAGAATCCATAATTAGTATCATGTTCTTCGCGGTATATTGAATGATGAATACGGTGCATATCTGGCGTTACTAAAAATTTACATAACACTTCATTCAATCGCTTGGGTAACTTTAAATTTGCATGATTAAACATGGCCATACCATTTAAAATAATTTCAAATGTAATAACTGCGATTGCAGTTGGGCCAAGTATATAAACAGCTACAATCTTTATGATCATAGAAAATGCAATTTCAATTGGGTGAAACCGAAACCCTGATGTAACATCGAGGTCACGGTCTGAATGGTGCATGCGATGGAACCGCCACATAAATGGAATTTTGTGACTAAGAAAATGTTGTGCCCATACTATAAAGTCTAAAATTATGACTGCAGTTATAATTTCGATCCAAGAGGGTAGGTTTAATTGATTGAAAAACCCCCAGCCTTTAATACTAGCGTCTAATGCGGCACCAATCGCAAGGAGAGGTATGCCTATATTCATAATATTTAGCGTTGCAGTGTTAAGTATAGTGATTATTCCATTAGTAGCCCATCTTCCCTGACGAGGATGAACACGACACTTTTTAGGCATAATAGTCTCAGCCACAATTAGTACAAAAAGAATACTTAGAAAGAAAATAAATCTGATGAGTGCGTCTGACATTTTACTTTAATTCATTTACGGATCATGGAGCCAGCCCCGTGATCCGTAAATAATTCAAGTAAGCATGCATTTGGTGAACGTCCATCCATAATGACGACCGCCCTAACACCTGAAGAGATTGCATCAAGCGCTGTTTGTGTCTTTGGGATCATACCACCTGCTATAACACCATCACTGGTCATTGCGTTAACCTGATCTGCTGAAAGATTAGTTAACACATCTCCCTCTTTATCTTTAACACCGTCTACATCTGTTAATAATAATAATCGGTCAGCTTTTAAGCCACCTGCGATTGCACCTGCTGCTGTATCGCCATTCACATTAAATGTTTCCCCATTCATGCCGGCCCCCAAAGGAGCGATCACTGGTATAAAACCATTTTCTAGTAGCGAGTGAATTACATCTGCATTAACAGAAACTGGTTCACCAACCATACCCAAATCAATATCAGCTTGCTTGCATTGTAATAAATCAGCATCTTTTCCCGATAAGCCAACGGCCTTACCGCCTTGACCATTAATAGCCTGAACAATTGTTTTATTTACTTTACCAGATAGCACCATCTCAACGACTTCGACGGTCTCTTTAGTGCTAATACGTTTTCCATCTATAAACTTTGTAGGAATTTTAAGCTTATCTAGCATCTCATCAATCATGGGACCGCCGCCATGAACTATAACTGGCTTTAAATTGCATTGATGCATTAAGACTATGTCTCGGGCAAAGCTTTGCATTGCTTCTGCGCTAGACATTGCGTGTCCACCTAATTTTATAACAATGATTGACCCATCATGGCGTTGGATATGAGGTAAAGCCTCTGAAAGCATCCTTGCTGTTGAAATTGAATCACGTTCCATAGCCTGTGACTTCTCCATTCGTCTATCCACCATTTTTTTAATAAGTTTAACGTGGAAAAACACTGCCGCCAAGAGGGTTAAGTCGAAGTATTAAACCAGTGTGCGAATAATGTGGCGTAAAGTAGGTATGCCATCACCCTTCTCGGATGAGGTAAGTACGAATTCAGGATAAGCTGCAGGATATTTAGCAACAACTTTACCTGTTTCTTCTATAACTTTATCTAATTCTGCTTTTTTAGGTTTATCTGCCTTTGTTAGAACTACTTGAAAAGTAACAGCTGAGCGACCTAATAGGTCCATAATTTCTTTATCAACGTCTTTGACCCCATGTCGTGAGTCTATTAGTAAAAAAACTCGACGCAGAGATGCTCTTCCTGATAAATACGCTTTCAGTAAGGCTTGCCATTTGCGTACTATTGGAACGGGAGCATTTGCATATCCATAGCCTGGAACATCCACTAGATAATAACTATCATCTAATGTGAAGAAGTTTATTTCTTGAGTTCGTCCTGGTGTATTGGAGGTCCGAGCCAAAGATTTTCGCCCAGTAAGGGCATTGATGAGACTTGATTTTCCTACATTTGAGCGGCCAGCAAAGCAAATTTCCATCCTGTCTGCTGGAGGCATGCCATCCATAGCTACGACACCTTTGAGGAAGTCAGTAGGTTGGGCAAAAAGTAAGCGGCCTGCTTCAGCCTCCTCGTGTGTTGCATCATCTGCAATTGTATACTTCATTTCCATTAGATTAATTCTGCCTTATCGCCAATGTTAACATGACCTGATTTTTTCACTACACCAAATACACCAAAGTTTTGATGCCCATATGTTGTATTTAGTGCTGCGAGCGTATTTGCATCTGAAGTGCCTGTATCTGGATTTACTGTTGTGGCCATGCATCGCTCAATTGGCCCCGTAATCTTGATTTCTGTTGTGCCTATACTGATGGTTTCACCTATCCAATCAAATTCAGACCAGGCAATCATATTATCTAACCAGATATTACCTCTAAAACGTCGTTGGTCTAGTGGCTGGCGCATGGTTTTAGATAAATCAAGAAGTGTTGCAGTAACATGTATAGAAACGGTTTGGGACGAGCTGTCAGTCAATCCGCGGTTGGCCTTGAAGACATTAGTAGGCATTGAACGGTTAGTGTTTATTATTTGCTTTACCCAATCAATTAAAGCTTGGCTGTCTGTATTAGGGTTTATTGTTAAATTAATTAATTCTGGGTGAGATAATGTAATTAGTCCAGTGTCATCATCTAGCATTGAGCTTACTGCCATCAGCTTATAGTTACTCGCCGCACGGATAAAATTTATGCAAGCAGCCCATTCAAAATCTTTAAAATTAACCTTAGAATTTTCACGGGCTATTGCCCAATGCCGATCCATAGGCATACAGCAATTTTCTTTAAGATCAACGGACGCAAGTTCCTCGCGTCCGACTCCTTTAATTGGGTGGCGCCACAAATTTGCGACTATCCCCACTAGCTCTCTTCTTTTTTGAAGCGCTTAAACATGTTCCCTAAAATATCAGGATTAACACCTTGGCTCCGCATGATTGTATATTGCTGAAGGAAAGTCAGAGTATTATTTGCAACCCAATAAATTACTAAACCAGAGGCGAAGCCACCCAGCATGAACATAAACACCCATGGCATCCAAGCAAAAATCATAGCCTGTGTTTTGTCAGTTGGTGATGGGTTAAGCTTTTGCTGGAGCCACATTGTAATGCCCATCAGTATAGGCCAAACGCCGATTGACAAAATCACAAAGAAATTAGTTGGGTCTGGGGTGCCCCATGGCATCAAGCCAAATAAGTTTAGTAGTGAACTTGGGTCGGGTACTGATAGATCCTTAAGCCAGCCAATAAATGGAGCGTGGCGTAGTTCTAGCGTGACAAATATAACTTTATATAAAGAGAAGAAAATTGGAATCTGGAGAATAATTGGCAAACAACCAGCAGCTGGATTTACCTTTTTAGTGCGATAAATCTCCATTGTCGCCTTCTGCATTGCTTGGCGATCATCTCCATGCTTTTCTTTCAACTTTTCCATTTCAGGTTGTAGCTCTTTCATACGTGCCATGGACACGAATGATTTATAGGCTAGTGGAAAAAGTAAAGTTTTAATGAGTAGTGTAAGGGCGATGATTGCCCAACCCATATTTCCAATTACACTATTTAGCCAATGCAAAACTGCAAACATAGGTTTGGTAATAAAAAAGAATAAGCCCCAATCAATACTATCAACAAACTCTAGTACCCCAGAATCTTTTTCATAAGCTTTAATTGTACTATATTCTTTTGCCCCAGCGAACAGGCGTGATTGAACCTCTATTGTTTGGCCTGGCAGAATTGTTATTTTAGGTTGTCGAGTTTCTGCTTGATATTGATCGCTGTTTTCAGTGTATTTTGAAACAGCTTTAAAGCTTGAATTATCTGGAATTAGCGTGGTCATCCAGTATTTACCAGTGAAACCAATCCATCCATCTTTTGTTGCAGGTGCGCTAAAAAAGCTAGCGCCTTCTGCAAGGGTTTGTTTTGGCAGTTTTTTATAATCAATTTGATCGCGTTTTTCACCGTCTTGATAAATTAATCCTTCGTGTAGTATGTAAACACCTCTTGTTGAGCTTTCTTCACGACCATAGGCAGCTCTAGAAATTGGACCTTTTTGTGCAATTAGGCCATATGGCGCTAATGCAACATCACCATTTGTATTATTTTGAACACTTTGAGTAATTGAAAACATATAATCTGTATCTACGGAGATTATTCTTTGAAATACCAAACCTTTGCCGTTGTCCCATTCTAGGGATACTGGTGTAGATGGAGTAAGTATATCGCCATCTTTCACAGACCAAATAGTACTAGCAGTTGGAACATCTGCAAAGGACAAAGATCCAGCAGGAGAAAAACCATGTAAAATGTAATATGCAGCTGGGCCACCTGCAGGAGACAATAATGTTACTTTCTCAGACGGATCGTTTAAGCGCACGTTATAGTCTAATAGCTTCAGATCATCGATCCGAGCGCCTGTTAATGATAGGGAACCCTCAATACGGTTTGTTTTAATGTATACCCGTTGAGTTTTTGCTAATGCTACTTCGCGTGTTTCAGCAACTGTAGTTGCAATAGTTGGAGCCGTTGCAACAACGCCACCTGCTGAAGGAGCCACTACATCACCTGTATTTGATAGAGCTAATTGATCCTTAGCAGGCACTTGTGGCTGCTCTTGTGGGAAAAAGTAGAACCACATCAAAAGCACTAACATCGACAGCACGCTGGCCAGAATCATATTTTTGTTGTTATCGTCTTGCATTTTTCCGCCCAAATTATAGGAATTTTCATCTGGGTAGGTTCAATAGACTCTTGGACGAAAGGTCAAGGGGATTGCTATTTATCTTCTGCAGGATTTGGCCTTGTCAGGCCTGCAAAATCAAACAACTTTTCATCAAGGAGGTGACTTGGGCGTGCATTCGTTAAACTTTTAAATAAAATTTGACGTCTTCCAGGTGAGGAAGCTTCCCATCCATCCAAAATTGCTTTTACTTGTTGGCGCTGTAAACCGTCTTGGGAACCGCATAAATCACAAGGAATTATTGGATACTTCATAGCTCGTGCAAACTTTTCGCAATCGGCCTCTGAAACATGAGCTAGTGGGCGATAGACAAATAAGTCACCTTCATCGTTTACTAGTTTTGGAGGCATTGTAGCAAGCCGACCTCCATGAAATAAATTCATGAAAAATGTTTCTAGCATGTCGTCTCTATGGTGACCTAAAACAACCGCTGAGCAGCCCTCTTCGCGCGCAACGCGATATAGGTTACCTCGACGAAGGCGTGAACACATAGCGCAATATGTGCGTCCTGCTGGAACCTTTTTTTTTACAATCGAATATGTGTCTTCGTATTCAATGCGATTTGGAACCCCCATTTTTTCTAAAAATTCAGGAAGTACTGTAGCTGGAAAGTTTGGTTGGCCTTGGTCAAGATTGCACGCTAAAATAGTGACTGGTAATAAACCTCGCCACTGCATTTCAGTAAGTGCAGCCAGTAAAGTATAACTGTCTTTTCCACCAGAAAGGCAAACTAGCCACTTTTTTCCACGCTCAATCATGCCATATTGTTCAACAGCTTCGCGGGTTTGGCGGATAATCCGTTTGCGTAGTTTCTTGAACTCAATAGTATTAGGGGCACCTTCAAAAAGTGGATGGATTTCTGAGCGTTTTTTTAGCATAAAGCAGTCTATAACGCTTTTTTTTTGTTTTGACCAGTTAGTGAATTATCTGATTTGATAAGGTATAATAATTAATTATATATATCTTGATGATAAAAATATGTGTTGCTTGATTTGTTAAAAAGGCGCCTTGGTGGCGGCATTCGACTTCTTGAAAGATATGTAATGAATAATTTTAGAGGCATCTTATTGATGTTGGTCGCTATGGCCGGTTTTACTATGGAAGATTTATTTGTAAAAAAGTTATCTTTTGGAATTTCTACCGGTCAAATTTTAATGATGTTGGGAATTGGTAGTGGTACAGTTTTTGCTGTTATGGCAAAATTAAAAGGACATTTTTTAACAGCCCGACACTTTTGGACGCCTGGAATGGTTGGGCGATTTATTGCAGAAGGGATTGCAGCTACAGCTTTTGTTCTATCATTGACGTTAATACCACTATCTACTGTTGCTGCAGTATTTCAGGTGACACCATTAGTTATAACAATGGGTGCAGCACTATTTTTAGGTGAAGCCGTGGGTTGGCGTCGTTGGTCAGCTATCTTGGTGGGATTAATTGGTGTATTAATCATCATTAGACCAGGAATGAACGCCTTTGATCCTAATGTAGGGTTTATACTGATTGCTGTATTATTTGTAACAATGCGCGATTTGATTACGCGAGGGTTACCAGAAAATGTTCCATCGACTGTAGTATCCTTTCAAGCTTTTGCATCGATATTTATTGCTGGTGGAGTTTTGATTTTATTTAATTCTGAATCTATAAATAAACCGTCTTCAATTGAATTACTATATGTTCTTGGTGGGATAGTGTTTGGAGTAATAGGGTACTACGGCATTGTTGCTGCTACCCGCATAGGAGAAGCGGCAGTTGTCACGCCATTTAGGTACGCACGGCTATTATTTGCACTAGTGGTAGGTTTTTTTGTTTTTCATGAACGCCCTGATATGTGGACATTGTTTGGTGCAAGTATTGTCATTGCAACGGGTGTCTATACTGTTTGGCGAGAGCGTAAGTTGGCGCGCAACAAAGCGCGCCAGTTTAATTAAGCACTAATTATATTATGCTCTGGGCCATAAGGAAATTTAGTAATGTTTTCCACCTCGCCATCTTGTAAAACTAAGATGTCGTGTTCACGATACCCCCCGCGAGCTAAATTGCTTTCAGGAAGTGTAACCATTGGTTCCATCGAAACTACCATATGGGATGTCAGTTCTGTATCAATATCTTCTCTTAGCTCTAGGCCAGCTTCACGACCATAGTAGTGTGACAAGACACCAAAAGAATGACCATACCCAAAGCTACGATATTGCAATAAGTTATGACGTTCAAATAATGAATTGATTTCAGCTGTTATACCGGAACATGTCGCTCCTTCTTTAATTAAAGAAATGCCTAGTTCGTGAGCCTCTACATTTGCCTCCCAAACTTTGAGGCTTTCTTTGTTTGGCTCACCTACAAATAGTGTGCGTTCTAAAGCGGTGTAATAGCCAGAAATCATTGGAAATGCGTTTAATGACAAAATATCACCTTTAACCAATTTGCGAGATGTAACTGGGTTGTGTGCACCATCTGTGTTTAGGCCTGACTGGAACCAAACCCATGTATCACGCAATTCTGAGTCTGGAAAAGTTTTTGAGATTTCTAATTCCATTGCATTGCGACCTGCCATTGATATATCAATTTCGCGGGCACCAACACAAATAGCATCTCGGATAGCAAAACCACCAACGTCAGCAACTCGAGCACCCTCACGGATTATATCTAATTCTGCATTTGATTTGATCATCCGCTGTTGCATCGATGCTGGTGCAATATCATCGACTTTAATGGGGTCTAAAAATTCAATCATTTTTGATTGTTGAATTATTGTTAGGTGATCTCTTTCTATTCCAAGTGCTTTGGCATTGCCTAGGCATGATTTTACTGCGCGCCAGAAGTTGTCTCGCTTCCAATCTGAATATATAATATTCTCTGTTGCAGAACGGCGTGCGGGCTGGCCGCCATCAATACCAGCAGAAATAGTGAACGCGCGGTCGTGTGTCACAACGCATGCATAAGGTCTACCAAACGAACAATATGTAAACCCAGTATAATATGATACGCAATGCATAGAGGTTAAAACTACTGCCTCAAGGCCTTTATCGGACATGATTTTTAGCAAGCCCTTAAGTCGTGAATCATATTCAGTTTGTGAAAATTGTAATGGTGGCTTTTCGCCATTATCAAACGTGTAAAAGTCTGCGCGGGTTGTTAGAGTTGTTTCCATCGTATCCTCCGATAACAGGGGATTTATGAACCTCCCCAACAAAATGTCCCGGCGTTCAGAACATAAGGTGAAGAGTAGGCGACGCCATCGCCTTTTTTAAAATTAGCATTCCTTACAATTACATACTATTTCAAAAGCGACAGTTTGTTCAGATTTTTAATTATTTTTATTAAAATTTTTTACTATATGAGAGAGATGCTAATCGGGAACATTATCAATTCCTGAACTTCCCCACGGGTGGCACTTTGCAATACGGCGAGCTGCTAACCATGAGCCCTTTATTCCACCATGCTTTTCTAAAGATTCTAATGCGTAAGCTGAGCAGGTTGGGTGATATCTACAGTTGAAGCCAACCCATGGGCTGAAAATAAACCGATAAGCCCGCACAGGCAACGCAAGAATGTGAGCTAGAGGACTCATTCGTGTACCTTTTGAAGTGCATATCTCAGATCACCCTGCATTTTTATGAAATCTCTTGAGGCAGTCACTTCGTGTTTGCCAATTAATACATAGTCCCAGCCTTTGTGAGCAAATTCGCTTAGCCCAATTCGAGCAATCTCACGTAATCGCCGTTTTGCACGGTTCCTCGCTACTGCATTGCCTACTTTTTTGGAGCATGTGAATCCTATTCGTATAGCATTTGTCGCATCATTCCGGTTCCGAGCTTGAAGTAAAAAGCCTTTGACACCCCAGCGTTTAGCACGAGATGCGCGAATAAAATCAGCACGATCAGTGATTATTTCTAGGCAAATAAAAACCGCCGGTGGCGTTGCACCAGCGCCCTGTGGGGTGCTTGATGTCGCCTTTGGCGGTTTCATAATCAATTCCCTTACGGGATTGTTTACGCTGAAAGGCTCTTACGGCCTTGAACGCGACGACGGTTTAATATCTTGCGGCCATTCTTAGTAGCCATGCGAGAACGGAAGCCGTGGCGGCGTTTGCGAACCAAATTACTTGGTTGGTAGGTACGTTTCATATCGATCTCCTGATCGTCTAGGGCCAAATCTCAAGGGATTCGAAGCCTCTTAGTGTTCGAATATGTTCTTTAGGCGTGAAGTTGGTGTAAGTCAATTCTGTTTTATATAGTTTTGTAGTAATTTGAGTTAAAATAATTCTTTATTTAAAAATTCTAAAAATACATACATATTTAAAAATATATATACATTTTTGTTCAATGGCGCGTGAAGTGTCTAGTGTTTAGTGGAAAAATGCCTCAGGTACTATGTAACAGATAAGCGCGGGACTAATTTACATGACTGAAAAAAAAATAAAACGAAGCTTTAAATTTAAGTATGTGTTAATTTTATTTCTGGCATTAGTTACTATATTCATTTGGTATGCTCAAATAAAAAACCTTATTTCCTATGATTCTTTATCTCAAAATCGAGAATTATTAATATCATGGCGAGATAATAATTACGCAATGGCTGTAGTTATATTTATTATCACTTATATTTTGGTTGTTACACTTTCCTTGCCTGGGGCATCGTTAATGACACTCACTGGTGGATTTCTATTCAGTGTAATTCCAGGATTTTTTTATAATATTGCTGGAGCAACAGCTGGTGCAATATTAATTTTTTTAGCAACTAAAACGTTTCTAGGAGATTTTCTATATTCAAAAATAAAAAGTAATAAAAATAAAAAAAATATTTTAGATCGCATGAACAGTGAATTGCATGAAAATGAATTTAGTTATTTGTTGATTTTACGATTAATGCCTATGGTTCCGTTTTTTATTGCCAATTTGGCCCCCGCGTTTTTAGGCATAAAGTTACGTACTTTTGCAATTACGACATTTCTTGGAATTTCTCCGGGGACGTTTATCTATACTTCTGTCGGCTCTGGTCTTGGGGCAGTTTTTGATAGTAGTGGTAGTCCTGATCTTGATGTAATTTTTGAGCCAATTATCCTAATTTCAATTATTAGTTTAATTGTCTTAGCGGGATTACCAATTTTTATTAAAAAAATGAAAAAAGGTCGAATTTTATGAGCCAAATTGTAACAGATATTTGTGTAATTGGAGGTGGCTCTGCTGGTTTATCAGTCGCATCTGGAGCTGCCCAATTGGGGGCGAGGGTGGTTTTGCTTGAGGGCCATAAAATGGGTGGTGATTGTTTGAATTATGGCTGCATTCCATCTAAGGCATTAATTGCTGCTGGAAAACATGCTCATGCAATGACGGCGGGTAAACCTTTTGGGATAATGCCGACTAAGCCAATTATAGACTTTGGAAAAGTAAAAGAGCATGTGAGAAATGTTATACAAGGTATTGAGCCACACGACAGTATTGAGCGATTTAAAAGTTTAGGTGTTAACGTAATAGCCGAATATGGACAGTTTATTTCGCCGACACAATTGCTGGCTGGTAATGTAATTATAACTGCAAGGCGTTTTGTAGTTTCCACCGGGTCTTCACCCTTTATACCACCAATTGAGGGACTCGAAAATACTCCTTATTATACTAATGAAAATATTTTTGATTTAAAAAAGTGTCCTGAACATTTGTTAATCATAGGTGGTGGCCCAATTGGAATGGAGATGGCGCAGGCGCATGTTCGGTTAGGCTCAAAGGTTACAGTTCTTGAAGGGATTAAAGCTTTGGGGCGCGAGGATCCTGAGATAGTAAAAATTGCACTAGATTGCCTCAAGTTGGAAGGCGTTAATATTATCGAAGGTTCTCAAGTATCTAAGGTAACAGGTAAAGAGGGTGCCATAATTGCTGAAACTGAAAATGGTTTATTAATACATGGAACGCAATTGTTGATAGCTATTGGCCGTAAGCCAAACTTGAATCACCTTAACTTAAATGCGGCAGGTATTAAATTAGATCGTGGAAATATAAAAGTTAATGCATCATTAAAAACTACAAATAATCGTATATATGCCATTGGTGATGTTGTAGGCGATTTGCAGTTTACACATATGGCAGAATACCATGCAGGTATTGTTATTAGATCGGCACTTTTTGGACTACCTTCAAAAAAGAAAACCAATCACATACCATGGGCTACATACTTAGATCCTGAAATAGCACAAGTTGGTTTAACAGAAGCTCAAGCTTTAAAAATGTATGGCAAAAAAGTTACTGTGGTTCGCGCTAAATATAGTGATAATGATCGTGCTCGCACAGAACTAACAACCAATGGTTTGGTTAAGGTAATGGTTGTTAATGGGCGCCCTGTTGGTGCGTCTATTGTTGGTAAGCAGGCAGGAGAGTTAATTCAGCTTTGGGCATTGGCTATTTCAAGTAAATTAAAAATGTCTGCAGTTTCGGGAATGGTTTCCCCGTATCCGACATTAGGTGAAGTAAACAAACGAGCTGCAAACGCATTTTTTGTTCCTAAAATTTTTAACAATACAATTATTAAACGCATTGTGCGTTTAGTTCAAAAAACCTAACCTCAGACAACAATTAGCCAATAGGTGAGTAAATGTTTCTTAAAACTCTTTCCGGGCGATTTCTGTTATTGACGATAGCCTTTGTCATGCTGGCAGAGGTGATGATTTTTGTACCTTCTGTCGCTCGATTTCGTGAAGATTACTTACGTGAACGATTGGAGCGGTCACAAATAGCATCTCTTACTCTGCTTTCATCACCGGACTTTATGGTGCCAGATGAATTACGGTATGAACTTTTGGCAAACGCTGAAGTTCTAAATATTGTGCTCCGTCGTGATGCTGTGCGTGAGCTAATTCTATCATCTCCAATACCACACCCTGTTGATTTAGTTGTAGATCTACGTGCCATGTCGCCATGGACCCTAATTTGGGATGCATATGATACAATTATAAATGGTAATGACCGGATCATAGTTGTTATGGGAGAACCTGTTAAAGGTGGGGGCGTTTTGATCGAAGCTACTTTAGCTGAAGCCCCACTAAAACGCTCAATGATTGATTATGGAATAAGAATCTTTGTATTGTCACTTGGGCTTTCCGTATTAGTTGCCTTAATGTTTTTCTTTGCAATCCGTAGGTTGATTGGTCGTCCTATTGACCGTGTTGTGAAGCAAATCCAGGACTTTCAATTTGCTCCTGAAGATAAAAAACAAATAATAATTCCTAGTTCTAAAATTACTGAATTTTATGAGACTGAAACTGCATTAGCGGAAATGGAAAAAAAACTGAATAATGCACTACTAGAACGCAAAAGGTTAGTGTCGCTTGGCAGTGCTGTTTCAAAAATTAGTCATGATTTACGTAATATTTTAACTACCACACAATTGTTTGCTGATGGTATGGAAATGTCTAAAGATCCACGTGTACAGCGCATAGCACCTAAACTTGTTAACTCATTATCTCGGGCCATAAATTTATGTGAACGCACTCTTTCTTTTGGTAAAGCAGAAGAAGCTAGCCCTATTTTTGATAGTTTTAATGCCCGATTATTAATTGAAAGTGTTGTAGAAGCTGAATGCTTGATAATGCAAGATACCAATATTCAGATAATTATTAAATGTCCTAAAAAATATAAATTTTTTGCAGATGAAGAACAGATTTTTCGTGTAATCTCTAACCTTGTCGGTAATGCTCGCCAGGCGTTGATGGCGGTTAATATTGGAGGAACTATTATGATTAGCGTAAAAGAAGACAAGTATAACAGCTATGTAACAATTTCCGATAATGGACCAGGGTTGCCAGCTAAAGCACAAAAAAATATTTTTAAGCCATTTTTAGGCTCTGTTCGTGCGGGTGGCACTGGTTTGGGATTAGCTATTTCAGCTGAATTAATTGCCAATCACCAAGGTAGCTTGAAATTACTTAATAGCACAGAGGAAGGAACAGAATTTCAAATTACATTATTAAAGAAGTAATTTTATTTTAGTAAATGTCTATGTCACACGTGAACATAAAGTTCAGTCGCGAGCTATCATGCCAATAGCACTCTTAACCTGCTTTAAGATTGGAGTGGCAATAGCGTTAGCACGATCGGCTCCAATTCCCAAAATACGATCAATCTCATCAGGCTCTGCTGTTAAACGTGCCATTTCTGTTGAAATAGGGGCCAAATGATTAACTGCTAGATCTGCTAATGCTGGTTTGAATACTCCAAATTGTTGGCCGCCAAATTCAGATAAAACATCTTCAACAGATGTTTCAGATAATGCAGCATAAATATTTACTAAGTTGCGTGCTTCTGGTCTGTCTTTTAGGCCTCCAATTTCGCTCGGTAAAGCATCTGGGTCAGTTTTAGCTTTACGAATTTTAGAGGCAATGGTGTCTGCATTATCTGTCATGTTGATGCGACTTTTATCTGAGGGGTCAGATTTTGACATTTTTTTTGATCCATCACGCAGAGACATTACTCGAGTTGCTGTGCCTTCAATTATTGGTTCTGGAGCAGGAAATATTTCTACACCATAGTCATAGTTAAACTTTGCAGCGATATCACGGGTCAATTCTACATGTTGTTTTTGGTCCTCGCCAACAGGTACGTGCGTTGCTTGGTATGCTAAAATATCTGCCGCCATTAAAGCAGGATAAGCGTAAAGACCAAGTGACATTTTTTCGGCGTTTTTTCCAGCTTTATCTTTGAATTGTGTCATACGATTCATCCACCCAAGGCGGGTAACACAACTTAATATCCAACCTAATTCTGCATGCGCTGAAACTTGAGACTGGTTAAATAAAATTGATTTTTGTGGATCTAAACCACACGCAATATATGCAGCTGCAAGTTCACGAGTTTGTTTACGCAAAGCTTCTGGGTTTTGCCAAACGGTAATCGCATGCATGTCGACCATACAATATATAGTTTCAATGCCACTATCTTGCATTTTTACAAAACGCTTTACGGCACCAAGGTAGTTACCAAGTGTTAAATTTCCAGAGGGCTGGATACCTGAAAATACACGTTGCTTGAAAGTTGTTTCAGACATGGCAATTTTTCTCCGTCTGTATTAGAATTTATTAATGTGCTTATCGCGGCTATTTCGCTGAGGGTCAACCAAAGGACACAATAGTAATGTTCAATCCAAATGCAGATGCTGCTCCAATAAATCCACTGCCTAAATCAGTTATTATTTTGTTGTGCTTAGTAGCATTTGTGGAATTTATCTTGCAATTAGGAGAACGGGGTCTGATTGGTGGTTCTGCTGCTGTTGGGTGGAGGTTAGAGTTAGTACATAAATATGGTTTTTTTGACCCTATATTCGAATTGATGCGTGTTAATAATAACTATAATATTCATGACCTAGTTCGCTTTTTCACTTTTAGCTTCATACATGGAAGTGCCACACACATTATTTTTATTTTGGTATTTATTGCAGCAATTGGAAAGTTTGTAGCGGAAGTTTATGGTGATGTAATATTATTAATAATATTTGTATTCAGTGGAGCTATTGGTGCTCTAGGATATGGAGTAATTTTAAATGAAGATTTTTTATTAATAGGGGGTTATCCGGCTGTTTATGGCCTCATAGGTGCATTTACTTGGGTTCAACTTCATATTTTGCGACAAAAAAAAGAAAGTGGCCTTAAAGCATTTCAATTAATTGGCTTTTTCCTAGTAATTCAACTAGTTTTTAAGATTGTTTATTCCATCAGCCATAATGACTGGCTGGCTGAAGTGATTGGATTCTTAACTGGATTTTTTATTGCTTTCATACTTTCACCAGTAGGTAAGCAGCTACTTGTTAAAATAGTTTTAAGGTTACGGAATTAAGTTATAAAAAAGCAATTTTTAATAATTTATCAATAGATTTATATAAAAATAATATTTCGCTTTAAAGATTATAGCAAATGACTATTAATATTTAAAAATTTAAAATCTGGCAAAGACTATTTGTGTGGAAGTATTAACTTTAACCCTTGCGAGTATTTAGTTTCAATATGTTGCGTCACAAAAAATGGAAGTAGGAGGGTTTGTAAATATCTCAAGTGATTTTAACTAAATCTTTAATTCTGGGATCACTAGAAAAACCTTTGATTAAAAAAATTTGTTTTTCTTGGATATACTCTGTGAACATAGACACCATCATTAACAAATGAAATGCGTCACCCATGGCTATTTATTGGCTGGTTTGTAGCAAATACATTGCAATTTAATACTGCTGAATTTGGACAGTTTATTGGATTTCTAACGGAAAATATTTACCAACCTGAAGACCCTATTTACTTGCCTGTTCAGCAAGTAACTGACTTTCATAATAAATACTCTACTCACTACATTTTTCGTAATGAGTAGAGTATTTTTTTGCTTTATCTTCAATGGCAACCGTTAATGGTTTTGTAACATTTAAAAAACTGAACCTTTGCGCGTCTTTTACGGCTGTTTTCTCAGCCTTTAGCACACTTAGTGTTCCAACAGTCATCTTTTTAATTTTGTGTTTAGATTAAGCTATAATCCAAGTCCAACATTTAACAGCTTCATCAGAACCATCTTTAACTGTATCGCCTTTTGAATCTTTAACTGTGCTCATGACCTTTGTCCGTTTAGTGTAGGAAGTCTCAGTGGGCACTTTTACTAAAGGTTCAACTTTTGTTGTTAAATCACCAGCAAATGAAGCTGAAGCAATTGGAAACATTGCCACAGTGACAATTATAATTTTAGAAATAGACATTTTAGAAATAGACAATTGAATGCTCCAGAATAATATTTTTTTAATATATATAATTATAACTTAAATATCCTGTAAATATATTACAACAGATTCTTTTTTCATAATCAGAAAAATGAAAAACAATGATACATATTAGTTTTTAAGATGCTTTAGTCACGATTAAGTTATTTCATGTTTGCAATAATTATCAATGCACTGAAAAGTGTAATATATTAGACATAACTTTTTAAGAAACTCATTTAAATTTAGAATTTTTTATTTGCGGCGAAACAACACTTTAACGTCTCTAAATGATATTATGCCAAATAATTTTAAAAATAGTGCATAACTAAAAATTCCAGATGAGACTAAAGCAAATAAGGCAATATAACGTATTGTGTGTGTGTTTAGAGCTTCATCTAAAAAATATTGTATTATATAAACTACCAACCCCATACCGATACTTGCTAATAGAATATATGGTAAGCGTGATATTAAGCGTGTATCTAACGCAACAGCGGCGCCCATATTTTTAGAGCCACGCCAAAGTAGTATCAACATAGCCCATGATGATATAGTTGTTCCAATTGCTGCTGCCAGAAAGCCAAAACTAAATGATAACCCAATAGCTAAACCTAGATTTAATGCCATTGCAAATAATGCGTATTTAAATGGGGTCTTAGTATCTTCACGAGCAAAATATAGAGGTTGTAAAACCTTCTGCAATACAAAGGCTGGTAAGCCTACCCCATAAATTGCTAAAGCGCTTGCGGTAGCTAAGGTATCTGATGCTGTAAAGGCGCCACGTTCAAAAATAATTGAAATTAATGAATGTGGAATAACCATTAATGCAATAGCAGATGGTATTGTAAGTAAAAGAGAAAACTCTAGGGCTCTGTTAAGGGCGCTTTTACCCTCAATTTCATCACTTGAATTTAGTGACCGGGCTAATTCTGGCAATAAGACAATACCAATAGCAATACCTACAACACCAAGTGGCAGTTGATATAGTCGGTCAGCATAGTACAGCCAAGCAAAAGCACCCTCAAAATAACTGGCTACTTGCCTTCCCACTAATAAGTTAATTTGTACTACACCACCGGTCATAATTGCTGGAATTGCCAGTATAAGTAATTTTTTCATATCAGGCGTGAAGCGTGGTAAGCGCAAAAATAATTTTACACCTATTCTACAAACAGCCCAATATACTAATCCCATTTGAGCAATGCCAGCAAGGGCAACCCCCCAGGATAGTGCTTTACCCATATTCCAATCTAATTTTACTGCTAAAGTCATGGTCGCAATAAGAATAATATTTAATAATACAGGTGCTGCGGCAGCGGCTGTAAAATGGCGATGAGAATTTAGAATTCCACTAAATACTGCTGCAAGTGAGATGAAAATAACATAGGGAAAAATTATACGTGACAAATCAATTGCTAAATCAAAGCGCCCATTAGAAGTAAATCCACTTGCAGTGGCATAAACTAGATAGGGCATAAAAAGTTGTGCAATTAGGGTTAATAGAATTAGAATTCCAGCCAAAGTAGATAAAGCTTGTGATGCAAACTCTTCGTTATCCTCACAGCGTTCTAATTTTTTAGTGTAAAGGGGAATAAAAGCTAAATTAAATGCGCCTTCTGCAAAAAATCTACGAAATAAGTTGGGTAGAGAAAATGCTGCTTGAAAAGCTTCAGCTATAATACCTGTTCCTAAATATGCTGCCATTATCAAATCACGAAGTAATCCCGCAAAGCGGCTAACTAGCGTCCAGCCACCAACAGTTATAAAATATTTTATAATCTTGATTGATTGATTCATGCCATTGATGCCTTCACCCCTAGTTCGATTGCATGTTGTAGTTTTGCACGAATTATACTCTGTTTGCTTTCAGCAGTAATTTTTAA
The DNA here is from genome assembly GCA_905181935.1 of uncultured Amylibacter sp. Lineage (GTDB taxonomy): Bacteria > Pseudomonadota > Alphaproteobacteria > Rhodobacterales > Rhodobacteraceae > Amylibacter. The sequence continues at coordinate 98,688 of CAJIZV010000004.1, read as the reverse complement.
ACCAACCATGTCTTTCACATAAAAAACATCAACTGCCTGTGCGCCATATGTTGCAATAACAGCACTCACAATTTGTATGTTTGCATTAGCCAATGTGCGTGTCAGATCGAATAGTAAACTGTGACGGTCTCTAGTATCGACTTCTATTATTGTATAAATATCTGAGCCTTGATTATCAAAGCTTATTTCAGTTGGAACTTTAAAATCTCTCTCGCGTAATTTTAACTTGTTGCGTACTTTTAACTCGTCTCGAGCTATTAGATCTCCAGAAAGTGTTTGTTCAATTAATTTTTTTAACTTACCTAATCGAGATGCCTCAAAGGGCTTTCCATCATTATCTTGAATCCAAAATACTGGCGTCGCATAGCCATCTATTGTTGTATAAGTGCGTGCATCAATCACGTTGGCATTAGCTAATGCTAGCGCTCCAGTTAAGCGGGAAAAAATTCCAGGATGGTCCTGCATTACAAACTGTGCACGTGTTGCATCACGATCTGGGTCAACTTCATATGCGCTAATAATATTTTTACCTTCAATATTTTTAAATAAATTTGCAAATATTAGTTGAGTATCAACATCTAAACCTTGCCAGTATGGTGGATAGTGTCGATTTAATTCTTTTTGCATAATGCTTTTGTCCCAATTAACTAAAAGACCAGCTAATGCTTTTTTGGCTATTTCAGAGGGTTTATTTTTCCCCTGAGTATCAAGGCCATCTTTGATTAAATTGCGAGTATTTTTATATAGTTCGCGTAATAATTGTGCTTTCCAATTATTTAAAGAGCCGGGGCCAACACCCATGATGTCACAAACGGTTAATACTGTAAGTAAATTTAATTGTGATGTGGTTTTAACGATTTTACCAAAGTTGCTCACTGTTTTAGGGTCAGATAAATCACGCTTTTGAGCAAAGTCCGACATTAGTAAATGATTTTCAACTAACCAAACAACTTTTTCAGTTTCAGTTTCATTTAGGCCTAATTCAGGGGCTATTTTCGCTGCAAGACGTGCACCAGCAATTGAGTGATCTTCAGGTAAGCCTTTACCAATGTCATGTAATAGCATCGCGGTAAACAAAACGCGCCTGTCCACTCCAGATTTTAAAATATCTGATGCCATTGGCAGCTCCTCTTTTAAGGTTCCTTGTTCTATTTTGGCAAGAAATGATACACACTGAATTGTATGCTCATCTACTGTATAGCTGTGGTAAAAGTTAAATTGCATCAAAGCGATAATTCGCTTAAATTCAGGGATAACAGCGCCAAGCACTCCTAATTCATTCATACGCCTTAATGCGCGCTCCGGATTGCCAAAATCTAACAATAAGGACATGAAAATCCGTTGAGTTTCTGGATGCCTGCGAATTTTAGGAGTTATTTTATGAAGATTTGCCGTGACTACACGCATTGCGTCTTGGTGAATTAGGAGGCCTGTTTTCAACCCCTCTTCAAATAATCGTAATATATTAATTGGATCCTTCAAAAAATCATTAGGATTTTTAATGTTAATCCGGCCTAGATCTAATTGAAAACTTTTGGAGACTTCGCCATCAACGTTTAATGTTCGCCAAATTATATTGCGAAATCTATCTCCCAAAGATTGAGTTTGTTTTAAATGTTGCGCTTCAAGGGCTGTTAAAAAAACTCGTGTTAATTCACCTACGTGGGTTGCATGACGAAAGTAATCTTGCATAAAGCGTTCAACGCCACGCATGCCGCGCCCACCCTTGTATCCAAATCGCTTTGCCACTTCAACTTGATGGTCAAAGGTAAGCTGTTCAGTGGCGCGCCCAGCACAAAGATGAAGCTGACATCTAACTGCCCAGAGGTAATCATGTGCTGCTATGAAATTGTCGTATTCTTGTTGGGTAAAATACCCACGCTCTATCATCTGGTCATGCGTATGGGCGTGTGCGATATATTTGGTAATCCAAAATAAAGATTGTAAGTCTCGAAGGCCGCCTTTGCCCTCTTTGACGTTTGGTTCAACCATATAGCGTTGCCCACCCTGTCGCTTATGTCGCTTTGCACGTTCAGCTAACTTTTCTTCTACGTATTCTGTTGCGCTTGCTTTGAATAAATCGTTCCAAAGACGCTTTCCTAAGTTTGCTGCTAAATCCTGATTCCCACAAAGGTAACGATATTCAAGTAAGGCGGTTTTAATTGTTTGATCAGATTTTCCTAATTGTATGCATTGGGCTGCACTTCGAGTTGAATAACCAATCTTTAATTTCATATCCCATAAAATATATAAAATATTTTCAATTAGGTTTTCTTCGCGCTTAGATGGTTTTGCTCGTGTTAAAAATAATAGGTCAACGTCTGAGTGAGGTGCCATTTCAGATCTTCCGTACCCACCAACAGCTATTACTGAAACATATTCAGGGCCAGATGCTGAGTAATGGTTTTTACTAAGTAAAGTTGCTTTTACCACATCAAAAGCATAAGAAATTAAACTATCTTTTAGAAAGCTGTACGAAGCAATAGTTCTGGCTGATTCAAAAGGTGCTTTTTTGAAGGCAGTTTGGATTGCGTTACGTCCAGAAAAGTTTGCTTCACAGAGCACACTTGCAATAGCAGGGCGTAAATTTTCTCGTGATTCGGTCTCAATGGCTAGCTGAATTTTAGCGTCTAGTGACTGTTTGTCGAAAAGTAATTCAGAATTACAAATTAGTGCATCTGAGTGGGAATGTTCATTTGGTGATTTCATATAAAAAAGATCCTGAACCACCAAATCTTGTAGGTGCTGACGAAATAATACGTAGAGCGCCTGCTGAAGCTTCTGCCACAGAAAGTGCGCGTTGAGTAGAGCCATCTTCTAGTAAACGGAATCTTCCACTTGACCCCTGAAAACCCTGAGGTCTAGTTAATTGTGAACGCTGGGCTGCACCTAAATTACCTTGCTCTAATAAAATAGCAAAAGCTTGCATTCCATCATATGCAACACCAGCTAATGGGTGTGGTGGAGTGCCATAAATTTTATTAAACCTCGAGTTGAAATCGTTAATAGCAGCACCGTCAGGAACAGTGAACCATCCATTTCGTAAGCTAGGTGTATTTAAAGTTGATTGTGGTATGTCCCAGCGGGCTAAACCTAATACTTTAATATTTTTAATGGGTAATCCTCTTGCTTGTAAACGTTCCGCTAAAAGTGGCAGTCCAGACGCGCTATCTGTAGTTAAAACAACTGCTGTAGATTTAGATCTTCTAATTTTTCTGGTTATTCCTGATGCGCTATTTGCTATGCCATCTGCTGAAAATGGATAACTATATGATCCAATGACTTGCACCCCTATTTTTGCAGCGGCTGATTTAACTGCGGACGATGCAATTGATCCAGCTGAGGTTTCAGGAGATACAATTGCAATGGATTTGTAGCCTTTTGTTGATGCATATCCTATAATTCGGTCAGCAGTGTTTTGAAATGTATTTCCTAAAATGAAGATATTGCCTCCTGCGACTTCTAAGGTATTCGAAAAGCTTAAAACGTTTACGTTATTAGCTGCAGCAACTTTACCTACGGCCACTGCAGATTCAGAAAATAATGGTCCAATAATAATTTTTACGCCATCCGAAATTGCTCTTTGAGCAGCTCGGCCAGCTTGCAGGGTATTGCCTGACGTCGCGTAAATCTTCATTTTGATTTTTGCTTTTGGATGATCTGTTATGGCCATTTTTGCTGCGCGAATAAGGTTATTGGCTAAATCTTCCTGGTTTGTATCGCCTGATCCCAAGGGAACTAATAATGCAACTTTTGTTGTGCTTGTTGGGTCAACTCGTGGCCCATCTTTAAGTCCTGAATTTTGGGACGCTGAACAAGCAATAAGTGTAAAAATAAAAAAACAATTTATTAGTAAACTAAATGCCTTTGATACTAAATTTAACTTAATCATTTATCTTTCCTGCTCAAAATCACTGGTAACTGTACTAAGGCCTGTGTCAAAAGGTATGCTATAGCTTGTTAAATTACAACGGGTGGTCAAGGTTATGAATGGGAAAAATAAATGATTACGAAAAAACTACATCCTGGACTACATATACTGGCAACACCGATTGGTACTGCAAACGACATTACGTTACGCGCTTTGCAAGTATTGCGAGAGGCAGATGTTTTAGCTGCTGAAGATACACGCGTACTGCGCAAATTAATGGATATACACGGAATTGACTTTTCTGGTCGCAAAATTTTACCATATCATGACCATAATGGAGATATGCAACGTCCAAAAATTATGGCTTTGCTTGCCGAAGGTAAAACAGTAGCTTATTCTTCAGATGCAGGTACGCCGTTAATTGCAGATCCTGGCTTTTCGCTATCAAAAGCAGCAATTGAAAATAATATTCGGATTCACGTAGTGCCTGGTGCTAGCGCACTGTTAACTGCTTTATGTTTGGCAGGGCAGCCGACAGATAACTTTTTCTTCGGAGGTTTTTTGGGCTCAAAAACTTCGCAGCGTATTAAAAACTTAGAAAAAGTTGCGGGTATTGAAGCCACTTTAATTTATTATGAATCTCCCAAAAGAACGGTCGCAGCGCTTAGGGACATGGTAACTGTATTTGGTGGCGATCGCTTAGTGTCTGTGTGTAGAGAATTAACCAAGAAGTTTGAGGAAGTTATCAGAGGCACCTTGGATGCAGCAATTTGTGAAATTGATATGCGTGAAAGCTTTAAAGGCGAAGTCGTTATTGTTTTAGGGCCACCAATAAAAGAACAAATAAGCGATGAAGATATTTATCAAGCTCTAAAAATTGCTCTTCAAGAATATCGTATTAAAGATGCTGCTTCACAAATAGCTGAACAGTTCAGTATTCCTAGAAAACGTACTTATGAAATGGCCTTAAAAATTAAAGCTAATAAATAATATATTATAAAGGTTTCATGATTTAGTTTTAAGTATAATTTTACAGGTCAACTTAGCTTGTAACATTCGCTATCATCAGTCATTTAGTTAATATCTTTATTTTGGAGAATAATATGTCCCTTAAAGTTGCGATTCAAATGGATCCTATTGAATTTATCGATATTGCTGCGGACAGTACATTTAGGCTCATGGAAGAGGCACAATTTTGTGGGCATGAACTATTTTACTACACACCGGATCAATTGGCGTTTGAAGAGGGAATCATAACGGCAACAGGTTGGCCCATAAGTGTTCGTCGTGAAGTTGGAGATCACTTTACTAAAGGTAAACTTACTAAAGTAAATTTAGCTGATTGGGATGTAGTATGGCTCCGACAGGATCCTCCTTTCGATATGGGGTACATAACAAATACTCACTTACTTGATATGATTCATCCCGACACTTTGGTTGTAAATGACCCTCAATGGGTACGAAATTATCCAGAAAAACTGTTGGTACTCAAATTTCCAGAATTAACACCACCTACAACAATTGCGCGTGATATTAAAACACTCAAAGTATTTAAGGACAAATATAAAGATATTATATTAAAGCCATTGTACGGCAATGGTGGAGCAGGTGTTTTCCGTCTTGACGAAAATGACAAGAACTTAAATTCACTTCATGAATTGTTTATGGATATCAATAATGAACCGTTAATTGCGCAAAAATTTCTACCAGATGTGTCTTTAGGCGATAAAAGAGTGATCTTAGTAGATGGCAAACCAATTGGGGCAATTAATAGGGTGCCTGCCAAAGGTGAAACTCGTTCAAACATGCATGTCGGCGGGCAGCCAGAGAAAGTTGCTTTAAATGAACGTGATATAGAAATATGTGCAGCTATTGGGCCTCTTTTAAAAGAAAAGGGACAAGTTTTTGTTGGTATTGATGTGATCGGTGGGAATCTTACTGAAATTAATGTTACATCACCTACTGGAATTCAGGAGCTAGAAGGTTTTGATAATATTAACGTTGCAGGAAAAATCTGGGAAGCAATTGAAGAAAAGTTTTGATTTATTAATGCTTAAATTTAACAAAGTATAAGTTTAAAACATTTAGTGCGGCCAACAACCTATGGTTTAAAGTTTACACCTAAAACGCGCCAATCGGTGCCTCCAAGATATTCAATTTTTGTAATGGATAAGTTGTCAATCTGAAAGCTTATGGCACTTGAGGCTGGCATTTTTGCTGCACGTTGTATTTGTGTTAAGATTACCCCAAAATGACCAACTGCAATAATATTTTTTCCTTGATGTTCTGCAGAAATTGCATCGATGGCGCTACATACACGTTTTGCTGCTTGATTCCAACTTTCACCATGTGGAGGAGCTGTTTCCCCTGGGTTTGACCAGTATTCCTTAGATAAGTCTGGATATTCCTTAGCTATGTCGGAAGCATTGCGGAGCTCCCAGTCCCCGAAGTTAAATTCGCGTAGGTTATCGTTATGTGGCAGTCGTATTCGAGCGCCTTGAATCGCATTGGCCGTGGTTACGCAACGTTGAAGGTCAGATGAAACAACAAGCCCATCTTCGGGTAAATGCGCCTGTAAGCGCTTTAATGCAGAAACGTTTGATAAATCTGCTGCTATGTCTGACCACCCAACAAGGCCCTTATGATGTGTTGGTCCATGCCTTATCCACCACCAATTTGTCATAACATACCTTCTGGTAATCGACCCTTTAAAGCCATGGGAATGCCTGCTGTAACTATGACCACTAAATCGGCTTCTTTTGCAACATCTTGGTTTAGCTGCCCTTGCGCTGTTCTAAATTTTCGCGCCAAAGCGTTGTCAGGCACAACACCTAAGCCAACTTCATTTGATACGCAGACTACAGAGCCTGCGCTCTTGCAAGCATTTATAAATGCATTTGTATCGATTTCTTTATCGGCCAATATATGATTGCTAAGCCAAAGTGTTAGGCAGTCTACTAAGCTTATGTCCTTGCTTAAAATTTTTCCAATATTCATAGGGGCCTCAACTGTAATCCAATCAGCTCCACGATCATTGCGATGCTTTAATATCTTAGTGCGCATTTCATCATCAAACGCTTGGGCCGTTGCAATGTATGTTTTGGGTAGGCTAGAGACACGAATTAAGCGCTCTGCAAAAGCAGATTTTCCTGAATTAGCACCACCAATAATGAGAGACAATTTTGGAAATTTTTGTGACATGGCTATCCTTAAAGTGATCCAATTTTTTATTTGATGCGTAACAGTTATATAAAAAATACAAAACATAAAGATAATAAAATGTCACTTGATACTCAGTATGAAAAAAAATTACAGCGTATAGCCATGAAAGCAGAAATGTTAGACGTGGATACTGAGTATCGTTTAGCCGTGGCATGGCGAGATGAAAAAGACGAAGATGCATTGCACCGCTTAATAAATGCTTACATGCGGTTGGCCATATCAATGGCCTCAAAATTTCGTCGTTATGGTGTATCACAACAAGATCTAATTCAAGAAGCTGGTATGGGTTTGATGAAGGCTGCGGATAAGTTTGATCCAGATAAGGGAGTGCGATTCTCAACTTATGCACAATGGTGGGTAAAGGCTTCAATTCAAGATTTTGTAATGCGTAACTATTCTATGGTTCGTACCGGCAGCACAACAAATCAAAAGTCACTTTTTTTCAATATTAAAAGAGTTAAGGCACAATTAGAGCGTGATGCGGTCCACCGAAATCAGACTGTTACCCCTGCGCAGATATTGGAGCAAGTTAGTACTGAATTAGGTGTGCCAATGCGTGATGTAATGATGATGAATGGACGTATGTCAGGTGGCGATATGTCATTAAATGCGATTCAGTCTAATGATGATGAAGGTCGCGAGTGGATAGATACATTAGCTGATGAGGCGCCCAATAGCGCAGAAATTGTTGAACAAAGTTTTGATGGTGAAAAACTACAGTGCTGGGTTGGCCAAGCCATGGAAGTTTTAACTGATCGTGAAAAATATATAGTTGTGCAACGTAAGATGATTGATGCGCCCAGAACTCTAGAGAGTATTGGTACTGAGTTGAAATTATCTAAAGAACGAATACGTCAAATTGAAAATGCTGCGCTTGAAAAGCTAAAAAAATACATGGGTTCTGATAACCAACATACAGCTATACATATGGAATTAACATAACGTTACTTGCCAGTTGGTTGCGACCTGATTAGACATAGGTCACTGAATGATTGGCGATTTGATATGTTTACTGGAAGAAGAATTTTATTAATCATTGGTGGCGGTATTGCTGCCTATAAATCACTCGATTTGATTCGAGTGTTGCAGAAACGTGGCGCTTCCATAGTTCCAGTTATGACGCGTGGAGCGTCAGAGTTTGTAACACCTTTATCTGTTGCAGCATTATCACAAAATAAAGTATTTCAAGATTTGTTTGATTTAACTGATGAAGCTGAGATGGGACATATCGAACTCTCGCGGTCTGCTGATCTTATAATAGTAGCGCCCGCAACTGCAGACTTGATGGCAAAAATGGCGCTTGGCTTAGCCAGTGATCTTGCAACAACTATATTGCTTGCTACAAACACCCCTGTCCTAATATCACCTGCAATGAATGTTAGGATGTGGGAACATGCTTCTACACAGCGTAATTTAAAAACTTTAAGGGATGATGGGATTCATATTTGTGGGCCAGATGAGGGAAGTATGGCTTGTGGTGAATTTGGTTTAGGCCGAATGTCAGAGCCTGAAAGCATTGCTGATAGTGCAGAAAGCATTTTGTTAAATGGACCCTTAAAGGGCAAACATGTTTTGGTAACTTCTGGGCCTACTCATGAACAAATTGATCCAGTACGTTATATTTCCAACCGGTCATCTGGTGCGCAAGGCTCTGCAATTGCAAATGCTTTAGCTAGCTTAGGTGCGCGCGTAAGTTTTGTAACGGGGCCCTCTGTTTGTGAAATGCCAAGTGGTTGTGATATTATTCAGGTGGAAACTGCGGCTGAAATGTTAAATGCTGTACAGGAATCTTTACCCTTTGATAGTGGTATTTTTACTGCTGCCGTTTCTGATTGGAAAATAGAAAATCCAACTAAAAGTAAGATCAAGAAAAAAGAATCAGATAATTTACCTATTTTAAAATTAGTTGAAAACCCTGATCTTTTGGCAATTATTTCTCAAATGCAAGCTGGGCGCCCCAAACTCGTTATAGGCTTCGCAGCAGAGACTGATGATTTGCTGGAAAATGCAATTTTAAAACGCAAACGCAAAGGTTGTGACTGGATTTTAATGAACGATGTATCACCAGAAACAGGCATAATGGGTGGAAACGAAAATGATATAACTTTAATTTCTGATAAAGGTATTGAAGATTGGCCGCGAATGAGCAAACGTTCCGTGGCTAAACTACTTGTTGAAAAAATTGTGGATGAATTGGTTTGAAAAAATTATGCGTTCAATTGGCCTTTTTAGAGGGAGCAGATCTTAATGTTTCATTGCCATCTTATGAAACGCCTCAATCTGCAGGAATGGATTTGCGTGCGAATTTTCCTATAAAAATTCGTAGTATAGGAGTAAATATTGAAGCAGGATCTAGGATATTAATTCCTACGGGTCTCACAATAGCAATCCCTGAAGGATATGAGGCACAGATCAGACCTAGATCTGGTCTTGCACTAAAGCATGGCGTCACAGTTCTTAATTCTCCAGGCACCGTTGATTCAGATTACAGAGGGCATTTGGGAATCATTTTGATTAATCACAGTGATAATAATTTTCATATTTTACACGGTGATCGCATAGCTCAAATAATTTTCTCTCCAGTTATTCAAGCTTTTTGGGAAACTGTTTCGGAATTAAATGAAACAGTACGTGGCATTGGTGGATTTGGTTCAACTGGGCGTTCTTGATGGATGAAATTCTAACAATATTAGGCCAGTTATTTTCCCCCCAAGGAGCGTTCACAGTGTGCTTACTTATGGCACTTATATTATATATCCGTGTTTTGCGGCGAATGTCAGCTAAGGCACGCGCTATTTTGGCAATTACACCTGATAAACTTGTTAAAGATAAGCTATCTGACACAGAACTAGATCGTTATTCGCGGCATATCATATTGCGCGAAATTGGTGGTCAAGGTCAGTCTAAATTACGTAAAGCAAGAGTACTAGTTGTTGGAGCAGGGGGACTTGGTTCGCCTGTGTTATCATATTTGGCTGCTGCGGGTGTTGGTGTGATTGGTGTGATTGATGATGATATTGTCAGTCTATCAAATCTTCAACGCCAAGTCTTGTTTGATGAAGATCAATTAGATACTCCCAAGGTATTTTGTGCACAGGCGAAGTTAAAAAAACTGAATCCTTTTGTAGAAATTTTACCATTTAACAGGCGATTAAATAAATTAGATGCAGAAACATTATTTTGTGATTTTGATCTTATTATAGATGGAACAGATAATTTTGCCACGCGTCAACTTGTTAATTCGGCTTGTGTTAAATTAAAAAAGCCACTCATTTTAGGTGCAATCGCCCAATGGGAAGGCCAGGTAAGTGTATTTAATGTAACCCAAAGTTCGCCATGTTATGCATGTGTTTTCCCAACTGAGCCAGCAAGTGGCTTAGCTCCTGATTGCGCATCAGCAGGCGTAATGGGCGCTTTACCAGGAATAATAGGCTCTATGATGGCTGCTGAAGCAATTAAACAAATAACTGGAGCTGGTAAGATTTTATCAAATCAAATGTTGATTTTTGATATTTTACATAGTGATGTTCATAAAATTAATATAAATAAAAATTCTGAATGTCAGGTATGCAAAGGGACACTATGACACCTAATCGAGCAAAACTTGATGCTGCAATTCCATACATTTTAGCGGCACCCCAAAATAGTGCAACTATTCAACAGCTTTGTTTTAGGCCAGAGTTTGGTGAACGCACTTTTGTAGATGAACTTTTAGTAACAATTGGTGGTGGTGTTCAAGGATGTCGTTGGTCTCACTCGCCATGGCTAAAAAAGGAAGACGGGTCAGGCGACCCTCGCATTCAAGTTAGTATTTTACAAAAAAGAGTATTAGATTTGGTGTACGAACCTGGTGGAGTAGCTGTTCATCCCGGTGATACTTTTACAGTTGATATGAATCTATCACACGAGAGTTTACCTATAGGAACTATTTTACAGGCAGGTAGTGCGCAGTTACGTGTTAGTGATCATTGGAATAATGCGTGTGTGAAATGGAAAGTGCGCTATGGCACGGATGCGTTGAACTGGGTGCGTGAAGATGAACATATAAAATATCGCTTACGCGGAGTCCTATGTGAAATTATTAAAGATGGTATCATTACAAATAGTAGTCTGCTCACTAAATTTTAAAGCTTTGGAATGCACATATTTGGTGGCCGATGCCCATCTTGGTGCATCTTTATGTTCAAGATGACTGTTTCACCCATTTCGTGTCTTGCCTCTTGAGTGGCCGATCCCATATGAGGCAATAACATTACGTTAGGCAGTTCACACAGGGTCTTATTTACGTGAGTACCTGTGGCTAACACATCCAAACCAGCCGCAGCTAATTGACCATTTAATAGGGATGCCTCCAACGCTGCTTCATCTATCAAAGCACCCCGTGCAGTGTTTACCACCACTGCACTTGGCTTCATTAAGGCTAAAGCTTCAGCATTTAAAATATGGTGTGTTTCATCGCTGAGTGGACAGCATGTTGCCAGTATATCTACATGGGGCAACATATCATGTAACTTATTGTAATACTTAGCATTAAGCCTTGTTTCTGTATCAGGATGAACTTTTTTACGATTGTGATAGTGAACATTAAGACCAAATGCTTTTGCACGCTCCGCTAAAGCTGTCCCAATGCGTCCCATACCTAGAATTCCTATAGATTTACCAGTCACTCTTGTTCCTAAAAATGCAGAGGGCGCCCAGCCTTGCCAAGCTCCTGATTCCATCACGTTTGACCCTTCTTTAAATCGACGCATTACTGCCAAGACTAGTGCTATTGTCATATCTGCAGTATCAGATGAACTAATAGTCGGCGAATTTGAAACTAAAATGCCATGCTTATGTGCTGCATCAACATCAATATGGTCCACCCCTGAACCATAGTTAGCTAATAGTTTTAGTTGACTTCCAGCCTGAGTAATTAATTCAGCATCAATGTGGTCGTTCAGGGTTGGAACTAATACATGTGCGCGTTGCATAGCAGATATTAATTCAGCCCTAGTCATGGGGATATCGTTATGACTAAACTCAACATTGAACAGTTCACTTAATCTAACTTGTACGGTATCTGGCAATTTACGCGTTACGATAACCTTGAAGTCTGAATATGCCATTCGATGGAATCTCCTACTAGATTTCTTCTCTATATTCTGGCAAATTCTAGGCGGTGGGGGAAGGCCAAAAAGCCAATCATCAAGAATACCCTAAAATAAAGGTAAATAATGATAATAATAGGCAAATATATTGTAATAATATTAACATTTTTTTGTGCAGCTACAGCCGGCGCACAAGAGCGTGGATCGGTCACTAAATTGCCTATCCCTCGGTTTGTATCTATGAAGGCTGTAGAAGGCTTCGCACGACGAGGGCCATCTAAATCTCACCGTATTGATTGGGTTTATAAACACCGAAATATGCCATTAATGGTAACTGGTGAATACGGCCATTGGCGTCGCGTACAAGACATTGATGGGCAAGGAGGGTGGATGCACTTTAGATTACTTTCAGGCACGCGCACTGTAACCTTTAAGGGTGAGAAAAACCCACTGCATCGCAGAAGTAATGAAGGGTCGGAAATATTAGTCTTTGCAGAAAAGGGTGTGATAGGGAAGCTAGAAAAATGTACAAAGGATTGGTGTAAAGTGTATGTTTCTAAGGAAAAAGGCTGGGTTTTGAAGGTTGATATTTGGGGCGTAGGAATTAATGAATTAAGAAACTAAGCTATTATTAATTGTTTAGTATTAGAATTTTAAAAAGCTATTATATTTGGGTTTCACATAATTCAATATGCAAACTTTTAGTATGAAGTTTTGCTATTTAAAATTATAAAATATATATATTTTTACCTTTATTTACGAAGCAAAGCCACGGCCTCTTAATAACGCTTCAACTTTTGGCATAGTTCCACGAAATTTTTTATAAAGATCATCTGCTGGCTTAGACCCACCTGCGGAGTAAATAAACTTTTCTAAACGTTTTGCAGTTTCTGGATCAAATGGGTTTCCTGTTTCTTCAAATGCTGAGAAGGCATCTGCATCCATAACTTCGGACCACATATAGCTGTAATAACCACTTGAATAACCATCACCAGAAAACACATGCGCAAAATGCGGTGTGGCGTGGCGCATCCTTATAGCTTTGGGCATTCCAATCCGTTCAAGAATTTCTGTTTGTTTTTGAAGTGGGTCAACAGGTGGCATTTCTGAATGAAACGCTAGATCAACTAATGCGCTAGATATATATTCTACCGTAGCAAATCCTTGGTCAAAATTTTCAGTCTTCAGCAATCGCTCTAGTATTTCTTTAGGAATAGGTTCGTTTGTTTCGCAGTGGAGTGCAAATTTTTCTAAAACAGATGGAATTGATAGCCAGTGTTCGTACAGCTGGCTTGGTAATTCTACAAAATCACGAGCAACTGACGTACCGGAAATAAAAGCATATGTTACATTTGACAACATTGAGTGAAGTGCGTGGCCAAATTCGTGAAACAATGTACGTGCATCATCGAAGGTAAGTAGGCTTGATTGTCCTTCAGGCGCTTTGGCAAAATTACATACGTTTACGGTAATTGGGCTTTGTTTGTGATCCATTGAAGATTGTGCCCGAAAGCGAGAGCACCACGCACCAGATCTTTTTGATGAGCGCGCAAAATAGTCACCAATGAATACTGCAACATGCTTGCCGTTACGGGTAACCTCCCAGGCTCTTACATCTGCATGATACAATGGAATATCTAGTTCGCGAAACTCTAAGTTAAATAACTTTTTAGCACAATGAAATGAAGCTTTGATCATCTGATCTAATTGAAAGTAAGGTTTTAGTTCTGCCTCGTTTAAGTTATGTTCTGCAGCGCGCCGTTTTTCTGAATAGTAACGCCAATCAGCTGGTGTTAGCTCTTCGTCAATACCGTCTGCCAACATCATTTTGGTTAATACTTGGGCGTCATTATTGGCAGCTTTTTTTGCTGGTTTCCAAACAGCCATCAGTAAATCATGTACTTTTTCAGGATTACCTGCCATTTCTACATCTAGTTTAAATCTTGAAAATGTATCATAGCCCAATAGGTTTGCACGTTCTTTGCGAAGAAAAAGTGTTTCAGTTACAATAGCTCGGTTATCTGTATCACCATTATTTGCCCCTCGAGCTTCCCACGCAGTAAATGCTTTTTGCCTAAGATCACGACGTGGTGAGAATTGCAAAAAGGGTACGATTAAACTCCGTGAAAGCGTGATTATGTAGCCATTAAGATTATGCTCTTTAGCTGCTTCTGATGCAGCATCTTTAAGGAATTGTGGACATCCGCTTAAATCACTTTCAGATAATTCCATTACCCAATCGCGTTCATCTTGTAATAAATTTTGTGTAAATTGAGTGCTTAATTGGGCAAGGCGTGATAGAATTTTTTTTAATCTATCGCGCTGGTTACCTCTAAGATTAGCGCCTGATCGTACAAATGAGAGGTGGTATAATTCAAGTACTCGTAATTGTTCGTTTGTTAGGACTAAATTGTAGCGGTCATCAAAAAGAATTTTAATACGGAAAAATAAAGCTTCGTTCATTTTTATTTCTGAGTTTAGTTCAGCCCACTTTGGTGATAAATCACGCTGTAAAGCTTCTAGTTCTGGGCTTGAATTAGAGCTGGCTAGATTAGCAAAAACTCCAGAAACTTTATCCATTAGAATATCTGAGCGCTCAAGTGCTTCAATGGTGTTCTCAAATGTAGGTGGCTGGGGGTGAAGAGTGATTGCAGCAATTGCTTCGCGGGTTTGTTGGAATGCAACATTAAAAGCTGTGGCGTAATGTTCGTCTTTAATTAAATGAAAAGGTGGAAGCGCAAATTCTTGTTCCCAATGGGTGAAAAATGGGTTTTGTTCAGACATGGGAAGAATCCTTATAATTTTTCCTTTGATATGCTCATTTTTGTTACTTATCCAGTATCAAACAATCACATTGTCGTTTTTTGAAAGAAACAGTCGGCATCCCTAGCGCTATTATTAATTTTTCTGCAATTCTAAATATTATTCTTTCTTTCGGAGATTTGATCATGAAAACCCATATAAAAGCTTTGGTCGTCGGTGGTGGCGCAGTTGGAACAGGCATTGCCTACCATCTAGCAAAATATGGCTGGAAAGATGTTATGCTATTGGAGCGTGATGAATTAACCTCTGGATCTACTTGGCATGCTGCAGGTTTGTTACCGCTATTTAATATGGGTTATGCCACAACACATCTTCATGATTATTCAGTTGATTTTTATAAGTCTTTAGAAGCTGAGACAGGCCTAAATGCGGGATTTTCAGTTGTTGGAAACCTCCGAATGGCACAAACTAAAGATCGCATGGACGAATATATGTTATATGGCTCAACTGCAGAAACTTTAGGTATTGAATATGAAAAATTAACACCTCAACAAATTAAAGAGCGTTGGCCACTTATAAGAACTGATGATTTAGAAGGTGCAATTTATCATCCAACAGATGGGTATATAAATCCTGCAGATGTGACTATGGCTATGGCCAAGGGTGCACGCCAAATGGGTGTAACAATTGAGCGTAAGTGGCAGGTTGACGGGTACGCTTGGACTGGGTCAGAATGGAAAGTGACCTGCACCAAGATGGTTGAAAAAGGTGGAAATTTAATTTCTTCTGAAGAGCAAATTATTATTACAGCAGAGCATGTGGTAACAGCGACTGGTAATCATGCACAGCGGACTGCAAAATTACTTGGTATTAAAATTCCTGCTATTCCTGTAGAGCACCAGTTTATAGTTACAGATGTTGACCCAACGCTTCAGAAATGGCGTGCAGATGGTAACCCTGAGCACCCCGTTATTCGTGATGCTGATGCACAATCTTATGTTCGTGAGGAACGTGGAGGATGGATTCTAGGTGTATATGAGAAAAATGCGCCTGCAAGGTTCAAATATGGTGTACCAGATAGTTTCCGAGCTGACTTGTTTCCCTTAGAGTTAGAGCGAATTGAGGATCAATATATGGCTATGATCCATCGCATGCCATCGTGTGAGGAAAGTGGGCTTAAAGACGATTTTAATGGGCCTATTTGCTATACCCCAGATGGTAATCCATTAGTTGGTCCTGCCCCAGGTTTGCGAAATATGTGGCTGGCTGAGGGTTTTAGCTTTGGTATTACCGCGGCAGGTGGCGTTGGAAACTATATGGCGCAAATGATGGTCAATGGTGAAGCTGAAATTGATATGGCATCATTAGACCCTAAACGCTTTGGCTCCTGGATGACGACAGAATATGCTGCACGTAAAAACGAAGAATGCTATGATCACGTCTACACTCTGCATCACCCAGATGAAGAGCGACCAGCTTGTAATGCTTTGCGCACATCACCTGCTTATGATCGCCAAAAAGCAGCTGGAGCCCAATTTGGTCGAGTGAATGGATGGGATCGTCCAAATTATTTCGGCCCATTAGATGCAGGTGATAGTTTTGATCATGATAGCCGATCTTTCCGTCGTGGTGGGTGGTGGCAGTATGCAGTCGATGAGGCTAAATCTATTCGTGAAGGCGTTGGCTTAATAGACGCATCAGCTTTTACTAAACATGTTGTTAAAGGTCCTGGTGCAACTCAATTCTTGGATTGGTTTACATGTAATAAATTACCTAAAATTGGACGTATAAACCTAACTTATGCACTGACTAGTCATGGGACGACACGAACTGAATATACAATTGTACGTAATGGGGAAAATGACTATTATCTTGTATCTGCTGGAGCCTGGACTGCCTATGATGCAGATTATTTGCGTAAAGCTGCTGAAGATAAATCTAATGAATTTGGATATATTGAAATCCAAGACGTAACTACACAGTGGGGCGTTTTTGCAATTGCAGGGCCAAAAACACGCAATTTACTGTCCAAAGTCATTAAAGATTCTGATCCAACAACAACGCTATCTAATAAGCGCTTCCCTTGGCTATCAGCTCGTGAAATTGAATTAGGTATGTGTCCCGTAAATGCCATCAGAGTTGCATATACGGGAGAATTAGGTTGGGAGTTACATCATCCAATTGAAATGCAGAATTACTTATTTGATTTACTTATGAAAGCAGGTGCGGATGTGGGTATAAAGCTCGTAGGTGGTCGCGCTCAGAACTGGTTACGTCAAGAAAAGTCATACCGTGCATTTGGAACTGAATTAGGCAGAGATGCTACACCACAAGAGGCTGATTTGCCGCGTTTTATCGATCTTGAAAAGAATTTCTTTGGAAAAGCCGCAATGCTCAAAACTGGTATCAGGTCAAAATGTGTTACATTATTAATTGATGGCCCAAATGATGCAGATCCATGGGGACGTGAAGCCTTATATAATGGTAATACTAAAGTAGGGCGTTTGACATCGGGGGGCTATTCCGTGGTCTTTAAAAAATCTATTGGTATGGGATATGTTAAACCTGAATTTTCTAATGTTGGGCAACGATTAATGATTAATATATTAGGTGAGCGTTATGCTTGTAAAGTAGTTGAAGATAGTCCCTATGACCCTAAGAATACGACTATCCGTATTGATTGTTGAGGTTTTAAATTAAAACCTTGTGATTGTATTGAAAACTTCCTCTGATTTTCATCAGATTATAGGTATAATGCTGTGAGATGTTTAATGGGTTGTATATTAGTCTATCGTTGAGATACGACTAAATTATAATTTACTTTTTACGCTCGTGTATGATAATGATGGCAAAGACTTTACTCCAAGCGTTTTTCTTAATGCTGTTATCTACTTTTTTGGTGATCTTAGGTGATACCGGAAGTAAATTATTATCTGATGTTGGGTTTTCACAACTATGGGTTGCCTGGGCACGATTTTTTATTGCTTTGATTATATTATTACCTTTTAGCGGGGTGCATAAATCAGAATTAATTGGGCTTTTAGACTGGCGTATTATTTTGCGAGGAGTACTGATCAGTGGCGCAATTTGCTCGATCCTCACAGCTATTAAAACTGAACCAATGGCCAATGCATTTGGTGGGTTCTTTATTAGTCCTATTATATCCTTCATTCTGTCATGGCTGGTACTTAAAGAACAAATAACTTGGGAACGTAGTATATTATTAATTATTAGCTTTTTGGGCGTTCTAATTGTCGTTCGTCCTGGATTTGGCATGACTATTGGAATGTTTTTCGCGGTACTTGCTGGTATTTTTCATGGTATCTATTTGGCTATGACGCGTTGGGTGGCAAGTAGTTACCGGCCAAAATTTTTGTTGATTTCACAATTAACTATTGGTTCAATTCTTCTTTTGCCATTCAGTATAATTGATGTGCCAAGTTTAACAGCACCAAATCTAGGGTTTTTATTATTATCAGCTTTAGGTTCTGCTTTTGGAAATCTGATGCTTGTTTTAATCAACCGCAAAACACCTGCAAGTGTTGTTGCCCCTTTGATTTATTTACAGCTTATTTCAGCTAGTATAATGGGTTACCTTGTCTTCTCACAGTGGCCAGATATTTTAACATTAATTGGAATCCTTATAATTATTAGTTCTGGCCTATCATCATTGTGGTTTGTTGGGCGAGGAAAATAGATTTTCAGATCTTCTTTATGTATTTTTATTTTACAAATAGAATCGTATTATTAATTACCCTTGCAAACACGCAGAGTGTTGCTGTCATAGGTTTTACGACTTACTTCCATACTGGGCCAATGCATTATTAAATACTTCTGCATCCACATTGCCACCTGTAGCTACTGCTATTACATCATCTTGATTTAACTCATCGCCATGAAATAATGCTGCTGCCAATGCAACTGCGCCACCAGGTTCAATAACAATACGTAAGCGCTCAAAGGCTAATACCATTGCACGCAATGCATCTTCTTCAGAAACACTAATACCTTTGCCACATAGGCGATAAAGTATTGGGAATGTAATTTCACCAGGAGATAAAGTTAGAACAGCGTCACAAAGAGATCCACTCGTTTTTGTATTCTGTTCAATTTTACCACTGATCAGCGATCTTTTTATGTCATCAAATTCGTTTGGTTCAGCAGTGCGAACTTGCATATTTGAATTAAGCTTTTCTAGAGTTAGAGCAATCCCAGACGCAAGACCGCCACCGCCAGAGCATACAAGAACTTCAGCATTTAAAATATTATTTTCTATAGATTGTTCTGCCACTTCAATTCCAACGGAACCTTGCCCTGCTATAACCTGATGATCATCGTAGGGCTTAATAAGAATGCGTGATTTTTTAGGGTTCACTTTTTCTTCTATAATGCTTCGATCCTCTGTTGCTCGATCATATAAAACTACCTCTGCACCTAGAGCGCGGGTGTTCTCAATCTTTATCCGCGGAGAATCTTTTGGCATGATGATTGTTGACGAAACTGAATGTCGCATTGCTGCCAAAGCTATACCTTGTGCATGATTGCCTGAAGAAAATGTTATTACTCCACGTCTGCGCTCTTCGTAATTAAGTGCAGAAATGGCTGCCCAGGCACCTCGAAATTTAAATGAACCGGTATGCTGTAAGCACTCTGCCTTAACCCATACACGCCGCTTGGCTATTTCATCTAAAAAGGGTGATGTCAAAAGTGGGGTTCTTCGAGCGTGAGGTGCTATGCGTTCGTATGCATCTTTAATCATACTAAAAGTGCTCATGCTAAGTCTTTCAAGAGTGTTGGAATGCTAACTAAATTTTTAGCAGTCCAGCGTGGTCTAGCGTCTAACCTATCTGGGGGTTCACTGTTGCGGTTCACCCATAGGGTTTGAAAACCAAACTTAGTTGAACCCGCAACATCCCAACTATTTGATGAAACAAATAAAATTTGTTCAGCACTACATTTAAAATTATCTAAAACCATCTGATAAACATGCTTACTTGGTTTATATATTCCAATATTATCTACACTTAAAACAGCATCTAGAACATCATTTAATCCTGCTGAATTTACTGCACTGTCTAACATATCGGGCGACCCATTAGACAGAATCCCAGTATTGTATCCATTTGACTTTAGATTAGATAACAAGCCTTGAACTTCTGGGTATGCAGATAGTTTCCAGTATAAAGCCAATAAGCGTTCGCGTAGCTCCGAGCTTTGGATGCCACTTTCTTCTAAAGCAAAATCTAATCCGTCTTTAGTCACTTGCCAAAAATCAGAATATTGGTTCATAATTGTCCGAAGCCAAGTATATTGTAGTTGCTTTGATCGCCAGGTATTTGCAACTTTCACCCAGTGCTTGGCAAAGGTTATGTGTTTTTCTTCATTTGCCACTGCCCGAGCAGCCGATGTAACGTCAAACAATGTTCCATAAGCATCAAAAATACAGGTAGTAATCATGCATTTTCCTTTTAAAAAAACTTTGGGTAAAAAGATCAATATGTCAAAATTATTATAGGTTTTCTGGCTGCGCCATACCTAAGATATGATAGCCACCATCAACATGAATAATTTCACCAGTCGTAAATTTACCGTAGTCAGATGCAAGATAAACAGCAGTTCCACCAACACTTTCTAATGTTGCATTTGCACGCATTGGTGAATTTGCTTCTGTTGTACGGAATGTTTTGCGGGCGCCACCTATGGCAGCACCAGCTAGTGTGCGCATTGGGCCTGGGCTAATTGCATTTACGCGAATTCCTTGTGGCCCAAGATCATTTGCTAAATATCGAACGGCACTTTCTAATGCGGCCTTAGCTACTCCCATAACATTGTAAAAGGGAGTTACTTTATTTGAGCCTTGATATGTAAGCGTTAAAATAGTGCCCCCGTCTGTCATTAGTTCGGACGCTCGACGCGAAACTTCTATTAATGAATAACAAGATATATCTAATGAATTTTTAAAGTTAGCTCGTGAAGTATCAACGAAGCGGCCTACTAATTCATTTTTATCTGAATAAGCAACAGCGTGAACAATAAAATCTAATTTCCCCCATTTTGATTTTAGTTCGGAGAATGCCAAATCTAATGATTCATCATTCGTCACGTCGGCATCTACTAAGATGTCTGAGCCAAGGCTTGCGGCTAAAGGTTTTACACGTTTACCAAATGCCTCACCTTGGTATGTAAACGCAAGTTCAGCGCCTTGTTCAGCCATTTCGCGCGCAATACCCCAGGCAATAGATTTCTCGTTTGCCACGCCCATAATTAGGCCACGTTTGCCTTTCATTAAATTAGTCATATTATCATCCGTAATACTTGCTCATAGCTATGCTGGCGTTAGTGCCACCAAAGCCAAAGCTATTTGACAGGACTGTATCCAAACCTGCTTTATCTACTCGTTTAGTTGCAATCTCATTAGCTTTTAATGCAGAATCTAATTCTGTGATGTTTGCCGATGCAGTAATGAAATCTTTTTCCAACATAATTAATGAATAGATTGCTTCTTGCACGCCTGTTGCACCTAAAGAGTGACCCGTTAAGGATTTAGTTGAACTTATTAGGGGTTGTTTTTTGCCTGCGAACACACGTCGGACAGCTTCAACTTCAGTAACGTCTCCTGCTGGTGTTGATGTGCCGTGTGCATTAATGTAGCTCACATTACGCTCACCAATTGTTGAGAGAGCTAACTTCATTGAGCGCTCTCCACCTTCGCCTGAGGGTGCAACCATATCGTGTCCATCAGATGTTGCACCATAACCAGTCACTTCGGCATAAATTTTTGCCCCTCGGGCTAATGCATGATCTAATTCTTCTAAAACCACGACACCTCCACCGCCTGCAATAACGAAGCCGTCTCGTTTAGCGTCGAACGCTCGCGAAGCTGTCTCTGGGCTATCATTATACTTTGAGGACATTGCGCCCATTGCATCAAATAGACATGACATTGTCCAATCGAGTTCTTCGCCGCCACCCGCAAAGACAATATCCTGTTTGCCCATTTGAATTTGTTCCACACCATTTCCAATGCAATGTGCTGATGTAGAGCAAGCAGATGTAATAGAGTAGTTTACACCTTTAATTTTGAAAGGCGTAGCTAAACAAGCAGAGTTCGTGGACGACATACAACGTGTGACCATAAATGGGCCCATACGTTTTGGAGCGCCTTTTTCTAGTGTAAGCTGATGTGCGTTAAATAAATTTATAGTTGATGGACCACCAGAGCCCATAACCATACCCGTACGTTCATTTGAAACATCACTTTCTTCAAGTCCACTGTCTGCAATTGCTTGCTCCATAGCTAAGAAATTATATGCAGCTCCTTGCCCCATAAATCGCATTTGACGTTTATCGATATGTTCAGTTACGTCAATTTGTGGCATACCGTGGATTTGAGATCGGAAGCCTTTTTCTGCATAATCTGGTGCAGCAATTATACCAGATTTCCCAGCCTTTAAGCTAGCAGTCACTTCTTCAATATCATTACCAATGGAAGAGATGATTCCCATTCCTGTCACAACTACACGGCGCATTTTATTCTCCTTAAATTTACATTTGGGAATTAACCCTCTTGATTGGCAAGGCCAACTTTCATATCCTTAACAGCATAAATTAATTCGCCGTCTGCATGTACTGTGCCATTTGCAACACCAATCTTTAATTTACGATCAATAACGCGAGTGAATTCAACATTATATGTTAACACTTTACGAGCTGGTGTAACCATACCTGTTAGCTTCACCTCTCCAACACCAAGTGCCATTCCTTTTCCTGTCATGCCGCGCCAACCAAGATTAAAACCGGTTAACTGCCAAAGACCATCCAAGCCCAGACATCCTGGCATAATTGGATTTCCAGGAAAATGGCATTCAAAAAACCACAGTTCGGGTTTAATATCAAACTCTGCTACAATATGACCTTTACTAAATTCACCACCATCAACAGAAAGTTCAGTAATTCTATCCATCATTAACATTGGTGGTGCCGGGAGTTGAGCATTGGTTGGGCCAAAGAGTTCGCCTCTCGAACATTTTAATAAATCTTCATAGCTATAGCTGGTTGGTCTTTCAGTCATATTAAGTTGCTCCATGCTTATATTTGTCAATACTTACCATCCCAAACCATTTGCTTGCAATAGGAGCTTGCAACGTGAAGCCTAGAACTGCCTATTAGAATTCATTAAAATTTATTGAAATTCATGACTATTCAGGTCATAATATAAATATTAAGGTCTGAGGGATATATGTTTACAAACCATGAAATTAGAAGCCGTAATTGGCTAAGCAGTGCTAATGTTCGCCCCACACGACAACGCTTGGCGTTGGCGGCGTTATTAGTTGGTGATGGTTTGAATCGACACGTTTGCGCAGAAAGCTTACATGAAACTGTTTGTGAAAAAGCATTAAGTGTATCGTTAGCAACTGTTTATAATACTTTGCGTACTTTTTGTGACGCTGGGTTAATGCATGAAATTCATGTTGATGGACATAAATCTTATTTTGATACTCGGACCGATGATCACCCACATTTTTATTGGGAAAGCACTGGAGCCTTAAGCGATGCCCCAAAGGAATCTATAAAGTTTGAAAAGTTACCCCACGCGCCTGAAGGATTTGATATTTCGCGTGTGGATGTAGTTATTCGGCTAAAAGATAAATAAATATTTATTTTTATACTTTTAAATTATTTCTAATCAATTGGCTTTACGTGTAAAATACCCATAGCATTGAATAGATACAAAATGCAGTGTAATGCCATTAAAATTCCATAAATGCATCTGAGGCTTTAATTATGTCAAAAACTAAAAATCTTTACATCAAAACCTTTGGTTGCCAAATGAATGTTTATGATTCTGAGCGAATGGCAACGTCTCTTGGTGCAGAGGGTTACAGTGAAGTGTCTTCCCCAGAAGAAGCTGATATGATACTATTAAATACTTGTCATATTCGAGAAAAAGCAGCTGAAAAAATCTATTCAGACCTTGGCCGTTATAAATCGCTTAAGGCGAAAAATCCTGATCTTAAAATTGGTGTTGCCGGTTGTGTAGCGCAGGCTGAAGGTGAAGAAATTATACGAAGACAACCTTTGGTAGACATAGTCGTTGGCCCACAGGCGTACCACCGTTTACCTGCTATGATTAAATCTGTTGAAAACGGGAAAAAGTCAATTGATACCGATTTTCCTGAAGAAGATAAATTTGAATATTTACCAAGTGCGCCTAAAATGAAGCGAGCACCGTCTGCATTTCTTACTGTTCAGGAGGGATGTGATAAATTTTGTGCTTTTTGTGTAGTACCATTTACTCGCGGTGCTGAGATGTCTCGCCCTGTTTCTCAAATTTTTAATGAAGCAGAGGGATTAGTTGAGCGAGGTGTTCGTGATATTACTTTATTGGGGCAAAACGTAAATGCATACCACGGGCCCATGGGTAGTGCTGATGCTACTTTACCTCAATTGATAAAAGAACTTTCAAAAATTAATGATCTTAAACGTATCCGTTTTACCACGTCCCATCCTAATGACATGACGCAAGAATTAATCGATGCACATGGAGAGGTAGAAAAGTTGATGCCATATCTTCATTTGCCAGTTCAATCAGGATCTGATGATGTTTTAACAGCCATGAACCGGAAACACACTGCAAAAAGTTATATGGAAATCATCGAAAAGCTACGATTTGCTAGGCCTGATATTGCGCTATCAGGTGATTTTATTGTTGGTTTCCCGGGTGAAACAGACAAAGATTTTGAACAAACACTAGAATTGGTTAGAGAGATTAAATATGCTCAAGCTTATTCTTTTAAATATTCTACCCGCCCTGGGACATCTGCAGCTGATAGCAAAAAACAAGTACCTGAAGAAATAAAGTCAGAACGATTAGCCAAACTTCAAAACCTTCTTTCACAGCATCAAAAAGAGTTTATGGGTTCAATGGTTGGGCGTATTCTGCCTGTTTTATTAGAGCGACCAGGGCGTATGGATGGCCAATTAGTGGGCCGCACTGAGTATTTGCATGGTGTTCATGCAACCATTGACCAAGCGCAAATTGGTGACATTGTGAATTTACGAATATTAGGTGCTGATACTAATTCTCTACGTGCCGAATTCGTAAGCTTTTAAATAAAAATATATTTTTTCTTTATATTAAAAAATATGTTGAGCTCTAATAAAAAAGTTAACCAATTTAACTAAATTTTTATTGAAAGTGACTTGTAGGGTTCATCACATTATTGCATCATAATTGTGTAAGTAGTTAATTGGAGAACTCAGAATTGACAATAAAGATAATTAGTCCGGCATCAGTCACTAATGCTGTGCCAGAGGTAGTTATAACTTTTCCTGACAATAAGTTATTAATCGATCTTTGTGGTGAGTTTGATAAAAATCTTGCCCAAATTGAAAAAAGTATTCCTATTCAAATCATCAGACGTGGAAATGAGCTAACTCTGATAGGTAATGCAAAAAGTGCAAAAAGTGCTCAGGACACGTTAGAAAAAATGTATCAACGCTTAGAACAAAATAAAGTGCTATTAGCTGCTGATATTGATGCTGTTTTGCGCTTTGGCAAAGTTAGCCCGAAAACAAAAATGCAAACAGGTGATCAAATTGAAATGTTTTCTGCAGGTGGTGCAGAAATTCGTACACGCAAAAAAACTGTAGAGCCGCGTACTCCAACTCAAAAAAAATATATGGAACAACTCTTTAAACATGAATTAGTTTTTGGCCTTGGTCCAGCGGGTACTGGAAAGACTTATATGGCGGTTGCGGCAGCAGTATCTATGTTTATTGAGGGTCAGGTTGATCGTATTGTCTTATCACGCCCAGCGGTTGAGGCAGGTGAACGGTTGGGTTTTTTACCGGGTGATATGAAGGATAAAATAGACCCATATATGCAGCCATTATATGATGCATTAAATGATTTTTTACCATCAAATCAGCTAGGAAAGTTGATTGAAGAAAAAAAAATTGAAATTGCGCCACTGGCATTTATGCGTGGCCGTACTTTGGCCAATGCATTTGTCGTTTTGGATGAGGCTCAAAATACAACTACTATGCAAATGAAAATGTTTTTAACGCGCATGGGTGAAGGTTCTAGAATGGCAATCACTGGTGACATAACTCAAATTGATTTGCCTCGCGGTATGCCTTCTGGCCTTGTGGAAGCAAAGCATGTTTTGCGAAATGTTAAGGGAATTGGGTTTATTGAATTTGATGCTTCTGATGTTGTTCGTCATCCGATGGTTGCAAAAATTATCCGTGCATATGATGCAAATATAAAAAAATGAATGATATTGCTGATATATTATTTGAAGATGATAGGTGGAAATCTATTGGGCTAGAGCACCTTGCTAATAAAGCCTTTGCTACAGTTCTTTTAAATCTAAACTTGTCTCTTGATTGGGAAGTGAGCGTTCTTGCTTGTGATGATACTAAAATAGCTAATTTAAATGATGAATTTAGGAAAAAATCAAAAGCAACTAATGTACTCTCTTGGCCTAGTTATGATTTAAAGGCAAAGTCGATTGGGGGTGTTCCTGGTACACCTAATGTAAATGAAATTTATGATAATTTGCTTGGTGATATCGCAATTTCGTTTGATACATGCGAATATGAAGCGAATGCAGCACATATTACCTTAGTTGACCACACAGCTCACCTTTTAGTTCATGGGTGTTTACATTTGCTTGGTTATGATCATGAAAATGATGCTGATGCGCAACTCATGGAAGAATTAGAGTCGCGCTTGCTAAAGGGAATGGGTATAACTGATCCATATGAAAATAAACAAACAGATAGGTGCAATTTTGGAAAGAACTAATGGGCGACATTAACGAGGGGTCATCGACTGCAGCGCAAAGCGCGCAATCCCCCAAAAAAACTAGTAAAAGTGGATTTTTTAGGCGCTTACTAAGTGGGCCAAAAATTGCACATAAAAGCATAAAGCCCAATTCTCATTTCGTTTCTGACACAGGTGTGTCCAAGTTAAAAACTTTACGTGTGGAGGACGTGGCAATCCCACGTGCGGACATAGTATGTATTTCATCTGAGATGGATTTAGATGTAATGATTGAAGAGTTTCGTGATAGTGGGTATTCGCGCCTGCCAGTGTTTGAGGATACTTTAGATAATACAATTGGTATGATTCATTTGAAAGATTTAGCACTTAAACATATTTTCAACGGTAAGTCTAAAACATTTAATATCATTGAAATAGTACGCCCAGTACTGTTTGTACCACCGTCTATGCCCTTGGATGTTTTATTGCAAAAGATGCAAGCTGAACGCACGCATATGGCTTTAGTTGTGGATGAATATGGTGGTGTGGACGGTCTTGCTACAATTGAAGACTTAGTAGAGCAATTGGTCGGCAATATTTCTGATGAGCATGATACTGATGATGCGGCTGCATGGGTGGAAACCAAGCCTGGTATCTATATTTGCCAATCGCGTGCATCCCTAAAAGAGTTTGAAAAGGTTTTAGGAATTGACCTTGCCTCAGATACTGATGACGAAGAAATTGAAACTATGGGTGGTTTAGTTTTTATGATAACGGGTCGCGTTCCCGTAAGGGGGGAAGTAATTTCTCACCCATCTGGGTACGATTTTGAAATTATGGAAGCTGATCCTAGGAGTATTAAAAAACTGAGGGTTTATAAAAGACCACAAAAAAAGTAGACACTAATATATGTTTAAATCTAGAAACATGCATGAGATCACATGGAAAAAGTGCGGTGCATTTTTTATAGTTGGTCTAATTTTAGCGTTAGCTCAGGCTCCGTTTAATCTTAGCTTTACATACGCGGCTGTCTTGCCATTTATCGGTTTATATATGCGTGATGTAAAAAACGCTAAGCTTGGTTTTGTGATTGGTTGGTGGCTTGGCTTTGGTTATTTTGCATTAACCATTGTATGGATTGTTGAGCCTTTTTTTGTAGCCCCAGAAGTTACGGGCTGGATGGCGCCTTTTGCATTAGCTTTTATGGCGGGTGGCCTAGCTTTATTTTGGGCGTTAGCTTTTCATTTAACAGTTTGGCTAACAATAGCAGGTGCAACGCGGTTAATTTTTCTAGCACTTTGTTGGACACTATTTGAATTTTTACGCGCAAATATTTTGACAGGATTCCCGTGGGGCCATTTAAGTTATGCTTTAATTGATTTGCCAATTATTCAATTAACAGCCTGGATTGGCATTCATGGTCTTGGACTTATCTTGTTAATTGTATGTTTTCTTCCCGCAATACTTATACCTCGCTTTCGACTAGGTGTATTATTAATGGGGACAGCTTTAATAATACTTTCTATTTTTGGTCTATGGCGATCGAGCAGTTTAATTCTGCCAAATGTTGAGCAAATAATAGTTAGAGTTATTCAACCAAATGCTGCTCAGCATTTAAAATGGCGGCCAGATATGGTTAATGCTTTTTACGCGCGGCAGTTAAAATATACTGGTATTAAAGTAGAGCAAAGTCCTGATGTGGTAATCTGGCCTGAAACTGCGCTGCCTCAACTTTTAGAAAATAGCCTCCTAAATTTCCAAGAAATTGCAGAGGTGGCGGGACAGAATGCATCTGTGATTACAGGCATCGTCCGTAAGAAAAATGGCAAACCAAGAAATTCATTAATAGTTATAGGTACCGCGGGGAAATTAGATGCGATTTATGATAAAGAGCATTTAGTTCCATTTGGTGAATATATGCCTTTGGCAAATATGATGAATAAAGTGGGTTTATCCAATGTGGTTGGACTAGCAGGAAACTTCAGACCTGGACAAGGTTCACGCATTATACAAGTGCAAAATCTACCTAATTTTCTAGCACTAATTTGCTATGAAGCCATTTTTCCTCAGTATTCAAATAGTAGTAAAAACCGGCCAGAGTGGATTGTTCATATCACCAATGATGCTTGGTTCGGGAGCTTTTCTGGGCCATACCAGCATTTAGTTCAGGCCCGTGTTCGCGCAATTGAACAAGGCTTACCTCTAGTTAGGTCAGCCAATACTGGTATTAGTGCAATGATTGATCCATATGGTCGCGTTTTAAAATCCTTAGAATTGGAAACTGCTGGCTATTTTGACCATATATTACCAGCTGCATTACCTCCAACTTTATATGCAAAAATAGGAGAGTTAGGTTGGCTATTAATTTACAGTTTTTTAATGATTTTTTGTATTAAAAATATGTTTAAAGGATCAAAGTATTGACGGCGTGTTTCAGTATGATATTAAAATTTTTATCAATTACTCACAACGGCTTCCTTAAGTGAGAATTAATATTTATGGAGCTTAATCATGGCGCGTGCGAATTACATTTTTACATCCGAATCTGTTTCTGAAGGTCATCCAGATAAAATTTGCGATCAAATTTCTGATGCTATTCTTGATGCTTTTCTAACTGAAGAGGAAATGGCTCGTGTTGCATGTGAAACATTTGCCACAACTAATCGCGTAGTGATTGG
The DNA here is from genome assembly GCA_905181935.1 of uncultured Amylibacter sp. Lineage (GTDB taxonomy): Bacteria > Pseudomonadota > Alphaproteobacteria > Rhodobacterales > Rhodobacteraceae > Amylibacter. The sequence continues at coordinate 69,291 of CAJIZV010000004.1, read as the reverse complement.
TGGTGAGGTTGGATTGGCTGATCAATCAAAGCTAAAGTTAGTAAAATCTAACGTTGAAGCAATAGTACGTAAATGTGTTCGTGACATCGGTTATGAACAAAAAGGCTTTCACTGGGAAACATTATCTATAGATAATTTATTACATGAACAGTCTGCTCATATTGCGCAGGGTGTTGATAATAAAGGAGCCGGTGACCAAGGTATCATGTTTGGTTATGCTACTGATGAAACGCCTGAATTAATGCCGGCGCCTATTCAGTACTCACATGCTATTCTTCGGAATTTAGCAGAAGCACGCCATTCAGGTGCTCTTTCTCAATTGGGTCCTGATGCAAAATCACAAATTTCTGTACGATACAAAAATGGTAAGCCTGTTGGTGTAACATCTATTGTATTGTCTACGCAGCATTTAGATGAAACTTTATCATCTTCTGATGTCCGTGATCTTGTTGAACCTTATATTCGCAAAACTTTGCCAAAGGACTGGATTTCGGCAGAAACTGAATGGCATGTAAACCCGACTGGTAAATTCGTAATTGGTGGCCCTGATGGTGATGCGGGTTTGACTGGGCGTAAAATTATTGTTGATACTTATGGAGGTGCTGCACCCCATGGGGGTGGTGCATTTTCTGGAAAAGACCCAACTAAAGTTGATCGATCAGCAGCGTATGCAGCTCGTTATCTAGCTAAAAATGTGGTAGCCGCTAATCTTGCTAAACGCTGTACTATACAATTATCTTATGCAATTGGCGTGGCTAAGCCATTATCCATTTATTGTGACACTCATGGAACAGGCCAAATGCCAGATGAAATTATAGAAAAAGCTGTCTCACAAGCAATGGATTTGACACCAGTAGGTATAATTGATCACCTTAAATTACGACGTCCAGTTTATGCGCGTACTGCTGCTTATGGTCATTTTGGCCGTACAGCAACTGATGATGGTGGCTTTTCATGGGAAAAGACAGATTTGGTAGACACCTTGAAAAGTTCTGTTTGACCAAAACTTTTATAAACCGTTATTAAGCATTAATAACTTTGGTGCTTTTTATAGGATCTGAACCATGATAAAACGGGAAAAACATGTATCTGGAGCGCCACAGAGAAATTTTTATGGGCGGATAAAGGGGAAGTCTCTCCAACAAGCGCAAAGGCGATATCTTGTAGAAGATTTAGATGCCCTTAGTCCACCAGGTGTGACATGGAGTGATAATCCTACACGTGAATTGGTCAACCCTAAGGATTGGTTTGGTGATGACCGAGACGTTTGGCTTGAAGTTGGTTTTGGTGGTGGTGAACATATGGTGCATCAGGCAAGTTTAAACCCTAATGTTGGCATTGTTGGCTGTGAACCTTATGTCAACGGTGTGGCTATGCTCCTTGGAAAAATTCGTTCGGCTGGAGTGAAAAATGTTATAGTTCATCCAGGTGATGCTCGAGACATGATGGATGTATTGCCTGAAAATTCAATTTCGCGCGCATTTTTACTGTACCCAGATCCGTGGCCCAAGTTGCGACACCACCGGCGCAGGTTTGTTACGCGTGATCACTTGGAACCATTAGCCTCATGTTTAAAATCAGGTGCTATTTTTCGTGTCGCCACTGATATTGAAGATTATGTTAGGCAAACTCTTGAAGAGGTATTGGCTAACGGTAATTTTGAATGGCTTGCAAATTGTGCAAATGACTGGCGCCAGCCTTGGGATGACTGGATTTCGACAAGATATGAGCTCAAAGCTTTACGTGAAGACCGTACTCCGCATTATCTAACTTTTAGAAAAATCTGATACTATTTTTATATGCTTATTTAAAAATTTTGTTAACATATTTAATAGTTTTCTTGATGGACGCATAGGGTGTTCTCGACTAAAACTAATACCAAGAATAGGAGAATATTTATGTTAGGCCACCCAAAGCCAATCCCTATGACGTCTTGTTCAAGCGGCCCTTTGAATGGAACAGCAGTTATACCAGGTGATAAATCTGTCTCGCACCGATCTCTTATTTTGGGAGCATTATCAATTGGTGAAACGAAAATCTCAGGTCTCTTGTTGGGTCAGGACGTTTTGGATACTGCGCGCGCTATGTCTTCTTTTGGCGCGGAAGTTACCGACCATGGCGCAGGTAATTGGACTGTAAGTGGCGTTGGCGTAGGTGGGTTTTCAGAACCAGAAGACGTAATCAATTGTGGTAATGCTGGTACTGGCGTGCGGCTTATTATGGGTGCAATGTCTACTAGCCCAATTAATGCAACATTTACAGGTGATGCTAGCCTTCGTTCACGGCCAATGGGTCGGATTACTGACCCTTTAGAATTATTTGGTGCAAAATCATATGGCCGTTTGGAAGGTCTCTTGCCGTTAACTATGGTTGGCGCAAGGGATGCTATGGGGGTTACTTATATCTCACCACATCCGTCTGCTCAGATTAAGTCTGCTGTTTTACTGGCTGGTTTAAATGCTATGGGAGAAACAACATTAATTGAGCCTGAAAAAACACGTGATCATTCTGAACGAATGTTACGTGGTTTTGGTGCTGATATTGAAACTGTTAAATCTGCAGAGGGGTTTGCAATCACTTTACAGGGCCGCCCTGAATTAATAGCGCAAGACATTGCAGTGCCTTGCGACCCATCTTCAGCGGCATTCCCCGTTTGTGCTGCGTTAATTGTTGAAGGTTCAGAGGTTACATTACCTAATATTTGCTTAAACCCAACGCGCGCTGGTTTATTTACCACTTTAGTTGAAATGGGTGCTGACATTAAGTTTTTAAACGAACGTGAAGAAGGTGGTGAGCCAGTAGCTGATTTGCAAGTTAAGGCTAGTAGTCTTATTGGAATTGAGGTGCCATTTGATAGAGCGCCATCAATGATTGATGAATATCCTATTCTATCAGTTGTTGCTGCTTTTGCTTCAGGAAAAACCATTATGCGTGGTATAAAAGAATTACGTGTAAAAGAATGCGACCGCATTGATGCTATGGCGCGAGGTTTGGAAGCTATGGGTGTGACTGTAGAAGAGGGTGAAGATTATCTGATAGTACATGGTCAAGATGGTGAAGTTGAAGGAGGTGGAATTGCTCAAACGTATTTGGACCATCGTATTGCGATGTCCTTTTTGTGCATGGGGCTAGCTGCTAAAAAGCCAGTTACTGTGGATGATGGACATGCCATAGAAACATCTTTTCCAATTTTCAAAGAATTAATGACTAAGCTTGGAGCTAGTATTAGTTAAGGATGTTGTTATGAAATTTACTGTAGCAATAGATGGTCCTGCAGCTGCTGGAAAAGGGACTATATCTAAAGCTATTGCAGCAAATTTTAAATTTGCGCATTTAGACACGGGCTTACTATATAGGGGTGTGGGTAAAAAAGCTTTAGCTTACTCTCGCACGTCATTTTATCCAGAAATTTCTGAACAGTTAGCGTTAGAATTAACACCAGAAGATTTGCTTTCAGATGATTTGCGGACAGACGAAGTTGCGCAGGCTGCTAGTAAGGTGGCTATAATTCCAGAAGTACGAGATGTTTTATTTGATTTTCAGCGTAATTTTGCAAATCAAGAGGGTGGTACTGTTCTTGATGGAAGAGATATTGGCACTATCATTTGCCCAAATGCTGATGTGAAGTTGTTTATAACTGCAAGTGCAGAAGTGCGTGCGCTTCGCCGGTTTAAAGAGTTAACTAAAAACGGACATAAAGTTAGTCTTCAAGATGTTTTGAATGATGTATTGGGGCGTGATGCTCGTGATCGAGAGCGTACAGTATCACCATTGATTGCTGCTGAGGATGCAATAATTATTGATACCTCACACCTTTCAATTGAGCTTGCTATTAGTACAGCAATTGAAGCTGTAACGGTTAAATTCAAAGTTAAATAGCTTTTCTAAATTAGAATTAAATTGAAATTGGTAATTAAATTTAATAAGTTTAAAATACTAGATTAATTATTGTAATTGGGAGAAAGGCGTTGAGATTTTTAGGGCTTTTTGCTTTTTTTTGCTTTTCAGCTGACTTAGTTTTTGCTCAAAAGCTGCGATCAGACCCAGTAACGTTCGAGGGCTGCTCTCGAAACACTAATAGCATAGTGGTCGCTTTGGAAACATTAGATGGCTATAAGTTGGAAGCTATTAGTAACAACAAACAGTTTGATTTATTGCGAAAAAATTTAATTTTAAATGAACTTAATATACGAGAGCTTGAAGATAAAATCAAAGAAAGCCCTGGAAAGCAAGCATTGTGGACAGCGTATGACTTAGCTTATGCAAATTATGAGCTATCACTTGAAGCTATGAAAAAACGGAATGTGAGCGGTTCTAAGTTTGAAATAAATTACAATCTTGCAATTAAAAGTTTTCAGAGTTTGCTTATAAAGACTTCAAAAAGTTGCAACGGTACTTGGGAGCTAGGTATTATACGTAAATATTGTAATAAAAATTCAGTAGAGCATGAAGAATTTTGTAAGCAATTTACACGTTAAATTAATAGATATGTCTAATTAATGTAATTTATTATTTTATAAATATTAACTAAAAAATAAAACTTATGTAATTTAAGAATGAATATCTTGGCTCCTTGTCTCTTTACCTCAGTATGTTTTTCCCTTATATGCACGCTTAATCGCACAAAGCGAAGGTGAAAAATTCACCAATTGGAAAAGCAGGGCTGGAAATATCCGGCCCTTTGTGTGTTTGTCGCTGATCCATTGCACGCGTGATTATAACTGAAACCCAAAGACCCGTGGATATAACTGCGCGGCCCGAAAAATATATGAAGGAACTTATATATGTGCGCTAAAGCGACAATGGAGGAATTCGAAGCCCTCTTGAATGAAAGCTTCGACATCGACACGCCTGATGAAGGTTCTGTTGTAAAAGGTAAAGTAATTGCGATCGAAGCTGGTCAAGCCATCATCGATGTAGGTTACAAAATGGAAGGTCGTATTGACCTTAAAGAATTTGCAAATCCTGGCCAAGCCCCTGAAATTGAAGTTGGTGACACTGTAGAGGTATTCCTTGACCGTGTTGAGAATCAACGTGGCGAAGCAGTTATTTCACGTGAGAAAGCTCGTCGTGAAGAAGCATGGGATCGTTTAGAAAAAGCACACGCATCAGAAGAACGTGTTGAAGGTGCAATATTTGGGCGTGTTAAGGGTGGATTTACTGTTGATTTAGGCGGCGCAGTTGCGTTTTTACCTGGTTCTCAAGTTGATGTGCGTCCTGTACGTGATGCTGGCCCGTTAATGGGCATGGCACAACCATTTATCGTTTTGAAGATGGACCGTCGTCGTGGCAATATCGTTGTTTCGCGTCGAGCTATTTTGGAAGAATCACGCGCTGAACAGCGTGCGGAAATCGTTGGTAAATTAGCTGAGGGTGATGCAGTTGACGGTGTTGTTAAAAACATCACAGACTACGGTGCATTCGTAGACCTTGGCGGTGTTGATGGACTACTACACGTAACTGATATGGCATGGTCACGTGTTAATCACCCGTCAGAAGTTTTGACAATTGGTGAAACAATTAAAGTTCAAGTCATTAAGATAAATAAAGATACGCATCGTATTTCTTTGGGTATGAAGCAGTTGCAAGACGACCCTTGGGGTGATGTTGCTGGCCGTTTCCCACTAGAATCTGTTCATACAGGTCGTGTTACTAATATTACTGACTATGGCGCATTCGTGGAACTTGAGCCTGGTGTTGAAGGTTTGGTTCACGTTTCTGAAATGTCTTGGACTAAAAAGAACGTCCACCCAGGTAAAATCGTTTCTACATCACAAGAAGTAGAAGTTATGGTCTTGGAAATCGAAACAGACAAACGTCGCGTTTCATTAGGCTTAAAACAAACTCAAGGTAACCCATGGGAAGGCTTTGCTAAGAATTTCCCTGAAGGTGCTGAAGTTGAAGGTGAAGTTAAAAACATCACTGAATTTGGGTTGTTTATCGGTCTTGAAGGCGAAATTGATGGAATGGTTCACTTGTCAGATTTGGCATGGGATAAATCTGGCGAAGAAGCTTTAGCTAACTACAAAAAAGGTGATATCGTTAAAGCAGTCGTTATTGACGTAGATGCTGATAAAGAACGTATTTCTTTGTCTGTTAAAAATCTTGGCGCAGATCCCTTTGCAGAAACTATTGCTGGAGTTAAGCGTGGTGCCGTAGTGACTGTTGAGGTTACGTCTATTGAGGAAGGTGGTATCGAGGTAGAATATGATGGTATGAAAGCTTTCATCCGTCGATCAGACTTATCTCGTGATCGTGCAGAACAGCGCCCAGAGCGTTTCAGTGTTGGAAATAAGCTTGATGCACGTGTTACATCGATTGATGCTAAAACACGCAAATTGGGTCTTTCAATTAAAGCGCGCGAAATTGCTGAAGAAAAAGAAGCTGTTGAGCAGTATGGCTCATCTGATTCTGGTGCATCTTTGGGCGATATATTGGGTGCCGCATTGAAAAGTAACGATTAATTAGAAATATACATTAATGATAACAGCGCAGATAAATCTGCGCTGTTTTTTTGTGCTTATGATTCGGACTAAAAAAATAAAAATGAACTATTTTGCTCATTATTATAGATTTTGGACTGGTTTTTTTGTAGAAAACAATGAATTGTTAGCTAAATAGTAATTTTTTTGATTTTTTTTAATGTGGGACTTTGCACACAGCTTAAAATCTGTAATTATCTAAAAATAGTTTTGAGTTCCGAATTTAGGGAGATACTAAAATGATACGTTCTGAGTTAGTGGAGAAAATTGTTGCTGAAAATTCGCATTTATATCAACGTGATATAGAACGTATTGTTGCTACAGTTTTTGATGAAATTATTGATGCAATGTCTGAGGGCGATCGTGTTGAATTACGTGGGTTTGGATCGTTTTCTGTAAAGCAGCGTGATGCGCGTCGCGGTAGAAATCCGCGAACTGGCGAAGATGTTGATGTTGAAGAAAAGCATGTACCTTTTTTTAAGACCGGCAAGCTTTTGCGTGATCGCTTGAACGGTGGATAACTAAAGACTAGATATAAGCCATGTAACCATTGAGAGTGCCCATGCGCATTATTCGTTTTTCAATTATCTTAAGTATATCTTTGGCTTTGATAGTGTTAGCTATAGCCAATAGACAAGTGGTAACTCTGCAATTTATGCCAAGCGATTTAGCAGCTTCTTTTGGAATTTTAGGCGTGAAATCATTACCTCTATTTTTAGTCGTTTTATTAGGCGTACTCATTGGTTTGTTTTTAGGCTTTGTGTGGGAATATTTACGTGAACATAAATATCGTAAAGCATTAGCAACTAAAAATAAAAAAGTTAAAATGTTGGAACAAGAAATTAAAAAGTTAAAAAACGATACTAATAATGAGGCAGAGCAAATATTAGGTTTGCTTGAATAAGTATTTATTTTGCCAGTTAAATGTATTTAAAAGCTTTTATATATTTATATTAAATTTTGATGAGATTAAATTATGCGTGTTAAAATCTGTGGTTTGACCACCCTTGAAACACTAAGTGCATCGGTTGACTCTGGCGCATCATATGTTGGGTTTGTTTTCTTTGAAAAATCTCCACGCCATCTTACGATAAAACATGCAAGTATTATGGCGAAATCTGTACCTACTGGTATATGCAAGACTGCACTTGTTGTTGATCCAACAGATCAAGAGCTAGATACGCTTTTGGGCGCAGTTCCAATCGATATGATACAACTCCACGGCCATGAAACTGCCGAGAGAGTATCTCAGGTTAAACAGCGCTTTGGTTTACCGGTAATGAAAGCAGTGGGCATTTCTGATGAAACTGATTTGGATCAATTAAGCGAGTATAGTCGTATTTCTGATCAAATTTTAGTAGATGCAAAACCCCCCAAAAATGCAAATATACCCGGTGGTAACGGCCTTGCGTTTGATTGGCGATTGATTGCTGGTCGCCGGTGGGCCACTCCATGGATGTTAGCAGGAGGATTAACCAATAAAAATGTTGCTGAGGCAGCGCGTCTTACGGGCGCACGCCAATTTGATGTTTCCTCTGGTGTAGAGACATTAACTGGGGTTAAAGATATACAACTAATTTCTAATTTTATCCAAGCTACTAATGGAGATACATAATGGCAAACGACATGTTTAATTCCTTCATGAACGTACCTGACGAAAAGGGCCGCTTTGGTGATTTTGGTGGGAGGTTTGTATCTGAGACACTCATGCCTTTGATCTTAGATCTTGAAGCTGAATATGAAAAAGCAAAAACTGATCAGTCCTTTTGGGATGAGATGAATTATTTATGGAAATATTATGTTGGTCGACCTTCTCCATTATATTTTGCAGATCGCGTAACCGCTGAGCTTGGTGGCGCAAAGATTTATTACAAAAGAGATGAGCTAAATCATACTGGTGCACATAAAATTAATAATGTCTTGGGTCAAATATTGCTGGCGCGCCGAATGGGGAAAACTCGGATTATTGCTGAAACAGGAGCTGGTCAACATGGTGTGGCTACTGCAACTGTTTGTGCAAAGTTTGGTCTGAAATGTATTGTTTACATGGGTGCACACGACGTTGAACGCCAAGCGCCAAATGTTTTTCGTATGAAGTTGCTGGGTGCAGAAGTTATTCCTGTTACGAGTGGGCGGGGGACATTAAAAGACGCAATGAATGATGCACTACGCGATTGGGTAACTTATGTTGATGAAACTTTCTATTGTATAGGTACTGTAGCTGGTCCTCACCCCTATCCTGCAATGGTGCGTGATTTTCAATCAATTATTGGCAAAGAAACTAAAGAGCAAATGATGGAAGCAGAAGGACGCCTTCCTGATAGTCTTATTGCATGTATTGGTGGTGGATCAAATGCCATCGGTTTATTCCACCCATTTTTGGATGAAAGATCTGTTCATATTATTGGCGTTGAAGCTGGTGGTAAGGGCGTGAATGATAAGATGGAACACTGTGCTTCATTAACGGGTGGGCGGCCAGGAGTATTGCATGGTAACCGAACATATTTACTACAAGATGATGATGGTCAAATTTTGGAAGGTCATTCTATTTCTGCTGGGCTAGACTATCCAGGCATTGGTCCTGAACATAGCTGGTTACACGAAATAGGGCGTGTTGAATATGTGTCGGTAACTGATCAAGAGGCATTGGATGCATTCCAGTTCTCTTGCCGTACAGAAGGTATTATTCCAGCACTGGAACCATCTCACGCGTTAGCGCATGTGCGTAAAATTGCGGGTGATTTACCAAAGGATCATATTATGGTCATGAATATGTGTGGACGTGGTGACAAGGATATATTTACAGTTGCTCGGGCACTTGGTTGGGATATGAACGAGGACTAGGTGGAATCTATAATTTTAAGTGATTTTTTTAGTATTTGGCACTAAAATATATAAATATTATAATTAAGTATTTAAAGTTTTATGTCAATTTTATCCAACCTAAAAAAATTGAACTAAATTTTAGAAAATTCTTTTAGGATAAAATATGGCAATAATGTTAGGTGTAGACACGGGTGGAACCTATACTGATGCTGTACTAATCAAAAATGAGACTGAAGTTATTGCTAGTGCCAAAGCTTTGACTACTCACTTTGATTTGGAAATTGGTGTCGGTAATGCCGTTTCTGCTGTGCTAAATCAAAGTGGTATTGCCCCAACAGATATCGTAATGACTTCACTTTCCACAACCTTGGCTACAAATGCGTTGGTTGAAGGAAAAGGTGGAAAAATATGTCTGGTTTTTATTGGTTTCTCTGAAAAAGATATTGCGCGCCAAGGATTAGATAAAGCTTTGAATGGTGATCCTGTAATTTTTCTAAAAGGAGAGCACGATCACACTGGAAGTGAAGTTGTTGCTCTAGATAAAAATTCTTTACGTACAGCACTTTATAAACTTGGCGTTGTATCTGGATTTGCAGTGGCTGGGAAATTTGCGACACGTAATCCTGCTCATGAAAATATTGTACGTAATACTATTCGTGAAATAACAAATACGCCAGTTTCGTGTTCACACGAATTATCTTCTAAACTGGGTGGCCCAAAGCGAGCAATGACGGCTGTTTTAAATGCACGGTTAATTGGTATGATTGATAACTTAATTAGTGCTACAGAAGTATACTTTCAAAGTATTGGAATTACAGCAAATATGATGGTGGTGCGTGGCGATGGCGCATTGATTAGTGCAAGCCAAGCACGAGAAAAACCAATAGAAACAATTCTATCTGGCCCAGCTGCTAGTATTGTTGGTGCGCGCTGGCTAACTGAAGAAACAGATGCGTTGATTTCTGATATTGGGGGCACAACAACAGACGTTGCGATCTTACGTAATGGGCGACCAATGATTGACCCTAATGGAGCAATGGTTGGCGGGTTTCGTACTATGGTTGAAGCCGTTGCAATAAGAACATTTGGGTTGGGAGGGGATAGCCAAGTACATTTGGCTCGTGATGGCCTTTCTGGAAACCTGCACCTTGGTCCACGACGCGTTATGCCGATTTCTTTGCTAGCATTGGAGCATCATAAAATTGTACATGATGCATTAGATAGTGCTTTGGGAGCAGAGCGCGTCCAAGATTTTGCGGGTCAATTTTTAGTTCCATTGGTAGGTTGTGTAGTTGAATTAAGTGAACGGGATCAAGTAATTTTTGATCGGATAAAGCATGGACCAATTCCCATGGCTCAAGTGGTGAAAAGCCGAATTGATTTAGGCTCAATTGATCGACTATTAGCGCGTGGTACTATAATGCACTCAGCCATTACTCCTTCTGATGCAAGTCATGTCTTGGGGTATACTGATGCATGGGATGAACTTGCCGCTAAAAAAGCATTATTACTTTTTGGACGTATGCGAACTGGTGGTGGTGAAATTTTATCAAAAGATCTTAATGAATTAGCTGAAAAAATTATTACCCAACTAACAGAGCAAACCGTAGAATCTTTATTAGAAACTGCATTTTCTGAAGAAAAAATTGAAGGTCTAGCGAAGGATTTAGCTCGGCATTCTCTAACAAAAACAGGTTTGTCACATCACCGTAATATAGTTTCTCTTGATGCAGGAATAAACTTACCAATTATTGGATTGGGTGCATCAGCTAATACTTATTATAATGCTGTGGGGCATCGATTATCAGCAAAAATGATATTACCTACACATGGTGGTGTTGCGAACGCCATTGGTGCGGTTGTAGGACAGATAATTATGCGTGAAATGGGTAAAATAGAAAGTGCAGGCGATGGGGCTTGGCGTACATTCATTGGAGATGGGCCCAAAAGCTTTAATTCACAGGAAAGTGCATATAATGCTCTTCGTGAAGCGCTTACACATAAAGTAACACTTGCAGCAAAAAAGGCAGGTGCTGATAATATTCGATTACGATTTGAAGAAGATACACAAGAAGCGATGATTGAGGGACGAAAAGTGTTTGTTGAAGGAACTATAGTTGCAGTCGCTTCGGGCCGACCAAGGATTAGCCAAGCATGAAACAAATAAAAACAATAGGTTTTGATGCGGATGATACACTTTGGTATAATGAAAGGTTTTTTGGCGAAGCGCAAACAGCACTAAAGGTTTTGTTGCAAAAATATGCTGATGAGAAAGTAGTTGCAGATGCTGTATTGGAGATGCAGCGGGAGAACGTAGTGACGATGGGATATGGGATTAAATCATTTACCATTTCCATGATGGAAGTTGCATTGTGTCTTAGTAATGGGAAGTTAGATGCAAAGTCTATGGCTGAAGTGATTAGTATAGGTCGTAATATGATGGCGCACCCTGTAGATTTTCTACCTGGTGTCACTGATGTTTTGGAAGAGTTGAGTAGTGATTATGAGTTAGTTTTGATAACCAAAGGAGACTTAATAGATCAAGAGCGAAAAGTGAATATGTCAGATCTTGGACGATGGTTCAAACATATTGAAATAGTAAGTGAAAAACAACCTGCGACCTATCAAACAATTTTTAATCGATTTGGTAATATGAAACAAAGTGCTATGATTGGAAATTCAATAAAATCTGATGTAGTACCAGCGGTTCTAGCTGGATCTTGGGGCATACATGTGCCATATGAAGTTACTTGGGAACTTGAGTTGGCAGAGCCGATGACTGACCATGAGCGTTATTTTGAAGCTAAAGATTTAGCTCAGGCATCTGATATTATCCGCTCTATTTAGGAATAATTCTGTGTATTTTTACCAAGCCTATTGTTGAATGCGCTAAGGAAGATTAGAAGTTTTATATGTTTCAAAATGTAAAATCTAAAATAATACATGCTTTAGAGTTTGCGCCTATATGGGTGGCGCTAAGTATAGGGCAATATATACCGTTTCGGCTTAGGGGGAAAATATTTTCTGTACTTGGAGGTTTGATTGTGATGCATCTTCCTGAGGCACGAAAGCGTGTGTATAATGGGCTTTATATTGTTTTTCCTAATCTGACTAAAGAGAGAGTAATTTCAATAACTAAAGAAGTTGGCAGAAATACAGCTCGGACTTTATCAGAGATTTTGATAAATGATGATTACAAAAAACGTACTGGATTAATTTCAGCAAGTGGTAACGGCTTTGAGGTTTTGTGCGATGCAAAGGCGCAAGGCTGCGGTGCAATTATTGTTTCTGCGCATTTTGGCCAATGGGAGGCCATTCGCCATCATCTTGCATTAAATAATATGGAAGCTGGTGCTGTTTATCGTAAAAATAACAATCCATGGTATGAAAAACGTTTTTTAAGATCAATAAAGCAAGGTGGTTTGCCAATTGTAGCTCGAGGAAACCACGGTAATATTGCAATGGTGCGCCATTTGAAAAAAGGGGGCTTTTTTGCACTCTTAGTTGATCAAAAGTACAGCTCTGGTGAAGATCTAGATTTCTTGGGTCATGATGCAAAAACGACAACTGCTCCTGCTGAAATGGCATTAAGATATAATTTACCACTAGTTCCTGTTTTTGCCATTCGCCAACCTGACGGTCAAAATATCAAATTAGAATATGAAACCCCAATTGACCATACTGATGCTATTACAATGACTAATCAGATTAATGAACGCATTGGTGCACGTATTAAACAAAACCCAGAACAGTGGTATTGGTTGCATAACCGGTGGGGGCACAGTTAAATTTACTGTGTGATCTGATTAGTTATTTTCTGTATTATTGTATTAATGATCTGATTTTTACAATCAGTTTTAAACAAAATATCTTGTGCTAATTCTAAAGTCTTAAGTCTCTTTTTATCATTACGTAATTGTGCCCACGTGGATGAAATTTCTGTGGCAGATGATGCAATAAATGCCCCTTTTTTTTGATCTAATTCATTATAGATTTTTTGGAAGTTTGAGAAATGTTGTCCATGTATGATGGCTGAACCGTAGGCTGCAGGTTCAAAAGGAGTATGACCACCAATTGGCAGAAGAGATCCTGCAACAAATGTAGTAGCAGAGACTGAGTACCATAGTGTAAGTTCGCCCATCGTATCAGCTATAAATATTTGATCATTTTTTGTTGGTAGGTTGTTAATTGAACGGACTGAATATTTCAAATCTTGTTTTTCAATAAGTTTTGTGATTTCTGACATTCGGTTAGGATGCCGAGGAACTATAATCATTTTTAGTTGGGGTTCAGTAATTAATGCTTCACTGAAAGCAGCAATTAAAATTTCATCTTCTCCTAAATGTGTCGAAGCTGCGCAAATAGTTTCATTATATGGGAATATATCATTAACGCGCTTCACATCATCTATTGGAACTATTGGAAAAGAACGAAATTTTTTGAGGTTTTCAGTTTCTGTTAAATTCTGCCTATTAAAGCCAAGAGTATCAAAGCGACCAAATGCAATATTATCTTGAGCAAATACATGATCAATATTCTTAATGAGATGATTAGTTAAAGTTGAATTTTTTTGCCAAAACTTCATACTTTTTTTAGATAGTCTGGCATTTACCCATATAACTTTACAGTTATATTTTTTAGCGAGCATAATGCGGTTTGGAAACAATTCATTTTCCATGGTGATTAATGCTACTGGAGCCCAAGTCTTGATGAATCTCTTTAAAACTGTTTTGAAATCAAGTGGTGCTACAGCAACATATAACTGATTATCTATCCAAGATTTAGCGTGTTTATATGCTATAATATTAGATACAGTTATAAGAATGTCGTAATTTGAAAACTTTTCTTTCATTTCAGGAATAAGAATTTCTAATGTATTGAATTCTCCAACACTAGCAGCGTGGCACCATATTGTCTTATTCTTAGGCCTCTGGTTCTGGAATATCGAAAATCGGGCTTTGAGTGAATTTGTCGTGTCTTTTCCTGTACACAAGCGAATAAGTGCAGCTGGTAAAATTAACACCCATGCAAATAAAAGAAATAAGTTGTATTTAACCACAGTGCGCCACTCTTTTTAAGAAGTATACTTGATGAAACTTAGATATGGAAACTGTGATTTTCTTTTAGTGCAATTTATAATTACGCGACTTATAGTGACAATTGTATACACAAGGGTTTAAAAATGACAGCTCCTAAAGTTTTTGTCACAAATTTTAACAAAAATTTTACAGGTGTTTCAGCGACAACTGCTGCAGTGGTTGCTTTGCAAAAAGATCAGATAAATATAGATTTAGTTGGTGTTAAACTGCCAAATTGTCCTGAGCCTATCTCTTCAAAAAAAGCTATAGAAATGTACTCTAAAAACCTCAAAGGAAAGGGACTTTCGATTTGGCATGTGCGTCGCAATCAAGAAATGCGAACTGCAATTTGGGTTCGAGATATTCTTAAAAAACCAATAAAGATTGTTTTTACCTCTGCAGCACAGCGCCGGCACTCACTTTATCCACGGTGGTTAATTTCCAAAATGGATGCTGTGATAGCAACGACTATAGAAGCGGCATCTTTTGTTGAAAATGTTAGTGCAGTAGTTCCCCACGGAGTAATGACACAAAAATTCATGCCAGCGCAGGACCGTTCAAAGGTATGGAGTTCATTGGGATATGGTGGGCAATTTGGTGTGGCTTGTGTTGGCCGAATTCGACCTGAAAAAGGTACAGACATTTTTATCGAAACGATGTTAGAAATCTTACCCCATCACCCCAAAATGGTAGCCTTGGTCATAGGCAAAGCCACACGCAAGCATTATAAATACAAACAAGATCTTCTTGAAAAAATAGAGGCGGCAGGTTTATCAGATAGAATTTTATTTGTCGGTGAAATTGATGTGACAAGTATGCCAAAAATAATGTCAGCAATTTCACTATTAATCGCACTCCCAAGGTATGAAGGTTACGGCATAACCCCAATAGAAGCATTGTCATGTGGAACTCCTTTTGTTGGAAGTGCCACAGGTTATTTTAGAGCATTTTCTGCAAATGGGAAATATGGAATTATTGTTGATCCTGAAGATGTAGCTGGAGCGGTTAGGGCCATAAAGTTGTGGCTTTCAAAAAACGATCAATTAGATGCTTTTATGAAAGAGGCTAGGAAATATATTATCGATAATTATTCAGTCGAGCAAGAGATTATTGGTATTCATAAAGTGTACCAAAGTTTATTGGATAAGCCACTTTAATAGATATCTTTATAGTAAGCAAAATGCCCCACAATAAATTGTGGGGTTTTAATTCTATAAGCTTAAATATTTTATCGTGTAAATTTTTTGTATTTAACACGTTTTGGCTCTAATGCATCTGGCCCTAAGCGACGTTTTTTGTCTTCTTCATATTCCTGAAAATTACCTTCAAACCATTCGACATGGCTGTCGCCTTCAAACGCTAACATGTGTGTACACAAGCGGTCTAAGAAGAAACGGTCGTGCGATATAATTACGGCGCATCCTGCAAAATCTTCGATAGCATCTTCTAATGCTCGCAATGTTTCTACATCCAAATCATTTGTAGGTTCGTCGAGGAGAAGGACATTTCCACCTTCGCGAAGCAGCTTTGCCATGTGGACGCGATTTCTTTCACCACCAGATAAAAGGTTCAATGGCTTTTGTTGATCGCCACCCTTAAAATTAAATGCACCACAATATGCGCGGCTATTCATTTCAGCGTCACCTAACGCTATGATTTCTTGGCCGCCAGAAATTTCTTCCCACACAGTTTTCTTACCATCTAGATCTGCGCGTGATTGATCCACATAAGACAATTGAACTGTATCACCAAATTCTACAGCGCCACTATCTGGGTATTCTTGCCCTGTGAGCATTCGGAATAAAGTAGACTTACCAGCTCCGTTAGGGCCAATAACACCAACGATGCCACCTGGTGGCAAGCTAAATGATAGATTATCGATTAGTAAATTATCACCAAATGCTTTTGAAATGCTTTCCACTTCGATTACTTTGTTACCGAGGCGAGGGCCATTTGGAATAACAATTTGAGCTGTGCCCACTTTTTCACGTTCCGATTGATCTGCCATTTCATTATATGCAGAAAT
Source organism: uncultured Amylibacter sp. (assembly GCA_905181935.1). GTDB lineage: Bacteria > Pseudomonadota > Alphaproteobacteria > Rhodobacterales > Rhodobacteraceae > Amylibacter. The sequence goes on along the minus strand of CAJIZV010000004.1, from coordinate 52,879 downwards.
ACGTGCTTTTGATTTAGCTTGGCGTGCTTTAGCGCCTTGGCGCATCCATTTCAATTCACGTTCTAATGTCTTTTGGCGCGTTTTATCATCTTTAGCTTCATGAGCTAGACGTTTTGCTTTTTGTTCTACCCAAGCAGAATAATTGCCTTCGTATGGAAGTCCTCGGCCACGGTCTAGTTCAAGTATCCAAGTTGTAATGTTATCCAAGAAGTATCTATCATGGGTCACTATTAAGATAGTGCCTTTGTATTCTTTGAGATGGTTTTGTAACCAAGCGATAGTTTCTGCATCTAAGTGGTTAGTTGGCTCATCAAGCAGTAACATATCGGGCTTTTCAAGTAAGAGCTTGCATAAGGCGACACGCCGCGCTTCACCACCTGACAGCGTTGACACGTCTGCATCATCTGCTGGACAGCGCAATGCTTCCATTGCAATATCTATTGAAGCATCTAAATTCCAAAGGTCATCGGCATCAATTTGATCTTGCAATGATGCCATTTCATCTGCTGTTTCTTCTGAATAATTCATGGCTAAGTCATTATATTTGTCTAAAATTTCTTTTTTTCCAGCAACCGCAAGCATCACGTTATCGCGTACAGATATAGTTGAATCTAAAACAGGTTCTTGCTCAAGATAACCAACTGTTGCACCTTCAGCACGCCATGCTTCTCCAGTATATTCAGTATCGAGCCCAGCCATGATGCGCATAAGGGTTGATTTACCCGTACCATTTACGCCAACGACACCTATTTTCACACCAGGAAGAAATGAAAGCCGAACGTTTTCAAAGCATTTCTTTCCTCCAGGGTATGTCTTAGATACACCGTCCATATGGTAAACGTATTGGTAAGTGGCCATTTGCTTCACTCCAGAAAATTGATAAGTTGATGCGTTTTATATGAGTGGAGGCGAGGGCGCAATCGGTGAGTTAAAAATTAAGTAGGGATATGAAGTTTCCATACTTGTTGGCATCTTCCTAAGTTTAAGATATTAAAAGATGAATAAAAAATATTAAACTGTGTAATAAAATTTGGATACTTTAATGTTAAAACCTAAAAAGCCAGAGCCTTGTATTTTAACAATTAAAAGAGTGCTGCAGTTAACACCACATATGATCCGTATAGTTTTCACTTCACCAGACTTAGAAAGCAGAACAGAGGGCTGTGAAGGTGCTAACTGTAAAATATTTTTACCTAATAAAGATCAAACTCAAAAAGAACTTCTTGATCAGATTAAAAATGGACCGCGCCCAACCATTCGCACTTACACTGTTCGTAATTTTCGCAAGAACGCTTTAGAGTTAGATATTGACTTTGTAGCACATGGAGACGAAGGGCCAGCTTCCGCTTTTGCAATAAATGCAAAAGTTGGGGACTTTCTTGCATTTAAAGGGCCAAGCGAAGTGAAGATTAAAGACTATTATGCTGATTGGTATTTACTGGCGGCTGATATGTCTGCTTTGCCTGTAGCATCCGCCACTTTAGAAAAAATGCCTGAAGACGCTATGGGCATAGCGGTATTTGAAGTGCAAACAAAAGAAGATATTCAAAATATTTATGCGCCAGATGGCATTGAGCTAAATTGGTTAATCCAAGATGATCCACATATTGCATCGCTTGCCCAGGAAACCTTTATTCGCGCAATCAAACTACCTTCAGGGGTAATTCAAACCTGTATTGCGGGAGAAAGTGGTCTCATAAAATCTATACGTGGGTTTCTGACAAATGAAACTGAAATACTTAAAGAAGATATCTATATCAGTGGGTATTGGAAAATTGGATTAATTGAGGATGAGCACCAGGCTCAAAAGCGATTGGAAACATGAAGTGTAATATGCCCATTGCAACCCCAGGGTTGCGAATAGGTTTATTAGGCGGATCTTTTGATCCACCCCACGCAGGGCATTTGCATATTTCAAAATGGGCTATGAGAGAATTTGGCCTTGACCGTGTGTGGTGGCTGGTAAGCCCTGGTAACCCATTGAAAGTTAACAGTCCTGCAAATATGGATCGTCGTATATCTGCATGTAATAAATTAAACAATCATCCTCGAATTATTGTAACTGATTTAGAGCGTACTTTTGGAACACATTATACGGCAGAAACTTTAGTAGAACTTAAATCACAGTATTCTGGCGTTAGGTTTGTTTGGCTCATGGGTGCAGATAATTTAGCAACTTTTCACCGCTGGGACCGATGGCAAGATATTATGCATATGTTCCCAATTGGTGTTATGGCGCGACCTAGCCAACAATTGGCTGCTAGTTGTTCACCGGCAGCGCAAATATTTAGACGTAATAGGTTACCATCATTATCATCTAATGCTCTTCCATTTAAGCAAGCACCAGCATGGAGTTTATTAAATGGACCAATGGTTGATGTGTCATCATCACAAATTCGCGCTAGTGGGCGTTGGATCCGTTAAAATATAAAATTTAGACTTAATATAAAATTCTAAATTTACTCTATTTTCTATAATACCATATGACGTGCGCGAGCGCCGCGTTCTATTGCAGCAGTATTCAATCGTGAAATGTTTAATACATACCGAGTTTCTTGCAAAAACCGTAGTTCTTCGTCGCGCAAGCGGCCATCAGCAGCGGCTAAATCACAACATAAAGCATAGGCAGTTTCATAAAGCTTTTCAGGTAAAGCAGAAGTAACTAAACCGAATAGAGCGTCCAACCCTTCCTCTTCGACTAGTAGATCGAATACTGCATTACATACGCTTCGCAAGTGATCGACATTGTAGTCTGCAAAAATTGGCAGATGGTTAACTGTGCGTTCAATTGATAGCAGTTCAATTGTTTTAATGTCTTGGTCAGATACTGAAATTGCGACCATCATTGCAATGAGCGCATCTTGTGGTGACCATGGGTTTGTTTCATCGTGTGTCATTTAGATTCTTTAATTTGTTATGAACAGAATATTGACCAACTGTCGCTCGAGCAATAGGAGGTATCATGATAACCTTTTTTATTGGAAAAAACATGTCTAATTTGCACGAAGAAGCCCTAAAATCTAAAGCCTGGCCTTTTGACGAAGCACGCAAGGTGTTAAAACGATTAAAAGGTCAGTTGCCAGAAAAGGGATATGTTCTTTTTGAAACAGGATATGGACCTTCTGGGTTACCCCATATTGGTACTTTTGGTGAAGTTGCACGAACCGCAATGGTACAATATGCTTTTGAAGTAATAAGTGGAATGCCAACAAAATTAGTTTCATTTTCTGATGATCTTGATGGAATGCGTAAAGTTCCAGGTAATGTCCCTAATCAGGAAATGATGTATGAATATTTGCAGCGTCCACTAAGTGATGTACCAGACCCATTTGGTACGCATGATAGTTTTGGTGCTCACAACAATGCAATGTTGTGTAGATTTTTGGATACCTTTGGCTTTGATTACGACTTTTATTCATCAACGGAATATTACCGATCTGGGGCATTTGATGAGGTACTATTACGCGCAGTTAAACAGTACGATGAAATTATGGAAGTTATGCTGGCTTCTTTGCGAGAGGAACGTCAAAGTAGTTATTCAATATTTTTACCAATCTCACCAAAAACGGGCCGAGTTCTTTATGTTCCGATGAAGTCAGTAAATAAAGAAGACGGGACTATTACCTTTGATGATGAGGATGGGACTGAAACAACTTTGCCTGTGACAGGTGGTAATGTAAAATTACAATGGAAGCCAGATTTTGGAGCTCGGTGGTCTGCATTAAATGTGGACTTTGAAATGTATGGAAAAGACCATTCAACGAATACACATATCTATGATAAAATTTGCCGTATCTTAGGGGCCCCAGCTCCATCGCATTTTTTCTATGAATTATTTTTAGATGAGAATGGTGAAAAGATTTCTAAGTCTAAAGGCAATGGCGTTTCTATAGACCAGTGGTTGACTTACGCTAGCTCAGAAAGCTTGTCATATTTCATGTATCAAAAACCAGGCACAGCTAAGAGAATGCATTTTGATGTAATTCCAAAAGCAGTAGATGAATATCACCAACAATTACGGGCTTACCATACTCAAGACCTTAAGGCTCAATTAAACAACCCTGTTTATCACATCCACAAAGGTGACGTCCCTGAATCAGATATGGTTGTTCCATTTGCTATGTTGCTTAATTTGGCCTCTGTATCGAGTGCAGAAACTAAGGATGCTATCTGGGGTTTCATTAATAAATATGCACCAAATTCATCTGCTGAAACTAATCCTGTAATGGACGATGCGGCGGGTTTTGCAGTTCGTTATTTCCATGACTTTGTAAAGCCGCACAAAATATTTCGTGAACCATCTGAACAAGAGCATAGTGCGTTAACTGATTTAGCAGCAGGTTTGGGATCTATCTCTGTTGCTAAAGACATGATTGATAAAAAAAATAAAGATGCTGGAAATGAGCCAGTTGACCTTAGTGCATATTCCTTAACAGACGGTGATGACTTACAGTCTTTAGTCTTTGCTGTTGGTAAAAACCATAACTTTGAAAATCTTCGTGACTGGTTCCAAGCTATTTACGAAGTATTAATGGGTGCATCTCAAGGGCCGCGTTTCGGTGGGTTTATTGCGCTTTATGGTGTTGATGAAACCATTGATCTTATTCGTGACGGTTTGGCGGGTAAATTAACTACATAAAAAATTTACATTTTATTTATCTAAATTTGTAATTCAAATTACTAGCCTAAATAAAAGTTTAATATTTATTCGTCTATTGGGTAGTTATTCTTTAAAATGTGCTGATTGTGGCTGCCAATAATGCATTTATTATTAGGATCCAAATAATATTCCAATCTTGTTTGAGTAAAAGCCAAGCAGAAAATAATGCTAATACGGCCGCAGTTATATTGAGGGTGCTAATTTCTGGCCATAGAACTGTGATTGATCCAAATTCTAATAGATTAATACTTTCAAACAATACATGTAATGTAAACCAGGTTGAAAGGTTTAAAATCACACCAACTACTGCTGCTGTAATTCCTGACAGTGCTCCGTGTAGTCGAGGTTTGCTACCAATCCAATCAATATAGGGTGCACCTGCAAATATCCATAAAAAGCATGGAGCAAAGGTAACCCACAATGTTAAGAATGCAGCAATTATTGCGGTGATAATTCCGCCCTCTTTATACCCAGCTATAAATCCAACAAACTCAGTGACTAAGATTAAAGGGCCTGGCGTTGTTTCAGCTAAACCAAGCCCATCCATCATCTCACCTGCTGTAAGCCAGTCTTTAGCGCTTACAACTTCTTGAGCCATATAGGCTAAAACAGCATAGGCACCACCAAATGTTACAACAGCTAGTTTTGAAAAAAATATCATAATTTCTGTTAAAAACTGGTAGTCAAAAAATAGGTAAATGATTAAGATGGGGGCCCACCAAATAATTAACCAAACAATAATAGTTATAAGTGTTTTATGTATCGGCTGTTTTTGCGCAATAGGTTCAAAATTATCTTTATTTGGGAATGCTAAATACCCAAATAGCGCTGCTCCAAATACTATTAACGGATAAGGCAAATTTAGAAAAAATATACTAATAAAAGAAATTGCAGCAATCATACGGTGAGATTTAGTTTTTAATGCTTTTTTAGACACCCTAAGAAGGGCTTCTATGACAATAATAACTACAGCAGACTTAACTCCAAGAAATAGAGCATTAACTAATGGCAGTTCTCCAAAACATACGTAAACGCTAGCTAATAAAGCAATTACAAGTGCCCCAGGTATGACAAATAACAGTCCAGCTATTAACCCACCTAATACACCATTGATGCGCCAGCCTGCATAGGTTGCTAGTTGCATTGCTTCTGGTCCAGGTAAAAGCATACAAAAATTAAGAGCATTTAAAAATTGTACTTCTGAAAGCCAATTTTTTCTATCTACAATTTCACGATGCATTAGTGCAATTTGTGCAGCGGGACCACCAAAAGATAGAAGTCCAACTTTACTCCAGATGCGTACACTTTGACTAAGAGTTGGACGGTTTTCCATTTTTAAACTTTGTTTGTAGTTTAGCTAGTGTTTAAGTCTATTTATGACATACAATGCTATGGGGAATAGTTACAAGCTATGATGGGGTGCTGCTAATGATGATTAGCATACTTTTTGTTGAAATAAGGAAACAAAATAATGACTGATTTTAATTACAGTGTTGACGCTGATGGCATTGCAATAATCAATTGGAACTCTCCAGAAAAACTAATGAATATAATGAACCTTGAGAGCGCTGCCGATTTGGATGCTCTTGTTGACAAAGGCTTGGCTGACAACGCCGTGATAGGAATTATTATTACCTCGAGTAAGGCTAGCTTTTCCGCAGGTATTGATTTGAGCTCAATTGTTAAAATACCAGGTGTCATGACTGATTATCCCAAGCAGTATTTGTTTGATGGAATAATGAAGTTTAATAACATAATGCGTAAAATTGAACGAGCAGGAATGAATAGTAAAAACCAAGGTGGTAAGCCTATTGTTGCCGCTTTGCCAGGCACTGCGTTAGGAATAGGTTACGAAATTGCATTATCCTGTCATCGAATTTTTATTGCTGATAATTTAGAAGCTAGAATTGGATTTCCAGAAGTTTTAGTAGGCATTCCTCCAATGGGAGGTGGAACAACTCGTCTGTCTCGCAAATTAGATAAGTCTGATGTGGTCAATATTTTATTAGAAGGAAAATTAAGTGACCTAAGTAGTGCATTTAAATTAGGATTAGTTGATGAAATTGTCCCCAAAGCTGAATTGTTATCAGTAGCAAAGCAATGGATTAAGACTGCAAAAGTTTCAGATATTATAAAGCTTTGGGATGTTAATAATCCTAACATCTCTGATGAAGTTTCAGCTGAAACTTCATATTTTAAGGACTACACTAATTCTATTTATAAAGCTTACAATGCTAAGGGCGTCTACACAGTTGTTAATGCTATGATTGATGCAATATATGATAATTCAGATATAGCCTTTGATGATGTAATTCATATTGAAGCAAGCTGGTTTGTTAGTACTCTGATGAACCCGTCGCGCAATACTGCGGTTGATACTTTGCTTGTTCATAAAACTGCATTGGGTAAAGGAGCTGCGCGCCCTCTAAATACTAAAGACATGAGTGTAAAAAAACTAGGAGTTATGGGTGCTGGGATGATGGGGGCTGGAATTGCTTTTGTATCTGCACGTGTTGGCATTGAAGTTGTGCTGTTGGATCGTAATCAAGCCGCTGCTGATAAAGGGTTGGCAACTATTCAAAGCTTACTTGATCAGGGTATCAAACGTAAAAAAATGACTGTGGAAAATGCCACAAAAATTATCGCGCTTGTAATGCCAACGGCTAATTATGAGGATTTAAAGGGCTGTGATTTAATTGTTGAGGCTGTGTTCGAAGATCCCAAAATTAAATCAATAGTTACGATGGCAGCGGAAGTTCAATTAGATGTAGATGCAATTTTTGCAACGAATACTTCAACATTACCAATATCAGAACTTGCTAAAGCAAGCCGAGATGAAAGTCGTTACATTGGCATCCACTTTTTTAGTCCAGTGCATTTGATGAATTTGGTTGAGATCATTAAGGGAAAAAATACGGGTAATGAAGCTGTTGCTAAAGCTTTAGATTTCGTATGCCAAATAAATAAGACGCCAATTGTTGTTAATGACGCACGCTTTTTTTATGCAAACCGTTGTATATTGCCTTACGTAAATGAAGGTATTCGCATGATAGCTGAAGGGGTTGATCCTAGGTTAGTAGAGGATGCTGCCAAATTAATGGGAATGCCCGTTGGGCCACTACAATTGACGGATGAGATTTCAATTGATCTATCATTGAAAATTATGAAGGCAAGTCAAGCAGCAATGGGGGAAGCTTATCCATATAGTGTCGCTGACGACATTATTAAAAAAATGTTCAATGATGATCGGATGGGCCGCAAAAACTACAAAGGTTTTTATACTTATGATGATAAAGGAAAGCGTACAGAAATTTGGGAAGGATTAGGGTTGCAGTGGCGGGTAGCCACAATCCAGCCTGATATTACTGAAATAAAATATCGTTTGGCAATGGCTCAAGTTTTAGAAGCTGTACGATCGCTGGAAGACGGTGTTTTAGAAGATATTCGAGAAGGTGATGTTGGAGCAGTTTTAGGTTGGGGTTTTCAGCCCTGGTCTGGTGGCCCATTTGGCTGGTTAGATATGATAGGTGCAGAGAAAGCAGTTTCCATTTGTAAAGATTTAGAAGAAAAGTTTGGTGCACGATTCAACGCTCCCGCTGTGTTGTGTGATTTGGCAGCGTTTGGAGAAACATTTTATCAGCGCTTTAATATAAAAAATTAATTTTTATAGATTTTTATATTAAATGTTAGTTATCTAAATTTCGTTATTCATATCTTTGCCATCTTTGATTTTAGCTTTTACCACAGTGTATTGTTCCTTGCATATAGCCCATAAATACTTGTAAAAAAAACCAATACCACCACCGAAAACCAGAATAAATGGAAGGCCATCTTGTCTTCCTATGCCAATCAAAATTGATGCAGCTAGAAGTAGTAATATAAATGTTAAAACAGGAATATCAGTTTTAGGTATTTTATATTTGTCTGTGAGAACTGAGCCAAGTGCGTTTCCAAAATAGCGCGAAGCATATCCTGCGAGTATTCCCATGATTAAATTAAACAACACTTTATTTCCTTTGCGTTCACTTAGTCTACTCCTACTAAAAAAAATAGAATTTACAAGGTTTTCGTGAAAATTATAGAGTAAGGCCACATATTTGTACGATTTGACTTATTATTTGTCAGAACTATTTAAATCAAATGAAACATTTATTGATATCAATGCTGAGCATTATTTTCTTCTCGGGGCCAATAATTGCGCAAGAGCAAAGTTTCCAACAGGTGATTAGAGGCCAAATCGAGGCATTTAGTGCGGATGATATGGAAGCGGCGTTTGAGTTTGCCTCTCCATCAATCAAAAGTATATTTAAGAACTATAAACGTTTTGGTGTGATGGTTCGCCAAGGTTATCCAATGGTATTCCGCCAAAAAGAATTTACTTTCAAAGAAGCGCAAAGTGATAGTTCGAATGCTTCACAAGAGGTTTTAATAGAAGACTTGGCTGGAGATTTACATTTGCTTCGCTACACTTTGATCTTATTGGATGGCGAATGGAAAATTACCGGTGTCGAATTTTTAAATGCAATAATTACAGCAACATAAGTATTTTTTAGATTTTGCAATTTTAAATTTTTGAGCTGCTTTTTCCACGAACTGTACGTGTGCCACCTCTACCTGCGGTGCTACGCCCACCTCCTGCGATTGCTTTCTCCACAGCATCTTCAATAGCAGATTGCCTCGCCATTGGGTCGTCTGCAATTGCCAGCTCAACAGCCTCTAATCTTTTCACCTCATCACGAATTCGTGCTGCCTCTTCAAACTCTAGATTTTCGGCAGCTTTGATCATATCTTTTCTTAAATTATCCAAGTGAGCTTTTAAGTTAGCTCCAACAAGAGGTTTCTTATCAATAGTAGCTGTGATGCGGCTTTCATCTGTATCTCCAGAATATGAGCCACCCATGATGTCTTCGACATTCTTTTTAATAGTTTCAGGTGTTATGGAATGCTTTATGTTGTAGTTGATTTGTCGTTCCCGACGGCGGTTGGTCTCGCCCATGGCGCGTTCCATCGATCCGGTTATTTTATCAGCATACATTATGACGCGGCCTTCAGAGTTTCGAGCAGCTCGACCGATTGTTTGAACTAGGGAGGTTTCTGAACGCAAAAAACCTTCTTTATCAGCATCTAAAATAGCAACTAGTGAGCATTCTGGAATGTCTAGTCCTTCGCGCAGCAAATTAATGCCAATTAAGACATCAAAAGTACCCAAACGTAAATCTCGTAAAATCTCTATGCGTTCTAAAGTTACAATGTCTGAATGCATGTAACGTACTCGAATGCCTTGTTCGTGTAGGTATTCTGTTAAATCTTCTGACATGCGCTTGGTAAGTGTAGTAACCAGAACGCGATTGCCTTGTGCAGTGACTAATCTAATTTCTGAAAGTAAATCGTCAACTTGCGTTTCTACCGGTCTAATTTCTATTGGTGGATCTAAAAGGCCAGTTGGCCTAATGATTTGTTCTGCAAATACTCCCCCTGATTGTTCTAGTTCCCATTTCTGTGGAGTAGCTGAAACAAATACTGATTGAGGTCGCATTGCGTCCCATTCTTCAAATTTTAATGGACGATTGTCAGTGCATGAAGGTAAGCGAAATCCATGCTCTGACAGTGTAATTTTGCGGCGATAATCGCCTCTATACATACCACCAATTTGTGGCACTGAAACATGACTTTCATCGGCAAAAACAATTGCATTATCGGGGATGTATTCAAATAATGTGGGTGGCGGTTCTCCAGGCGCACGGCCAGTTAAGTAGCGTGAGTAGTTTTCGATACCATTGCATACTCCAGTAGCCTCTAGCATTTCTAAATCAAAGTTGGTCCGCTGCTCTAGGCGTTGCGCTTCCAAGAGTTTACCTTCACCATTTAACTGTTTTAAACGTGTTATTAATTCTGCCTTAATGCCCTTCATAGCCTGCTGCATTGTGGGGCCTGGTGTCACGTAGTGAGAATTTGCATAAACTCGTACACTTTCTAGCGTTGCCATTTTTTCACCAGTCAGTGTATCAAACTCTTGGATTGTTTCCAGCTCATCTCCAAAAAATGATAATCTCCAACCCCGATCATCTAAGTGGGCGGGCCATATTTCTAAGCTGTCACCACGCACCCTAAATGATCCCCGTGAGAACCCAGTATCATTTCTCTTATATTGTTGAGCAACTAAATCTGCCATAACTTGGCGCTGATTATATTCATTTCCAGCAATTAAGTCCTGTGTCATTGCTCCGTAAGTCTCAACGGATCCAATGCCGTATATGCAAGAAACTGAGGCAACGATGATTACATCGTCGCGTTCTAAAAGGGAGCGTGTTGCTGCGTGTCGCATTCGATCAATTTGTTCGTTAATCTGACTTTCTTTTTCGATGTAGGTATCAGAACGCGCGACGTAAGCCTCTGGCTGGTAATAGTCGTAAAAACTGACAAAATATTGGACTGAATTTTCTGGAAAGAAGTTTTTGAATTCGCCAAAGAGCTGTGCTGCTAGTGTTTTGTTAGGAGCCAATATAATAGCGGGTCTCTGAGTAGCTTCTATAATTTTAGCCATTGTAAAGGTTTTACCAGTTCCAGTAGCTCCAAGTAGGACTTGGTTTTGTTCCCCGTCGGCGAGTCCCTGAACTAATTCTTTAATTGCTGTAGGTTGATCACCTGCTGGTTGAAATGGGCTATTTAAGATGAACTTTTGCCCACCCTCTAATTTTACACGTGCTGCTGGTTCTGGTGCAGTATTTAAAAGGGATAGATCTGGCATAAATTTGATTCGTTCTTATTTTTGTAAACTTTGCCTGTACCCAGCATTAGGGGCAAGGGCTTGTATGATATGAACTGATAAGTGGGACTTCTTAGCCTCTTGAGTCTTTGTGTAAAAATGGCAATAAGAAGTTTATCTATAGACGGAAGATGGAGAATTTTATGTCAGCGCGTATTTATCAGCCAACACGTAATGCAATGCAATCAGGCCAAGGTAAATCTACAAAGTGGATTTTGGAGTTTTTACCCAGTGAGGCGCGTAAGGTGGATCCATTAATGGGTTGGACTAGTTCTGGTGATATGGATAGCCAAGTAAAGTTAACTTTTGAAAGTAAAGAAGAAGCTATTAGTTACGCAGATCAAAAAGGTATTACTTATTCAGTCCAAGAACCAAAACAACGCAAACACGTAATCCGTAATGGTGGGTATGGCGACAACTTTTCTACCTTCCGTAAAGAGACTTGGACACATTGAGGCTTGCTCAACTTCTTTTCTCAATTTAAGAGAATATTAATGGCTCCATAGCTCAACCGGATAGAGCACCTGCCTTCTAAGCAGGGGGTTGCAGGTTCGAGTCCTGCTGGAGTCACCAATTTTTTTTTATAAGTAAACTAGTATCCGATTCAAAAAAAGGTATTAATATAACTATATTGAATTTTTTTGTTTAGTTTTTTCTGGAATATAATTATAGAATGCCAAAGTTTCGAATATTTAAGTTAATGTTAATTCTTAATGCTATGGCAAGCCCCGCCAACAGCGAAGGTCTTGAGTGGAGTTTCGGTGTTGATACGTTTATTAACTCTGAATCTAAGGCTAAGAGTTTAAATCAGCTATCAATGTCTTATGAGATGCCTAACGGGTTTTACTTTGGTCAAAGCCTTTATTCAGGGTTCTTTGGTAAAGGTGATGGGTTATTTGTTGGAGGCATAGATTTTGGAAAAAGATTTAAATTAAAGAATAAAAGATTAATATCTCTAGGAGCTTACCTTGGAGGAGGAGGAGGTGGTGGCCAAGTATCTGGTGATGGGACTATGGTAAAGCCACATGCATCCCTTGAATTTCCTTATAATAATTTTACTGCAGGGATTGGAATATCAGCAATTTCTATTGATGGTTCAGATATTTCAAGTCCAGCTTTGTCTTACTATATTAGAAAACCGTTCAATATTTTTACAGGGCCTATACCCTTTGCAAAAGCAAATATAAAAAAGAATAAAATAAAGATTTCACCAATATCATTGAAAGTAATGCAATATATTCCAACATCATTTGGCAATAATTCACTGAATAGTCCAAATAATAAAAAAATGAATTTGATTGGTGGTGAATTTGTTTTTGACCAAGGTAAAAATAAAACAACGTTTATACAGGCTAATGGTGTAGTTTCTGGCTTTGCAGAAGGTTACGCAGATTGGATCTTGGGGCAAAGAATAAAAACGCATATGGGCTTAGCGCCAATTTCATTTGAGTACGGTATCGGTGCTGCATCTGGTGGTGGAATTGCTACAGGTGGTGGCCTACTATTTTCTGCAGGAATTTCTCATAAATATAAACTTCTTGAATCTACTGGATTGAGGGCAGGCCTTCAGCTCAAGCATGCAATGAATGGTGAATTTACAGTAGTGTCCCCGAGCATAGATTTATATTATGATACGTATTCTCGCAAAAAATCTTATAAAAGAAATTTTAATCAAAAAGTACATCTCTACTCTGGCATTTCAATACACAAAATAAATGCTAACTATATAAAAAACAATAAAAGTTATAGTAAAACTCCTGCCCTACTGGAAACTACTTTAGATTACTTTTTATCACCTAATATTTATGTTACGGGGCAAGCATCAACTGCTGTTTTAGGTGATCTTGGTGGGTACCAACTTGGTTTATTTGGGATTGGATACGAAAAACCATTAAATTCAAAAATAAGCGCTTCATTTGAAACATTAATGGGAGCTGGTGGTGGTGCGGGTGTTGATACAAAAGGCGGTTTGATTGGTGGAGTTAGAAGTGAGATAGATTATTGGGTCTCACCTTCTAAAGCAATAACTCTAGGTATTGGTAAAGTTAAGTCCATAACTGGGGGAGGCATGGCTCCATTAACATTAAACGTTGGATTTAAGATTTCTTTTAAAAGTTAATATTAATCAAGTAATGCACATTATTATCAAAAAGATATATCCCCTATGATAATTACTGCTAAAAGTGTGGCGCATAAAATTAAATAAAATGTAATGTATTTTTTAATTTTATGTTTGGTTGCCACACGGTTTGCTAAGATTTCATCTTCACTCATCTCTGGTTGATTGCGAGCTACTTTAACACCATGAAAAGCTCCCCTAATCCAAATTAGGATGCCACTAATAACCCAGAAAACTATACCTGCTAAAAGAATGCCAACAGCTATTCTTATAATTGCTATCATTGTTTACTGCTTTCTGCTGTATCTTACTATCCCACCTTAAGCTTGTTTAAGTGGTCCGCAATACTTTGATGCAAAATGAAAAAATTATATTTGAGAGCGTTTTATAAGAAGTTTTAATTTGGATTAATCAATCTGTTTATCTGCTTGCCTGGCTTGGTACGCAACTTTCTTTTCTTGATATTCTTTTTCGGTTAAATTGTGCCAACCCAGGCAATTACCAGTTGGACTTCGACCACATGTGCATTCACTCATGTTATTTCCTTAATATGTTAATTTGTCTGATTAGATCTAATATGAATTTTTAATAAAACAATGTTTTGGAGTTATGTTAATTTAAAATTCTAATGCTATATTTAATAAGTGATTGATTTAAGTGGGGATAATGAATGACTATTTTTGTTGGAGGTTGCTCTTGTGGGCAGCTAGAATATAAACTTACCCGAGAACCTATAGTAACACATGTTTGCCATTGCACGCTGTGCCAGCGATATTCAGGATCTGCTTTTATTGTTCACTCAATGATAGAAAAATCTAATGTTGTAATTACGCACGGTATATTGAGCGAAACTGTTGGCCCTTCTAAGCGTGGTAAGGGACATACAATAAAGCGGTGCACTACGTGTGGTGATCAAATTTATAGTCAATTTGAAGGCCTAAATAGGATTATCGTTCTTAAAACTACTACCCTGAATGAGCCAAGTAGATTTCCTCCCCAAGCTCATATTTACGTAAGAAGTAAACTCCCTTGGGTTGAGTTGAGTGGAGTTATTCCAGTTTTTGAAGAGTTTTATAGGCGTGAAGATATTTACACTCATGAAGGCCTCAAAAGATTAGATTCACTAAAGCCGTAGTGAAGATAATTATAACTTTTAAGAAATGCAATTCATTACTTTAAGAATGATTAATAATTTAGTTTATATTTTTTTCACAATAAAATTCGACATGATGATAATTACATGAAACTGGACGTACGTTTCAGTGTGCCCGTCTTTACCTAGATCACCTATCCAATTTTAGGACATAGATTGTTGTTTTTAAATATTTTTATATTATAGTATCATGATAATACTTTTAATTTATTGGTGAAAATTGTATAATTATGTCTCAATTGAAAATGAAACTAATAGCCTACACTATATTGTTTTTAGGCATTTTTAGTGCCCCCTTATATGCAGACAACGTACTCTTAGCTCAGGAATTACTAACAAAGCTTGGATATGCACCTGGCCCGATTGATGGCAGTTATGGTAAAAAAACGAAATATGCGTTAGAAAATTATTATACTGCCCAAAATCAACAATTTGATGGTCAATTAAGCGCAAATGAAATTATTGCCTTAAAAGAATCTGTAAAAAATCCAAATTTTTCTTATGAAGCGCTGGAGATGATGGACGAATATGTTCAGCAGAGTGAATTACTTAAAGTCCCTATGCCAAAAAGTAACTTAGTCATAAAGGATTATAAAAGATTTCGTGATTATAGAGTAAATCACTATAAAAATAATTATTCCTTTACTAAATGGCTTTGGAAAGAAAAAGGAAGTAGAGGCCAAATTTTAGATAAAAAATATTGCTATGAAACCTTAGCTAAATTTCTTATGCCAACCAATTCAAATAGTTCTTATAAGGGAAGGACAGAACGTGATTTTACCCGTTGCCAAAATGCTTTTCTCACATATGGGGTAACAAGTTTCGATGCATCATTTAAAATGTATCAGAAACTGTTTTTAGAAATGGCAGAATCTAAAAAAGATCATTGGGTATATCGGCATTCTGCCAATTATGATTTCAATCCATCTTACTATCATTTGGGTGGCGTAATATCTACATTTTATATGTATTATGCGGTGAATTATGAAGTATTTAGCTACACAAAAAAAGAACGAACATTAATCGAAAGTTACTTTAAGAAAAAAGCATTTTCTGAGTATTTTAAATTAGATGGAGACCGCAAAACAGCGCTCTGTCCAATTGAAAATCCAATGCGTTTAAATAAACGTTTTCATAAGGTGAATAACTGTGGCTCAGTCAGACTAAGATTTGCTGCTGGTGAGTTGGCACTGGCAATAGTTACGCAAGACCGAGCACTTTGGCAAAAAGGCCTATGGGACTTAGATTTTTCATTAAGCATGATAAATGATGAGGGGTTTTTTGTTCCATTATCGGCAAAAGGCTGCAAAGCACTTGGTTATACATTTGATACTAGTCGATTATTTTCCTTAAACTTAGAGATGCTAAAGTTAGCGAATTTTAATTTATTACATTACCAATCAAGGCATGGGAAAACTATTTCGCAAGCATACGAGATGCTTTTTAAGCAATACGAAGATATTACTATATCCAATCATATAGCGAAAAAAGGTATAGGATCAAATAGTTGTGGATCAAAGCCATTTAAAACCCATAACGAATTTGTAGTTCAAGAGTTTGGCTCTGTTGATGATAGGTGGGTTCCAGAGCTTGGCCGCTATATTAATTGGAGCATAAGATATGTTTCTGAACAAAAACCAGAATGGATAAAAAAAAATACACTGCGGGATATTAAAACTGATCCATTTATTGGTAATTACCATACGATTACGGCATTTGAAATTTATAATGCTAATATCATGTCTGAACCTAAAAATATTTGGAAAGAAAAAAGAAATAAAGAAAAAGCAAAACGTAAAATAAAACAGGAGTTGTTACTCTCATATGATGGAAACTATCATGTTTATTTGAGTCTAAAGAGAGATGGCATTAATAAAAAAATTAACCAAGAGCTGGGATCAATAAAATTTGTACTTAATAGTGGGAAGGCAAAGTTTGATAAAAGCAACATATTATATGATGCCCTTGGATTAGAGGGTGTGAGTGTCTCACTAGGCTATGACGGTTCTGTAACAATAAATGGATTTATTTCAGATGAGACTGGCAGGAATAAGCAATGTGTATATCTTCTTGGAAATTTAAATTCTGAAAAGAATTTTAAAACAAAGTCTTATTATAATTGCGTCAAAAAAGGTCAAAGACTTCAGGTCAAGTTTATAAAAATATCAGATGATATTAATTGGAAGTGACTACAAAATTCATTCCTAGCGAACCTAAATCTACTACGCAATAATCACTGCTTGAAGCGTCACAAGTGTCTCCACCACCCCCCATTTTGGTCATGGACGCTGTACTTTCCAATAAGTTGAGGCTTATGCCATTTGAAAAAGTAAATGCAATGTTAAGTCCTGCAGTTGTTGCTCCCATAATTACATCAGTATTTTTATTTTAAATCATTGGTATTTAATATTAAGATATTAAAAAAGTAATTTAGGCTTTTATTTTTCACCAGCTAAAAAACGCTCTGCTTCTAACGCAGCCATGCAACCCATGCCTGCAGAAGTAACTGCTTGGCGGTAAATGTGATCTGTTAAATCACCAGCAGCAAAAACACCCGGGATGCTGGTAGCAGTGCTGTCAGGTTTGGTTATCACGTAGCCACCCATGTGAGTTTCCAATTGATCTATTACGAGTTCATTTGCTGGAGCGTGGCCAATGGCTACGAAGACACCTTTGCAAGGTAGTTCAGTAATCTCACCTGTCTTGGTATGCTTAACTTTTATGCCTTCAACGCCTAAAGGCATCTCTGTGCCAGTCACTTCAACTAGTTCATGAAAATACAAAAGCTCAATTTTTTCGTTTTTCATTAGCCGATCTTCTAATATTTTCTCACAGCGAAATTCGTCACGGCGGTGTATCAAGGTAACTTTTGACGCAAAGTTTGTTAAGAATAATGCTTCCTCAACGGCAGTATTGCCCCCACCGATAACGACAATTTCTTGACCTCGGTAAAAGAAGCCATCACAAGTTGCGCAAGCTGAGACGCCAAAGCCCTTGAACTTTTCTTCTGTCTCTAGTCCTAACCATTTTGCGCGTGCGCCTGTTGCTAAAATAACCGCGTCACAGGTGTATGTCGCTCCGCTGTCACCTTTGGCAATGAAGGGGCGATTGGACAAATCTAGGCTAGTGATTATGTCACCAATAATTTCTGTTCCAACAGCCTTCGCATGGGCCTCCATGCGGACCATCAACTCTGGACCTTGGACTTCAGTGTCACCTGGCCAGTTTTCAACTTCTGTCGTTGTGGTTAATTGTCCACCTGGCTCAATGCCTTGGACTAACAAAGGATTCAGCATGGCGCGTGAAGCGTAGACGCCAGCAGTATATCCAGCAGGGCCTGAACCAATAATCATAAGTTTAGTGTGTTTCGTGTCAGACATTTCTGGGAATCCTTTATTATGTTTGCATAGATATACTGTTGTTTATTACGAAGTTGAACCGCTTATATTACTTAAATTTTGACTTATTTTATTTTAAGGTATTGTAATTTAATTGCGCAAAAATAAAAGCTTTGCTATAGTTTTGCAATGTAAGGACACTTAATATGCACAAACTTGATGCTATAGATCTTCAAATCCTGAAGCTTCTTCAGGAAGACGGTAGAATGACAAATGTTGAGATTTCCTCAAAGGTTGGTATCTCTGCGCCGCCATGTTTACGCCGAATTCGTGCACTGGAAGCTTCGGGCCTCCTACAGGGCTATCACGCGATTGTGGACGGCAAGGCTCTTGGCTTTGATGTGCTCGTATTTGCTATGGTGGGCCTGCATTCCCAAGCTGAAGCTGATTTGCAAGCATTCGAAGCTAAATGTAAGGAGTGGGATTACGTACGTGAATGCCACATGCTTAATGGTGAAATAGATTTTGTTCTAAAATGTGTAGCGCCTGATTTATCAAGTTTCCAAAGCTTTTTAACAGAAAAATTAACCAGCGCAGATAATGTAGCCAGTGTTAAGACATCTCTAGTTATTAGGTGCGCAAAGGATGTCCCGGGTGTACCAATTCTTATGCCTAAGGAGAAATGACTGAAATAAGGCGGCCGTAATCAGGCTCGCCAGTGTGCGTGGCTCTGCGATAAGAATAAAATTCATTACTATCTTCATAAGTGCAGTGCCCAGTCCACTGAGCATTATTAATTCCTGCATCACGCAAAGATTGTAGGCAAAAACTTGGAAGATCGAAGTGATACTTGTCGTCTTTTCCATTACTAAAAAATTTTATAAAGTTGTGATCTTCATTCAAGAAATTTTCTAGAAATTCTTCGCCAACTTCGTAATTCTTTTGACTTATACATGGGCCGACCACTGCTTGGATGTTTCCTAAGTCTGCACCTAACTCAACCATTTTTGCCACTGTGCTGCGTGCAATGCCTTTGATTGCACCCTGCCAACCAGAGTGAGCAGCGCCAACTATACCTGAATTGGGATCGGAAAATAGTATTGGGGCGCAGTCAGCGGTTAGTATTCCAATTGCCAGTCCTTTTGTGTTGCTGACTAACGCATCAGCTTTTGGTTTTGAGCCTGCAAAGGGCTCAGTCACTGTAATGACACTAGCAGAATGGATTTGATGGATAGTTATAAGATTTTGTTCTGCAATATTCATTGCCTCAGCTACTAGATTACGATTGGTCATAACGGCTTGGGATTGATCACTTGATCCTTCCCCACAATTTAACCCCTTAAATATTCCAGAGGAAATCCCACCATGTCGCGTAAAAAAACCATGTATATTTGGGGTTAAGCAATCAGATGTTATAATTTGTAGTGTCATTTAATTAAATCCTGCAGGTAATTCTAAACCTCTTGGTACGATCGCAATAGCTTTAAATAGCTTTCCCATTTCATTGGGGTGGGTCAAGCGTTTGTGAGCTGCAATATGTTTCTCTAGGGTGCTACCTGCCATTTTTTTTGATAATTTTTGGGCGCGTTGTGTAATTCCAAGGCGCTCCAGGAAAACTCCTTGAGAAATTGTTTCACTTACATGAGCCACTGCATTTGCACTATTGGTTAGATCTTTAAAACTCACATGTGCAGTTAAATCTGCCTCCCCACAATTGCTCAGGGGATCAACTTTTGTATGGTTTTTTAAAGCTTGCAGGCTATCCCCGTTACTGTCCCACTCTCCATAATCTATAATTATGGCGCATCCACCATTTGTATTAATATGTTGGCCGATTGCCAAGGAAAAGGCGGCACTTGAACTTGATATTTCTACCATATCGCCTTTAGGCGCATCAATAGTGCTAGCAAATGCCTCTGCGGAAGTTGCAGTGCCTAACATGAAATGTAATTTACTATTCTCCACACCAATCATCTGCTCTTGCCAGCCTTTAGAAGTACGGCGGTATTGTTTGATGGGCAAACAATCAAAAAATTCATTAGCCACTAAAAATAATGGCAATTGAGGTAAATCAGTAAAGTAGTTTTGCCAAGTAACCTCATAGCCTTTAAGTGCGGCTTCCTGGCGTTGCTTCATTTGGGAACTTGCCTCTATTAAATGCAGCTGCATCGCAACATGAAAATTTGGCACGCTTTTTGTTGCACGCAAAATATCTGCCATAAGTGTGCCATTTCCAGGCCCTAATTCAGCTAACACAAAGGGGGTTGGCATGCCTTGATCGAGCCAGGTTTGCGCAACAGATAGGCCAATCATTTCTCCAAACATTTGGCTGATTTCGGGTGCAGTAGTGAAATCACCCGATGCGCCTAAAGCATCACGGTTGGTGTAATATCCATGCTCTGGGTGCAGTAAACACAATGTCATGAATTCGGAGACAGGCATTGGACCAAATCGTTCAATTTGTTTTATTATAATATTACTTAAAGCGGTCATGCTGCACGACTTCTTGCAATATATATTATGGTAAACCCAATAAATATCATGGGAATGGATAGGGTTTGCCCCATTGTGAGCCCAAAGTTATCCAGATGTATTATGTATCCCATTGGGTTTTCTAAGCTGATAAATTGTGCATCTGCTTGCCTGAATCCTTCCACTATAACGCGTGCCAAACCATAGCCTATAAAAAATACGCCTATTATTTGACCGGGAACTTTAAACCAATGTTTCTTAAAAATTAAAAATGCCATAACTGCAAATAGAATGAGACCTTCTAATGTTGCTTCATACAATTGTGATGGGTGCCGGCCACAGAGCTCACCCAATACTTGGCCGCAATTTTGTGCTGCCTGTGTTGGAAAGGCAATTGCCCATGGCGCATCAGTTGGGCGGCCCCATAGTTCTGCATTAGCAAAGTTAGCAATGCGGCCAAAAAACAATCCAAAGCAACTGCTAGATGCAATTAAATCACCAACGGACCAAGGGTTTAAATTATTTTTTCGGCAATAAAAAATGGCGGATAACATCACACCAATAAACCCACCATGAAATGACATGCCGCCTTCCCAAACGCGTAAAATACGAAGTGGGTCTATAAGAAAAGTATCAAATTGATAAAATAATACATATCCTAGGCGTCCACCTAAGATTGTGCCAATGATCATCCATGTAAGTGCATCTTCAATATGTTTTTTGGTTAATGGGGGCGTCTGATCAACCCATAATGATAAACGGTTAATTTCAAACCGCATCCAAGCCCAAGCAGATAAAAACCCTATTATATATGAAATTGCATACCAATGGACTGCAAAACTAAGGTCCATTATTTGGAAGGATACAAGAATTGGGTCAATATTAGGAAAAGGTAATATTGCTAACATTTAAATTATCCGTTTTTATTGCTTTCTGCGGTTTGGTGTCCCAGTGTGTCAAGCAACTATTGGCAAAGCTTACAAAAACACCATATACTGAACATAGCACAACGCGTGGAGCCTGAATATGCAAACCAACAATAAATTTTTTGATGACATGTCTAAAGT
The DNA here is from genome assembly GCA_905181935.1 of uncultured Amylibacter sp. Lineage (GTDB taxonomy): Bacteria > Pseudomonadota > Alphaproteobacteria > Rhodobacterales > Rhodobacteraceae > Amylibacter. The sequence continues at coordinate 31,304 of CAJIZV010000004.1, read as the reverse complement.
TATGACAAGTGCAATGGGCGTCGCGCAAGGCGCTAAAGAAGAAGCAGAGACCGCTATGAAAAGCTGGGTTGATCGCTGGTTGGCAGACCGTGACTTTGTTACTCGAGAAGAATTTGATGCCGTAAAAGCTATGGCGCAAAAAGCTCGTGAAGAAAACGGACAACTCTTAAAGCGCCTAGATTCTTTAGAAGCCAAAAAAACCCCAAAATCAAAAAATAATTAAATCCTGATGTGTATTTCGGTAAACCACTTTTTATTGGTGGCCTAATTTTTATTATATTTTACTTTGGCGTACCGCTGATTTTGTAGACTTTAGGTTTATTTTGAACGAACTTTATGGAGAATTTATTTGGATTCTCTTTATAGCAGAATTTTGCAGGTATGAATTTGGTATAATTTTTTGAAAACTTAATCATATGAAAACTGCAATTTTATGTGGAACCGCTTTAATCTGTGGATAACCAAAATTTCTTGTGGATAGATCGATGTTTTTCAAAAAAACAACTTTACACAATACATCTCCTGAAACACTATATGTAGTAAGGGGTAATTAATAAACCCCGACTATTTGGGGTGAAGTCTGTATTTAGTGGCAAACTTTCCCCTCTGGCAAAGGGCAGCAAGATGGCAAATACAGAACATTATGCGGGTGGAAGTGAAATACACCCTATTGATATAGTAGAAAGCATTGTAAAGCACCGTTCATGGGATTTTGATCGCGTGGGCGATGATCAAATAGCAATGATGGTGGAGGGAAAGTGGCGGACTTACTCGCTAAATTTAGCATGGTCAGGCTTTGACGAAACATTACGCTTAATTTGTACGTTTGATTTGGAGCCGCCACGTGAAAAACTCTCAGAATTATATGAAGCTTTAAATCTGGCAAATGATGATTGTTGGACAGGTGGGTTTTCATTTTGGCAGGAACATCATTTGATGGTCTTTAGGTATGGGTTGGTATTGTCGGGGGGTGCCATTGTTAGCACTGATCAAATCGATCATTTACTGCACATGGCTGTAACTGCATGTGAACGTTATTATCCAGCATTCCAATTAACGTGTTGGGGTGATCAATCACCGAGCTCGGCAATGGACGTAGCTATTGCAGAAGCCTACGGGCGCGCATAACCTAAATTAAATATTAAAGGTGATACAATGGCTCTAAAAACTGTTTCTGAAAAAGGATTAGTTCTCCTTGGTTGTGGAAAAATGGGATCTGCCATGCTTCAGGGTTGGCTGTCTGATGGTCTACCCCTTACATCTGTTTTCGTACTTGATCCTTTTCCATCTCAATGGCTTCAAGATCTAGAGATTCAAGGATTGCACCTGAATAAATCTTTACCTAAAAGCCCTGCAGTTTGTATTATTGCGGTGAAACCCCAAATGATGGGAGAAGCGTTGCCGTCATTGAAAGAAATTGCACAAAGTGATGCTGTATTTCTCTCAATAGCCGCTGGGACATCAATAAAAAGCTTTCAAACTGTTTTGGGTGATACGTGTAAAATTGTTCGGGCGATGCCAAATACTCCAGCTGCCATTGGTCAAGGCATTACAGCGCTTATTGGTAACGAAAACACAACATTTGTTGATGTAGAGCGTTGTGAGCGATTGCTGCAAGCTGTTGGTGACACTGTCATTCTTCAACGAGAAGAGCAAATGGATGCTGTTACTGCTGTATCTGGTTCTGGGCCTGCTTATGTGTTTCATTTAATTGAAACTTTAGCTGCTGCTGGTGTTGCCCAAGGTCTACCTTCTGATCTTGCTATGACTTTAGCCAAAAAAACAGTTTCGGGTTCGGGTGCTTTGGCTATGCAATCAGACGAAAGTCCTGAACAATTACGCATAAATGTTACATCGCCAGGTGGTACGACACAGGCCGCACTCCAAGTATTGATGGACCCCAAAACCGGTATGCCCAAAATATTACTTGAGGGTGTTGAAGCTGCAGCAAATCGTAGCAAAGAATTAGGCAAATCATGAATGAAATAACTTTTAATGATTTTATGGCTGTCGATATTCGTGTTGGTGAGATTACACGTGTTGAGCTGTTTCCAGAAGCGCGCAATCCAGCTTACAAACTTTGGGTAAGTCTTGGTGATCATATCGGTGAAAAAAAATCATCAGCGCAAATTACAGTTCATTATCAGCCAGCCGACTTGGTTGGGAAGCGTGTGATGGCTGTAGTTAATTTTCCACCAAGGCAAATAGGCCCGTTTATGTCTGAGATTTTAGTTTTAGGTGTGCCTGACGCCGCTGGGGACATTATTTTGGTATCACCAGACAGTGAAGTTCCACTGGGTGCTAGGCTCCATTAAAAGCGACAGTTTGTCGTAAAAGTATGCTTACTGTCGGCTTTCGTGAGTACAAAAATTTAGTAACTTGTTAGGGTATACATTGGAAGAGCGTTGTCCTAATTTTGGACACGTTTAGGAGACAAAATGAATTATACCCAACCCGTAGTAGACACTTCCCCCAAAGTATCTGATGAGATTAGAAAAACCACCTGTTATATGTGTGCGTGCCGTTGTGGCATTAACGTTCACATGAAGGAGGGTAAGGTTGCTTATATTGAGGGCAATCGCGATCACCCAGTAAACAAAGGTGTCCTTTGTGCCAAAGGCTCGGCGGGTATTATGCAAGTTAACGCCCCATCTAGGTTACGTTCGCCACTAAAGCGAGTAGGTGAGCGTGGCTCAGGTGAATTTGAAGAAATTAGCTGGGACGAAGCATTGGAAATAGCATCATCACGCTTAGCAAAAGTTCGTGCGGATGATCCTTCTAAGTTAGCATTTTTTACGGGCCGAGATCAGTCGCAATCATTTACTAGTTTTTGGGCGCAAGGCTTTGGCACTCCAAACTATGCAGCACACGGTGGATTTTGTTCGGTAAACATGGCTGCCGCTGGTATTTATACAATGGGTGGTGCTTTTTGGGAATTTGGTCAGCCTGATTGGGATCACACCAAGATGTTTATGCTCTTTGGTGTCGCTGAAGACCATGACAGTAATCCTATTAAAATGGGTTTGGGTAAGCTCAAAAAACGTGGTGCTAAAGTTGTTGGCGTAAACCCAATTCGAACTGGCTATAATGCTATTGCGGATGAATGGGTTGGTATTACGCCAGGCACTGACGGCTTATTTATTACAGCACTCATTCACGAGCTTATGAAGGCTGGTAAAATTGATCTGCATTATCTTTCTCAGTATACAAATGCCCCTGTGTTATTAAATAGTAACCCTGATAGTGATAGCTATGGATTGTTTTTGCGAGATCAAGATGGCAAGCCCTTAGTCATTGACCGTAATACAGGACAGCAAGCAGCCTTTGATAAAAAAGGTATTAAGCCAGATTTAAATGGTTCGATACGTATAGCGGGCACTAGTCACACGACTGTTTTCCACAAGATGGCTGAAACATATATGTCACCAGAGCATGATGCAGCAAATGTTGCTGAGCGCTGTGGTATTGCTGAAGAAACAATTCGCCGTTTGGCGGCTGAGTTGGCACACGTTGCATTTGAACAGGAAATTAGTCTTCCTATTGAGTGGACAGATTTTCGTGGCGAAAAGCATTCCAAAATGATTGGTCGCCCAGTTTCATTCCATGCTATGCGTGGTATTTCAGCTCATGCAAATGGGTTCCAAACGTGTCGAGCTTTGCACATCCTTCAAATTATTTTGGGCAGTGTTGAAGTTCCAGGTGGTTTCCGGTTTAAGCCTCCATACCCTAAATCATCTGAAATTCACCCAAAGCCACACTACGGCTATGCTCCAAATAAGCCGTTAGATGGACCTCATTTAGGTTTTACACATGGGCCAGAAGATTTAGCACTAAAGGCAGATGGTACCGCTGCAAGGATTGATAAGGCGTTTACTTGGGAGAATCCAATGTCTTCACATGGCTTAATGCACATGGTGATTTCAAATGCTCACGCTGGTGATCCTTACAAAATAGATACCCTGTTTATGTATATGGCAAACATGTCCTGGAATTCTTCGATGAACACTGGTGGCGTGATGAAGATGCTTACAGATAAAGATGAGAATGGTGATTACGTTATACCTAACATCATCTATTCGGATGCTTATTCCTCAGAGATGGTTGCTTACGCTGACCTAGTCTTGCCAGATGCGACTTACCTAGAGCGCCATGATTGTATTTCAATGCTTGATCGCCCAATTTGTGAGGCTGATGCAGCCGCAGATGCAATTCGTTGGCCTGTAATTGAGCCAGATCGTGATGTGCGAGGCTTCCAATCTGTATTGTGTGACCTTGGGGCTCGATTAGGGTTGCCAAACTTTATAAATGAAGATGGATCGCAAAAGTTTGCAGACTATGCAGATTATATCGTAAATCATCAACGAAAGCCTGGTATTGGCCCATTGGCTGGCTTTCGCGGTGATGGCACAGCTTCGGGGCGCGGTGACGTGAACCCTGATCAGCTTGATAAGTATATTGAAAATGGTGGGTTCTTTGTTGAACATATCAACGAAGATGCATCGTATTATAAGCCGTGGAACATGGCATATCAAGAATGGGCTGTAGGCATGGGTTTGTTTGATGCTCCATCACCCTACTTGTTTCAGCTATACGTTGAGCCGATGCGTAAATTCCAACTTGCTGCAGAAGGTCACGGCGATCGCCAGCCACCTGAGCATTTGCGTGAACGTGTCCGTGATGCAATGCAACCATTGCCAGTGTGGAGTAATTCTACAGATGAAAACTTCCCAATTCATGCGTTAACTCAACGGCCGATGGCAATGTACCACTCTTGGGGAACTCAGAATGCATGGTTACGTCAAATTCATGGTGTAAATCCATTGTACGTGCCGACTAAGATTTGGGAAGCAAATGGATTTAAAGAAGGTGACTGGGCTAAAGTAACATCACCCCATGGTGAAATTACAGTTCCAGTCTCTCATCAAGCAGCGTTAAACGAAAATACGATCTGGACTTGGAATGCTATAGGTAAACGTAAGGGAGCTTGGGCATTAGATGAAAAAGCGCCTGAAGCTACAAAGGGCTTCCTATTAAACCACTTAATACATGAACTTATGCCTGCCAAAGGTGATGGAATGCGCTGGGCTAATTCAGATCCTATTACAGGGCAGGCGGCGTGGTTCGACTTAAAGGTTGCTATTGAAAAAGTAGATGCACCAGTTGAATGTGAGCCTAATATACCTGCACAAAAATCGCCTGTTGGCAAAGGCCCTAAAAACTTAACTTGGAAGGTGGGATCATGACCGCATTACCCCCTAAATCAGACGTTAAACTTGGCCTAGTAATTGATCTTGATACGTGTGTTGGCTGTCATGCCTGCGTTATATCATGCAAAGGTTGGAACACAGAGAATTATGGAGCGCCACTATCTGATCAGGATGCTTATGGAGAAAACCCATCGGGTACTTTTCTTAATCGGGTTCATTCTTATGAGGTTCAACCAGAGCAAGGTACAGCGCAAACAATTCATTTTCCAAAGTCGTGTTTGCACTGTGAAGATGCTCCTTGTGTAACTGTTTGCCCAACAGGTGCTAGTTACAAACGTGCTGAAGATGGTATTGTTCTGGTTAACGAAGATGCATGCATTGGCTGTGGCTTATGTGCATGGGCTTGCCCATATGGTGCGCGCGAATTGGACAAAGCAGCGGGTGTTATGAAAAAATGTACATTATGTGTTGATCGTATCTATAATGAAAACTTACCCGAAGAAGACCGTGAGCCAGCATGTGTAAGAACATGTCCATCAGGCGCACGTCATTTTGGAGATTTGGGTGATGCTAATAGTGACGTTTCCAAACTTGTTCAAGAACGTGGTGGTATTGATTTGATGCCTGAACTTGGTACAAAACCTGTGAATAAATATCTACCACCACGCCCAAAAGATACGGGTAATGAAATTGATATATTAGCACCACTATTGGCACCTATCGCGACTGAAACATCTGGCTTTCTTGGATGGCTCGATCGTACTTTGGAGAGAATATAATGCATCCAGCACCATCCGTAATCTTATTTTCTGTTTTATCTGGTCTGGGCTTTGGAATGTTAGCATGGCTTGGAATTGGTAAGCCTCCTGTGACGGGGATGTCAGCATTTATCTTTTTCTTTGTTGCATATGCTTTGTCAGTTGGTGGGTTGCTGTCTGCAACATTCCACCTTGGGAATCCTAAAAATTCATTAAAAGCATTTAGTCAGTGGCAAACAAGTTGGCTAAGCCGTGAAGGTTGTTGTGCCATAGCTGCCCTGACAGTAATGGGTATTTATGCTGCAGGAGCTATCTTTTTAGAAACTCACTGGGCGTTGTTGGGCGCTATTGGATCTATTCTTTCAATAGGTACTGTATTCACAACTTCCATGATTTACGCACAATTAAAAACTGTACCACGTTGGAACCATTGGACTACGCCACTTTTGTTTGTTGCCCTGTCTACTTTTGGAGGCGCTTTAATGACTGGCCAAGTTACTGTGGCAATGTACGGTTTTGTTGCTGTTGGATTGATACAACTTGTGGCCTGGCTAACAAGTGATAACCGCTTTACGAAGCGTGGCTCCACCTTGGAAACTGCAACAGGTTTAGGTAATATTGGTAAGGTTCGTATGTTTGAGCCCCCCCATACTGGCACTAATTATTTACTAAAAGAAATGGTGTATGTAATTGGACGTAAACACGCTGTGAAACTACGTGTAATTGCAATGCTGTTGATGGTTGTTATTCCAGTTCTAATGATTGCAATGGGAGCAGGGCATGACATTAAAGCTGTGATTGCTGTGTTGTCACATCTTGTTGGCGTATTTGCATCACGTTGGCTTTTCTTTGCAGAAGCCGAACATGTCGTGGGTTTATATTATGGTAAACGTGGATAATTTCATATTTTAAGCGTATAAAAAGGCAATATAAAATATAATCATTTTTTATATGAATAAATAAAACTATTAAATTAGTATGTATTAACTGATGTGTTTTGCTGATAGCTCTACTGCATGCAAAAAAGATTTTGCAGATGAACTTGCAGACATCAATAAGAACGTGTTCACATCTGTACGTATTATGATTGTAGCCATATGTTCCATTGTAGTACGTGCCATTGCATTTAGTTTGAACATATTTGAGTCTAGATCAACCTGACAAATACGTTCTAAGGCTGTGCGCGATGTAGCTCCACTAATTTCCAAAACAACCCAAGCGTCTGTCTGATCTGTCATGTAGGCGGCTTTGCCAATCGTCTTGGATAAATCTTCCTCTGGATTATCTACCCGTGGTATTATGGAAAAGATTTGATCAGGTTGCGTCATTAGTAAGCGTGTTTTTTTATCAGTTTTTGACATGACTGATGTTGGCATAGCTAAGTCAAACTCATCTTTTATAATTTTCGCAAATTTTTTGGTAGTATCTTGTGGGATTGCGAGCGAAACTAAACTGTAATCATTTATTTCGCATAAATTTATTGAGCCAATAGATTTTTGGTAGCCATTCAAAGGGCTTAATGAAGATAATCTAGCCACGTTGTAGCCCTCCTTCTGGATCATACATATGGGCGGACACAATTTCGACTAAGATGTCTGTTCCACGAACTCCATCCCAAGCGCGTATGATTTCACCATGCCGCTCATGGCCACGTTCAAGAAAACCAAGTCCAATATGTTGTTCAAAATGTGGGGAGTAGCAGACTGATGCAATCCAGCCCTGATCATTTTTCGTAGTTGGTTTCTCGCCCTTGGCAACAAAGTGTGCCCCTGAAGCAAGGCTGTCAGAAAGCTCAACAGTTTTCACCCCAACCAAACGGATTTGATCATCTGCAATCATCATTTCGCGACGCGACAGAACAGAACCTATGCTATCTTTTTTGATTGAAATCATATTGTTCATGTTCACATTAAATGCTGTAACCTGACCATTTAATTCCGCACCTGTAACGTGACCTTTTTCGATACGCATTACGCCCAAAGCTTCTGTGCCGTATGGAGTAATGTCAAATTCCTTACCAGCTTTAATGATTTCGCGTATTAAGGCGTCACCGTAGCGAACGGGGACTGCTACTTCGTATGCAAGTTCACCAGAGAAGCTGATACGGAACAAACGCCCAGGCGTGCCGTCACAAACAGTAATATTTGAGCAGGCCATAAACGGGAAGCCATCATTTGACATATCCACTTTATCTATAATTTTTGATAATACTGCACGGCTATTTGGCCCTGCTATCGCAAATTGTGCCCACTGATCTGTAGTAGAAATTAAATGAACATCTAAGTCAGGAAATAAGCACTGCCGCGCAAACTCCATATTGCGGTAAACTAAAACTGCATTGGCGGTCGTTGTTGTCATAACAAAATGATCTTCAGCTAAGCGTGCTGTTGTGCCATCATCATAACAAATTCCATCTTCTCGCAACATGAGACCGTAACGGACCCTGCCTACAGGAACTTTGGCAAATGGGTTAGAGTAAATTTTATTGAGAAATTCAGCAGCATCGCGCCCTTTAATATCAATTTTACCTAGTGTTGATACATCGCATACGCCAACCGAAGTTCTTGTTTTCTTAACTTCACGATCCACACTATCACGCCACGTCTTATCATTTGACTTAGGGAACCATTGCGCGCGCATCCAATTGCCAACTTCAACAAATTCAGCACCCTGTTCTTTTGCCCATTTATGGCTGGGCGTTAGGCGAGTGGGGTGGAAGTGCTGCCCACGCTCACGGCCACCAAATGCGCCAATGGCAACTGGTGAGTAAGGTGGGCGGAAAATCGTAGTACCAGTTTCAGGAATAGTTTTTCCAGTAGCTTCTGCCATCACAGCTAGACCAAGTACATTTGAAGTTTTCCCCTGATCCGTGGCCATGCCCAAAGTAGTATAACGCTTTAAGTGTTCAACGGACCGAAAGCCTTCAGCTTGAGATTGCGTAATGTCTTTAGTTGTCACATCGTTTTGTAAATCTATCCATGCGCGTTGTTTATGCCCTGTAACATGCCAGAATTGCTTAATTGCAAAATTTTCATCATCTGCTTTGGCTACTTTGGAGCTATTGGTAGTAAATCCTAAATCTTTAGCAATTAAGGTTGCAGTCTTGTGTCCAGATTTTAGAGCGGCACCTAGCGTCATGTCACCATTTGCAGCTCCCGCAACAAACTGCCCTACAGGCAAATCACCCCCTGGTACAAATCCTGCGATAGTATCATTCCAAACTGGCCGCCCACGTTGATGACATGTTAGGTGTACATTTGGCGACCAGCCACCAGATACAGCTAAACAGTCAACATTTAAAGTCTGACCGTTACTCAATGCAATTCGACTTAGAGCTTTTCGACCCGAAGTGTTGCAAACGCTTGCGCCCATAATCATCGCTACGCCAGAAATATGCGTCCTAGGAGCTGTGTCTCTAGGGTCAATAATAGCAACAACATTGACGCCTTTGGCAACCAACTCTAGTGCAGTTTGCCACCCACTATCATTGTTTGTGAATATGGCTACTTTGTTGCCAGTAGCTACTCCGTAGCGGGTAGCATAAGCGCGAACGGCACCTGCTAGCATGATGCCAGGACGGTCGTTATTTGCAAATGCGATAGAGCGTTCGGTTGCTCCGCCACAAATCATTGCTCGCTTGGAATAGATGCGCCAAAGCACTTGGCGAGGCTTGTCTCCGCTGTCAGCCAAATGATCTGTCTTGCGTTCTAAAGCGCCATAAATGCCATGGTCATATGCTCCATAAATAGTTGTGCGTGGTAGAATGCGCACATTAGACATTTCTGTTAATTCGGCGAGTGTTTGTAAAACCCAATCCTGTCCAGAAATGCCATCAATGTTATGATCTTCTTCAAGTAGTCGACCGCCTAGTACGTAATCTTCGTCGGCTATAATGACACGAAGCCCCGCGTGGCCAGCTGCTAATGCTGCTGTGAGGCCAGAGGGTCCACTGCCAGCGATAAGTAGGTCGCAATGTAGGAATCCTTTGTCGTACTTATCTGGATCCTCCAGCATTGATAAACTGCCCAATCCTGCACTTGAGCGGATAATAGGTTCATAAATTTTTTCCCAAAACGCTTTAGGCCACATGAATGTTTTATAGTAAAATCCAGCACTTAAAAATGGTGATAATAAATCAGTTACTGACATAAAATCAAAGCCTAGGGAGCCACGGTGATTCTGACTTGTTGCGGTTAAGCCATCGAATAACTCTGTAACTGTAGCGCGTGTATTTGGCTCTTGGTGTGCGCCAGTACGTAATTGAACTAGGGCATTTGGCTCTTCAGAACCTGCGGAAAAAATACCACGTGGACGGTGATACTTGAAGGAGCGTCCAACTAGGCGTTGCCCATTTGCTAATAAGGCTGAAGCGAGTGTGTCACCCTCATAGCCCACCATCTGTTTGTTATTAAAAGTAAAGTTGATAGGTTTGCTTCTATCTGTCAAACCACCGTTAATTCTGAATAATTGGCTCATTTTGAACGCCCTCGCGCACGCGCTACGTCACGTGCAAGCTCTACATCAAATATTTCGTGGGTTAACGTATCCCGTGTCACAACCAGCCAGGAGCGATCACCTGCGTCGTGGTACCATAATTCACGATATTTTCCTGCAGGATTATCCCGCAAATACATATAATTGTGAAACTTATTCGCAGCGTCATCTGCCATTCCATCTGGACGATCAATTAAGGATTCATCTCCAAGATGTACAAATTCGTTTGCGTCGCGTGGCCCCAAAAGGGGATGGTTAATTATCATTTTAAATTCCCCTAGTGTAAATTTGGTTGGGCGCCGGCGCCCTTTTCATCAATCATATTGCCTCGCATGAATCGATCTAAGCGCATTTGGCTTGCATTCTCGTGTGGAGTATCTGTCGCTAGTAAATGTGCGTAGCAATATCCTGATGCAGGGGTAGCTTTAAAACCGCCGTAACACCAACCTCCATTAAAATATAATCCGCCAATCCCTGTTTTATCAATGAAGGGAGATCCATCCATAGACATATCCATAACACCACCCCACATGCGCAAAAGGCGAGCGCGTCCAATCATTGGCATGATTGACATGCCGCCTGCACATACATCTTCTACAACAGGTAAATTGCCCCTTTGTGCATAAGAGTTATACCCATCGAGATCACCACCAAAGACTAAGCCACCTTTATCGGATTGGCTGATATAAAAATGCCCCGCTCCGTAAGTAATAACGCCAGGTATTGTAGGCTTTAAACCTTCTGAAACAAAAGCCTGTAAAACGTGACTTTCTATTGGCAGACGCATGCCAGCTTTTTCCATTACACGACTTGATGAACCAGCTACACAAACAGCAGTCTTTTTAGCTTTAATCGGGCCACGATTGGTTTGTACGCCAATGCATTTCCCATTTTTCATTTGAAAGCCTGTAACTTCACAGTTTTGGATAATGTCGACACCATGCATATCCGCTGAGCGGGCATAGCCCCAGGCAACAGCGTCATGTCGAGCGGTTCCAGCGCGACGCTGTAAAAGTCCCGCCTTAATTGGAAAGCGCTCATTATCAAATTTTAAAAATGGGCACATTTTTTGGATGGCGTCTCTGTCAAGTAACTCTGCGTCAGCGCCTGACATTAACATGGCATTTCCACGACGCGCATAGGCATCTCGCTGTCCATCTGAGTGCGCCAAATTTAATATGCCGCGTTGTGACATCATTGCATTATAATTGAGGTCTTGCTCTAGACCTTCCCATAGCTTTACTGACATTTCGTAAAAGGGTTGGTTTCCATCTAACACGTAATTTGAACGTACTATGGTTGTGTTTCGACCAATATTGCCCGATCCAATCCAACCTTTTTCTAGAACAGCTATATTTTTCCCACCAAATATTTTTGCTAAATAGTGAGCTGTCGCCAATCCATGCCCGCCGCCGCCAACTATAATATAATCATAGGACTTCTTTGGCTCAGGTTCTCGCCATACAGGTTTCCAACTTTTATTTCCAGTTAGTCCCTGTTTCAATATGCTTAATGCTGAATATCGCATGAAAAGATTCCTTATACTCAAATTAGAATGAGCTAATCGTTATTTTTTAGAATAGAAAAAACCGACATATTTATGGGATTTCTTTGTTAAAAAACGAAATTTTGATCAAAATTAAAAAAAATAACAAATATTAGATAAATTTATTTAAATATTAAATTTTGTTATTGGAATAATTTTAGTTATTCCGAGGCTCCAATAGGTTAACTTTGTATTTATGCACTACATTTATGACTATATAGTAATATTTCAACTTTAAGTGAATCCAATCACCTAAATTACCTATCAAATCTGGATTAAATTAATTTTTATAATTCGTTATAATACATATCAAAAAACTCTTGCATTCATTTTGCTAATAAAGCAAAAGACGCCTCACCAGTGCCCCTATAGCTCAGCTGGTAGAGCAATTGATTTGTAATCAATAGGTCCGCGGTTCGAGTCCGTGTGGGGGCACCACTTTACCATACAAAAAAATCCAATGACATCCGATTAATTCTTGTTTATTGAAGTTTTATAGAATTGTTTGTCCGATACTGTCCAGCCCCGTGGGGGTATATCCTGTTAGTTTGGGGGTAGATTCTGGGGGTACTTGGATTTTGGTGAAAAGAGATACCCCCACGGATGGCATTAACTGACCTTAAAGTTAAGAATCTAAAGGCAAAGGCTAAACCCTATAAGGTTGCTGATTTTGATGGCTTGTTTGTTCAAGTAACTGATAAAGGATCAAAGCTGTGGCGCTTCAAATACCGATTGGCTGGCAAAGAGGGTTTGTTGGCGCTTGGTAAGTATCCAGCGATTACATTGTTACAAGCCAGAATGATGCGCGATGCCGCGCGGGCACAGGTTGCTGTGGGTGTCGATCCAAGTGCCGTTCGGCGTGAGGAGGTGGCGCAAGGTAAAGCGGATGATGTGAATACCTTTGCCAAAATTGCTGAACTGTATCTGGATAAGATCACAATAGAAGGCCGCGCACGCGCGACATTGAAAAAGAATGCGGCCTTTATTGCAATGGCAAACAAGGATTTTGGGCGGATGGCGATCAAAGATATAACGTCTGCGGTTGTTCTAAAGACCCTTAAGAAGAGCGAAGCAAAGGAATTGTATGAAACGGCGCATCGTATTCGATCCACGGTTGGTGCGATTTTCCGTTATGCGATTGCAAATGGGGTGGCGGAGAATGATCCGACGTTTGCCCTGCGTGATGCATTGACCCGTCAAAAAACAAAATCACGAGCAGCGATTACTGATCCCAAGGCACTGGGCGGATTGATGCGAGCGGTTTCTGGTTATGTTGGGCAGAATACAACACGGCTGGGATTAGAGTTGTTGGCAATTGTGGCATCGCGGCCAAGTGAATTGCGTTTAGCGAAATGGGATGAGTTTGATTTTGAGGTGAAGGTTTGGAGAATTCCAGCCGAACGGATGAAAATGCGCGTTGACCATGCCGTGCCGTTGCCAGATCGCGCCATTGCGTTGTTGTTGGAGTTGAAAGAAGAGACAGGGCATGGGCAGTTGTTGTTCCCATCCACGCGATCATTCCACCGTCCGATCAGTGAGAATACCTTGAATGGAGCGTTGCGGCGTTTGGGGTATACAGGCGAGGAAATGACATCTCATGGGTTCAGGGCGACGTTTTCGACGTTGGCGAATGAAAGTGGGCTTTGGCATCCTGATGCGATTGAACGCGCGTTGGCGCATGTGGAACGTAATGAGGTGCGCCGTGCGTATGCGCGGGGTGCGTTTTGGGATGAACGTGTGCGTATGGCGGATTGGTGGGCTGGATATTTGGAAGAATTGCGGGCAGGATGATGTTTTTATAACAACGAAAAGATCAATATTGTGACAACAAAATATAGTAATGAACAACCAGAAATAGATTATGCCTTTTGGCTGCGGACGGCATATTGGACTTCAGAGGAAGGAGCTGCTCTAGCCTTAGGTATTGACCCAAAGTTAATAGACAATCAAACTTTAAACGGCTTGTGTTTAGAAAGCGATTTACACCGTAAATATAAACAGCTGTGCGAATTAGCAACGCGGGCGAAAAAAATAGGAAGATTAGAAGAACTTGCGAACCCAATTGCATTCTTGGAGTGGGTACAAGCAATCGATTTTACCAAAATTCCCGAAGATATTCAGGTGGCACGAACTCACTCAATTTTCCATAGCTACTCCATAACTGTATCTGATGATGGGGCGGAACCGTTTTCGTCCATCATTGACTATAAGAAATCGTATGAAGGATTGGAAAAAACCTACTACAAATTATTGAAGGAGGTGGAGGAAAGAGAACGTGATCAGTGGGAAGAACAAGAGTTTGAAGATAAAAAAATAAGTTTGTATAAAAATGGTAGTAAGAGCCGAGTCTTTGATGAGCGGCAGCGGAAAACAATGTTGAAAATTTTGTTGTCGCTTGCGGTCAATAAATTTAGGTTTAATCCTAATAATAAAAGAAGCTCTGCTTCTAAAAACATAGCGAGTACTACAGAACTTTGTGGGTTGTCGGTCACCGATGAAACTATTCGCGACCATCTAAAATCTGCTGTTGCCGAGTATCCGCAGATTAGAAACTTATTCGAAGAGGCGGAAATAAGCGAATAAGTTAAGCTAGTAGGTGGGTTAAGTCAGGTTATTCCTGCTATTCTAGTTGACGAACCATTGCTCGACCACAAATGTAAACCTACTTCGTAAAACCCTATCAATCTTAATAACTATAGGTTGATCAAAAATGGACTATCCAAACTTTCCGATTACAGGCTTGGTTCGCCTGTCACATATCCTAGCGCCCAAAGGGCCTATCCCTGTATCTAAGTCCACGTGGTGGCAAGGGGTCAAAGATGGGCGGTTTCCTAAACCGAAAAAACTTGGCCCGCGTACAACGGTATGGAAGGCACAAGATATTTGGGCGCTTTTTGAAGGTGATGCTAATGGCTAAGCGTTTCAAGTTGTGTGGAATACGCATTCACCAATCTTATAAGGTTGGGGAGGTGGTAGAACTTTTGCGTGCATCAGAACAGACCGTGCGGCGCTGGATCCTCAAAGGCTTGCCTGTTTTAAACTCTTTGCGCCCTATGTTGATCCTTGGTTTTGAATTGAAAAGCTATCTGGAAGGGTTGCAGGCCAAACCGAAGTGTGAAGCTTCGATGGGGGCGATTATGTGCATGTCTTGTCGCAAGCGCCAGATGCCCTTGGGGTTGATGGCCGATTGCATCGCCACGACTGACAATAATGGGCTTTTGGTGGCGCTATGTAGCGAGTGTGAGGGCGATTGTGTGCTTCATAAAATTTTACTTTCGACGTTTGGAGGTGATTGCTAATGAGCTTCAATTCAAGAACTGGTTGGACAGCAATTCCCAACAAACTGTTTGAAGATAAAGACATTTCATCAGATGGGGTTAGATTGATTTCTTGGCTAATAAGTCATCAAAAAGGTAAATTTAAAGTATCAAGGGCAGCTATGGCAAAGGCTCTTGGCCTCGGCGAGCATAGATTGAGAAAGGCAATCAAAGTCGCCAAAGGCGCTGGGTACTTAAAGACTGTATCTGAAAGATGTACAAAGACAGGCCAAATAAAGAACAGATTTGACGTATCTACCGATGGTCGGTTCTCCGCTAGCGGTAAACCTACATGTATAATAACACCAAATAGAACTACCGAAAGAGAAGCGTTATTTCTGACAGCATTCCCAGCCTCACCCAATAGGATTGAACTCTTTCGTTCGCGTTTGGATGAGGTGTTAGGAAAGTTTGCTTGGGAATATGTGATTGGTGAAGCCGAGCGTTATAATTTGGAAATATTATCCAGAGTTAAGGGCGGTCGAATAGCATTGCCTGAGAATTGGCTTTGGAGATTACTGTATCCTGATGCGGGTGAAGTAATAGAAAGCGATTGTGAAAAAGAAAGCGAAAATAATGAAATTGTTTCTAAATATGCGGCATAATAAATATGGAACTAATTATGTGGCATAACATCATGAAACTAAGTTATTAATATCAATGAAAGGAGCTGGTGAAAATTGGCTCCTTTTTAACTGCCGTAAGCAACAACAGATAAGGCTTTAATAGACAATAATAAGCAATGTTTAACTTCAAATCCAAGTATAATTATGATACAATAAAAGTAAGTATTGAGAGGTAATTATGACTGATAAACTAACGCCCAAACAAGAAGCCTTTGCAATGGCATACGTTGAATGTGGTAATGCTTCAAACGCATATAGAATGGCCTATGATGTCAATGAAAACACAAGCGATAATTCAATAAGTGTCGAAGCCTCTAAGTTAAGAAATAACCCTAAGATAACCCTAAGAATTTTAGAGCTGCAGGAGCTTGCTCAAGAGCGTCATTCAATAACTGTTGATAGCTTAACTGATGAGCTTGAGAATGCACGTAAGACAGCTCAAGAAGCTGGTCAGGCATCAGCTATGGTTGCCGCCACAATGGGCAAAGCGAAGTTACATGGACTACTTACAGACAAAGCTCAGATATCAAGCCCTGAAGAATCTATGAGGCCTACAACCATAGTTTTAGTTGGTGAGCCTGTCCCAGATTATGAAGGGTTAAACTAGGGCTTTAAAAGACTAAGCTTTTATCTAAATCAAAGTTTACTAACGGCGTATCTGTTTCAATGGCATTTTGTATATCGTCCATGAAGTCTGAGATTGAACCCATTCCTTCATCAATGTTTGTTGCCACACCAAAATGGTCGAAATAGCGCTCTTTATAAAAGTCTAAGTCTTTCTGGGATATCTCTTCAATTTCAGTTGCCATTATTTATCTCATGAAAACAAAATAACCGGTGCAGATTAAGAGGGAAAATTTGGTTATTGTTTGCCATTGACTTTGCAAAAGTGGCAAAATACACATCTATATCATCTTGAACGCCCTGGAATATGTAATTCAATCACCTTTACTAATCCACTTAAAGCGCACCAAGCCATTACAGCATTATCATGGGTAATATCAATTTTATTCTGATGTTCTTTTTTGATACCAAAGCCCATTTCATGGCCCTCAGGTATTATTCTATAGCCTCCGGCTCGAGGTGAACTAACTTTACATAAATGATTTTCAAATTTAATGATTTAGAAAATAAAGGCTCATACTTTTTTTGAACTCTTTGATTATTGAACTTGATTTTACCTAGATTATGATCTGAAATTAGAGAATACATTTCGTGGATTTGAATTTCTCCTACTGTGTAAGTATAATCATTTTCTTTCAAAAGAATTCGGAATGCTTCTTGATGATAAGAGACAAATTCCCTCCCAAGACGGATATCTTTTTTTGTAGGTAATTTTAACTTTCCATTAAGTTTAATTTCGGCAATTACGCACCCAGTCAAAGCCGAAATGAAAGGTAAACTGTTAGTCAAACTAAGATTAGCTAACCCAAAATCTGGGATGAGTTCATTAATCAAACCAATAAATGTGACACAAGTTGCTAGTAAAGTTGCGATTCTTAAATAATTTAATTTACTGGATGTCATAGATTTTATATCTCCAATATTTTTTATAAAATCAAACATCAGAATTAAATTCATCTTTTAGGTGTGTCTCGTTAAACATTATTTTTCCTTTATAATTTATTGTAAATCAATTGAATTTATATGAAGCAGCATTAGTGCCATGTTATGTCGATGGTCCCACCCCAAGTATTAAATCCTGAAATATCAGAACTGACTTCATTATATGAGCTGTGACATTATCCTGAAGAACGCCATTACCTAAGTGGTACATAATTCCAAGATTGTATTGTGCATCAGTATCGACTTGTTCAGTAGCTAGTTGGAACCATTTTACAGCTTCAGTATTGTCTTCAAGAGCGCGTAGTATCTGCATTGCATTGGTATTTATCTCTTCATAAAAATGTCTGGATGAACGGAGACTCAGAACCCAATAGTCCATCCAGACAATGTATCCAGTATGTTAGAGGCAACCAGCATACTGTAATGTGTGATTTAAAAAATATACTTAACTATAATTAAAGTCATTGAGTTTTTTTAATTGATGTAAAGATAATAATTATATGCCTTTAAAATCACAAAAAAATGATAAGAATTATTTCTTTCCAAAGAAATTTTTTAATTATTTAGCATATTCGATTGGGCTTAATAAAATAATAATATAAGTTTCCAATATCTTATTTAAATAATATCAACAAATGCTTTTGCAATTTGAATATCTTTTTGGGTATCACTTAAATTTACAAATTTTGGTGGATCATCATTTGAAAAAAAGTTGTGTGAAAAAGAAAACAATCCTCGCTCGGCAACTCCAGTAGCTAATTTTAAACTTTGTTCTATATTATTAAGGAACATTAAATATGAATAATAACTCATTTTTTTACCATTCAGTATTTTTGTAATAGCCACCATTCTAGTGTCGTAAATATAAAAAATATTCTGCTTTTTTCTGAACCATGACCAAAAGAAAAAATGTTTACTACCAAAAGGCATTCCAACATTATCAAGGTTTCTGAGAGACTTTTCTAATTCTTTAACAGTATCTTCAGTTAAACTTTCTTGACCAGAAACATCAATTAACAACTTGATAATTTTCAAATAATTATTTGCAAAATCTTTTGGATTAGATATGCGTAACGGTACTTTACCTTTACTTGGCCAGTAACATAATTTACCCATCTTTCCTCCCCAGCCTTGGATAAGATCAAAAATAGTTAGTAGTTCTTCATAATCGCATTCGTTCAAATCTATTAGATTGATTTTATTCTTAATTGTATCAACTAAAGTTTTTGCATCTTGATAATCTTGTTTTTTGATTAGCCCCCCTTTTTCTGCATGGCCTAATCCTATCGATACTGAGTCACCTTTTTTTAGTTCTATTTGATCATAAAAGGGGTGTTTTTCTGCCCAGTAATTATAGTCAATTTTTGGAAATTTTATTGCTGATAATCCAGCCATTTTATAGCTCCAATGATTTAGAATTATTTTTAATTTATAATTCATTAAATTAGATATTGAGGTGTTTGCAAGCAATCAAAAAAGCACGTTTTTGCCAATGTTTGTTTTTCAAAATCGCGAATTTTGAAAATCATGATGTGTCTAACGTACTTCTGAGCCATAGTTTCTATATCGAATTTAGGTTTATCTTTATAGCGCCTAAGAATATCTCATTTGCATGGTGTTAGCCCTTATATCTTCCATAAAAGTGTCTGGATGAACCAAGACTCAGAACCCAATAGTCCATCCAGACAATGTATCCAGTATGTTAGAGGCAACCAGCATACTGTAATGTGTGAAGTAACTCTAAAAATGGATTCACAAGCAATGCCCAATAAGTATACTATAGGGTCTATAAGTATACTATAAGCATTCTATTGAGGGATGGTTGTGTGGGCTTGTAGTTTTTTAAAATGAAAATAAATAAAGTAAAGTTTTTGAAAGCGCAGAGTTTGTTTGAGCAACGCCAATATGCCGCTGCTATTAAAAAAATAAAACAAATAAAATGGATGAAGATACCCGCTTTAATCTTGGAGAAATAATAAAAAAAATTGATATTATAATAACAGAAATTTAAAATTTACGCATTCTTTCAATGCCAATGACTCTGAGCGTAGATCTTTCACTTCTGGGGATGTTGCTTGACGGGCAGTATCGCCAGACAAGCGCCGCTTACCAGCTTCAAGAAATTCCTTTGACCAACTATAATACAGGCTTTCTGCAATGCCTTCACGGCGGCACAGTGCTGATATGCTTTCTTCGCCACGCAAGCCTGCCAGTACAATGCGGATCTTTTCTTCCGAAGAATATGTTTGTCTGGTTTTACGACGGATGCTTTTTACCAATTTGTCTGCAGCCACTTTCGACTGCCCCGATTTCTTTGTCATGCTTAACTCCTAAACGTTAAGATGAGCCAGAAACACTCCGTTATTCAAACACTCAATTCTGTCCCAAAGGTGCTGACGTTAGACACCCCATATGATTGGCATATGCGATATATTTAGGGTTTGTATCCAATTATTTCAAAATCATCGAACTCAACTGTTTGATCATAGTTAACGGCGTCTCTGTAAATACCAATTCGTGCTGCATAATTGCCATAATTCGCAACATATGATTTTGTAGGGGCATTATTTATTTCAAGCATCAGCTTTCCATCAATGTATATACGGCAAAAACCTTTCTTGTTATGTGGATATGCATGCATTTCTATATCATGCCATTTACCATCATTAAGGGGTTTATATGATCTATTTATTTCATGTTTTTTTCTGTCAGCCCAAACATATTCATACAAACCATTTTTTCTTTTAATAGAGTATACTAACAAACCTTTAGTTGAATGTTGGATAGGGTTGTCTACATAATAATCGAATTTTTCTGGATAATATTTATTTCTGTTCCATGTTGTGCACTTGGGTGGTCTATCAATATAAACAGCTGCCAATGGGCCAACAGTACCAAATCTTTTTTGATGAGATTTGATTTGTGCAATTAAAACTCTGTCAGAAACTTTGTTATCAGATTTAAACTTAAATTTTATCCTAAGAGCTAAATGTTCAGGGATTTGTATTTTACCTATTTCAAAGCGTTGGTGTTTTTTTGAATAGTTAGAATACATTTTGGGTGTTAGAGTAAATTTTGCAGTACCGTTTGAAATATTTACCGCTGATGGATAATTACCGCTTGGCTGGATTGAGATGCCAGATTTATAAATCATTCTCGAAAAATCATTGAAAATTTTAAAGGATGGATTGCTTGAGTATCGAACTATCTCATTAAATTCGTTCTCTGATAGCACACCATCAAATTTTTTATTTTTTTCTAGATAGTATTTTTTTACAGCAATTAAAGTTTTATTTCCTATTAATCCATTTGGCACTCCTGCGTCAAAACCTGCATAGTTTAAACTTGATTGAATTTCGTAAATTTCTTTTTTTGCATCGTTATGCCAGCGGTTAAATGTTAATTTGCAGTGTATATATACACACAAATCAGTACCAAATTTTGAATGATAGTGTTTACTTCCATTTATATCAAAGTAACCATCTTTAAATGTGACCTTTCTTAATTTTGGTGTTTTGCCGCTGATACTCTTCTGTAATTTCTGAACTGAAGTAATATTGATAATTGTATCTAATGGTTTACCTTGGCTGGTTAAGTAAGCTTCCCAACCTTTTTGTGATTTTGGCCCCCATTGGCCATCACTTTTACCAACATCATGTCCTGAAGCATTCAAGAAGGTTTGTACGTCTTTTACATAAACTCTGTTTGTTGCGTTAAAGCAAAGTGATGCAATGCGTTTTATCTGCAGTGCTATATTTGGTTTTGATAATAACTCACTGATCTTATTCGTACCTTGACCAAGAATGCTATTTCCCGTTGGAGCTTTTACTGAAAGCAATGTCTGAATGTTATTATTGTTTTTAAAATGGTGACATGCACCTTTGAGCATTGTCTTATCATGATCAGTGAGCTGATTATAAAGAGAGGTAAACTTTCCATCCTGAATACTCATGGGTGCTATTAAAAAATTATTTGGTTTAGCTGCATAACTAAAGTGATCAGGTATGGTTTGAGCGAATGCATCAGCTGCCAATCTAAATGCATAAATAACACCAGTTTGTGGGTCTGCATCAATATTTATGTTAAAGGAATTCTGCTGATTGCTCGCTATATATGGAGTTGATATATCTTTAAATTTTGCTGAGAAAGTTATTCTTTTTGTAAAACTTTTAACTTTAATTATTACATCTGAAAAGTTGAACTGTTCTGGCTTTATATCATTATTATAGGATACACCCTGGAAGCTAAGCTTTTGTTCTGCATCTGCATCGGCTGGATATATGAAGCTCAAGGCTATTAGTATAACTGCAAATATAATTTGTATAGTTTGGTTCATTATTGAAAGCTCACGAATGATAGTTCCTGTAAAGTTAGTCTTTGCTAACAAATTCTATTATCAATATTTTCCTTTGTTCTAAAAATCATTTCATGCTTGTATACTGAATACCATCGAAGATTAATTTACTAAATCTATTGCAAGCTAAGTCTGCCATACCTCGTGTCTTATTATCCGAAATACGCAAAGCTATCACGTGCTTGAAACAAATGGCTCTGATAAGAAAATAAATCAGTCTAATATTCACTCAAATAATATCCGATAACAATCATCATGATTTTCAAAATTCGCGATTTTGAAAAACAAACATTGGCTCAATTTTATCTTGGTGAAGCTAAGCGGCTTGCTGATGCTGCTTTAGTTTCAGAAAAGGCCAGCCGTGCTGATGGTTTGCGCTTATGGCTTTTAAACAGTTGGAAGCATGAAGATATTATACCAAGTGAGGTCGTACAGTTTGGGCCTAATGCATTACGCTCAACTGAATTGGCGAAAGAAGCCCTTGAGGTGCTTTTGGAGCATAAATGGCTCATTCCATTAGAGGCTAATACAGTTATTAGAGGAGCATCTCGATCAATTGCATTCAAAATAATTCGATTTGCCAAGGCTGGGTAAAATTAATTTGAACAGGCTCCATATCGAAAGCATTTTTGCAATAAGATTGTGCAGCATATTTTTTAAATAAAGTGACTAATATAAATACCAGACCAGACCAATTACCGCGAACAATAATAAAAAATAGTTTGTAGAAAAAGATAGTTTACTTTTATTACGCAATTCGGATTCAATTTCCTTTATCCGTTTATACCGATCACCATTATAGTGAGAGAAAATAATACCAAGTAGTAAAGTCGCAGAAAAACATAACACAATCAAAGATGTGTTTAAATATGCTGCAACATATATTGAGAGTAAGAGGAGCAATAATAATCCATATAAATTAGTTTCTCTTTTTATTTGAAGCTGAATAAGCTCAGCTTTTAAACTTGCTCTCTCTCGAGTATTTTTTTCAAAAGAAGTATGACGCAACAATTCTTGCTGAACATTAGCCTTTTCTGATGGATAATTATCCTTGGAAATTTTCACCATTTCTTCATAAAAAATCATAAATTCATTTGTTAATTGCATTCCGGCAATCATATCCACTCCATCAATTCCGCCTACACTTAAATCTCGTAGCATTAACATCCCTGCATTGACTAAATCGCCACCGTCTCTACCTTGCAAAAACATTGCACAATCGTTTCCAATAACTTGCGCCAGACAATCTAAAATACCAAATCCATTCATAATTATAGACGGTTTATCGATTTCTGCTTCTTCTAAAAATATTGATTGTGAGAAATCTGCACATTTCACTTTATGTTCAATTGAAAAAATGTCGCTTACTCTGCAACGCTTGTTTTTTACAGTATCTGTTATATGTCTAAATATTTTTTGAGAAAGTTTTTCAACGACGGCATGATTATCAATAGTCACTGTCATTAAGATGGAAATATATACGCCCAGTGCAGTTTTGAAACGCAACTCTGTTGCAATATCGTTTGGCTCTACGCCCCACGCTTTGAATGCTTTCGCCTGAAAATTATTTATTATCTTCTTTGGATCTGATTTCTGTTTAAATAATCCAAACATTCAAATTTCCTGATTGTCATATTTAGTAGCATCATAATTTCTACTATCTGAAAATCTTGTTTTATTGTCATAATATAAATTTTGGTCAAATAAATTCATTTGGTATATGTCACTATCCCATCGTGCACATAAGATTTGATATGTTGTAATAATATTGGCAAGATGTTTGACATACAAAGGTTCAGCATATTTCATGCAATCTCTAATTGCATTAATATCTGAATCAGAAAAACTCGATGTTTCATGGTAAGTTGAACCAATACTACCATAAAAACATTGATAAATACGCGAATTACAAACGACACCTATTCTATCAAAAACTAACGTTAATATAGTTTTTGCTGAATATAATTCAGCTTCACGTAACTCTTTTTGTCTTTTTAATCGGACATTCATGGCTTGAGTTACTTTTTTCTGTTCAGCTACAAACTTACTAAGCTCGTCGGCTTGCAGGCTTAACGCTTGCGAACTATTTTTTAACTCCTTACTTTGCTGGAAATAACCAAGAATAAGAAATAATAGTGCAACAGGCCCAAATACACCTGCTAAAAAGTCGCCCAATTCGTTTGGCTTCATACCATCATATTCATTAAAGAAATCAATTTTATAGAAAAGTGTCCCAACATATATTATAGATAATATAACCCAAATAAAGTTTTGGTATTTAAGCCCAAATGCCTTAATTTTTTCCATTGGTAGTATCCTTCATTAATTAAAAATGTCTGAATGAACGGAGACACAGAATCCAAAAGTTCACCCAGACATTGCGCTCCAGAATAAAAGCCGCAAACCAAAAATACTGAAGTGCGTAAAGTAACTTTAATAATGGCTTCAAAAACAATGCCCAAAACGCATCAATGCCAATGTTTGTTTTTCATTTTTTCTGATTTTGAAAAACAAACTGGTTGTTATCATATTTATTAGCAGGTCTTAAATAATAGCAGACAGGTTTTTCTTCATGTACCTGATTGCTTAAAAACGGCCAGAGGATTTCCCATAATATTTCCTCTGGCCATACATTTCTTGAAGCCTTAGATTTACTCTGAAGTGTTTCAATTTGGAGTTACTAGTGGCCACCTTTGACCAATTGATTTCATCACTTCGCAAAGAATTTGGCGAGCAAGAAGCTGGCAAAAAGTTTGAGGTCTTCTGTAAGTGGTTCCTTGAGAACGACCCTGAGTGGTCAAAGACCATCGATAAGGTTTGGCTGTGGGATGACTACCCAAACAAGTGGCAACGACAGGACTTAGGAACTGATCTTAATATTCCGAGATAAAGAAGGTTTGATCTGGGCAGTACAGGCTAAGTGCTATTCTGAACACCGAGCGACAACTAAAGGTGATATGAACTCTTTCCTAGCTGATACTGGCCGTAAAGAAGTCGATAAACGCCTCTGGCTTCAGACTACCAATAAGATGGAAGCAAAAGCAGACAAGACGCTAAAGGGGCAAGATAAGCCTGTCACAGTCTTTAATCTCAATGACTTTCGTGATGCTCAAATTGATTACCCAACTTCTTATGCTGGTCTTTATCAGGCGAAGGTAAAGACAAAGCCAACACCTGACCCTCATCAGATTGAAGCTATTGAGGCCGTTCAGTCAAAGCTACAGACATTAGACCGTGGGCAGATGATTATGGCTTGTGGCACGGGGAAAACCTTCACAACCCTTTGGATTAAAGAAGCACTTAAGGCTCATACAACATTGGTTACTGTACCATCCTTAAGCCTTTTATCTCAGACCATGCGAGAGTGGGCTTGGGCAGGCAATACTGACTTTGAGATATTAAACGTCTGTTCAGACAAGTCAGTGGGTAAGAAGACAGAGGATATGGAAGTATCAGATGCACCGTTTCCTGTTACGTCTGAACCTACAGAGATAGCCAAGTTTCTAAGGAGACCTGAGCCAAAAGTTATTTTCTGTACTTATCAATCATCACCACTCATTGCTGAAGTCCAATTAGATGAAAGCGTCCCAACCTTTGACCTCACAATAGCTGATGAAGCCCATAGATGTGCTGGTAAGGCTGATGCTGGCTTTGCCACAGTCTTGGATGGAGATAAAATACGCTCAAATAAACGTTTATTTACCACAGCTACTCCAAGATATTTTGGGGCAGCTATCAAAGACGCGGCTAATGCCAGAGACTTGGCGGTTGTAGGTATGGATAGCGAAGCAGTCTTTGGTCCTGTAGTACACAAGCTAACCTTTGGTCAGGCTATATCAGACGGTCATTTAAATGATTATCAGGTGGTTATCGTTGGAGTTGATGAGCCCATGGTAAAGCAGTGGATTGATGAGCAAGAGATTGTAGCGACAAACCCTGATGAACAAACTGATGCAAGAACACTTGCAGCTAAAATTGGTCTCATTAAAGCTATCAAAGATTATGACCTCAAACGAGTAATTTCCTTCCACAGTCGCGTTAAAGGCGCCAAGGACTTTTCTGAAGAGTTGCTTGATGTGGTTGACCTCATAGACCCCATTCATAGGCCTGAAGGATTATTTCTGGCTGATTATGTTTCTGGTGAGATGAAGGCAGGCGACCGTAAAGATAAAATTGACAGGCTCAAACTTCTTGAGGGCTTTGATAGAGGTATCTTAACAAATGCGAGATGTTTGGCTGAGGGTGTTGATGTGCCATCACTTGATGGTGTTGCTTTTATTGACCCCAAAGGCAGTCAGGTTGAGATTATTCAGGCTGTTGGTCGAGCTATCAGAAAAGTTCGTGGAGCCGAGGTTCAGACTAAAGGGACGATTGTTATACCAGTGTTCATTGAGGCAGGTGATGACCCCGAAGCCTCCATTGAGGCTAGTAAGTTTAAGCCTGTCTGGGATGTTCTTAAAGCTCTCAGGGCGCATGATGAGATACTTGCAGATATACTAGATAATTACCGCACTGATATGGCAAAGAACGCCTCTCAGAGCAGTAAGAGCATAAGTGACAAGGTTATATTTGATATTCCAGCAACAGTTGATGTTGGGTTTTCATCAGCACTTAGAACTGTTTTGGTTGAGGCAAGTACTGCGTCTTGGGAGTTTTGGTTTGGATTGCTGGAAGAGTTCAAAGAACGTGAGGGGCATTGCAGGGTTCCAAAGAGACACAAAGAAGGTGACTTTAATCTTGGAAGTTGGATTGGAACTCAGAGAAAAGCAAAGACACGCTTACTCCTGAACGTCTTGAGAGATTAGATGCCTTAGGCTTTGTTTGGGACCCACTCACTGAGCAATGGGAAGAAGGCTTTAGTAAGCTCCAACAGTTCAAAGAGCGTGAGGGGCATTGCAGGGTTCCACAAGGACACAAAGAAGGTGACTTGGCTCTTGGAAGTTGGGTTGGAACTCAGAGAAAAACAAAGACACACTTACTCCTGAACGTCTTGAGAGATTAGATGCCTTAGGCTTTGTTTGGGACCCACATACTGAACATTGGGAAGAAGGCTTTAGTAAGCTCCAACAGTTCAAAGAGCGTGAGGGGCATTGCAGGGTTCCACAAGGACACAAAGAAGGTGACTTGGCTCTTGGAAGTTGGATTGGAACTCAGAGACAAACAAAGACACGCTTACTCCTGAACGTATTGAGAGATTAGATGCCTTAGGCTTTGTTTGGGACCCACTACTGAACAATGGGAAGAAGGCTTTAGTAAGCTCCAACAGTTCAAAGAGCGTGAGGGGCATTGCAGGGTTCCACAAGGACACAAAGAAGGTGACTTGGCTCTTGGAAGTTGGGTTGGAACTCAGAGACAAACAAAGACAAGCTTACTCCTGAACGTCTTGAGAGATTAGATGCCTTAGGCTTTGTTTGGGACCCACATACTGAACTTGGGAAGAAGGCTTTAGTAAGCTCCAACAGTTCAAAGAGCGTGAGGGGCATTGCAGGGTTCCACATAGGACACAAAGAAGGTGACTTTAATCTTGGAAGTTGGGTTGGAACTCAGAGAAAACAAAGACACGCTTACTCCTGAACGTCTTGAGAGATTAGATGCCTTAGGCTTTGTTTGGGACCCACATACTGAGCAATGGGAAGAAGGCTTTAGTAAGCTCCAACAGTTCAAAGAGCGTGAGGGGCATTGCAGGGTTCCACAAGGACACAAAGAAGGTGACTTTGGCTCTTGGAAGTTGGGTTGGAACTCAGAGACAAACAAAGACAAGCTTACTCCTGAACGTCTTGAGAGATTAGATGCCTTAGGCTTTGTTTGGGACCACATACTGAACAATGGGAAGAAGGCTTTAGTAAGCTCCAACAGTTCAAAGAGCGTGAGGGGCATTGCAGGGTTCCACATCGGGATACAAAGAAGGTAATTTGGCTCTTGGTGTTTGGGTTGCTAATCAGAGAAGAAAAAAAGCCCAGCTTACACCTGAACGTAAGCAGAGATTAGATGCCTTAGGCTTTGTTTGGAAAGCTAGGTAGGCGTTGGTTTAGTGAAAAGTTGTTGATTCCAAAGACGAATGTGTAGCTCTAATAACAACTGCTAGTAATAAAAAAGCTAATGTTATGACTAGAAAATGCATGAATAGAGATTATAGAATTATGGTTTTTGAAGATAAATTAAATAATAAAAGAAAATGAATCACTAGATATCATAGACGGAACTTCGCTCACAAATTTTATCGAAGAAATATTTGAAAAATCAAAAAATAATAGTTCTTATTCTGTTAGGTGCTTTCGTGGTCACTCTAATGGCAGTAATAAAGTAGAGCCATCAATCATGAGGAATATGGAAGCCGATGCTGAACAGAAAGTTATTAGTGAGTTGATGCAAGAAGCGCCCAGCGAGTTTGATAGCGATCAGCACTATGTTTGATTGCCTTGTTCGCGCTCAGCATTATGGCCTACCAACAAGATTAGTGGACGTAACATTGAACCCTTTGGTCGGGCTTTATTTTGCTTGCACAGGGAGATGAAGAGTAAGTGATGGGAAACTATTTATCTTCAATTTTGAACGCAGAAAGAGTCAAGTATCCAGATAGTGACACCATTAGCTTAATTTGCAACTTATCAAGATTGACGGATGAAGAGCGAAAACAATTAAAAAGTCCAACAAATAAGGATGGGGAACCAGTAAATCTAGATAAAGAGCAATATAATAGAATGCATGAAGTTAAAAGGTTAGTTGAGTTTGTAAAAAGTGAAAAACCTCATTTTAAAAATGAAGTAAAAAAAGCTCATCTTTCAACATATTGGTTTGCTTACCCAAAGAAAAACAACATTAGAATTATAGCTCAATCTGGTGCGTTTATTACAGCGGGTTTATCGAATTTTTCAAAGCCAGAAACTTCAAAAGGGTTTGAGATGGAAGAATTAATAATTCCATGTTCTGCAAAAGCAAGAATACTGAATGACATCTTGATTCGTTAAATATCAATGAGCGAACTATGTTTCCTGAAATTGAATCAGTCTCAAAATACATAAAAGAAAAGTATACTAAAAAATTGTTGGAAACGGACGGGGTGATGCAAGCTATCAAGATGGAGGTTTAAGGGTGCGTATCGGCGACCTGCGCTTACCTGTGACGGCAACAAAGGCTGATTGGTTGCCCAATGACATATGGCTAGGCTTTAGTCCGCAGGGGAAGGGACCGGATGCAAAAGCGAAATGTGAAGCAACTATTCAGAAGCAATTTGATGACGGTTTCATATTGGAACGAATTACTGATACATTCGGTGACCCAAATACTGAATACGAAAATGACCCAATGATTGATAAAGAACGTGAGAGGCATAGGGGTTTTGCGGATTCATTGGTTGCGGTTCACCGAATTTTTTATACATCGCAACCTCTGGCGAATTTCATTGGCAAAGATGAGTACGAAGACCTGCAAGACAGATGGGCTAAACCTGCCAATAGAAATCGGTGGTCTGTCGCATTTCCAATAGTGGAAACTTATGAAATTATTGGTGCGCCGAAAGCTAAAGACGTCTTTTCGCAAGAAGTGTTTCGGAGGCTATTTCAAACTCAATCGGCGGGTTTGAGGCGGTTGGACGATGAAGCCCGTGCCCAAATAGCTGATTTAGAGATTGAACAAAGGGTAGCCCCCAACGCGAATATCGAAATCGACGCCGAAATTAATAAGGCTGAATTATCTGACATTTCAGATGAAAACCTTTCAGGTATCGAGAATGATCTTGAAAATGCGATGGAGGGGGAAACTGAAGAACGCAAAATTAAACTGAAAAAGCGTGCGGCGTGGTTAGCGGACTCTTTCGCTAAGTTGCGAAAAGATCGAGGCCAACTACAGTGTGATGATTGTAGATTTGACCCAAAGGATTTAAGTGGCTTTCCCGAGATTAATCAAAGATCGTGTTTTGATGTTCACCACAAAAATCCATTGGCGGAAGGGGTTAGACAAACTACATATGATGATCTGAGTCTGCTTTGCCCGACCTGCCATAGAATTGAACATATTAAATTGAAGCTACTGGTCACTAAGGGTGGCTGAAAATGGGGTTATAGAACGGTCTGGGGGTATTATTGGGGGTATGTTGTGAAATCATATTTAAATAAGTGATTAATATTAATGGTTTACCTAATTAATCACAGTCCGTGTGGGGGCACCACTTTCCAAAGAAATCCGCAGTTAACCACCTGATATCAAGCGATATTTGTTTTCGTATGATACAGGAGGCCACCACATGGTCCACCAAAAGTGCTCTTATTTAAAGCTGAAGGGACAGACGTATTACTTCTCGCGTCGAGTACCTAAGCGTATCCAGAAACACTTTAAGACTGATCGAGTCGAAGTGTGTCTTTACACGACATTAGAATCTTCAGCACGTAGGCAATCTCAAGTCTTGGCAAATGAACTTGAGGATCATTGGTACATATTGAGAAGACGCGAGATGAAGGACCGTCTCTCTAATGTCTTTGGTGGCTTTGAGTTTGAACAAGGGGCTGCTTTAGCTCAGATGGGCAAAGGTCCAAAGTTATCTCAGGCCTTAGAGACTTACCTCTGCTTAAAAGGTGCTGGTAGACCAAAGACCTTTGAAGGTGGTGCACGTAGGTCTGTTGGTTATCTCATGGAGGTAACAGATGACAAACCAATAGATGCCTATCAAAGGTCTGATGCTAATGCATTCAGGGAGTATCTTAGATCTCGTAGTTTGTCTTCAGAGAGCATTGCGCGGACTATCAGCAATGTAAGAGCAGTCATTAACTTCGTATCAAAAGAAGAGGGGCTACAGCCATCTCTAGCCTTTAGTGGCGTTTATCTAGGTGAGCCTACAAAGAAGGTAACTAGGTATGTTCCTGATGCAGCAGAATTAAGGAAACTACAGAGACTATGTAGATCTTCAGATGATGAATTGAGGTGGTTGCTTGCACTTATTAGTGACACAGGCTTGAGGCTGTCAGAGGCGCTGGGCTTATCTAAGGATGAAGTCTTCCTAGACACATCCACTCCTTACATTGTGATTGAACCAAAGCCATGGAGGCGCCTTAAGACCACAGATAGTGAGAGAGTTGTTCCACTTGTCGGAGAGGCTCTGTGGTCAGCTCAGAGGGCAACAGTTGCGTCTTATAACGACTACCTCTTTCCTAACTACTGTGATGGAAACCAAGTCAAATCTAACTCTGCAAGTGGTGCCTTGAATAAGTGGCTCAAAGCAAATGTATCAAAAGAGATTGTAGTTCATAGTCTTAGGCACGCCATGAGGGATCGTTTGAGGGCAGTGGAATGCCCAGCAAACATAATAGACCAAATAGGTGGCTGGAGTAGGAAGGGTGTTGGAGAAAGCTATGGGAATGGATATCAGGTGGAACAATTGTCTCGTTGGATGGTTAAGGCTGTAGGGTAGTTGTTGGCCGTAAGCACATTTTTAGGAACCTGT
>CAJIZV010000003.1 GCA_905181935.1 uncultured Amylibacter sp. | reverse complement strand
GTCGACTGACTAAGTAGATCAAGCATCAGGTTATGCAAATGGGCTAGCAATAAAATTAGGAGCGCTAATGGGACGTTAAGTTTGTTTAACAATACCTTATGTGCTGTCATCAACCAGAATTAAGGATTAGCTGCTTGCCCGTCAAGTTTATCTGACAATGCCGTCATGAGGCCCATATCTTACAACGAAATGAATCCGCCATCGCTAGTATAGCCCTACAAACCCAAGTTACGAAATCAGAAGGTTGTTCTCAGCCAATAGTGCTACTGCACTTTCAGTGACGGCTTGCGAGTTTGGCCTTTAGCTGACCACGTAGTTGCTGCCCCGTCATGTCGATAGCTTGATATCTTTGACCAGCTTCTCGCCGTAACTTTTGCGCGTTCCAGTTGTCTGTCTCATCTTCCACTCTTCAGTGGTTACGATGAGCCCAAAACACTCTCTTATCAAATTACCCTATCTGGACCCATAGGCGCTGACGGCAGACAGACGGGAGGTTATCTCCCATTTTCGAGGGACGAGTTTACTTGATTTTGCAGTGGGTATTTTATTGAAATAATCGCGCCCTCACTCGAGGACTTGATATTTAATTCCGCTGATATTGATTTAGCCCGATTAATCATATTTTGTATTCCATTACCCTGTTTATCTTTTACTGAAAGAGCTTGCCCCTCGCTGTTTTCTATTTTTATATGGAACATATTAAATTCTGTTGACCAAAAACATAATGATATTTTTTTTGAATTTGCGCGTGCTGAAGCATTATGAACAGCTTCTTGCATTATTCTGAAAAGTTGCAGATTTGAGATAACGTAGTCAAAATGTTCTGGCTGTAATTTAGTCTGATCAAAATCAATCTGGATACCACTATAACGCAACGGTTCGCACAAAACTTCATCTATAAAATTTACAAACGCTTTTAAGTTAAAATCAACCTCTTCCTGTTGATGCAAGATAATGCGGATTTCTTGTATAGCACGTACAGACAGTTTTTTAATTTCGGCTGCATCTGATGAGGAGGGCGAATCTGCAAGGATATTTACCATATGCAAGTAGCCCAATAACCCATCATGCAAATCGTTTGCAAAGCTACTAAACAGATTGTTTTTCTGTTGCATCAATTTCATAGAAACAAGGTGTTTGGTTTTTTTGTCCAGCCGTTTCTGCTGCGCTAATAAAAGATTTTCCATTGTTAAAGCATTGCCTTCAGCTTGATTTTTTAATTCAATTTGAAAGCTGGAAAAGTATATCATGGTCGAAACAAAAAATAAAAGTATAGAAATATGCGACAACGGGCCATTAAGCTCCAAATACCCAATCCAAGCTGAAATATCAATGGCAAAGGTTATAATTGCTGTAAAAATGCTCGTTGCTAAAAAGTAATCAGCAAATTTCTTTTCCGACTTTACATAGAAGCACGTATAAATTACTCGGCTGAACATTAAAGATAAAAAAATCGGTATGTTGAAGTATAGATGTGTAAAACCAGCGTTTAAAATTCCAAAAGATTTAAGAACTATTAACGCAAATGCAAAAAAAGCTAAGCCAATGAACCAAATTATATTCTTGCGAACCTGATCAGCGCCCAAGCCTAGGAAAAAAACACTCAATCCACACAAGGGTGCAAGATAAAGTACATAAACAAAATAATCAGATAATGGATTTGCCTGCGCGATAACGTTTCCAGTGCTTTGAAGAACTACGAATGTCGATATTATAAGCAATGGCAATGCTTCGAGTTTTAAAATCTGCGCACTGACAAGGATTATGAGGGAAAAAAGGGCAACTAACTCACTAACGAAAATGCCAAACTGCAATCCTTCATAAACATGCCTGTGTTTATTAATATTAACCGCGAGTTCACCCTCATCTAAGAGATAGGGTGACGTTATCGAAGAGATGTTTTTATCTGCACTGTTATATATTAGTTTTATCGAACTAGCAGTTTCCCCTTCCGGTAGCTTTAAATACCAATTGTTAAGGCTCGTTTGTCGGAAAAACCGCTCTGGTGATGTTTGAGCTAGAAGTTGATCAACTTTGGAGTAGACCGCAAGAGAACCACTAATATGTTTAAAGTATATATAACTTCCAACCTGGTCGCCTGGAACAGATAATTTGAACTCGATTTCTATTGTTTCACCAGGCATATTAAGAGCGGAAAAGGGGATGTTTATTGAACTGTTACTCTTATAAATTATTGTGCCTAAAGGTTCTTTTTCGATTTCTACAAAATTCGATAAAACACAGTATGCAGAAACTACGATTACAGTAGCAATTGACGCTAAAGCTAAAAAAAATCTCATAGAATACCTTGGGCTTTAGCCTCAAAAACAGCCTCTGTTCTATTAGAGGCCTGCAGCTTTCTATAAATATTTCTGACATGTACGTTTATAGTATGCACCGACAAATCAAAAATATTGGAAATTTCTTTATTTGATAGACCTTTGGCAAGTATGTCTAGAATTTCAGTTTCCCGTTTTGTTAAAATTTTCTTGAAGTTCACACTGTTAATACTGCCAGAAAACTGAGATTCTTTAGTATTATTCAGTCGTTTTACGAGGATGGACGCAATTTGCATCGATATAGGGGACTCTCCGCGTAAGCTGCACTTGATATCTTCTATCATTTTCATCTCGGGGTCGTTTTTGTAAAGGTACCCGATCGCTCCATTTGACAGAGCTGAAATAACTAAATTTGCATCCAATGAAGAGGACACAACGATGGCAATTGCTGGTTTAGGAAGGGACGCATTAACTATTAAGGATTTGATGCCACTTTCACCGTTAAGGTCTAGATCAACTAATAATACGTTTAGAGGAATTTTATGAGAAGCTATTTCAAATTCTTCGTTTGTTTTAAAATAGAAAACTTCAGACACAAAACTCCAGTTATCTAAGATTGTCCCCAAATGTTTTGCCATCAATTTGTTGTCTTCTAGTAATCCTACAGTGATCATCATCAAACCCATCATAACATTTAAAATTGTATATGGATTAATAGACTTCTGATTCAAAGTGCAAAATCATCGTTAGCTACCAATATAACTAATACTAACTACATCCAATATGGCTAACACTAATTACATCGATCAACATAATAAAATTTACCTAATCATCGGCTAACTTATTATGGCTATTAAGCTTTTCTGATCAGTGCGGCTATAACACATCCAAACACTCTGATTGGATGACGATAATGCGCACACATCTTTATTACCCCTACTTAAATATTTTGATTATTTTGAACACAGAACTCGGGGCTGCTGCTTATAATGATGATTAAAAAAATAGGCGTATGCGTTCTCACTGTTCACTTTGCCGGGCTATTTTCTCAGAGCGTTTCTGCGGAAATGTCTTATGAACCGATCTTACCTCAGTTTGGGGGCTCAAATTACCAAGCTCTACAAGTCATGCAGCTTGAAAAAGGCATGAAAGATTCCAAGCAAGCTAAAATAGTAGCCAAGCAAAGAGAGTTGGATCGCGAAATCGCTCGTCTTGCTAATGTAAAAACGCCGGCTGATCGCTTGGTTGAATCGCTTACTAGTGTTTTGCAAGTTCGGTTGGCTCAAGGCTTTGCTGATCAAATTCTAACGGGTGAAGAACAAGCAGATTTCATGATTGGTGATGTAGGCATCAATTATACAAGGCTTAACGGGCTTCTTAGTCTTACAATTATTGATGCAAATGGCGTTGAAACTCTTATTGAACTCCCGGTGAGCTGATGCAAATCAAGATATTATTTCTTCTGGCTTCGTCCGTTTTGTCGGCTTGCTCGCACCCATTAATCAAGGAAGTAAAGCCTCCTAGCACCTTGCAGCAGTCGGTTTTTGACGAGTTGTTTGAGCTCGAAAAGCCCATTTCAAAGAGGCTAATCGTTGGTGTCTACTCATTTACGGACCAAACTGGACAACGAGCAGTATTAGACCGGAATACGTCCAGTATGTCTTCTGCAATTCTACAGGGACTTAGCTCCCTATTAGTTCAGGAACTAAAATTGGCAGGAGATGGTGAATGGTATCGCGTCGTCGAACGTGAGTCTATTCAAGATATAATTAATGAACGTAGAATCGTTAGTTCAGCGTTAGGCGAAGATGCTGAAGAACAATTGCCGCCATGGCTGCTACCCGGTCTAATTTTGACGGGTGGTGCTGTGTCATATGATCGAAAAATTTATGACAACTTTCAAGGTTTTGGCATTTCTTCAATCAATTCTAGTAGTCAAGTGCAATCAGATCAAGTCGGTATTATTTTAAGAGCAGTGTCTGTCCAAACAGGCGAAGTTTTGGAGTCTGTATACGCTAGCAAAGAAGTTCTCAGTCAAATGAATGGGGTCTCCGGTCTACAAATTCTGAATACGACTTCGATGGCTTTTGAGGCCGGTACGGCATCTAACGAACCCGTGTCACTTGCAGTTCGAAAGGCAATCGCAAGCGCAATTTTCGAACTAACCAAGCGTGGCATTGAGAATGACTGGTGGGCTGTAGAGGCCGCCTCTTAGAGAAACCATGCGGTTTACGGCCCGCCCGTATG
The DNA here is from genome assembly GCA_905181935.1 of uncultured Amylibacter sp. Lineage (GTDB taxonomy): Bacteria > Pseudomonadota > Alphaproteobacteria > Rhodobacterales > Rhodobacteraceae > Amylibacter. The sequence continues at coordinate 649,381 of CAJIZV010000003.1, read as the reverse complement.
GAAGTGATAGGGTCAATCTACTTAAGGAAAATAAATAATGAAAACTAAACTTACAATGATTGTAGCCGCAACGATTGCGGCGTCTTCAGTGTCCGCAAACGAAGTTCGTTTCACGCAATCTAGTCAGGGAACTGCTGGCACAGCTGCAATCACAGTTTTTGACATCAATCAGTCATTTGGGAAAACAAACTTTATTGGGCGCAATCCACTTGATAAATCCAATGTGACAGGGTCGCTGGCGACCTTAGCAATCAATCAAAGTGGGGACGCAAACAAAGCTGACATTGATGTGTTCACAGCTGATGTTGGCTCAGGAACAATCAATTTGGCCTTCACTGGGGACAGCAACGATTTCGATTTGACTTACGGCGCGTCCACAGACTCTGCTTGGTCAACGCTTGACGTTGATGTTGCTGTTACAGGCAATACCAACACGTTTGTAGAAGTCATAGCTCAAACCACAGATTCTTTGGTCTATAACGCATTAGTGACCGGCGATTCCAACGATATTGACACGACCTCAGGCAGTGGTGTGACCGCGATGGACATTGATTATGACATCGTTGGTAACAACAACGATCTAACAGTAAATACCGGCGTTTCCAAAGTTGGTGCGCGCAATTTAGATGTGGATATCAGAGGATCGTCTAATGACTGGACTGTAAATGCGAAGTCTGCGGTGTCATCAACTGTAGATGTTTTGCAAACTGCGGGTGCCAATGTGACTGGCGTTATTAGTCAGCAAGGTACCAGCTCCACCATGGATCTTGATATCGCTGCTGCGTTAGCAGGTGCCTTCGCTGTAACAACAGTCGATATGTCTGCCGGTTCTAGCGCGACGATCAATCTGACAACCCTTGGCACTGGCGATTTTGACCTGACACAAAACACAGACGCTTCAGTTTATAACGTTAGTATGACATTGGCTGCCGGTGCAGACGTTGACGTGAAGATGTAATTTAAAACTGCCAAGTGCAGCGTACGCTGCTCTTGGCAATCATATTGAGGAGTTCAAAATGAAGAGGTTACCAAAAATTCAAATTTTTATAGTGACCGCATTCGTAATTGGGCCTGCGGTTAATGCTGGAGAATTTCATTTTAATCAGACAGCACAGACTGTGGGCTCAAATGCTGCCATAACAGTTATGTCAGCTGATCAAAGCGATGCACCTGGAAACAGTATCGGATCACTTTCGAACCCTGCGTTGGTCGTTGGCTCTTTGTCCAACTTGTCCCTTAGCCAAGGCGCTGGACTTGACAACACTGGCTTCAATACCACAGATTTTGTACTATATAGTTTAGACACAAACGTCGCTGCCAGCCTAGTCATCGCAGTCGATGGAGCCCGCAATGATATTGACCTAAAGATTGGTGCAAGTTTCGACATTACTCGCTTTCTAGAGCCTGATGTTTCAATAAACGTCCTAGGGAGCAACAACAAATTTTCTGAAACAATTGCAAACGGCAGTGGCAATCTAATTTATACCGCTTACGTCGCAGGTGACAGGAACGAAATTAAAACAACGAGCTCAACAAGCGTAACCGATTTAACCCTTGTTTATGATATTAGTGGAGACCGCAACAGCGTTACCACAACAACTGGGAAAAATAGTGGCAGTCGAGATATACGGCTCAAAATCACTGGTTCTGACAGCAACTGGACTCTTATGGCTAAGTCTACAAATGGCTCAAACATAAATATTACACAGTCAGGAAACGATGGCAGCAACGTAATTGGTTTTGTCTATCAAGATTCTGATCTAAATAATTTGGACCTTTTCCTAGATAAAGACACTTCAGGGCGGTTCTATTTTGATAGTTATGGGTTCGCAAATAACACTGATGTTCAGTTGTCTTTGACTTCATACGGGGCTGGAACGTTTATTATACGCCAAAACACAGAGAATGCATATGCTGCAGTAACGCTTGGTGTTGCGAGTTCGGGCTATGCAAAAGTATATCAATAACTTAATTTAAGAATGGAAAACTATGCTGTTCGACTATCATGCTTGTCGCAGGCTGAAGGCAGTGGCGATCGGCCTATGCTTTATTAGCGGAATATTAGTGTCGCCACCAGTCGAAGCTAATGAGTTAAATTTCATACAAACATTGGGGTCATTCTCAAACTTCGAGATTGTTCAATCAATCTCCGGGCAAAGCGTATTGTCTGGTATTGATGACAGTGGGGATCTTAGTTCAACCAGTCCTATGAAAATATCTGGAAATTTCACAAACTTTATTATCGATACAGAGAACGCTTCGGGTGTGACAAATGTCGGTGCATCTATTTCTGTAAATTCGATGTCGGACTTTGGCCTAACTATCACTGGAAGTGGTGATCATCAAGCAACACTCGACTTTACTGCATCTAAACTGTCCTCAAATATAGTACTGAGCGGTGCGGGGCAAAAAATCATAAATTCAAAAATTAATACGGCAGGTGGTGATGCGTCGCAGAAAATTCAAATGTTTGGGGGTCCTTTAGAGGCAACAGTGGAGCAGGCAGGAATCTCTTTAGTCTCGAATCTATATTCATCAGGAACCGGCGCGACAGTCTTCGTATTGCAATCTGAAGGTAGTTCGTTGAATTTGAATGGCTACCTAGGTAGCAACTCTAGCTTACAATTGATACAATCTGCGACTTATGCAAGTTATGATGTAGAGATTGACTTAGCTGCGAATGCATCATTAATATTGTTACAGTCAACGGACAACCTTGTTCGGTCTGATACGGGAGACTTTAGCATTTCCGTTGGTGAAAATACATCATTGACTATCACACGATAGCAAGACCGTTTTGCCATTTTACATTGCTTCTGAAAACCATTTTATGCGTTTGATACAGACGATGTAATCAGCATAAACTTTACGCCTTAAGCCAGCATCCAGCTCGTTCCCAAGGCTTGCATCCTTGGCTTTGGCTTGTGCTATAAGATCAGTAAGACGTGACATAGAATTAAAACCTACCGTAAGAAAAATAATTTTGTGAAATAACTTTATTGTCTAACAAAACAAGTAACAAGTTCATTCTCCTGCGACCAAATCCGCCACATCTTAAACCAAGAAGCGCATTGCACGAATTGACCGGTTATTAAAGTGTGGTCGTGATTAATCCCCCCACCCTAGTAATTTCATAACACTGGCTTCGGTGTTGTCAAATAAAGCCTAACACGTATCAAAGTGCCACGATCACATAGATCTATGAAGCGCAGATTTTAAACCACTCCATGAGAGCAGCACTGCGTTTTTGTTTGTAAGTCTGTCTGTTTTCGAGATGTCTTTCATGATTGAAGTGGTTGTTGATATCTTCTTAACATCAGCAATCCTTGTGAATAGATAACCATAGTACACCATGAACATGACATCGACGCGCAGGCGCGTGCGCATTTCTAGATATACCTTCCATCACTTCATTGTGGGTAGTGTTGTGGGTAAGTATATAAAAATTATACTTTATTGATGTAAAACAATTGCTTAAAGCCAGTAAGTGGCGGACAGACAGGGATTCGAACCCTGGAGACGGTCACCCGCCTACACACTTTCCAGGCGTGCGCCTTCGACCACTCGGCCACCTGTCCGTAAAGGGCATTTACACCGCTCAACTTAACTGAGCAAGTGAAAAACTCTAAGTTTTTTTACTGATCTTACTTTGGAATGCGTTTCCTAGTTCTGCTGCATTTTTAATAGTAATATCTCGCTGCCCAAATGGGATTTCAATACCTTCTTCAGCAAAGCGCCGAAGGATTTCAAAGTTAACATCTGATCTAGTAGATGTGATTGAATTTACATCACGTAATATTCCACGAATTTCAAAATCAATACTATCTGCTCCAAAACCGAGTAAGAAAACAACAGGATTTGGCGTTTTTAAAATATTAGTATTGGCAGAAATAATTTCCATAAGTATTTCCTTTACACGCACAGGATCACTGTCATAAGCAACTCCAACAGGCACCTTAACACGACCACGTTTGCTCAGGTGCGTCATGTTTGTGACTGTACCTGAGATAAAATCAGCATTAGGAATAATCACATTTGATTGATCAAAAGTATCAATTGTTGTTGCTCTAACTGCAATCTTACTAACGTACCCAGAATAAGATCCAACTGAGATCCAATCACCTACTTTGATAGGACGTTCTACTAATAAGATTATTCCAGACAGAAAATTAGAAACAATAGCTTGCAAGCCAAAACCAATTCCAACAGACAGTGCACCAGCGACAATCGCTAGGCTCGATAGGTCTAAACCGGTTGATGTAATGGCAAATAATGCAGCGAAAAATAATCCAATATATCCAACCCCTGTAACAAGAGCATTTTGTGCTCCTATTTCAATTTTTGTATTTGGTAGTACAGCAGATCTTAATGCAGATTGAATTAATCGAGTTATAGTGTAGCCAATTGAAAATATGATTACGAATGTCAGAAAATCAGTGAATGAAATTCTTGTATCACCCATTACTACACCTTCACTAAGACTTAACCAAACATCTTGTAGGTCAGTTACGCGTGCACCCCAAATCAATGCTAAAATTGGCAATGCAAGACAAGCAAAACCAAATGCTAAAAAAACTCGAAATAAACCACCTTTAGCAGATGCAATTTTATTATTATTATTGTTATCTTCAAAAGCTGCATCAGAAACAAATAGCGCCACTAATGCATACATGACAAAAAAGCCAGTCAGCACAGCTAGAGTTAAAATTGTTGAAAATACTAGCATAGCGCCAATATTGCTATATCCGATGCCAGATGCCAGTGGACCTATTATTCCTGCAGACATTGTTAAGGCATACAAAATAAAGGTAAGTTTATCAGATATTGGTGTTATTTCACTTTTAACAATTAAACTGGCACGATATGCGCGCACTTTGCTAGCAAACAATATTAAGCCATAACCACCAATTAAAACTAATGGAAAATTCAAGACAGCCATAATAGTATTTGAAAATCCAGCACCTTGTTGTAATGCATTTAAAAGCCAATAAGACCCTAGAATTACCCCCATTAAAAGCGTCATATTATATGCGCTCGATAAACTATTCTGCTTAATACGAGTTAGTTCACGTGCAGGGCCATTTGCTACAAATAGATTGCGACCCAACCAATTAAATCCAAAAATAGCAAAACTCATAGCAGGCAGAGCTTGCATCATCGCATCACCACGATACCCAAATATATTTGCTAGTTCGACTGATTTAATTAAACTAATAAACCCAACTAAAGGCAGTATAAAGATTAGAAATGACAATGCTAATTGCACAATATTTTTGGAAGTAGTTCGTTGCTTAAATGATGCCGCATTCATCCTAGCAGACACATATTGTGTGGCAGGAAATAAAAGAAATAGACCCATTACTATTAAAACAATAATTCCTGGTAAATTATTTGATCGTATAGTCTTTGAACTGGAGCTAGTGAATGATACGGCCATTTCATTTTTTAATTGTTTAAAATAATTTTTTACAGCTATAGCTGTAGGGCCCCAAGTTGCTGGGTTTAATGGAGATTCACCTAACTCTAACAATACCGATGTGGTTCGTTTACGAATAGTTTTATCAATTTCAGATATTAGACCATCAGCACGCTGGAATGCTTCTTGCGCAACAATTAAGGGTGCGCGAGCTTCTGCCAGTTGTTTATTCAATGCCAATCTCAAAGCAGCTACATCTTGTGCTTCCGTTGTCGCATCAGACGGGACAGGTCCTAAGGCATCAATCTGTTCAGAGATTATCTTAGCCCTGCCAGAACGCGCACTTTGCGCCTCTAAGGCTGCTGAACGAGCAACAGAAAGTGAAGATCTTAAGTTTTCCAATGCAGCGCTTGATGTTTGGCCAGTATAAATTGCGTTTTCAGCTCTCAAGGTTAGTTCGTTAAAAATAGAAACATCAAATGAAGTTTGTGAAATTGCACTTAAAGGTGCAAACAATAACATCAAAGTCATCAATATTCTTGCGAAAGTATTTTTAAGGAGCATGATTTTTCCTATTCAAAAACTGCTGGGATGATACGTGGTGTATTAGCCAGCCATGTTGGCACTGGCAGGCCTTTTGCCTCCAGAAAAGCTGGATTGTATAGTTTTGATTGGTAGCGGTTCCCTACGTCACATAAAATTGTCACAATTGTGTGCCCAGGTCCCATCTCTTTTGCCATTCTAATGGCACCTGCAATGTTAATACCAGTGGAACCACCCATACAAAGCCCCTCTTCATTAAGAAGATCAAATACGATTGGCAGAGCTTCTTTATCTGAAATATTATATGCCATATCGACTGATAGTCCTTCAAGATTAGCAGTTATACGGCCCTGCCCTATACCTTCAGAAATAGAAGAACCTTCAGACTTCAACTCACCATTCGTATAATAGTTATAGAGAGCGGCACCGTCAGGATCAGCAATGCCAATCTTCACTTCCTTATTTTTTTCTCGCAAACCAACTGCAACCCCCGCCAAAGTCCCTCCAGATCCTACGGCACAAATAAATCCATCAACATTGCCATCTGTTTGGTTCCATATTTCTGGAGCAGTTGAAGTTATATGTGCATCTCGGTTTGCTACATTATCAAACTGGTTAGCCCATATTGCACCATTTGGTTCTGTCTTTGCCAGTTTTTCGGCTAGACGTGCAGAATATTTTACATAGTTATTTGGATCTTTGTAGGGCTTAGCAGGAACTTCAACCAAAACAGCTCCAACCAGACGCAACATATCTTTTTTTTCTTGGCTTTGTGTATCAGGAATTACAATTACAGTCTTAAACCCCATTGCATTTCCAACCAGAGCTAAGCCTATACCAGTATTCCCAGCAGTACCTTCAACAATTGTGCCCCCCGGCTGTAATTTACCACTTTTTATAGCTTCTTTAATAATGCCGAGTGCGGCGCGGTCTTTAACCGATTGCCCGGGGTTTAAAAACTCAGCTTTACCATAAATATCACAACCAGTAATTTCGGACGCTTTTTTTAAGCGTATGAGAGGCGTGTTACCAACAGCTTGAGGTAAATCAGGATAACAATTCATCAAATATTCCTGTAGTAAAATTAACAGCATCAAAAACTACTGCAATCAAAGGGTTATAATATGTATAGCAAGTTATAATTTACTATGCCAGCTATACTAAGTATGGTGCTTGGCGTATAATAACTTACATTACGACAAAGGTTTTTTCATTGTTATTTGTATTAATCCAGTCCTATTAAACTCAAAAGAAGAAGCACACCCAGTCAAATATACATTCCACATTCGGCGAAATCGGTCATCAAAACCCATTGGGGAAATATCAGGCCATTTAGCGTTAAAAGTATCAAACCATCTACGCAGAGTTGTCGAGTAACTATGCCCAAACTCTATAATATTTTCAAATTCTAAACCTACACGATCTATTTCACCTTTAAGCTTAGCTTCTGTCGGCAACATACCACCAGGAAAAATGTACTTTTGAATAAAATCTACTGAATTTCGATAATCATTAAATCTGTCTTCCGGTACAGTTATAATTTGCAAGGTCGCCTTTGCATTAGGTTTCAAACATGCATTTACTTTATTGAAGTATACCGGCCAATACTTTTCTCCCACAGCCTCAAACATCTCAATTGAGGCAATACCATCATACTTTGCACTCTCATCACGATAATCTTGCATCACAATTTCGACCTGTTGGCTCAACCCAGCGCGCTCTATCCTAGCAACTGCAAAATCATGTTGTTCCTGAGAAATAGTTAACCCCTTTACCTTTGCACCACGCTGGCCTGCAGCATACTCTGCAAAACCACCCCAACCGCAACCAATTTCCAAAATATGATCACCTTCTTTTATACCAATTTCATCACACATTTGCGCATACTTTTGAGTTTGAGCTACATCAAGATTCTCTCGTTTAGTTTTATATAACGCCGACGAATAAGTCATCGTTTTGTCTAACCAAAGTCCATAAAATTTATTTCCTAGATCGTAATGATATGAAATATTTTTTCTAGCTTGGCGTTTACTATTTGAGTTCAGCCAATGCCGTAACTTTTCAAACATTTTGACCAATCCTGCTCCAGGAAAACTGGTTACCAATTGATGAAAATTTTGAAAAATCACATCCATAAAGCACTGTAAGTCTGGTGTTGCCCATTGAGCATCCATATAGGCTTCTAAAAATCCGATGTCCCCATCACGGACTAATCGAGAAAAACAGTCTGGATCTATAACATTAATGCGTGCAACCGAACCACCTTTTAATCCCTCCGCCTTAAAAATACGCCCATCTGGCAGGCTAACTTCAACAGTACCAATCTTAATGCTGCTTAGAATCTTAAAGACATGCCTAAAGTAACGCGGTAGCCCTTTTTGATCTTGTGTAGATGTAAAAATATCCATTTTCATTGAACCACTCATACTTTTCTCACTTTAAAGCTTAGTAATATATTTTAATAACGCAATTATTTTTGCGTCTGGCGCTCTTTAAAAAAGCTGTATGCGTCTAAAGCACGTTTTCTACCTTGAGATAATTCAATAATCTCTGTGATATTTTTTGTATCAGGAGTTAACTCCCAAGATATTGGGATAGCATCAAAAAAAGCCTGCGCATTAACATGTTTACCAGTGTGCAACCAAGTGTTCCGGTAGCCTTCATCTTTATCAAATTTTTCTGACTGTAGGCCTGGATTAAAAACCCTAAAGTAAGGTGCAGCATCAGGCCCACAACCCGCGATCCATTGCCAACCCATTGCGTTAGCTGCAGGATCCCAATCAATTAAGCAGTCTTCAAACCATTTTAATCCAACTCGCCAATCTGTCTGCAGATGCTTTGTTAAATATGAACCTACAATCATTCTCAAACGATTGTGCATAGTTCCAGTGGTATATAATTCGCGCATTCCAGCATCAACAAAACTCTGCCCTGTGCGCCCTTGCTTCCAGGCAGTTGCATCAGAATTTTCTCCTCGCCAAGAAAAATCTTCCCATTCACGGCGCCAACAGATTTCATCTAATTTTGGAAAATTCCATAGTAGGTGATAGGCAAACTCACGCCATACAAGCTCTTTAAGAAAATGTTCAGCGCCTTGTTTACCTTGTTCAAGTGCTAACTGGCCTGCATTAAAAACTGTACGAGGTGAAATTTCACCATAAGTTAAATTTTCAGACAATCCTGACGTTGCAGGCTTCATTGGAAAATCCCGGTCAGATTTATAACCTTCAACAGCGGTATCTAGGAACTTATTTAACCTAATAACTGCTGCTCGTTCTCCAACATGCACAAACTTGGCAACTACGGTACTTCCTCTATGCATATTAGCTGACATTTTCCAGTCTAATAACACATCTGATTTTGGCCACTCACTTGGTATACACAAATGCGTTACAGCTGGCAGTGGGGCATCTATATCAAACCCAGCACGAACGTGCCGCCAGAAAGGAGTATATACCTTAAAATTTTCCCCAACTTTTGTTTTTGGCAACCACGGCTCATACAAAAGGTGACCCGTAAAACTAATGCCCTTTAAGTTGGCTTTAACTTCAGTATCACGTGCTATGGATGCCGGATCATATGCTCGAGACCAATATACTTCACCTGCACCAGTTTCAGCAATCAAGTCTAATAATACATCAACCGCTTTTCCACGGCGCAGAATAAGTTTACTGCCTATTTTTGCTATGGTTTTCTGGAAGTGATCTATGCCCAGGCCCATACGCCACTTAGCAGCAGCACCCAATGTTTCAACAACTTCGTCCAAAATAAACAATGGAATAACAGGACGCCCAGTTGCTTGCGCTGCACTTAAAGAAGGATGATCACTAACTCGGAGGTCACGGCGAAACCAAACAATGATTGGGGCATCAGACATTTAAAAACTCGTTTATATATGTACGTGTGTTGTAAAGTTTTGGATTATAAAACATGGTCTAAAGCAGAAATTAATTTATCAACCTCAGCTTTGTTGGTATAATGTACAAAACTTAACCGCAAAACTCCATGGTTAGGGTCAATTCCTTGAGCTTCCAAACATCTAACAGCATAAAAATCACCTCCACCTGCCATAATGCCATGTTGTGCTAATTTCGTAGCGACACCAACTGGATCGGCCTTTAATGCGACTGCAACTGTTGGTGCTTTTTTAGCTGCTTTAGAAGGACCTAATAGCCTCACTGAATTTTTAGCACTTAAATAATCTAATAATGGTTGCAGTAATTCAGTTTCATGAGCCCGAAACAAGTCATGAACAAATTGGCCACGGCCATTTGCATTTATTGTTTCTGTAGTGTGGTGGCCATAAACATCATCTATATAGTCTGCAATGCCAGCACTGGCTGCAATTTGTGCATGGTCTGGTCCTGCTGGAGTGAAGCGCTTGTAGAGATCGTTGGCATTAAAATAATGCCCCTGATTTGGCAACGTCATACCAAGTTCACGGCTAATTGTCATAATACCCTGGTGTGGGCCAAATGTTTTATAAGCTGAAAATAAGTAAATGTCTGCGCCCATCACACCAACATTTGGAATACCGTGAGGAGCATAACTCACTCCATCTACGCAGCTGTAAGCTCCTGCAGCATGAATAACTTCACATATTTCACGTACATCATTAATTTCACCAACAATGTTAGAACAATGCGGAAAACAAACTAATTTTACTTTTTCATCCAACATATTGGTAAGATCCTGAATGCTCAAATTTCCAGTTTCACTATCAATTTGCCATTCTCGAACATCTATTCCACGTTCAGAAAGCCGTCTCCAAGGGCCAGTATTTGCCTCATGGTCCTGATTGGTGACAATAATTGCATCCCCTGCATTCAGATGTTGAGCAAATGCTTGCGCTAAAACATAAGTGTTTTGAGACGTGGAAGGTCCAAAACTAACCTCGTCGTTTTCAACTCCTAAAATTCCAGCTAGGCGTTCACGTGCTTCATCCATCTCAGCCCCAGCCAAAGTCGATGCTTCGTAAGGAGCATAAGGCTGAACTTTACGTTCATTATAGTATCTAGCCAGGCGATCAATTACAGGTTTACATGTATATGAACCACCCGCGTTTTCAAAAAATGCTTGGCCTTGCAAGGAGTTTTGCTCAAATGCAGGAAATTGCTTTCGAATATAATCGATATCAAGTTTCATATTTATTTAACTCCTTTGGGTTCATAATGAGGCCTTTGTGGTAAAGTCTCTTAATGATGTCTATATTTCAATAGTAAATTATTAATAAATTAGACTCAAAAAGGCGCAGTCATAAAACCACGCCCATTATTTAAGATTCCGCCATATTATTATACGTTAACATCTACAACGATCCGCCCCTGAACCTTACCCTTAAGTATATCCTGTCCTAATTGCGGCAGGTCGGACAATTTAGCCTCCACAATCATGCTTTCAAGTTTCTCAAATGGTAGATCTTTTGCAATACGTGACCAAGCTTCAACACGATTATCATGTGGACGATTTACACTGTCGATGCCTAGTAAATTTACACCACGTAATAAAAAAGGCAACACGTTGGCTGGCAAAGCAACACCTCCTGCATTTCCAACTGCAGCGACGGACGCACCGTATTTCATCTGTCCTAAAACCCGAGCTAACATTTGCCCCCCAACAGCATCGATACAGCCAGCCCAAGTTGCACTTTCAAGTGGTCGTTTAACTGTTTCACTAATTTCTTCTCGCGCAACAATCTGAGATACACCCAAAGATTTTAAATAGTCAGCAGTTTCTGGGCGTCCAGTAACACCTGTAACTTCATAGCCAAGATTTGATAAGATTGCCGCCGCAATAGAACCCACACCACCCGCAGCACCAGTTAATAGGACAGGCCCATCTTCAGGCTTCAAGCCGTGCGCCTCTAATGCCATCACAGAAAACATTGCTGTAATACCTGCTGTACCTACTGCCATAGCTTGTCTAGTGGAAATTGCATCTGGTAAAGCGACCAGCCAATCTGCATTCACACGTGTTTTTTGAGAGTATCCACCCCAATGAGCTTCCCCATAACGCCAGCCAGTTAAGACAACACGATCACCGGCCTTATACCTAGAATCTTCAGATGCTTCGACCACTCCAGCCATGTCTATGCCTGGAATATGTGGATAGTTACGTACCATTCCCCCACCTGATCCAATACATAATCCATCTTTATAATTTAGCGTAGAGTAATCAACTGCAACCGTAACATTACCCTCTGGTAATTGCTCTGTAGTTATTTGTTCTACAGAAGCTGTAGTTTGACCTTCTTCGTCTTTACGAACAATTAATGAATTAAAAGACATGATATTCTCCATTTTTATTTAAAACGCTTCTGACACAATTCTAAAAAGACTGTCACGCTAAAATTTAGATTTATAATGATCTATCGGGTGAAGTTGCTAATTAATATGAATATAAAATCAGTGAATTGCAAATTTGTTTATTAAATAATATCATACAGTTATTCGTGATATAAATTCAAAATTTTAATTTTTATATAATTATATTAGTATCTTAAACAATTTTTTATTAGTTAATAAACTAAAGCACTTAAATAATAGCGATATAATTAAAATCATAGTAAATAAATTTAGAACTTATAAATTCGCACAATTAACCTTCAATGTGATATTTAATCATTGTTTTATTACTGTTGTGCAACACAGCGTGAAAATCATATTATGAAAAAGCGATCATTCTTGGAATTACAGTGAGTGGGTACTAAGTCATGAAAAAGGTAATTTTTTACTATGTAGAAAGTATAACAACCTATTTAATAAACTAGCTTTAAATATAATATTATTAAAATACTTTAATAAAAATTTACAAAAAGCTCCTTTCAAAAGCCCACCAAATTCCCACAATTGCAATTCCCAAAGAACAAGGAACCACGACAATTTTTTGGTATGACGCAAACCGCCCAAACGGCACCGCCAAAATTATAAATGCCAAAGCAATCACTGCAAGTTGACCAAGCTCCACTCCAATATTAAAAGCTATCAGTGATAAAATAAACTGTCCCTGTGCAAGCCCAAGATCTCCCAAAACTGATGCGAACCCCAATCCATGTAATAAGCCAAATCCAAAGACCACTACGATGCGCCACCACCCCAGCTTTGGGCGCAAAATATTTTCGATTGCAACATAGGCAATCGAAACAGCAATGAGCACTTCCACCAGCCACATCTGCGCTGCAGGGATCGTAATAACATTTAATGTAGCAAGGCCCAAAGTCACCGTATGCGCCAAAGTGAAGGCAGTGACCTGTGACAGCAATGGCCGCCAAGCCAGTGAAAACAAAAATAATCCAAACACAAAAAGAATATGATCTAAGCCCTTTGGGATAATGTGTTCAAATCCCTCAACAACAAATCGCAAAAAGACAAACACTTTACTCTCATCAACAGACCCATCCCTAGGGAGCGGCGCACTCAGCTCACCACCATCAAGGAAAGCCGCATAAGCATCATCACCAACACCATGACGTACTACCAAGCCACCGTTTTGGGCAATCCAGCCAAGAGCAACTGGATGGTCACCCATTGGCAGATCTGTAGAAATTGTTAACATCGTATCACGGGGCAAATCCAAATTTGTTTCCGGAATAACCTCAATATTATTTAATTTGAGAGAGCCTCCCCCTTTAACCAAAAAACCACTTGCTAACAAAGGCCACTCTTTGCGCACTAAATCTGCCAATGCTACATCAGTCAGACTACGTAATTGATCATAAATTTTTGCCTGAGGTGCATCGTCAGTATTTATAACTTCAGTTAGATCGATGCCTGCAAGCAATGTCTCAACTGTAAGTAGCAACTCAATTTTGACTTTTAACTTCGTCACAGTCACATCTGCCACGGCTGGCCGCAATTCATGGGCCTGCGACACGCCTGTGAGTGCTAACAAGCCCACAAGAGCGCTTGACATCAGCGCCAAACGGAACATCATCTTAGAAAAAGGTTTAAACATGTTCCAACAGTCCCTAACACTAATTTTGAGCTTACTATTTACTATCCCAGTTTATGCCCATGAATTTTGGATTTCACCAGTGAAATACGAGATTGATATAAATCAACCCATTGAGGCTCACTTTCGCGTTGGACAAGACTTTGATGGTGGAAGCTATTCATTTTTAGAAAGGGACACTAATCGGCATGAAGTGATGCAGGCTGGAAAAATAATTAAAGTCACAGGACGCAATGGTGACCGACCTGCATTCCAACTGGAAGGTTTACCTAATGGCTTGGCAATATTAGTGCATGAAACCACTAATAGTACTTTAACGTACAAAGATTATGAAAAATTCATAGGCTTTGTAAAACACAAAGCTTTTAAAGGACTTCCTCAGGCTCATACTTCACGTGGCCTACCTAAGATTGATTTTGATGAAAGCTATAGCCGCTTTGCTAAATCACTAGTCGCCATAGGAGATGGTATGGGGCAAGATATTTCAGTTGGGCTCAAAATTGAAATAGTTGCCCTAACCAATCCTTACACAGATGACCTCAGCAATGGAATGAATGTACAAGTTTTGATGGCGGGACAACCGCGCGTAAATGTTCAAGTGGAACTCTTTGAACGTCCTATTAATTCAAACGAAAAAGTTCAAATCAGGTTGTATACAACAAATGCACAAGGCATTGCCACATTTCCAGTCATAATTGGACACGAATACATGCTAGATAACGTCGCTTTAATTCCACTTGAAACCAAGGTTGATGGAGATCCAGTCTGGCACAGCCTCTGGGCAAACTTAACATTTGCCGTTCCAAAAAAGTAGAGATCAGTCAATTAAAGGAAATCTAATTGCAAAAGTTCATACCCCTATTATGTAAAATTAGCACGCCAAGTAGCATGCAACAGCTTCAAATATTATATTCCAAAATATTGCAAATATCATGAACATGCGCGATGCCGCCCTAGAATTCAGCATCGAATATTTTGATGGTGGTAATTTCAAAGCAGATCTTGCAGAAATGATAGCAATCCCTAGTGAGAGCCAAAGCACGCATGGTCGCGAGCATCTCCAAAACTATCTAGATTTTAGTATTATTCCAATGCTCTCAAATATGGGATTTACCTGTCAAATATTTCAAAATACAGCCCAAGAAGGCAGTCCGTTTTTAGTAGCTGAACGTATTGAGCACCCAAGCCTACCAACTATTTTAACGTATGGGCATGGTGATGTTGTAAGGGGGCAAAAAAATGACTGGAAACCAGGGCTATCACCTTTCGAATTAAAGGAAGAAGGCGTACGCCTTTATGGGCGTGGCACTGCAGATAATAAAGGTCAGCATTTAATTAACTTTAAGGCGCTAGCGGCAGTGCTAGAAACACAAGGAAAACTAGGATTTAATTTCAAAGTTTTATTTGAAACTGGCGAAGAAATTGGGTCGCCTGGCCTAAAAGACTTTTGTAAAAACCATAGCCAAAAATTGAAAGCTGATGTCTTCATCGCTTCAGACGGACCACGAATTTCCCCTCACACCCCTACCATTTTCACTGGTTCACGCGGTGGTATCAACTTTGATCTTGTGATTAGACTTAGAGAAAGTGCACACCACTCTGGGAATTTTGGAGGATTACTACGCGATCCTGCAATTATTTTAGCACATGCACTGGCAGTTATTACGGATGCACGTGGTCAAATTCAAATTCCTGAATGGCGCCCTGGCACCCTTTCCCCAGAAATACGCGGGATCTTAGCCATTTTACCGCCTGTTGATGCTGGCTTTACACTTGATGCAGACTGGGGCGAAGAAAGTCTAACAATGGCAGAACGAGTTTTCGGTTGGAACAGCTTTGCAGTTTTGGCAATGAAATCTGGTAACCTTGAAGCACCTGTAAATGCTATTTCAGGACATGCAAGCGCTGCCTGCCAATTACGATTTGTTGTCGGAACAGATCAAAAAGACATACTTCCAGCTTTGAGGCGACACTTAAATAGACATGGCCTGCAAGCTGTTGAAATAGTACAAACAGAGGGAAATCCATTTCCAGCCACAAGACTGGATATTAATAACCCATGGTTAAAATTTGTAGCTAAATCACTAAAGAAAACATGTGGCCAAAATATAGATTTATTACCAAATATTGGTGGATCTCTGCCTAATGACTGCTTTGCAGAGGTACTTGACTTGCCAACTATTTGGATACCACATTCATATGCGGGATGTTGCCAACATTCGCCAAACGAACATCTTCTTAAACCATTATCTCGACAGGCACTTTTGTGCATGACGGGTCTTTTTGTAGATATAGCAGCCTCTGCTAGTGCTCTAGCTGCAGAAGGTATTTAAATTGTCTTTTTTCGTAACAAATATATTACTAAATACATCTTTATTTAGTCGCATTTTCGAGATGCGAGAGTGGAAACAAATAACTATTTTTTATCTGCTTAAGAGATATTTTTGTGGACATAGACGTAAAGTCAATTTTACCAATCAACTTTTGTTGAAATACATCATAAGACTCTATTGAAGGGCAGACAATTTTTAGTTGATAATCAGCACCTTCTCCCGTCAATCTATGCACTTCAACAATTTCTGGAAATTGTTCGGTTACAGCCGTAAACTTATCAACCCAGTCGATAGAATGTCTTCCCACAGTTATGGAAAGAAATACCACTACATGAAGACCAAGAATATAGCGATTTAATAATACTTGTTTCCCTAAAATAAGCCCCCGTTCCTCCATGCGTTGAATACGGTTCCAACACGCGGTCTTAGATATTCCAACACGACGGGAAAGTTCGGCAAGTGAAAGATCTGCCGATATTTGCATCTGTTTTATTAATGCGATATCAATGTTATCCATTCTAAAATTACCCTATTATGTGAACGTTGTTCACTTATAGACTTAAAAAAAGAAATAAATAGAACAAATATTTAAATTTGAACTTAATTAGATTAACATTGATCATTTATACTTTTAGGAAGACCTAAACATATTTAACGTTAGGAACTCCCAATGCCCATCAATTCAAAAAATATAGAAACCCTTATGTTGCATGCTGGGAGCCACCGACGAGATCCAGCTACAAATTCCGTGGCAGTACCAATTTATCAAACCACTAGTTATCAATTTGATAGCACCGAACATGCTGGGAAATTATTTGCACTTCAAGAACTTGGGAACATTTATACAAGAATAACCAATCCAACAACACAGGTACTTGAAGAAAGATTAACAGCCTTGGAGGGCGGAGCAGCAGCGGTAGCGGTAGCCTCTGGCTCGTCCGCAGTTACTCTAGCAATTCAAAATGTAGCATCAGCTGGTGATAATATTGTTGCATCACCATACCTTTATGGTGGAACATATAATCTTTTTACCAATACTCTTCCAAAAATGGGGATAGAAGTACGCTTTGCTGATCCTTCAGATCCTGAAAGTTTTGCTAAACTCACTGACGAAAACACAAGAGCATATTTTGGGGAAACCTTACCTAACCCTCAGCTTGTCCCCTTCCCTATTTCTGAAGTTGCAGAAATAGGAAGAGAAAAAGGCGTACCTCTCATTGTTGACAATACAGCTGCGCCAATTACCTGCCGTCCATTTGACCATGGTGCCGCTGTGGTTGTGCATTCTTTAACTAAATTCATTGGTGGCCATGGAACATCTATTGGTGGCGTTATTATAGATGGTGGGAATTTTGATTGGGTAGAACACCCTGACCAACAGCCAAATTTCAACTTACCTGACGGTAGTTATCACGGTGCCGTTTGGGGCTCATTAGTGCCTGAAGCATTAGGTGCACCAATTGCTTTCGCAGTGAGAGCGCGTGTTGTTCTATTACGTGATCTTGGCCCATCATTGTCACCGTTCAACGCATTTCAAATTATACAGGGATTAGAAACCCTCTCACTTCGCTTCCACAAACATCAGTCTAACGCGGCCAAACTCATAAATTATTTGACCAAACATCGAGAAATTGACACCGTAACCTATCCGGGGCTCTTCACAGGCGCCAATAAGTCTCTGGTAGATACATATTTAACTTCTGGAAACGGCGCATTAATAGGAATCGAAATAAAAGGAGGCGTAGAGGCTGGAAAGAATTTTATTGATAATCTAAAGTTAATATATCATGTTGCTAACATTGGTGATGCCCGCACACTAGCAATCCACCCAGCATCGACAACACATTCTCAACTTTCAGCTGAAGCTCAAATTATGGCTGGTGTCACCCCAGGATATGTGAGGCTATCAATTGGAATTGAACATATAGATGATATTATAGCAGATATAGAGCAAGCACTAAAAAATTAACTTAATAAACGCAGCTTAGGCCAGAGCTAGACTGCTTATAAATAGGTTTAGATTTTTTATTTATTACTGAATACTTAGAGGCCTTGTTAGAAAAAGTATAACAGGCCTCTAAATCTTATAATATTTTTAATAAATGTTGAGAGTTTAATACTGAAGCAAACTCTATGTTTAAACTTGCCAGCGCAGTAGCATGAATTAAATCTGAATTAAAATGCTCTCCATCAGCTCCTACTTTATCAAAAGTAGCCGTAGCATCCGAAACAATATATGTCTCATAACCATAATTACCAGCCATTCGAGCTGTTGTAGATACACAATGATCAGTTGTTAGACCAATAATTACTAGTGTATTGCGACCTTTAGAATCAATTAATTCTTTTAAATTAGTGCCTATGAAGGCGCTGTTAACTGATTTTGTAATAACTGTTTCATTAACTAATGGAGTTGCAATTGGGTTAAACATAAAACCTTCATTATTTTTATGTAATTTTGATTTAGGATCCTTTGAACTGTGTCTGATGTGAATAATATCGAGTCCAATATCTCTCCACTCTTTAATTATAACAGAACAAATGACCTCTGCATCTTTATTATTCCTACCACCTCCCCAGTACTTTTCGTCTGAGAACCCTTTTTGTAGATCAACACAAATTAGTATTGGTGCTTTATCGCGTAGATTCATTTTGTAACCTTGTCATGTACTTGGAATTTATACTTATATTTACTGTCGACTAAACAGTGCCCAAAAATATCTTAACTGACACGGCCTCACCTGAGATATTTAAATAAAAAATCCTTTAATCCTGAGAGATTGTCCATCATAAAAATCTATATGTAAAAATAAATTAAATTATGTTAAAATGGTTTACACAATAAAAACTAAATTTATCTAATATTTAGAGGAAATAACAATGTTTTTAAAAAACGCATGGTACGTCGCTGCGTGGTCAGAAGAAATAACACGTGATTTACAACAAATTGTTGTTCTCAGCGAAAAAATCTGTGTTTTTAGATCTGAAGCAGGTGAATTAATTGCATTGGAAGATGCTTGCCCTCACAGAAAACTACCGCTCTCAAAAGGTCGGATTAAAGGTGATACAGTTGAATGCGGCTATCACGGTTTAACTTTTGATTGTGCTGGCCAATGCATTTGGGCTCCTGGAGAAGGCAGGATCCAATCAAATGCTAAAGTTCATGCATATCCTCTATATGAAAAATATGGACTTGTTTGGATATGGATGGGAAACCCTGCATTAGCAGATCATAACGACATTTTTGAGATAGAGAATTACGATGACCCGACATGGGGTATAAATCGCGGTGACGCTATGGAGTTGAATTGCAATTATTTGTTGATGTGCGATAATCTATTAGATCCAACTCATGTTGCATGGGTTCACGCAGGTAGCTTTGGCCAATCAGCCACCAAAGATACGCCCTTAAAAGTTAACAAAACAAATGATGGCATTATAGTTCAACGTTGGATGTTAGATGTAGAGCCTGCACCATTCTATAAAAAAGTAATAGGTTTTGATGGTAACTGTGATCGATTGCAACACTATGAAGTAAGGTATCCTTCACATGCTTTAGTTAAAGCAATATTTACACCTGCAGGCACAGGAGGCCCCAGCGGCTCATTACACAAAGATGTCTTCATAATGGATAGTTATAACTTTATGACACCTACATCTGAAAGCGAAACGCGGTATTATTGGTTCCAATTGCGAAATATTCGACCTGATGATGCAGCACTCTCAAAATTAATGTCTGATGACGTACAGCATGCCTTTGAAGAGGACCGCGCCGT
The DNA here is from genome assembly GCA_905181935.1 of uncultured Amylibacter sp. Lineage (GTDB taxonomy): Bacteria > Pseudomonadota > Alphaproteobacteria > Rhodobacterales > Rhodobacteraceae > Amylibacter. The sequence continues at coordinate 629,363 of CAJIZV010000003.1, read as the reverse complement.
TCTCAATGAAGTGCAAAAAGGCATGGCAAATAAAAAATCGCCCCACATTGATTTACCTATTGATGGAGGCCAATTGCGTTTCAGACGTCAGTTGCAAGCAATGATCAATGAAGAGACACAGGTTGATAAGCAAATGGCAGAGTAAATAAGGCATTAAATCAATTATAGTAGTTTGATTTTATCTAACTTTTAGCATCTACTGATTGCAACGATAATTAGGATTTATGCAATGACTAAACAATCTGTTCGACTTGGGATCGACATCGGCGGGACCTTTACGGATGTTGTTCTTGAAGTTGGCAATCAAACATATTCAACAAAAGTTTTGACGACTTATATTGCTCCTGAGAACGCAATAATTGATGGAATTCAGCAGGTTTGTACGAAAGCCATTATTCAACCTTCAGATATTAATCAAATTATTCATGGTACGACGCTTGCAACCAACGCTCTCATAGAGCGGCGTGGCGCTAAAACGGCTCTCATTACGACACAAGGATTTCGTGATGTCATAGAAATGCGTACTGAATCCCGCTTTGAACAGTATGACTTAAATCTTACCCTCCCAGATCCATTATTACCCCGCCAGATGCGCTACACTGTACCAGGACGAATAGATGCCAGTGGGAATGAATTAAAACCCCTTACACGGGCAGATATTCTGCCAATAATTGATGAAATAGCTGCAGCTGGCTATCAAAGTGTCGCCATTGGTTTAATCCATTCATACCTTAACGATACGCATGAAAAGTTGGTACGGGATGTTTTAGCTGAGAGTATACCGGATATAATGATCTCTCTATCAAGTGAAGTTTCTCCACAAATGCGAGAATATGAACGGTTTAATACGGTTGTTGCAAATGCGTATATTAAACCTCTTATGAAATCTTATCTTGGACGACTTGAGGGCCGCCTCCAAGACGAAGGAATTAACTGTAATGTATTTTTGATGCATTCTGGCGGTGGCATAATTTCAATTGAAAGCGCAGCAAATTTTCCTGTTCGCTTAGTCGAATCTGGGCCAGCTGGTGGGGCCGTGTTTGCGGCTAATATTGCAGCAAAATATGGCTTAGATAAAGTTCTCTCTTTTGATATGGGCGGTACGACTGCGAAAATTTGTTTAATAAAAAATCAAACTCCAAAAACATCTCGCGTATTTGAAGTTGCACGTACCTATCGATTCAAAAAAGGCTCAGGAATGCCAATTTCAATTCCCGTAATTGATATGGTAGAAATAGGAGCCGGGGGTGGATCTTTGGCAAATATAGATGCGATGCGTCAAATTCGTGTTGGCCCAGAGAGTGCTGGTTCTGAGCCAGGCCCAGCTTGTTATGGTCGTGGCGGGGCAAAGCCTGCAGTAACAGATGCGGACCTTATTCTTGGAAGATTAGACCCAAATAATTTTGCAGGTGGATCAATAAAGTTAGACGCATCGTTAGCTGAAAATGCACTCAAGTCTGAATTAGGCGATCAATTAAAAATGGATGCTACGACATCGGCCTTTGGCTTAGCTGAAGTTGTAGACGAAAATATGGCAAATGCGGCACGTGTACACGCAGTTGAAAATGGTGAAGATCTTTCAGAATATACAATGATTGCATTTGGAGGCGCTGCACCACTTCATGCGGGGCGGCTATGCGAAAAGCTCGGCGTAAATCGCCTACTAGTTCCTCCCGGAGCGGGAGTGGGATCTGCAATCGGGTTTTTGCGAGCTCCATTTAGCTTTGAGGCAAACCGGTCCGTTTATATGACACTCAAAAGTTTTGATCCTAAAAAAGTTAAAGACATTCTCTCCAACTTAAAAATAGAAGCAACAGCTTTTGTTCAGAATTGTAATACCGTAAGCCCAATTCTTGCAGAGTTCAAAGTATACATGCGATATTCAGGCCAAGGATGGGAAATACCGATCACTTTAAATGAAAATCAAGCCATGAATCCAAATGTATCAGAATTTGAAAATCGTTTTATAGAAGATTATACTAAACTCTTTGGTCGCCCCGTTGAAGGTATGAACATTGAAATTACAGTCTGGTCAGTAAATGCTACAACACCACCAGAAACTGTCAGCCGCGTTGCTGAAAAAATCGCTGGCGAAGCTGCTCTAATCCAGTGCAATCGCAATTTATTCGACCCAGCTTTAGCAGAATTTGTAAATGCATCTGTAATACTCCGTGAGCATATGAAAAGTGGATCCATTACCCAAGGACCAAGCATAATAACTGAAGACGAAACAACTATCATCGTTCCATCCAGCCGCGATGCAATTTGTCAACCTGACGGCTGCATTGATATCACACGGAAGATTTGATTATGACGAAAAAACATTCAGAAGTTGCATATCAAGTTATGTGGAACCGTTTGATTTCTGTTGTAGAGGAGCAGGCTCAAGCACTTGTTCGCACGGCATTTTCTACATCTGTTAGAGAGGCTGGCGATTTATCTGCAGGCGCATATGATGTAAATGGTCAAATGCTCGCTCAAGCCGTCACTGGTACGCCTGGCCATGTTAATGCGATGGCAGATGCCGTTTCACATTTTATCCGTCGAATTGGGCGTGCAAACATTTTTGAAGGCGACATATACATTACTAACGACCCCTGGGAAGGCACAGGCCACCTACATGATATTACGATGGTTACCCCCTCTTTTTACGCAGGAAAACTTGTGGGGTTCTTTGCTTGTACAGCACATATTGTCGATATTGGTGGCCGAGGTTTTGGAGCCGATGCTGCTAGCATTTACGAAGAAGGTTTATATATTCCAATTATGAAGTTCGCAAACCGCGGTAAAGTTGATGATACGCTTGTTTGCATAGTTAAAGGTAACGTACGTGAACCTGATCAATTAATTGGCGATATGTATGCACTTGCTACATGTAATGAAATTGGACACCGTCGCCTCATCAGTATGATGGAAGAGTTTAATCTTAATAATTTAGAGGGTATTGGGAGCTTTATCCTTGAAAACTCTCGTCGAGCTACTCTCGAACGTATAGCGGCATTACCACGCAAGTCTGAGGTGGGCGAAATGACAGTGGATGGATTTGATACTCCTATTAAACTTAAAGTTAGGGTTACTGTGTATGAAGATCGGATCGTGTCAGATTTTACTGGTTCATCTCAACTTGATAAAAAAGGCATTAACTGTCCATTAGTCTACACAAAAGCTTATGCCTGTTATGCTCTCAAAGTAGCGATTGCTCCTGAAATACCAAACAATGCAGCATCTCTAGCCCCTTTTGAAATAAAAGCACCGGTAGATACAATCGTGAATGCAATACATCCTGCGCCCGTTGCTTTACGCCACATAATTGGTCACTTTGTGCCTGATACCGTATTTAATGCTTTTGATAAAATTGTTCCTGGACTGGTTCCAGCAGAAGGAGCTGGCTGTCTTTGTAATTTTCAAGTTTCACTTCGCCCTCGTAGCGATGCACCTGCTCCCAATGGCGCTCGAAGATCCGAAGTTTTGACGTTTAACTCTGGAGGTTCAGGCGCACGCCCAAATCATGATGGATTAAATGCAACCGCTTTTCCGTCTGGAGTAATGACTATGCCTGTCGAAGCAACTGAGCATGCTGGGCCAGTAATTATCTGGAGAAAAGAACTACGGCCTGATTCCGGTGGCGCAGGAAAACAGCGAGGCGGCCTTGGTCAGTACATGGAGGTAGGTGCAATAGAAGGCCATGAATTTGACATTCAAGCAATGTTTGATCGAGTAAATTACCCGGCACTTGGTCGCCATGGAGGCAATGCAGGTGCATCTACAACCATTAATCAAGATGATGGATCCATGATGCGTGGAAAAGGCAAACAATTTGTTCCTCATGGCCGCAAAGTGATAATGGCATTTCCAGGTGGTGGTGGCTACGGAAATCCTAAAGACCGCGCAGCTGATCTTGTAAAGCGTGACCTTGCCCGAGGGTATATATCAGCGAAAGTTGCTCGTGAAATATATGGAATAAAACAGAACGAAATTGATGCAATTTTGACTGCTGTTAAATCAGGAGATTATACAGAATAATGATACAAAATATATCTACTAGCCCATTACAAAAAAGCTACGATGTTGTAGTTGTTGGTGGAGCAATGCTAGGTTCCTCAGTAGCATGGTTTTTATCAACTAATACAAGTTTCAAAGGATCTATATTAGTAATTGAAAAAGATCCTACTTATAAATTTAGTTCAACAGCACATACAAACAGTTGCATAAGGCAACAATTCAGCACAGAAATTAATGTAAAAATTTCACAATTTGGGGCTGATTTTATAAAAAACTTTCGTGAGTATATGGGTGGAGATGAACGTGTCCCCATCGTGCCGTTTCAAAGCTTTGGATATATGTATTTAGCTGACAATTTAGAGTTTGCAGAAACTTTACAACAAGCACAGATTATTCAAAAAAAATCTGGTGCTGGAACAAAGTATATGCTCGCTGACGAAATTAAGCGTGATTACCCCTTCTATATGTTAGATGATATTATTGGGGGCAATCACAATTTAATTGATGAGGGTTATTTCGACGGCAACACACTATTTGATTGGTGGAAAAGATCAGCTCGTGAACGCGGTGCAGAATATATTACAAACGAAGCTGTTTCCATGCAAAAAAATATAAAAGGTAACAGCGTTAAAACCATAACTTTAAAATCTGGAGAAGTAATTTCTGTTGGGCAAGTTGTTAATGCCTCAGGCCCACGGGCCAGATTTACAGCACAAATGGCCGGCATAGAGATACCGGTAGAGCCACGAAAGCGATACACATTTGTTTTTGACGCAGAACATACTCTAAATTGTGATTTGCCATTAACAATCGATCCTACTGGCATTCACATGAGATCTGAAGGTACATATTATCTTGCAGGCTGCGCCCCAGATCTTGACCTAGCAGTGGACTATAATGATTTTATTGAAGATCATTTTATTTGGCAGGAAAAAGTCTGGCCAATTATTGCAAATCGTATTCCTCAATTTGAATCTATAAAATTGATTAATTCGTGGGCAGGACATTACGCATTTAATACTCTTGATCAAAATGCGATTATAGGAGCACACACAGAAGTGGAAAATTTTATGTTTGTTAATGGATTTTCTGGTCATGGCTTCCAACAATCTCCCGCAATGGGTCGTGGGCTTTCTGAATTGATAACATATGGTGAATACCGCAGTCTTGATTTATCGCCGTTTAGCTATGCCCGCATTGAAAATAACGAACCTTTCGTTGAAAAAGCAGTAATATAAAGGAAATATAATGAAAAAAATCGTACTTACAGGTGCCGCTGGGCGGCTGGGTTCCTACCTTCGAGAACCATTGCTCAAATTAACTGACACATTAGTATCGAGTGACATAGTTCCAGATATTGGAAAACTTTATCCAAACGAAACCTATATCACTGCAGACTTATCTAATCTACCTGCCATGGTGGAGTTATTAAAAGACGCAGACATGGTCGTTCACTTTGGCGCCATCGGTGATGAAGCTCCATTTGATGACATTCTACAATCAAATATTGTAGGTGCGTATAACGTTTGGGAAGCTGCGTATAAGAATGGAGTTCGTCGTGTAGTTTACGCCAGCTCAATTCACGCTGTTGGGATGCACAATAAAACAGATTTCATAGGGATAGATGCAGCCCATAGGCCAGATACATACTACGGTTTAGCTAAATGTTTTGCAGAAGACTTGGCTTCTTTGTATTGGGATAAGCGCGGAGTGGAGGCTGTCTGCATGCGAATTCTTTCATGCGCCCAAGTATCAAACGCACGCGCAGTTGGCTCATGGTTATCGTACGCTGACTTAATTCAACTTGTCGAAAAGTCTATAACCACTCAGGTGACTGGGTTTTCTATAGTATATGGTGTCTCAAACAATGACCGTTCGCCAGTAGACAACACTCTAGCCAGCCACTTAGGCTTTAAACCAAAAGACAATGCTGAACAGTTTTCTGACAAAATTTTTGCTGAGGGTGAAATGTTAGATCCACATGATCCTGGCAATATGTGCCAAGGCGGGCCATTTGCATCTGTCGAATTAGGTAATAGCGGTATAGCAACTATGAAAATAGTGGATGATAAAAAGCAATTTTAAACCATGAGAGTTGTGTTTTCGAAGATTAGATTTCGAAAATCCGAAACTTTTAAATACTACTATGACTAAAAAACATAATAGGCCAATATTAAGATAAATTGTTTACAAAGGGACCATCCATGGCACGAGAATATTTAAAAAAAGCCGAAAAAACTGCTAAAAGTGATGAAGGTTCAACACAAGATATCGTGCGTGGTATTTTATCTGATATCGAAGAGGGTCGCGAGAAAGTTGCGTTAGAGATTTCCGCTAAATTTGATAAATATTCTGGCAATGCAATTTTGTCACGTAATGAAATTGATGAAGCAAAAAAGAAAATTCCACAAAAACTTCGTGACGATATGCATTTTGCACATGACAATATTATGCGCTTTGCTTCTGCTCAAAAAGGCACCATGACAAATATGGAAATGGAATTACATCCAGGTCTAGTAACAGGACAAAAATTGATACCTGTTAATGCTGCTGGATGTTATGTACCTGGTGGCCGCTACGCGCACATTGCGTCCGCTATGATGACTGTTACTACAGCCAAAGTAGCAGGTGTTGGCCACATTACAGCATGCTCTCCTCCAAATGGAGATGAAGGGATAAACCCTGCCATTATTTATGCCGCTGATTTGGCAGGCGCTGATAAGATATTATCTCTTGGTGGCGTTCAAGGTGTTGCCTCAATGACTTACGGTTTATTTGATTTGCCACAAGCTGATATTATAGTTGGCCCAGGAAACCAATTTGTTGCAGAAGCAAAGCGTCAATTATTTGGCCGCGTTGGAATCGACATGATTGCAGGGCCAACCGATAGCTTAATTTTGGCAGATGCTAACGCTGATGCAGAAATAGTAGCCTGCGATTTGGTTGGTCAAGCTGAACATGGATATAATTCACCTGTTTGGTTGATTACTGATAGCCGCGAATTAGCTGAAAAAGTAATGGAATTAGTGCCAGGTTATATTGAAAGCTTACCAGGTTTAAATCGTGATAATGCTACCGCTGCTTGGCGAGACTATGCTGAAGTGATAGTTTGTTCAGATCGTGAAGAGATGGCAGCCACTTCTGATGATTACGCTCCCGAACACCTCACAGTACAAGCCTCAGATTTGGATTGGTGGCTAGATCGCCTCACATGTTACGGATCTTTATTCTTGGGTGAAGAAACTACTGTTGCATACGGAGATAAGTCATCAGGCCCCAACCACGTTTTACCAACATCACGTTCGGCACGATATACTGGTGGCTTATCAGTTCATAAATATATGAAAGTTGTTACTTACCAGCGTTCAACACGCGAAGGCGCTAAACGTGTAGCTGAATCTTGTGCACGTATTTCTCGACTAGAAGGCATGGAAGGCCATGCTCGTACGGCGGACATTAGGCTAGCAAAATACTTTCCTGGCGAAAATTTTGATTTAAGCTCCAAAGGATAAACATGTTTGATGTTAACGGCAAAACAATAGCTATTACTGGTGCCTCTTCAGGCATCGGCCTTGCTATGGCTAGTCACCTTGTTAGCAATGGTGCAAATGTTATTGGCGTAGCCAGACGTGACGAAGCACTGCGTAAATGGGTGGAAAACACTGACGGCAACACAGCATTTGTCACTGCTGACTTAAGTGTGATAGCAGCCCTACCAGACATAGCTTCAGAGATTGCTTCGCCTTTTGGTGATGTCGATATCCTTATTAATGCAGCAGGGCTCAACCCTAGAAAACATGCTGATGATGTTACATTTGATGCATGGAATGCAGCAATAGACATAAATTTAAGTGCACCTTTTTTTCTTGCACAATCAATGGTGCCTGCCATGCGAGAAGCTGGTTGGGGGCGAATTATTAACTTTGCATCTCTTCAATCACAACGAGCTTTTGAAAATGGAATTTCTTATGGCGCAGCAAAAGGTGGCGTTGTCCAAATGACACGAGCAATGGCACAAGCATGGTCGCGAGATGGAATAACAGCAAATGCAATAGCGCCTGGTTTTTTTCCAACTGAATTAACTGCGCCTGTTTTTTCTGATCCCACTTTAGCTAAAAAAAATGCGGATCAAACATGCATTGGGCGTAATGGGACGATGCAAGATTTAGAAGGTCCAGTACAATTTTTATGTTCTGACGCCAGCGCATATATTACTGGTCAGACACTTTATGTTGATGGAGGCTTTACAGCAAAATGAAGGCACTCGTTTATATTGATGTAAAACAATTAGAGTTTTGTGATGTACCCGATCCAAAATTAAGTACAGATGAAAATTTAATTGCAATTCGCTCAGTTGGGATTTGTGGCTCAGATATGCATGCATATCTTGGACATGATGAACGTCGCCCAGCACCACTAATTCTTGGGCACGAGGCGGCTGGTGATGTCATTGAAGGGCCTATGAAGGGTGAAAGAGTTACTGTTAATCCCTTAGTAACCTGCCAGACTTGTAAAGAATGCAGATCAGGGCGGTCTAATCTTTGCGGCAAAAGGCAAATCATTTCAATGCAGCCACGAGAAGGTGCATTTGCAGAAATGATTGTAATGCCAAGTCGTAATTTAGTTAAAGTTCCTAACAACATATCTTTCAACGACGCGGCACTGACAGAACCCTTGGCAGTTTGCTGGCACGCAATACGCCTAGGGCTAGACGCCGTGGATACAGGAATAAAATCGCCCAATACTCTTGTTATAGGTGGAGGTGCAATTGGTCTTGGTTCAGCACTTTCATTGATGGCTAAGGGTATAAAGAAAATCAAAATTGCAGAGCCTAACCAAACAAGACGTGCATTTTTACAGGCCAATACGTGGTTTGATGTCTATGATCCTGATCAGGGCCATGGTGAATTGTCGAATTACGATGTAGTTGTCGATGCTGTTGGATTTTCATCTAGCAGAGCAGATGCTTGCGCTTTAACAAGGCCTGGGGGTGTCATTATCCACATAGGTTTAGGTGATAGTGAAGGTGGACTAGATATTCGCCGCCTAACTTTACAAGAAATTAGTTTCATTGGAACTTATACATACACAAGCCAAGACTTTATAGAAACAGCACACGCCATTTTTAATGGTAGCTTTGGTTCTTTAGATTGGTATGAAGCTCGCCCATTATCTGAAGGTAACGAAGCTTTTTCGCAAATCTTACGAGGCGAAATCGCAGCCCCTAAAATTATCCTAAATCCTTAAGATAATAATCCCTGCTTAAGTGTCATTGCTCCATCAAAAAGAACTTCACTCCAATCCTTCATGACAGATACAGATAGGCGCTGTGAGGGACCATGAAATGCTAGCGCCGCAACGAAGCGTCCTGTATTATCGGTTACAGGTACTGAAATTGCGCGCATCCCGTCCATAAACTCCTCATCGTCTATAGCATAGCCCTGCTTAGCTATTTTCTCTAATTCTATGAGTAATTCTTCCGAATTAATAAAAGTTTTATCAGTCAACTTTTCCAAGTTAAGCCCTAAAACAAATCTATAACGCGCAGCTTTCGAGAGGCTTGCCATAAAACACTTACCACTTGCAGTGCAGTGAAATGGTACATTTGTACCAACGGGTAACTGTACTCGAAACGGCCAATTAGTTTCAATACGATCTAAATAGTTCATACCAGTTTCCTCTGGTACAACATAATTTACAGCCTCTTGAACTTTAGATGCAACAGTTTGCAAAACTTGGTGTCGAGTAATGTGAAATCGTGACGCATGTAATAAGCCTGCTCCCATTAAACGTAATCTACGGCTTGGGCGGTATCTTTTACCTCCAGGTTCACGATTCAAGAACCCTTCTTTTTCTAAAGTAGCTACCAAACGATGAACAGATTGCTTGGGCAATCCAATCTCGTCATTGATTTCAGTGGCAGTCATTGCATCATCAGAGCGCCCAATTACTTCTAAGATTAAAAGCGTCCTCAAATTAGTGGGAATGCGACTTTCGTTTATTTCTTTTTCCATTAGCTAAAACTTCTTGTTGCACGAATCAAATATAATCTTTCTAATGTAATTATAGCAAAAACGAGACTAAAAGTCTCATTTTTTAATATAAGAGGTTATTTTTTGAATTTTGACTACATTATTGTTGGTGCTGGCTCTGCTGGTTGCGTAGTTGCAAACCGTTTATCACAAAACGGTCGCTATACTGTTGCGCTGCTTGAAGCTGGTGGAAAAGACAATAATCCATGGATACACATCCCAGTTGGTTACTTTAAAACAATGGGGAATCCAAAAACAGATTGGTGTTATCGCACCCAATCAGATGCTGGAATTAACGGACGATCAATTCCGTGGCCTCGGGGACGAGTATTAGGTGGCTCAAGCTCAATTAATGGATTGCTATATGTACGAGGCCAAGCTGAAGACTTTGATAACTGGCGCCAACTTGGAAATGCTGGATGGGGCTGGGATGACGTTTTACCACTCTTCAAGAAAGCAGAAACTTGGAATGGTAATTTTAATAGTGAAATGCGGGGATATAATGGGCCCTTATCAGTGTCTCCAACACGATTAAGTCGTGATGTAGTAGATAAATGGGTCGATGCTGCATCAAACGCAGGCTATAAACGCAACCCAGATTATAACTCAGGTGACCAAGAAGGGGTTGGGTACTTTCAGCTAACTGCAGATAAGGGGCGCCGATGTTCATCTGCAGTTGCATACTTAAAACCTGCTAAAAAACGTAAAAACTTAACTATTTTCACGAATACACAAGTAGAGAAAATATTAGTTATTGAGGGTAAAGCAACAGCAGTTAATGCTATGCAAAATGGAATTCTAAAAGTTCTAAAAGCAACCAAAGAAATAATTTTGTCAGCTGGTGCCATTGGTTCGCCCCAGATACTCATGCTTTCTGGGATAGGTGACCCAAATGAAATAAAGGAACATGGGATTGAGGTTGTTAAAGCACTCCCAGGAGTTGGAAAAAACTTACAAGATCACCTACAAGCACGCCCAATATTTAAAACTGACCTTTCTACCATTAATATAGAAACAAATAATTTTTTTAAACAAGGTATGATCGCGCTTCAATATGCCGTTTCCCGCACCGGTCCCATGACAATGGCAGCGAGCCTTGGTACAGCATTTCTTAAAAGCGATGATAAGTTAAAAACACCTGATATTCAGTTCCACATTCAACCATTTAGTGCAGATAATGCTGTTGAAGGTACCCATAAGTTCTCTGCATTTACAGCTTCAGTACTCCAAATGCGGCCAGAAAGTTCTGGTCATTTAAAGTTAACTTCATCGAATTACAGAGACCATCCTGAGATATACCCAAATTATTTATCTTCTGAACTAGATCAAAAAACTATTGTTAAAGGTATTCAAATAGCTCGTAAAATTGCACAGTTTGAACCGCTAAAATCTCATGTAATAGAAGAATATCAGCCCGGATCAGAAGTTGGCTTTGATGATTATGAGGCGACACTTAATTGGGCTAGGCAGACTTCAGTTACTATTTATCATCCAACTGGGACTTGTAAAATGGGAACAGATAAAATGGCAGTAGTTGATGAGCGCCTTCGAGTATATGGTATTCAAGGCTTACGCGTGGCGGATTGCTCAATCATGCCCGTAATTACATCTGGAAATACTAATGCACCAGCAATAATGATTGGTGAAAAAGTTTCACAAATGACATTAGAGGACGCACAATAATGCTCGACACAATTCTTGGCTATGGCCAGATCATCATTGCTGACTTAATTCTTTCAGGGGATAATGCATTAGTAATTGGTATGGCAGCTGCTGGGCTAGCTCCTGAACTACGTAAAAAAGCGATTTTTTACGGTATGTTTATTGCAGCTGTATTGCGTATAGTTTTTGCAGTAATTGCTACAACCCTGTTAGATGTCAAAGGTTTGCTTTTTCTTGGGTCTATTTTATTATTTTGGGTTTGCTGGACACTGTTTAAAGAAATTCGTAGCGCAAGCCATGCACAAACTGAACATTCCATTGGGGACCCAAGTAACCCAGAAATGGTAAGTACGGGGGCACCTCAAAAAACTATGCTTGCAGCACTTATATCCATCACTGTTGCAGATATTACGATGTCATTAGACAATGTGCTCGCGGTTGCTGGCATTGCGAATGGTGACACACAAATGTTAATTTTTGGGTTAGGCTTGGCTATTGTACTTATGGCATTTGCAGCCACACTCATTATGAAAATACTATCTAAGTACCCGTGGGTTTCTTGGTTAGGATTGGTTGTATTGGTCTATGTTGCGGGAGAGATGATGTATCGAGGATTTTTTGATATTTCAACGGGCATTGGACCAATGCTGGGATTGGTCGAGGGCATGGATATGTCCAAACACCACTAAAGACGGTTCACTGCGTTTACGCGCGGTGAGTTCGAACACCCCCCTTTTAAGTCTTCGGGATGGGGGGGGATAAGCAAAGAAGACAAAACTTAAGGGAGGATAAAACATATGTTTAATCTCAAAACAGCAACAGCAGTAGCTGTTGCACTTTCCATAACGGCAACTTCAGCCTTTGCGGAAAAAGTTCTTCGTATTCAGTCAGTTCTATCGAACACGTCTGACGAAGCTGTAATGCTTGGCGTATTTGGTGAGGACGTAGCTGCTCTTACAAACGGCTCTTTGAAAATAGAAATACTTCCAGCAGGTGCCATCGTTGGCCCACGTGATATCATGGACGCAGTAGATGCGGGCCTTGTTGAAGGTGGTTTCGCTTGGACACACTACTGGGGTGGTAAGCACGTAGCTGCCAACCTATTTGGTGCACCAATTGCAGGTGCCGGCGTTGGCATGGACAACATCGCGTTCCTATCATGGTTTCAGTACGGTGGCGGCAAAGCGCTTTACGACCGTTTATGGACCGAAATGGGCGTAAACGTCAAAGGCTTCATGCTACAACCAGTTGGCCCAGAAGCATTGGGTTGGTTTCCAAAGCCAATCAATTCAATGGATGACTTCCGTAAAATGCGTTTCCGCGCTCCTCCAGGTATGGTTGGTGCTGCTTACGCTGAAATTGGTGTTCCTGCTGTTGCTATGGGCGGTGGTGACATTCTACCAGCGCTTGAAAAAGGTACAATTGACGCGGCTGAATGGTGCTGTCCAAAGCCTGACTCAGTGTTTGGTTTCCAAAAAGTTCTTAAGCACTATTACTTGCAAGGCTTGCACCAAGTTGTTGTGAACGCCGACATGTACGTAAACGGCGATTTCTACAACAGCCTTTCAGATGTCGAGAAAAAAGCTTTAGAAGTTGCAGCAGACGCTTCTTTGTCTAAGTCTATGTCATACCGTATCTACGAAAACGGTAAGGCGCTGAAAGATCTAACTGATAACCATGGCGTTATCTTAGAAGATACGCCAGCTGACTACTTTACAGAGTACATGGCTGCTGCGAAGAAATCTTTGCAAGCTGCTGCTGATGAAAATGCGTTCTTTGCTGAAGTATGGCAGTCACAAAAAGACTTTGCTGACATAGCAGTTCCATTCTGGGCAGGTGCACAAACATCAAATGCGAGTTTGGGTAGAGCACACGCAGACACATTGAAGTAAAAAAACTCTTACGTTGCGGGGCCTTTCTGGCCCCGCATTTCTTTTTCGATAAGGAACTCACTATTTGTTGAGGCCTTTTTCAAAAAAGAAGCCGGAATAAACGGTATTTTAAAGGGAGAGAAAGAATGGCTGCAGAAGAACCGATTCCGGGGGATCTGGAAATAGCCGATGAGCTGATCGCGGAACGACGTGCAGAAGCACCTGGTGAAACACCTGAGGATATGACACCTTGGATGCGACCTATTACAGCATCAATCGATGTCATCAACTTTCGTGTAGGTCAGATCATTGCCCTTTTGATGATACCGCTTATAGCGGTCGTTGTGTACGAAGTTATATCACGTAACCTTGACTCAATCTTAATTGATGCTGGTTTTGGAAATTTAGCTAAGGCCCTTCATCTGGGACCAACGCTTTGGGTATATGACATGAGCCGAATGATCGCAGGTGTTCTTTGGATGGCTGCTGCTGGCTACGGCTTAATGCGCGGCGTACATATTCGTGCCGATTTCTTGTACCGCAACTGGACTGATAAGACGCAAGCAACAGTAGATGCTATGCTATACTTGTTATTCTTCATCCCAGCGATGATCTTTTTTACGTGGGTATCAGCAGAGTTTTGGTGGAAAGCATTTATAACAAGTGAAACCAACCAAGTAGACAGTGCATGGGGACCATTGTTGTGGCCTGCTCGTACTGCAATGCCTGTTGGTGGTTTCCTATTGCTGATTCAGGGTATTCCAGAGATTTTCCGCGCTTTCCATAAAATGGGAAAGGCTCGTGAGCGTTTGTTTGTTAAAGCGCTTCCTTTTTATCTTGTTGCACTTACATGGCTTGTATTCGCAATTTTCTTACCTGATGTCATTCCAGGTGGTGCTTGGTTTACAGAAATCATGAAAGCGGCTCCATCTGTTGATAAGCCAACAATTGGCTTAATCATGATGGCCGCAATGTTGTTTGTAATTTTTATCGGCTTCCCAATTGCATTCACCTTAATCTTCTTGGCTTTTATCTTTGGCATCTGGGGTTACAACTTCTTCTTTGCAACCTTCCTAATGACGCTTGGTACAAACTCCACAATGCTGAACGATCAGCTAATGGCAGTACCAATGTTTGTTTTGATGGGCATCGTGATGGAATCTGCCGGATTAATGGAACGTTTATTCGCGTCTGTTCAGATGATCATGTCGCGTGTGCGTGGTGCTTTATTTATTGCTGTATTGATTGTGTCTACGATTTTTGCAGCAGCAACAGGTATTGTTGGGGCGTCTGTAACAATGTTGGGTATAATGGCTGGTGCAACAATGACCCGCGCTGGTTATGATGTCAGATTATCCGCAGGTACAATTACAGCGGGTGGTACACTTGGCATTTTGATACCACCTTCGATCATGTTAATTGTTATGGGGCCAGTATTG
Organism: uncultured Amylibacter sp.; assembly: GCA_905181935.1. Taxonomy (GTDB): domain Bacteria; phylum Pseudomonadota; class Alphaproteobacteria; order Rhodobacterales; family Rhodobacteraceae; genus Amylibacter. The sequence continues at coordinate 614,357 of CAJIZV010000003.1, read as the reverse complement.
GAAGTATCCACACTTGATCTGTTTCGTGGTGCGTTTATCCCCGGTGCTCTTCTTGCAATTCTATACTTACTGTACACGCTTGGACGTTGCTGGTTAAATCCAGATTTAGGCCCAATCTTATCAGAAGAAGATCAACCAGACACATCACGTTTCTATGGCGCAGAAGTAGCATTGATCTGTCTTGGTGTTCTTACTGTGTGCCGTGTATTCGGTCTGGGTTTGAGTGGTACGTTTGGAGGGTTCATTCCATTTGGCGGGCTTGTTGCATTAATCATAATTGGAACAATCGCCTATAAAGCATATCGAAGTTTATCAATTCTTCGGATTGCAATACCAGTCGGAGTTCTGTTTCACCTTTACATGATTTTTGCAAGTATTGGTGAAGATGGCAGTTTGCCGATTATGTCAATCGTAATGGGCGCATTTATTTTACTCTTGGCCTACTTAGGTCGTGTTATTTACAGTTCAGATGCAGAGAAAAATTTTTACTTCTCTGACCTATGGGATGAATTCTTTGCAGGTTTAATGCCACCAACAATTCTCATATCCTTTGCTTTAGGATCAATACTGCTCGGCTTTGCAACACCTGCCGAGGCAGCCGCCATGGGTGCGTTCGGATCAATCATTTTAGCTATTGCATACCGAAAATTCACCTTTTCAAGCTTCAACGACAACTTGATAAAGGCACTTGAAATCACAGTTCTGATCATGTTTTTGGTCGCAGCTTCAAACTTCTTTGGTGCAGAATTCAGTTCATTAGGAACACCTAAGCTTATGACAGAAATGCTGATGGGCCTTGAAATGTCACCATATTTGATCTTACTGCTCGTGATGGCACTAATATTCTTGCTGGGCTGGCCACTTGAATGGGTACCAATTGTGTTGATAGTTGTCCCTATTCTATTACCAACAGTTCAATCTTTAGAACTACATGGTCTGAGTAGCTATGACACAATGGTCTGGTTTGGTATTCTTGTTGCAGTGAATTTACAAACTGCATGGCTTAGTCCACCTGTGGCCTTATCCGCTTATTTCTTAAAAGGCGTTGTGCCAAATTGGGATCTTAAGGATATCTACATTGGCATGATGCAGTTCATGTTAGTGCAGTTATTAGGATTGGCATTGATATTCATCTTCCCACAACTCGTACTATGGTTGCCAAGGGTTATGGCGGGATAATCAAAAATATAAAATTAAAAGCCCACCTTTATTCAAAGGTGGGCTTTTTTTGTTCTTTAGACACACCTAAATTATAGTCTATCTCGCATCGAATACCACAGCATCGCCAACACCAGCATTGGAGACCGCAACATCATGCCACCTGGGAAACGCGGTGTTGGAACCGATGCCATAAAATCAAACTGCTCCGCCTGCCCTCGGATTGCATCAGCGGCCATTTTGCCCCCCATAGTGGCCATGGCCACACCATGTCCCGAATAACCAGAAGCAGACAGGATATTACCTTCCATACGTTCAAAATGTGGCATGCGATTCATAGTGATGCCCAATGTTCCACCCCATGCATAATCAATGCGGGTATCCTTCAATTGCGGATAGATTTGTAACATCGGCTTACGCACCGTCGCCGTAATATCGCCTGGGAATTTGTATCCATAACTCTCTGACCCGCCAAACAGTAGGCGGCGATCAAGACTAAAACGAAAATAATTCACCACAAATTTACTATCTGCCACTGCATGGTTGTTTTTGATTAATGCCTCTTGGGCACTCTCGCTCATGGGTTCAGTAGCGATGATGAAATTGTTGATTGGCATCACACGAGCCGCAACGCGATGGTTCAAACGCCCTAAGTATCCATTACAAGCCAGCACTACAAATTTAGCGTGTACCAAACCACCTTCAGTTTTGACCAACGCTGGATCGCCCGATTGCACATCTATAACCTTAGATTGTTCATAAATCATAACGCCCAAATCAACACATTTACGCGCCAAGCCAAATGCGTAACGGAGAGGATCAATATGCCCCGCTCCCATGTCTAAGGTGCCACCATAATATGCTGGGCTATTGACCAGATCGCGGGTTTCTTCACGGCTTAGGTTGCGGATTTTACCGTAACCGTATTTATCGCATAAGTGATCCGTATATGCATGTTCTTCACTTACATAACGTTCACGATGCGCCGTGTGAATAATTCCATCCACGACCCCACAATCATTCATATCGGCGGACAGTTCGCGGACCAGATCAACTGATTGTTGCGAAATATCCCATAATGCTCTGGCGTGTTCATCACCCAACATACTCTCCAGACCTTCTTGATCCATGCGTTGGCCACCAGACACTTGGCCGCCGTTACGGCCAGATGCACCAAAGCCAATTCTCTGTGCCTCAATTATGGCAACTGAATAGCCTGATTGCGCTAAATGTAATGCAGCAGATAAACCCGTAAAGCCCGCTCCAACCACACAAACATCGACCTCTATATCACTAAAAAGGCTTGGTAATTCTAGAATATGATTTGCATTTTTGGCATAATATGAATTAGGATATCTACCCTGTTTATCATTAGCGGTTAATAAATCCATGTTAGGCATTTAACAACAAATGCTCACGCTCCCAAGGCGAAATTTCACGCTGATATTCAAGTAATTCTGCATGTTTAATTTGCCGATAAAGGTCACAAAATTCCTGCCCTAGAACATCTTGTAAATCAGTATCAGTCTCAAACAAATTCAAGGCCGCAAATAAAGAATGGGGAAGGCCTTTATCAGTTTCAAAGATTTCTATGTTTACCGCATCCCGCGGCTTAGTAGAATTAATCATTCCCAAATAACCAGCAGCTAAACTTACAGCAATAGCCAGATAAGGGTTTGCATCACTACCAGTTACGCGGTTTTCAACTCTACGTGAATCAGGCTCAGAATTAGGAATGCGTAGTCCAGTAGTGCGGTTGTCAGCAGCCCACTCCAAATTTGAAGGTGCAGAATATGCTCCAGCTAGTCGACGGTAAGAATTAACATAAGGAGCTAATAAAGGCAGGGCATTTTGTAGATGCTTTTGTGAACCACCAATAAAACTATAAAATAAATCAGTCGATGAACCATCAGAGTTAGAAAAAAGGTTTTTTCCATTTTTTATGTCGATAATCGATTGATGAATATGCATGGCGGAGCCTGGCTGATCGCGCATAGGTTTTGCCATAAAGGTAGCAAAAACCCCATGCTTCAATGCAGCTTCACGTATAGTACGTTTAAAGTAAAATACCTGATCTGCTAATGAAAGAGGATCACCATGCATAAGATTAATTTCAATTTGGCCAGCACCACCCTCTTGGATAATAGTGCCAATTTCTAAACCCTGAGCTTCAGTGTAATCATATATCGTATCAATCACATCACCAAATTCGTCTACGGCTACCATTGAGAAAGCTTGCTGACGCGCACCTATGCGACCTGTACGACCTACTGGTGGCTGGATATCTTCCGTTGGGTCTGTATTAGGCTTAGTTAAATAAAACTCAAGCTCAGGCGCAACAACTGCACGCCAACCTTTAGCTGCATAAAGTGCCATCACCCGGCGTAAAACATTACGTGGCGCAATTTGCAAATCTTCGCCTTCGCGCGTTTCAATATTATTAATTATTTGTACAGACGCATCTTCTGACCATGGAACAGCAGTGGCTGTCGACATGTCAGGGCGCAAAACAATATCTTTCTCAGTCCATTGGTTTTCAATATTATCCATATCTACATATTCACCAGAAATAGTTTGGTAAAATAATGAAATTGGTAAATATGTAGTCCCTGTAGATGAAAATTTATGTGCAGGCATGGTTTTGCCCCGCGACATACCCGCAATATCAGGAATTATACTTTCTACTTCATCCAGACGCCTATCGCCTTTATGTGTTAGAAAAGGCTGTGGAAGCTTTTTTATCCAATCTTGTGTGTTTTTGTTGCTCATAGGATCCATCATAAATAATTACAAAAATGGTATCACATTTTTGGACATGTACCAGAAAATTCGATATTAAGGTTTAACTAAATATAGTTTAGTTGTTTTTAAAAGATATACATAAGCAAAATGGTGGGACTAATGACTGGTTTTAAAACTGAGTACGACACATATTGCACTGAACATGGTGTCCCTGAGCGCATAGATTTAATGCTATGCGACTTAAATGCAGTTTTGCGTGGCAAATGGTTGCCTTCCTCAGAAATACCTAAATTAATTGATAATCAGGTTCGCATTCCATTATCAACATACGCACCAAACATATTTGGTTTTGAATTACCTGCTACAGGCCTTGGAATCGTACAGGGTGATCCTGATGGCGTTCTCAGGCCAATTCTAGGGACTTTAAAGCCCGTTCCATGGGCTGAAGGAAATGTAGCCCAAGTTTTAGTTGAAATGCATGAAATGGATGGTTCAATTTCAGAACTGTCACCCCGACAGATTCTCAAACTGATCTTAGATCAATTTAACGCTAAGGGCTTAAATCCTGTCGTAGCTTGTGAACTGGAGTTTTACCTTCTCAATAAACGCAAAAACATTAGTGACGCGCCCACACCATTAGATGGAACACCTGACGCACAGAATTATGACTTAGAAGTTTTGTCACGATCAGAGAGTTTACTGCGGGCTATTCAAACCGCTTCCTATATTGTGGGCTTGCCAATTGATACAATGATAGCAGAATTTGGCCCTGGTCAATTTGAAATTAATTTCCACCATACTGAAGATGTATTGGCAGCAGCTGACACAGCAATTCTATTTCGGCGTATTGTTCGTGGCGTTGCTGCAAAACATAATATGGAAGCAACGTTTATGGCTAAACCGTATGCCAATCACCCAGGCAATGGAATGCATTTACATGCATCGGTTTTAGATGAAAAAGGTAAAAATATTTTCAATTCCTCTGATGGTAAAATAGCTCCCAATCTTCGACATGCAGTTGCAGGTGTATTAAATACAATGAATGAATTCCAAGCAATCTTTGCGCCTCATTTAAATTCATACCGTCGTTTCTTTTTAGGAGGATTTGCACCTTGCGCCCCTGATTGGGGTATAGATAATCGCAATGCCGGTATAAGATTACCTGAAATAAATGGATCAAGTGCACGACTAGAGCATCGAATTTGTGGTGCAGATGTAAATCCTTACCTTGCTTTTGCAGCCATTTTAGCTGGAATTCTTCATGGAATAGAAGCCAAGGAAGAGCCTCCGCTACCTCTTGAGGATAAAAATGCTCCACCCGCTGTACCACTAACAACAAACTGGGCTCTAAGTGTTGAAAATTTTGCCACTTCAGATTTGGCAGCAAAAGTATTTGGTAAAAACTATCGAGACATCTACACTACTTTACGTAGAGATGAGATAGCACAACTAACCGCAGAGATTTCACCAATAGAATATAAAACATATCTCAGCAGATTATAGGAATTATCATGACAGATAAAAAAGGTGACTTTGCATTTCGCTCAAATGAAACCGTTGGAATGTACAGCGAGATGACTTACGGCGGCGCATTATCATTTTTACGTCGCAAGTATACTCGAAACTTAGACGGCGTAGATGTTGCCGTCAGCGGTATCCCTTTTGATAATGCAGTCACTTACCGCCCAGGATGTAGACTAGGCCCACGCGCCATTCGCCAAGCATCCGTACAATTAGCAGAGCTGGACGCCTTTCCTTTTGGTTTTAATCTTTTTGATAACTTATCGATTGTAGACTATGGCGATTGTTTCCTTGATCCCCATCACCCTGAAACTATTTCAAAAGCCATAGAAGATCACGCAAAACAAATATTAGCAGCAGAAACAAAAATGTTAACTTTTGGAGGTGACCATTTCATCTCTTATCCTTTAATAAAAGCCCATGCAGAAAAATATGGCCCGATTGCCTTAATTCAATTCGATGCGCATTGCGATACTTGGGAAGACAACGGCGGAATGGATCATGGCACTATGTTTGGGCGTGCAGTTACAGAAGGCATAATCGATGCAACTAAGTCAACTCAAGTTGGATTGCGAACATATAACAATTCAGACTCAGGCTTTGAAATTTTAACGTCACCTTGGGTACATCGTAATGGAATCGATGCTACCCTAAATATAATAAAAGCCCGCGCAGGAAATACACCAGTATATATTTCCTGGGATATAGATGGATTTGACCCTTCTTTTGCTCCAGGAACAGGCACACCAGTTATTGGCGGCCTCGCTACTTGGCAAGGGTTAGAATTATTACGAGGTTTGGGTGAATTAAACTTAATTGGAATGGACGTAGTTGAAGTTTCACCTGCTTATGATGTAAGTGAAATCACCGCACTTGCAGCAGCAACTGTTGCACATGATTTTTTATGTTTATTGGCACAAAAAAAAGGTGCTCAAGGAAAAGAAATTGGTCGCTTGTAATTACAAAACTTAGACTTACGAATAATAAAAATGGTGTACCCTCATTGAGAGGCGGCAAAGAAATAGTACTAAAGTTACTTATATAAACCTTGCTCTTTAATATCAGCTAAAGTTTCATCCAATGATTTAAATGCTATATCAATAAGTTTATCTATTTCCAAACGAGTTATACTGATTGGGGGTGATATGATCATTCGATCACCAACATGCCTCATAATTAATCCATTTCCAAAGCTATGACCACGGGCAACCAGTCCAACAGTACCTGCATCAGCAGAAAATCTAGATCGTGAAGCCTTATCCGGTGTCATTACTAGGGAGCCCATAAATCCAACCATATTAGTCTCACCAATCAAAGGGTGATCTCCCAATGCATGCCATTTTTCTTGAAGATATGGAATTGTATCTGCCACAGCATTTTCAATCATTTTCTCTTCTTGAATAATGCGTAAATTCTCCAATGCAACAGCAGCAGCTACTGGGTGGCCCCCATATGTATAACCGTGTGCAAAATCACCAGCATGGTTTACAACATTAGCCACTTCATCACAAACCATTGAGCCACCTATAGGCGCATATCCCGAAGATAACCCTTTAGCTATTGTCATAATATGTGGACGTATTCCATAATAGTCAGTTCCAAACCAATGGCCTGTTCGGCCAAAACCACAAATTACCTCATCAGCAATTAATAAAATTTCATGTTCATCACAAATTCGCTGAATTTCCGGCCAATAAGTTTCCGGAGGCACAATAACACCGCCTGCACCTTGAACAGGTTCAGCAATAAATGCAGCTACTTTATCTTCACCTAATTCATAAATTTTAGCTTCTAATTCGCGCGCACGCTTGAGGCCAAACTCTTCCCGAGACATATCTCCACCTTCATTATACCAATCAGGTTGGCCAATATAAGAGATATCAGCAATCGGCAAACCGCCCTGCGCATGCATGCCCTTCATACCACCAAGAGACGCACCTCCCATGGTTGATCCATGGTATCCATTTTCACGACTAATAATAATTTTTTTAGTAGGTTTACCTTTAGCGGCCCAGTAGTGCCGTACCATTCGAATATTAGTGTCATTTGCTTCAGATCCACCCGTAGCAAAGAAAGTATGATTAAAGCCTTCTGGTGAAACTTCAGCCAACTTTGCTGCCAATGCAATTGCAGGAACATGGCTCGTTTGAAAAAAAGTATTATAATACGGCAATTGTTGCATTTGAGCATATGCAACATCTGCTAATTCTTTGCGCCCATAACCAATATTTACACACCAAAGACCTGCCATACCATCTAAAATTTGGATACCATCTGAATCTGTCAACATCACACCATTAGCAGCAGTAATTACTCGAACCCCTTTTTGGGCTAATTCAGCATTAGCTGTGAAAGGATGCATGTGGTGTGCAGCATCTAATGCTTGGAGTTCTGCCGTTGGCAGATGATTAATTATTTTGTTCATTTTCCATCTCCTTTTTGGCTAGAACCAATATCTTTACTTGGCAGTTCTCAAATTGTATCACAAGTTTAATTTCATGATATAATTTTAGAATTTTGCGTTACTAATGTACGATTAGTCAAATCATTTTTTAAATAGTGAATTTTTAAAAGAAGCTAATAAACTTATCAAACCTAGGTACTAAAAGGTAGACCAACTTTTTCTAAAAAAAATCGTTCAGAAAATATAACAATACAAGAGTATATTTATCAACAATTACGAAAAACTATAATTTTGTGATTAGCATTACTTGGAAACCCCATGACTATTAGTGCTTTTGCAGATGCACTGGAAACAAGCCCAACACCTGTAAGAAAAGCATTGCGGCGCCTATTAACTAAGCATGAATTAAAAGTTCTACCAAACCAACGTATTGTTGCAGCCCAAATAACACCAATTAAACTTAAAGAACTCATATTATTACACTTAACATTAGAATTTCATGCTACATATACGGTTCTAACTTTTTCTAAAAATCATTTAATAAATGGTTTGTCTAATTTAGATTTAAAAACTGGTAATGTTGTGGAAAAAGAAAATAGCAACTAAAAAATCTTTTTAAATTAGTAATTTTATAAATTAATTTATACCCAAATTCATAACAGCTCATTATACTCATAATTGAAAGTATCTGGCTAAGAATTGGGCCTTTAAATAGAATTCCAACTAGAATTAAAAAATTTTATGTGAATGACCACCCCAAAAATTCTATCTGCACATCGCAACCTAAATGAAATTGATTCAACTATTGAAATTTATGCCGACATAAAAGGAGGAGTTAGGCAATCACACCCTAAAACTTTGGAACACATTTTAGGATAAAAGTAATAGGTAAGTGAGTTGTATATATTTTATAATTTAGCATGAACAAAATATTCAAATCTATTAAGTATTAAATAAGAAGTGTAAAACATCACCATCTGCAACTTTATAACCTTTACCTTCTGCGCGCATTTTTCCTTTTTCTTTAGAGCCTTGCTCCCCTTGGCATTCAACATAATCATTATAAGCTATGGTCTCAGCTCTGATAAAGCCTCGCTCAAAATCACCGTGAATGACACCGGCGGCTTGTGGCGCAGATGTATCTTTGTGAATAGTCCAAGCACGCGCTTCTTTGGGCCCTACTGTAAAATATGTTTGCAAGCTCAACAATTCATAGCCTGCTGCAATCAAGCGATCCAACCCAGCCTCTTGTAAACCAAGTTCGTTCAAAAACAGTCCTGCTTCTTCAGCTTCAAGTTGACTAATTTCTTCCTCTATAGCTGCAGATATCACTACGGATGCTGCTCCTTGCGCAGTAGCCATTTCAGCTACAGCCGCAGAATGTGCGTTACCCTCACCAGCGTTGTCTTCTTCAACATTACAAACAAATAATACAGGTTTTGCAGTTAATAAGGTAAGTAATTTCCATTGCTTTTCTTCATCCTCAGCAATGTAACAGGTACGCGCAGGCTTACCAGTTTCAATTGCGGCTTTTGCACGTTCAAGCAGATCATTTTGCATGGCAGCATCTTTATCACCCCCTTTGAGTTTACGTACTAAACCCTTCAAGCGTTTTTCAATACTTTCTAAGTCAGCCAACATTAACTCTGTCTCTATCGTATCTGCATCTTCAATTGGGTTCACACGTCCATCAACATGAGTAACATCGTCATCATCAAAACAACGCAAAACATGGGCAATGGCATCACATTCACGAATATTTGCTAAAAACTGGTTTCCCAAACCTTCACCTTTAGATGCTCCCTTAACCAAACCCGCAATGTCTACGAAAGTCATCCGCGCAGGTATTACTGTTTTTGAGCCTGCAATTTCAGATAAGATACTTAACCGCTCATCTGGTACAGAGACCTCCCCAGTATTAGGTTCAATTGTACAAAAGGGAAAATTTGCAGCCTGCGCAGCCGCTGTACGGGTTAACGCGTTAAAGAGTGTTGATTTGCCAACATTTGGCATACCGACAATACCTGTTTTGAAACCCATAATTTTCTACCTTTAAATAATGTTTGAGGCATCTATCTGCTCAATGGGGCAAAGGTCAAGTAATCCAGCTCTTGAATTTGCCCCAATTTTACAGCAAAGATTTTTTAAATTAGGAAAGTTCATTATCATGACTCGTATTGCCACCAAGTTTGCTGACCTAAAATCAAAAGGAAAATCAGCTTTTGTATCATATATCATGGCAGGAGATCCAGATTATGACACAACCTTAGAGATATTGAAGGGGCTTCCAGCTTCTGGAGTAGATATCATCGAACTAGGTGCACCATTTACAGACCCAATGGCTGATGGTTCAACTATTCAATTAGCTGGCCAGCGTGCATTAGCAGGTGGGATGACTTTAAATAAAACTTTATCTATGGTTGATAACTTTCGCAAAACTGATGATATTACGCCCATTGTTCTAATGGGATACTATAATCCTATATATAATCATGGTGTTGAGAAATTTTTGGTTGATGCAAAGAAAGCCGGTGTAGATGGAATAATTGTTGTTGATTTACCCCCTGAAGAAGATGCTGAATTATGTATTCCCGCAGGAAAAGCAGGACTAGATTTCATCCGCTTGGCTACTCCAACTACAGACGCACGGCGATTGCCTAAACTTTTACCAAATACTAGTGGGTTTATTTACTATGTTGCAGTTACAGGGGTAACTGGTTCAGGTTCTGCAAATGCAAAAGCCGTAGGAGTAGAAATTAATCGCTTAAAAGAAAGTACTGATCTTCCTATTGTTGTTGGGTTTGGAATAAATACTCCAGAAGCAGCACGTGATATGGCAAGTCAAGCCGATGGTGCTGTAGTAGGATCTGCAATTGTTTCAAAAATTGCAGCTGGCGAGACTGTTTCAGATGTTTTATCATTCGTTAAAACTTTGGCCGATGGAGCCCATAGTGCTTGAATTAGTATGGCTAAGAAAACCTAATAAACTCTGCGGAATTGACGCTACTTATACCTTATGATAATTTGGTAATATAAATTTACCAATAGAGAAACTAATGTCATTTATCACAACAGTTAACGACCTCAAGCCTATTTATAAGCGCCGAGTACCAAAAATGTTTTATGACTACACGGAAAGTGGATCATGGACCGAACAAACTTTTCGTGAAAACTCTAGCGACTTTAATCGATTATACTTCCGTCAAAAAGTAGCCGTAGATATTTCGAATCGAACGACAACTTCACAAATGATTGGTGAAAATATATCCATGCCAATTGCTTTGGCACCAATTGGCCTAACAGGTCTACAACACGCAGATGGAGAGATTAAAGCGGCAAAAGCAGCTCAAGATTTTGGTGTTCCATTTACACTATCCACAATGTCTATTTGTTCAATCGAAGACGTTGCAGCCAATACGAACAAACCCTTTTGGTTTCAACTATATTGCATGAACGATATACCTTTTATAAAAAATCTTATTGATAGGGCTAAAGCAGCAAATTGTTCAGCACTTATTATTACACTAGATTTGCAAATCTTGGGCCAGCGACACAAAGACATTAAAAATCAAATGACAGCCCCCCCTAAGTTAACAGTTAAAAATCTTATAAATATGGCTACTAAACCAAAATGGTGCATGGGTATGCTTGGAACTAAACGACATGGCTTTGCCAACATTATTGGCCATGCAACTGGTGTCGAAAACCTAACAAGTTTATCAGAATGGTCAGCTAAGACACTTTTACGTACGTTAAGCTGGAATGATCTTGATTGGATTATCAAACGCTGGGGTGGCAAAGTTATATTAAAAGGCATTCAAGACGTAGAAGATGCCAAGATGGCGGTAAAAACAGGTGCTGATGCAATTATTGTATCTAACCATGGTGGACGTCAGTTGGATGGAGCTCTTTCATCCATTAGATCACTTCCAGATATAATAGATGCAGTAGGAGACCAGATTGAAGTTTTGATGGATGGAGGCGTTAGGTCAGGTCAAGACGTTGCAAAAGCTCTATCATTAGGTGCTAAAGGTGTAATGATTGGTAGGCCATTTATTTATGGGTTAGGTGCAATGGGTCAACCTGGCGTTACCAAAGTATTAGATATTATCAACAAGGAACTAGATACAACAATAGCTTTATGTGGCGAACGTAATATCCAAGATATGAGCCGAGACAATCTACTTATCCCGAAAGACTTTCGGGGCCATTGGGAATAAGTAAAAATAATACATTTACACTTTTCATAGCACTGATCTAAATTAATTCATGTAACAATTATTTATTATGCACACTTTAAAATATATATAAAATTAGTAAAATAAATTAATAATGAAAAAAGCTGAAGGTCAGTTATCGCTTTTTAAGATTTATAGCATACTTATTATGAAGAATTATCAGAAAAATCCCTTCACATCAGTTTAAATCTGCCTTATACGGCGCGTTCAATGGTCATACACCCTGGAGGATGGCCTTAACTTATGGAGAATTATCATGGCAGGAAAAATTCCTGATCTAGAATTGACGCCGCGCGCGGGGACAGGCAAGGGAGCCGCCCGTCAAGCACGTCGTGACGGCCTTGTGCCAGGTGTTGTATATGGCGGTGGCGTAGAGCCCCAAGCCGTAACTATCCCGTTCAATATTTTGTTTAAAAAATTAAAAGATGGTGGCTTTATGTCAACACTATTTAATTTAAAAGTTGAAGGCGCTGACGATGTTCGCGCTGTTTGTCGAGGTGTACAACGCCACGTTGTTAAAGATCTACCAACACACATAGATTTTTTACGCCTAAAACGCGATAGTCGTATTAACATGAATATCCCAGTTCACTTTTTAAACGAAGAAACAAGTGTTGGCCTAAAGAAGGGCGGAACATTAACAGTTGTACGCTCTGAAGTTGAGCTTATGGTTACTGCTGGCGATATTCCTGATTATATCGAAGTTGATTTAGAAAATCTTGAAATTGGTCAAACTTTAAATATTTCTGATATTTCTCTTCCTGAAGGTACGCGGCCTGTTATTACAGATCGTGACTTTGTGATTGCAAATATTGCAAAACCAGGTGAGTCTTCTGATGATGAAGATGATGATGAGACAACAGATGAAGCTGAAGGCGAAACTCCAGAGGCAGCCGCTGAAGAATAAATCAGCCCCTCTCTAAAAATTTAAAGCCCACACAATACGTGTGGGTTTTTTTATTTGAAAATATTTTGTGATAAAAAATATTTTTTTTATTAAAGAGTAATTTGCAAACTTTTAAACAAAGTTTTAGAAATGAGCCAAATCACATGAGTAAAAGACATGAAACTATTCGTTGGCCTCGGTAACCCAGGAACGAAATATACCAATAATCGTCACAATATTGGTTTTATGGCGTTGGACCAGATTGCATTTGACTATGCATTCTCTCCATGGAAGAAGAAATTTCATGGCCAAATTTCTGATGGTCGGTTGGGGCAAGAAAAAATTACTTTATTAAAGCCTGAAACATTTATGAACCTTTCCGGTCAAGCGGTAAGTGAAGCTATAAGATTTTATAAACTTTCGTCAGAAGATGTTGTCGTTTTTCATGATGAACTAGATCTAGCCCCAACAAAAATTCGAGTTAAGACTACTGGTGGTCATGCAGGGCATAATGGGTTGCGCTCTATTCATCAACATATAGGTGCGGAATATGATCGTGTCCGAATAGGTATTGGTCACCCAGGACATAAAGATAAAGTTTCCTCTTACGTATTAAGTGATTTTGGTAAAGCAGATCAAAATTGGTTAAATGATATTATTCGTGGAATTGCTGATGGTGCCACTTTTCTTGCAGCGGGTGATCCAGCGAAATTTATGAATGCTGTAGCTATGCGAGCAACTCCAAAACGCCCAAAACCTAATCACACTGACAAAAAAGACATCCAAAAAAAAATAGAACCATTAGACACACGTACTCCAATACAAAAACTGGTGGATAAGTTTGGATATTAAAATAAATAAATGTTTATAGATTGGGTATAAAATTCGTTAATTTAACTTTCTCATAAACATATATTTAAAAACTTTAATTAAGAGATTTAGAATTATTCTAAATATTGACTTTTATGTACTTAACAAGCATATCTATATAACTTGAAAAAGGATGCAGCTTTATGTTTATTCAAACCGAATCCACGCCAAACCCAGCAACTCTGAAATTTTTGCCGGGCCAAACTGTAATGTCTATGGGCACTGCAGATTTCCCAACACCAGCCGCAGGTACATCATCACCACTAGCAAAACGAATTTTTGCAGTAGAAGGTGCTACAGCTGTTTTTTTAGGTCCAGATTTTGTAACCATAACTAAAACAGAAGATGCTGACTGGGATCATATAAAGCCAGCTTTATTAGGCGCTATTATGGAACATTTTCAATCAGGGCAACCTGTCATTGAAGGCGAAGATAATTCAGGTGGACATGCTGAACATACTGGTGAAGATTCTGAAATCGTAAATCAAATCAAAGACTTACTTGATACTAGGGTTCGTCCAGCAGTTGCTCAAGATGGTGGTGATATCACATTTCATGGCTTTGAACGTGGTGTTGTTTACCTTCATATGCAAGGTGCGTGTGCAGGTTGCCCATCATCAACAATCACATTGAAAATGGGTATCGAAAACTTATTACGTCATTACATTCCAGAGGTAACAGAGGTGCGCCCTGTTGCTACCTAGACAATTAATATTAGCTTTTGATACATCGGCCGCGCACTGCGCGGTCGCTTTATTTGCAGATGGAAAATGTCTTGAAGAACGAGCCGAACCAATGAATAAAGGACAAGCTGAACGGTTATTTCCTATGTGTGAAGAAGTTTTAGAAAATGCATCTATAAAATGGCAGAACTTGGATGCATTGGCTGTTTGTGTCGGTCCTGGGAATTTCACAGGTGTTAGAGTAGCTGTCTCTGCTGCGCGTGGATTAGCCTTATCTCTGAAAAAACCAGCGATTGGTATTTCAAAATTGGAAGCCATGGGTTTAGGATCTAAAGGCAAATCAACCGTGGTAATGGACGCACGGCGGCATCGTGTTTACATGCAAAATTTTCAAGATGGTAACGCTACTGATACACCAGTTTTAGTCGAGTTAGATAATGTAAATACATCAATCACAGCGATCATGACTGCAGATGATACAAACTGGGAATTATTCCCAAACCGCTACACCCCCCAAATTACATTGTCATGTGCAGTTGCTACCTTAGCAATAAATAAAATAGGAAACCATAATCCAAGCCCTGCCCCATTATATTTACAGGAACCCAATGCAGATCTACCTAGAGAACAACCTGTTGTAATTTTATGATGAGCCCAGGAAGTTTGGCAAAACTTCATGCGCAGTGCTTTTTGACACCAAGACCATGGTCATCAAAAGAATTTCAAGAATTGTTGCTACAAACATCAGTACATTTAGTCTCAAAAGATTATGGCTTCATAGTAGGAATGTTGATAGGTTCAGAAGCTGAATTACTCACATTGGCAGTTGACCCTCAACAACACCGCAAAGGTATCGCCACTAAACTATTAAAAGAATTTGAAAACTTATGTCGATCAAATACTATAAAAAAGATAATTCTTGAAGTCATGGAAACTAATAGACCTGCACTTAAATTATATGAAACCAACAATTTTATAGTTCAAGGTGCACGTAAAGATTATTATAGTGGAGTTAACGGCATTAAAGTCAGCGCAATTATAATGACTAAAGTACTTTAACCACGTCCTACAAATGGCATTTTATTCGCCATGATAGTCATTGACAGAATATTGGTAGTTAAAGGTAACTGCGCCATACTCAAAACAGCTTCTGCAGCATCAGACACTAACATAGTTTCAGCAGCGCCACCTTCACGAATAAGGTTTGCAACCATTTCTGTGTGTGCATTTCCAATGTCTATCTGCCCACAACAAATATTTAGAGTACGCCCATCAAGTGCAATAGTTTTGGTTAGCCCAGTAATGGCGTGCTTTGAAGATGTATAAGGCGCAGAACCCTCACGTGGAGTATGTGCAGAAATTGAACCATTATTTATAATTCTTCCACCTGAAAGTTTCATATGTCGAAAAGCTTCACGAGCAGATAAAAACATACCAGTCAGATTAACATCAAGAGATTGCTGCCAGTCACTAAGTCTAATTTTATCAATGCGTGATTGAGGTGTAAAAATTCCTGCATTATTAAATAAAACATCAAGTCTACCAAAGTGATTTACTACTGATTTAAAAGCAGCAATAACTTGATCCTCTTGAGTAACATCGCAAACAATACATAAAGAGTTCTCATGGTTATTTGCTACTGCCTTAAGTTCATCAACTCTCCGCGCAATCAAAGCAACATTCCAGCCCTGCTTTAAAAATAGTTTTGCAACACAAGCACCAATACCACTACTTGCTCCAGTTATCAGAATAGTTTTTTTCATAATTTACCCCATTAATTATGATTAAAATACTGGCTTAGTTTTATAAAAAATGCAAATGTTTCACTAATCAAGGAGAAATTCAATGAGTAAAACCCCAAACACTTTTTTCCAACCTGTAGACGGTATGGAACTACCCCGTTTTGCAGGAATTCCAAGCTTCATGCGGTTACCGCATTTAGGATTAGATAGCTTAGAAATAAATGATGTAAATTTTGGTTTAATTGGTGTGCCATGGGATGCTGGAACAACTAATCGACCAGGACCACGTCATGGTCCACGCCAAATGCGCGATTTATCGACAATGATACGTGCCATGAATGGTGCTACCCGGATCAAACCATTTGAAATGGCAAACTTCGCTGATCTTGGAGATGCACCAGTAAACCCAGCAGATATTCAAGATTGTATGCTTCGAATTACAGAATTCTACAAAAAAATTAAGGTTAAAGGTATTATTCCAATGACAATCGGTGGTGACCATCTAACCAGTTTACCGGTTTTGCGAGCAATAGCAGATGATGCACCCGTTGGAATGATTCATTTTGATGCCCATACAGATCTTTTTGAAAGTTATTTTGATGGTTTCAAATATACACATGGAACACCATTCCGGCGCGCTATTGAAGAGGGACTACTTGATCCCAAACGCGTTGTTCAAATTGGTATTAGAGGCACTATGTATGACGGTGAAGATATTGAATGGGGCCGCGAGCAAGGCGTAACAATCATTCAAATCGAAGAGCTATTTGATCGTGGTATTGCTGACGTAATGCAAGAAGCACGCCATATTGTTGGTGATAATAAAACTTATTGCTCATACGATATCGATTTCATAGACCCCACTTTTGCTCCGGGTACAGGAACTCCTGAAGTTGGTGGCCCAAACAGTTTTCAAGGTTTACAAGTCGTTCGTGAGTTAAAAGGAGTGAATTTAATAGGAATGGACCTTGTAGAAGTTTCCCCTCCATTTGATCAATCTGGAGCTACATCTTGGCTTGGTATATCTATTGTCTTCGAAATGATGTGTATATTAGCTCAACTCGAGAAATAGGCATTAAATCTTTAAAATTTTTAGTATTTTTGTGGTAAATATATCGTTATCCGATATTGCTCAAATATATTAAAAAAGTTCAGTGAGGGAATTGATGGAATTAATTGCACTTAATACAGAAATGATTGCGGTCTTGTTTTTGTTAGCATTTACAATATTTTTATTCGTTTCAGAAATAGTCCGCGTTGATTTAGCCGCTATAATAATAATGGTTCTCTTAGGTGCGCTCAGTTATGTTCCTGAACTAAATGGGCTCGCTGATGTAAATCATTTATTCGATGGATTTGCATCAAATGCAGTAATTTCAATTATTGCAGTAATGATCATTGGAGCTGGTTTAGACAAGACTGGGTTAATGAATACAGTTGCTGCAAAAATTTTAAAAGTTGGCGGCACTACAGAAAAGCGAATTATACCAGTTGTTTCTGGATCAGTTGGGATAATTTCAAGCTTTTTACAAAACGTTGGCGCAGCAGCGCTATTCTTGCCAGTTGTAAGTCGTATCTCAGCACGTACCGAAATCCCAATGTCACGCCTATTAATGCCTATGGGGTTTTGCGCTATACTAGGCGGAACCATGACTATGGTGGGCTCATCACCACTAATTTTATTGAATGATTTAATTATTTCATCAAACGCAGATTTACCCCCTGAACTGAAAATGGAACCATTTAGTCTATTTTCAGTTACGCCAATCGGCTTAGCTTTACTTATAACCGGAGTATTATACTTCGTACTGTTTGGACGTTGGGTTCTGCCAGGCTCTGGGGGCCGTACTGCGGGGTCAGCAGGCCAGTCAATGAAAGACTATCTTAAAAGAATTTATGGTTTAAAAGCCGATATTGTTGAAGTTGTTGTTCCCGAAGGGTCAATTTTAATGGGTGAAACATTAGGTGATTTAATGGATGCACATCACATTTATGTAATAGGCACATATCACAACGGTAAACGCTGGGTTGGACCGACCTTAGACACAAAGATTACGCCACCTTGTAGGTTGGCAATTCTTGGACGCAAAAAAGTAATAAAACAAATGTGCGAAGATTACGCCTTAGAAGTAAAATCTGAATTAGATATTTTTGCAGAGGAATTTGTACCTACCAAAGCAGGTGTAGCAGAAATTGTAATTCCACCAAACTCAACAGTTATAGGTAAGACAGCGCGCGAAATGCAATTTCGCAAAATATATGGCATGGCATTATTAGCTATTTACAGAAGTGAAGAAACATTCAGTCATGTTGAAACTAATGAACACCAACCCAGCCGTATTGGAGTTATGGAATTACACGCTGGTGATACGTTGGTTGTTCAAACCCAGTGGGAATCTTTAACACGCCTAAAGTCAGATCGTAATTTTGTAATAGTAACCTCAGACTATCCTCAAGAAGAATTACGTCCACAAAAAGTTGGCTGGGCATTATTATTTTTTTCAATAGCATTAGCGTTAATTTTATTTTCACCAGTACGTTTATCATTATGTCTTTTAGTTGGTGCAGTAGGAATGATCGCATCAAAAGTCTTAAGTATAGACGAAGCATATAAGGCTGTTGGTTGGAATACTGTATTTTTATTAGCCAGCTTAATTCCTCTGGGATATGCAGTTCAAAGTACAGGAACAGCAGAGTGGATAGCACAAGGTGTTATTATCATTTTAGATGGCTGGCCTATTTGGGCTTTACAGGTAGGCATTGCAGTTCTTGCTACAGCTTTTACATTGGTAATGTCTAATGTTGGCGCAACAGTCTTATTAGTCCCTTTAGCCGTTTCAATAGCAGTGGCATCAGGCGGTGATCCAGCTATATTTGCAATGACCGTAGCCATATCAACGTCAAATTCTTTCTTGATACCTACTCACCAAGTAAATGCATTAATAATGGGCCCTGCAGGATATAGAGTTATCGATTTCGTAAAAACAGGTGGAATGATGACTATCCTATTTCTCATCGTATCAATGGTAATGATGAACTTAGTATTTTAGATCTTACTTCGAAAAAAATTATTAGATCAAAACTATTTAAAAATGAATAGCTATCTTAATATAAAGCTTCATTATTACTCCATAGGTTCTAGCGTTAATTCATTTGGCACCTGACTTCGTAAATCGTCAGTGTGCAAGGGACCCGTCGGACGAGTCAAACGATAAGCTTTCACCCAATACAACCTATCGACTGCACGTGTAATGGCCACATATGCCAAGCGCTTCCACAAAGGAATTCCTGCTTCTGTCCTACCCATTTTGGCGGCAATAAAAAGATCTGGTGCAAAAACTTGAACATCAGACCATTGCGAACCCTGCGCCTTATGTATTGTGCAGGCAGCCCCATGCACAAACGCAGCACCCATTCGAGCCGCAAATGGAATAAAAGGTTCATCTTGATCAGAAGCCTCAATTTTGATTATACTTGCTGCTGATACTTGAGGATCTTCGGCACCAATTACATGTAACCGTGAAAAGCCCGGCTTGCGTCCCTCTCCAAGATAAACACATTGTGCACCTTTGATTAGCCCACGAGCCTCTAAATCAATACGTTTTTTACGATGTTTAATTGGCAACTCAATACCATCACATATTAGTGGTTCACCTGATAACAAGCGGTCTTCAGGTGCTTCATATGCTCGGCGAAATGCTTGAATTAAACGAATGCGGGTTGCATTTCGCCAAACTAAAACAGGAGACCGTGCCATTAAATCACATTGGACTGATGGTGCCAAAACAACCCTATCATCTTTATTGGCAGCTTCTTCAATTTGACGTTCAAAATCTTGAAATGTGAGATCAGGGTTAGCTAACGAATGTGCTAAATCTAAAATTGGACTATCACCTGCTTGGCGATGGATACGAGTTAAATAACGTTGGCGTAATTTAGGAATATTCTCAAAAGCCATTGCACCTGACTGCCCAACTGGAGCTAATTGAGCAGGATCTCCAAACATAACAAGCGTTGAAAATATTTCTTTTAAATCATCAAATTGTTTATCATCTAGCATTGAGCTTTCATCTATAAACCCAATATCTAATTGTTCATCGCGGCGTTTCCAGCCAATAATAAAGTCTGATCCACGTAATCCTGCTGTGGCTAAAGCTCCAGGAATGGATTTATTACTTTTGAAAAATAAAGCAGCCCGATCTAGTGCAATATCGGATAACCCCTCGATCTCAGGACGTTCGCCATTACCATTGAGCCATTCTGAAATTTTTTCATATTCAGGATCATACATTGGAGTATATAAGATACGGTGAATTGTAGTAGCTTGCACGCCCCGGTTGCGTAGAACGCTAGCAGCTTTATTTGTAGGAGCAAGAATCGCTAAGGTCCGACGGCCCTTACGAGACTTACCCTCATAGTCTCCTGAAACTAGTTCAACTCCAGCATCAATAAGTGCATCTGCAAGATTAGCCAATAATAATGTTTTTCCAGAGCCAGCTTTACCTAAAATAGCTAAAATTTGTTCAGTATTTTCAGCGTTCGGTAATAAAACTTTATTTTCCAAATCTACGCCTGCTGATTTTAGAGCAGTGGTAACAGCATCATAGGCATCCGTTTGATCATTTGAATATTTCAACAGAAACCCTCATCAATTTATCTATATTAGCTTATAAAAGCTCTTAATAATGCGCCTACATAAAGTCTTATACTTATCGCATGGTATTTAATAATCTCAAAACCATGCTAATAAAAATGAGGTGAACGGAGCGAGTTTAATTATAGTATGAAAATAACAAAATAAAAATTTATTGCTAGTTTAGTTTTCTAAAATACTAATTTGGGAATAATTTGTTTTTTCCTTGAAATAACTCCTGGAAGTATAACAGTATCACTATCAATGCTTATATTAAATGATTTTTCAGCGATGGATTTAACTAATTCATTTGGTATGAGAAGTGTCGCATGTTCATTTAGAATATCTATAATAAACAGTAATACTTGGTCTAATCTATCTTCTTTTGCGACTGATATCATCTCATCCATCAAACTTTTTTTGCGTGATAACAAGATTTCTGGGCTAGTTGTTTCCAAGACTGAAACTCGTAGTCTTTTGCCGTTTAATTCATATTCCTTAGAGTCCATTCGCAACAATTCTGCATTAGAAAATCTAGATACATCTGACTTAGCAGCAAACATTTCACCAGCATACTCAGCAATATTAATATTAAGATCTGTTGCTAATAATTTAGCTAAATCAATATCAATATCTGTTGTGGTTGGACTACGGAACTCTAAAGTATCAGATAATATACAAGATAATATTAAACCTTTAATACCTTCTGGAGCAATTGCTAAATCATTACCCATCATACCAGCCATTATTGTTGCAGTAGATGCAACTGGTTTAAGCGTGAAATTAATTGGATTTTTTGTTTTCAGTCCCCCTACCAACATGTGGTGATCAATAATCTCAATAATATTAGCGTCATTTACATCATCAGGTAATTCTGATGGATTATTCGTATCAACGATAATTATGTCCGAGTTTTTACCAGCAAAAGTTAATAATTCTGGGGATTTAAACCCCCATCGTTTAATAACAAATGCTGCTTCTGTATTTGGAGTTCCCAAGACATATGGTATTGCTGTTTTCACTTTTTGATTTATGTACCAAGCCCAAATAATTGCTGAACCAGTTGCATCTGTATCAGGGGATCTATGGCCAAAGATTTTAATCATGATTATCTCTTTTTTCAGGAATTGACGCTTTATAACATGCAAATTCATCATGTAAACGATACCAGTGATTTAGTTTTTAAATATTACATTCATGGCTTTGCAATATGTACTAATATTCTTTAGCCTACAGATTAAGGAGATACATATGAAAATACGTAAACTAGGAAAATTAGGTCCAAATGTTAGTGCCATAGGCTTTGGAGCAATGAGTATTACAGGGTTTTTTGGACCTACAGATGATACAACTTCACAGGAATGTTTAAAAGCCGCTTATGACTGTGGGATTGATTTTTTTGATACAGCCGATGTTTATGGTTCAGGGAGTTCCGAAACATTAATTGGAAAATTTTTAAAAGATACAAAAGCAAAAATAAAGATTGCTACTAAGGCGGGAATACAGACAAAACCTTTGAGACAATTTAACAATTCTAAAGATTATCTGACCCAATCTTTAGATATGTCACTTAAAAGATTGGGCGTAGATTATGTCGATTTGTTTTATATACATCGTCGAGAAGCGGATCGGCCAATCGAAGAAGTAGTCCAAACATTGAAAGAGTTTATCGGTGCAGGAAAAATTGGTGGCTATGGATTATCTGAAATATCACCAACAACACTTCGCCGTGCACATTCTGTACACCCATGCATGGCAGTACAGAGTGAATATTCATTATGGTCAAGAATGCCAGATATGGGTTTGATTAGAACTTGTGATGAATTAGGCGTAGCATTTGTACCATTTTCACCACTCGGCCGTGGTATGCTCACTGACCGACCTGCAAAGCGAGAAAACATGGTTCCACCAGATTTACGGATTAATAACCCAAGGTTCATTGAACCTAACCTCTCTGACAACCTATCTATGCTAAAGCCTTTTCAAGGCTGGGCTGCTGACAATGGAATGACGACAGCAACAGCTGCCTTAGCTTGGGTTTTGTCTCGTGGTGAAAATTTGATACCAATACCAGCCACTCGTACTGCGAAACATTTAATTGAATGGGTTGGAGCATCAGAGATTACGTTAACGCCAAAACAAATAAAAGAAATTGACGATATTTTACCAATTGGTTGGGCATATGGAGATAGATATTCTGTAAGCCAGTACGTTGGTCCAGAAACCTACTGTTAATTATTATTTAACAGTTGAATTGTAATTAAATTTGTGAGATTTTTGTGGTTAGTCAGCAACTCTCCACAACTGTCAAAATTAGAATTATTATTAACTTGGCAGTAATTATAGGCACCCATATCCAAGTTCATCACCATAAGCGGATTAATATTTTTTTGAATTTCTAATGCTGCTTCATATAATGTTACAGCAGCTTTAGTTTCATAGATCCCCCAGCCTTTTAAATCAGTGAAAAACATACGCCGGATAAACCGGCGTGCATTTGGAATTACAAGTAAATCTAAAACACTATCAGTGATTAATAAATGAGATTGGATCATACTCCAACCTCCATCTTGAGCTTTCCTTATAAAAATGCGCCGATCCGAACTAATTCTTAAATTATATGTATGTCCCAAAAAATGAATATTTTCTACATTATGTATTTGCGGATTTCCATTTGGTGATATTAACAATGCTCCATCCCAACTTTGAAATCGTAAACTAACCAACCTAGCCGCTTTAAACGCAAGTCCTTCAACGCCAAAACGATCCCCACTAGAATATGCGCCAGTGACAGATAAAATATCTCGCCTATCTCTTTTAAGTTCTAAAGGATAAAATTTTAAGGTAATATTTGCAGGAGTATCGCAACTATGAAAAATTACTTCTTTTGATCGCTCATTGCACGTCTCAGCTCTAACTAACGAAGGAGCATGAAATAACATTAAACAGATAAGAATTAAAGATACATTGCGTCGCATATTGTTAAAAATAAACACTGTTTTAAAACAGTCAATACTTTATCGATAAAACTATAGGGCATTATTCTATAAGAACATATATATATTATATTTTTATAAAATAATTTTTACATCTAATATTATTCTATGATGTACGCTCAACCATCTTCTTTTTGATTTCTGCTATCGCCTTGGCTGGGTTTAATCCCTTCGGACAAGTTTTAGCACAATTCATTATCGTATGGCATCTGTATAGCTTGAAAGGATCATCAAGTTCGTCCAAGCGTTCACCTGTTGCTTCATCCCGAGAGTCTATTATCCAGCGATAAGCATGCAGTAGCGCAGCAGGGCCCAAATAACGATCACCATTCCACCAATATGACGGGCAAGATGTAGAGCAGCAAGCACACATGACACACTCATACAAACCATCTAATTTCTTACGGTCTTCTATAGATTGACGCCATTCAGTTGCTGGCTTGTCAGTCTTCGTCTCTAACCAAGGCATTATTGATGCATGTTGTGCATAAAAATGTGTGAGGTCAGGAATTAAATCTTTAATTACTTCCATATGTGGCAACGGGTAAATTTTCACATCACCCTTAATTTCATCTAAACCATAAATACAAGCCAATGTGTTAATACCATCAACATTCATTGCGCAAGAACCACATATTCCTTCACGACATGAACGTCTAAATGTAAGTGTTGGATCAACTTCACTTTTGATTTTAACCAAAGCATCCAAAACCATAGGCCCACATTTATCCATGTCTAAAAAATAAGTGTCTAAAGAAGGATTCTTACCATCATCAGGGCTCCAGCGATAAACTTTAAAAGCGCGGATATTAGTTGCACCTTCAGGCTTTGGCCATGTTTTACCAACTGTCATCCGAGAGTTTTTAGGGAGTGTTAGTTCAACCATTTTATTACCATTTTACTTTTGTATCAGACACTGTGGGTGATGTTATCTAGAGGCCAAACATTAAGTTCAGCCTCTAAGAATTTTATAGTTTGCTAGAAGTTACATCTTTTGTAACTGTGCCTTGCTCAACTGCTTGATCAGCACAAGCAGTTAAAGTTATAGCAACAGCTATGATTGCAGTGATTTTCAAAATATTCATTTTTTATCTTTCCTTAGTTTCTTTCGCAAAATTATTTTGCTACTAATTAGTTTATCGTTTTTTATCTACAAGAGACAGTTTTATTTATACTTTTTTTTCACATTCAGCAATTGTGTGCGATGGTTGGCCTAATTTTGCATCGATAGGTACAAAGATTTAATAAACTCTTGCTTTTGGTGCAATTTTTTTCAAATCAATTCCCCCCTCTTCTTCGGTTGTTAGGGGATCAATATGAACATCACGATAGCTTATATTTACACTATTATTATCTACACGGCATAAAGTGTGCTTGCGCCAATTTACATCATCACGATCTGGATAATCTTCGTGAGCATGAGCTCCACGACTTTCTTTTCGGGCTTCCGCTCCAACAATTGTAGCTAATGCGTTAGGCATCAAATTAGTTAGCTCTAATGTTTCCATCAAATCTGAGTTCCAGATCATTGAGCGGTCAGTAACATTAAGATCTGCAATTTTTTGAGCAATTAAAGTCATTTTCTCAACGCCTTCAGACAGGGTTTGGTCCGTACGAAAAACAGCCGCATCAGCTTGCATAGTTTTTTGCATTTCCAGACGAAGTTCAGCAGTTGGTACAGCCCCATTAGAATGGCGCAAGCCATCAAAGCGAGCCATTGATTCTTCTACAGATTTTTCATTAAATGGTTCATTAGGCGCTTCTCTATCTACAACTTTGCCTGCACGAATTGCAGCAGCACGACCAAATACAACTAAATCAATTAAACTATTAGAGCCTAAACGATTAGCACCATGAACAGATGCACATCCAGCTTCGCCAACAGCCATGAGGCCTGGCAACACACGGTCGTGATCTTCAGCAGTTGGATCAAGAACTTCTCCCCAATAGTTAGTAGGAATACCACCCATGTTATAATGTACAGTTGGCAATACAGGTATTGGATCTTTATTAACATCAACACCTGCAAAAATTTTAGCACTTTCAGATATGCCAGGTAAGCGTTCAGCTAATATTTCTGGAGGTAGATGGTTTAAGTGTAAATGAATATGATCCCCATCCGCACCATATCCACGACCTTCGCGAATTTCCATAGTCATGCAGCGTGATACAACATCTCGAGATGCTAAATCTTTATATGTTGGAGCATATCTCTCCATAAATCGCTCGCCTTCTGAGTTAGTTAAATATCCACCCTCACCGCGAGCTCCTTCAGTTATTAAGCAGCCTGAACCAAATATACCAGTGGGATGAAATTGAACAAATTCCATATCTTGCAATGCCAAGCCTTGCCGGGCAACCATACCACCACCATCACCAGTACATGTATGAGCAGAAGTAGCACTAAAATATGCACGCCCGTAACCACCTGTTGCAAGAACAACCATTTTGGCATTAAATCTATGAATAGTTCCGTCATCTAATTTCCATGCAATGACACCTTGGCATCGGCCATCTTCAGTCATAATTAGATCAGTAGCAAAATATTCAATATAAAACTCAGCATTATGCTTCAAAGATTGACCATATAATGTATGAAGTATCGCATGCCCTGTGCGGTCCGCCGCAGCACATGTCCTTTGAACGGATGGGCCTTCACCGAATTTAGTAGTATGACCACCAAATGGACGTTGATAAATTTTTCCTTCTTCTGTTCGAGAAAAAGGGACACCATAGTGTTCTAATTCATAAACCGCTTTTGGCGCCTCTCGAACTAAATACTCCATGGCATCAGTATCACCCAACCAATCTGAACCTTTGACTGTGTCATACATATGCCACTGCCAATGATCATTTGGTGTTGTTCCAACGTCCATATTCGCCAATGATGCTGCAATCCCACCTTGCGCAGCTACAGTATGAGATCTTGTCGGAAACACTTTTGATATGCAGGCAGTCTTTAGACCTTGCTCAGCCATACCTAAAGTAGCTCGTAATCCAGCGCCACCGGCCCCAATAACAACAACGTCATATTCGTGATCAACGTATTTATAAGATGACATTTATAATTCTCCAATCAAGTCGCAAAAGTAATTTTTGCAATGGCAAAAATAGCTACCAATCCAAAAGTCCAGCAAAATAATTTATTTAATTTAATTAGTGCTAATACGCGTCCCCGTGAATGGACATAATCTTCAATTACAACCTGTAAACCTTCTTCTAAATGCTTGAAGGTAACCAAAAAGAAAATAATTAATGCAAATCCTTTTGCTGGACTTTGCAGTGCCCCCACAACAGTTGAATGATCCGCACCAATTAAAGGAGCAACAATGAAAATAAAAATAACTGTCAGCGGTATTAGAGCAACAGACTTAAGCCGCTCACCAAGCCAATGGCTAGCACCCTTTCTTGCAGATGCAAGTCCTGATACATGAGCTTCATCAGTTTTATAATTCATGATAATGCTCCAGAATAATAGATAACCATAATCGTAAATATAAAGCTTCCAATTATGACGCTCCACCCCATTCGATCAGAAGTTTTTAAATCAAAACCGTATCCCATATCCCATATAAGATGCCTAATACCTCCTAAAGAATGGTAGCAAAGAGCCCAGACGGAACCCACCATAACTATGTCCCCAAACCAACTGGTCATTATATCATTAACAGTTTCAAAATATGGAATGCTTATCGAAGCTGCCAAAAGCCACCAAATTATTAGTACAAATCCAAGCGCCAAAGCTACACCTGAAATTCTTACAAGAATTGAGGAAATAGAACTCATTTGTGGCCTATATATTGTCAAATGAGGTGAAAGCGGGCGTTTACCCTTGGCTTCGTTGGCCATGTACTACTCTCCTTGAATTTTTATCTTTAGAGACCTGTTATATGACTTTCTTTTAAAGTCACAGAGCAAACAGGTCATTTTGCATTATAAAAGTGTAGTAAAACGTATTTATATAACTTTGTGATCACAAATTACTTAATTTTAACTTATTTGAATAAATTTCACTGCTTTTTTTTATTACAGCCTGCGCACATCGCATAACTCCCCGTTTTTCGTCATAGGCATATTGTGTATCTCCATATAATTCCCATCCCAAAGACAAAGCTTCTGTTACTCGGTGGCAAAACTCAGAACTATCATCATTGGTTAATAAGCGGTAGGCAATCATGCTAATTATTCTTTCGGCGGATATTTGAAATTTGAACGATATATGATGTTAATAATTATTTAGTACAAGTGTGCATACAATCAAGCATATTTTTTTGCTACATCAAGTTATTAGCTTACATTTAAAGTCATTAAAAAAGATTCGTCTTAAAGGCTTAATTACTGGAGCATTAGTTATTCTTTATTAATCAAAAGACGTAAAATTAAATATATATTTATAATATATTTTTCAATAAAAATATTGTTAACTATATTATTTTTTAATAATAAATATCAAAAAATATACTCATAAAATATTTTTTATTAATAATAATCATAATGTTATATTAAATAATTAAGTTTAAAAGCTAAGGCCAATATTCAAAGAAACCTAAAATTATAATTATTAAGTGAACATGAGCCTTGCTCTTGTCTGTCTTTAGGACTAGCACAAAAGCGAAATTTTTATCCAAATGGAGATTACCATGGCACGCGCAAAAATAGCACTCATCGGCTCAGGCATGATCGGTGGCACCCTTGCTCACCTTGCAGCTTTAAAAGAACTAGGCGATATTGTTTTATTTGATATCGCAGATGGCATTCCACAAGGAAAAGCATTGGATATTTCCGAAGCTGGACCAGTTGATAAATATGATGCTCATATTTCAGGTGCAACTGATTATGCTGATATCGCTGGAGCAGATGTGTGCATAGTAACTGCAGGAGTTGCTCGCAAGCCAGGTATGTCACGCGATGATTTATTAGGCATTAACTTAAAAGTCATGAAGTCTGTTGGTCAAGGCATTAAGCAACACGCACCCAATGCTTTTGTTATATGCATAACAAACCCATTAGACGCTATGGTCTGGGCCCTTCAAAAATTTAGTGGCCTACCTACTGAAATGGTATGTGGCATGGCAGGTATTCTAGACAGTGCGCGTTTCCGTCATTTTTTAGCAGAAGAGTTTAACGTATCAGTTAAAGACGTGACAGCATTTGTATTGGGGGGTCATGGAGACACAATGGTACCACTAACGCGATATTCAACTGTTGCAGGCATTCCATTACCTGATTTAGTAGATATGGGGTGGACCACTCAGGACAAGTTAGACTCAATCGTACAGCGCACACGTGACGGCGGCGCGGAAATTGTTGGGCTCTTAAAAACAGGTTCTGCTTATTATGCACCAGCTGCATCAGCCATAGAAATGGCAGAAGCATATTTAAAAGATCAAAAACGTTTATTACCATGTGCTGCATATGTTGAAAATGGCTATGGACTCAAAAATACATACGTTGGTGTCCCAACAGTTATTGGTGCCAGCGGAATTGAACGCATTGTAGAAATCAAGCTAAATAAAGAAGAACAATCCGGCTTTAATAAATCAGCCAATGCAGTTAAAGGCTTGGTTGAGGCATGCATTGCGATTGATGGCTCTTTATCATAAGAAAATTTATATATTGTATTTAAGAAGCGTACTGTAATGGTGCGCTTTTTTTAGCTTGAAGTTATACATCAAATAAAATTTTATATTTATATACAACTTCTTTGATTCTACTATTTGTGATCACATGAAAATAATATGTGATCACAAAAATAGGTTAATTCAACTTATTTAGTGTTTTTTATACATTTCAACTTTTTGTGACTAAGCTTTTGTGCTTTTAAATAAAAATACCTTCACGCTCAGAGGAGCTTCTTTCGATGAACATTCATGAATACCAAGCTAAACAACTATTAAAAGCATACGGATGTCCCGTATCGGATGGGCAGCCCGTCTTCAATGCATCTGAAGCAGAAACTGCAGCAAGTCAGCTGAGTGGCCCCCTATGGGTCGTAAAGTCTCAAATACATGCAGGCGGTAGAGGCAAAGGTTCGTTTAAAGAAGATGCGGCTGGAAATAAAGGTGGTGTAAGGTTAGCATTTTCTGTTGAGGAAGCTGTTGCAGAAACCAAGAAAATGCTTGGTAATGTATTAGTTACACATCAAACTGGCCCAGCTGGTAAGCAAGTTAATAGAATATATATAGAAGATGGCTCAGACATCGAGACAGAATTATATTTGGCTGTTTTATTAGATAGTTCTTCATCACGCATTTCGTTTGTCGCCTCAACAGAAGGTGGCATGGATATAGAGGCTGTAGCTAAAGATACCCCTGAAAAAATTATCACTGTCACTATTGATCCGTCTATCGGCTTTACAACAAAAAATGGCCAAGATGTAGCTAATGCACTAAATCTAGCTGATAGTAATATGGATGAATGTATAGAATTAACTACTAACCTATTTCGTATTTTTGTTGAAAAAGATATGGATATGTTAGAAATCAATCCATTAATTGTTTTGAAAACTGGCGGATTAAAATGTCTAGATGCAAAGATGGCCTTTGATGGAAATGCATTGTTTCGACAACCTGACATTTTAGCATTGCGAGATGAAACAGAAGAAGATCCTAAAGAACTAGAAGCATCTAAATTTGATCTTAGCTACATTGCTCTAGAGGGTGAAATTGGGTGTATGGTAAATGGTGCTGGCTTAGCTATGGCTACTATGGACATTATCAAACTAAAAGGTGCAGAACCCGCTAATTTTTTAGATGTTGGTGGAGGAGCTACTGCAGAAAAGGTAACTGCAGCTTTTAAAATCATAACTTCTGATCCGAATGTTAAAGGCATATTAGTCAATATCTTTGGCGGCATAATGCGCTGTGATGTAATAGCTGAAGGAGTAGTTCAAGCCATCAGCGAAGTAGGATTAAAAGTACCATTAGTGGTAAGGCTTGAAGGTACAAAAGTACAAGAAGGAAAAGACATTATCAACAACAGTCCATTCGACGTTATTGCAGCTGATGATCTTGATGATGCCGCAGAAAAAATTGTTAAAGCGGTGAAAGGTTAATTAAATGTCAATTCTTATAAACAAAAATACAAAAATTCTTGTTCAAGGCCTAACAGGCAAAACAGGTACTTTTCATACTGAGCAAGCATTAGCGTATTTTGGTACGAAAATGGTGGGTGGAACACATCCTAAAAAAGGTGGTACAAATTGGTTAGCAACAAGCGGTCAGGAACTACCTATATTTACAAGTGTTGAAGAAGGTAAAAAAGCTACTGGAGCAACTTCCTCGGTAATTTATGTTCCACCAGCAGGAGCTGCAGCAGCAATCGAAGAAGCTATTGACGCAGGCATAGAGTTGATAACCTGTATTACTGAAGGTATTCCTGTAATGGACATGCTGCGGGTTAAAAACAAATTAGAAAAATCTAGCTCACGCTTAATTGGTGGCAACTGTCCAGGTTTAATGACACCAAATGAATGCAAAATTGGGATTATGCCTGGATCTATATTTAAAAAAGGTTCTGTTGGTGTTTTATCGCGATCAGGCACATTAACTTATGAAGCTGTCTTCCAAACAACAAATGCAGGCTTAGGCCAATCCAGTGCAGTTGGTATTGGTGGTGACCCCATCAAGGGGACAGAGTTCATAGATATACTTGAACTATTCTTAGCTGATGATGAAACTCAATCAATAATAATGATTGGTGAAATAGGCGGAAGTGCTGAAGAAGAAGCCGCTCAATTTTTGATTGATGAAGCAAAAAAAGGTCGTAAAAAGCCAGTCGCTGGATTTATAGCTGGTGTTACTGCGCCTCCTGGCCGTCGTATGGGACACGCCGGTGCTATCGTTGCTGGTGGCAAAGGTGATGCTAGATCTAAAATTGCTGCAATGCGGGAGGCCGGTATTGTTGTAGCAGATAGCCCAGCAGGCTTAGGCCAAGCAGTTCTAAAAGCTATAGGTTAAACCAATTTTTTGGCCCATTTGGGCCAAACTTTATCTACCGTTGCCACAAAGGTAACTTATTTTGACTAGGTGATATATATGGCTGACAAACTTACAAACGACCAACTACATGCCTCTTCGTTTTTACAAGGGCATAACGCAGAATATGTTGAAAAGTTATATGCACAATATGCTTCTAACCCAGAAGCAGTAGATCCTAATTGGCGTGAATTTTTTGCTGAATTAGGCGACGAAATGACTAATGTAGTTGCTTCAGCTGCAGGACCATCCTGGTCAAGACCTGATTGGCCACCTACTCCAAATGACGACCTAACAGCCGCTCTCGACGGCCAATGGGCAGAAGACCCTCAAAAAGCAGGGGATAAGATTAAGGCAAATGCCACAAAGAGTGGAAAATCAATCACAGATGCAGATATACAAAAAGCAGTATTAGATAGCATGCGTGCATTGATGATTATTCGTGCTTACCGTATTCGGGGTCATTTAATTGCAAACCTTGACCCATTAGACATGCGCGCCAATGACCCACATCCAGAATTAGACCCGCGGTTTTATGGCTTCACTGATATCGATATGGATCGCCCAATATTTTTAGATAATGTTTTGGGCATTGAAACTGCAACAATGCGTCAAATTTTAGAAAAATTAAGAAAAACATATTGTGGCACATTTGCACTTCAATATATGCATTTATCAAATCCTGAAGAAGCCGCTTGGTTGAAAGAACGTATAGAAAGCTGGGATAAAGAGCATTTCTTTTCTTCTGAAGGCCGTAAAGCTATATTAAACAAAATGGTTGAAGCAGAAGGCTTTGAAAAATTTTGCCACGTCAAATACTCTGGTACAAAACGTTTTGGATTAGACGGGGGTGAAGCCTTGATCCCAGCCATGGAGCAAATCATTAAACGTGGTGGTGCTTTAGGTGTTAAAGATATCATTATAGGCATGCCACATCGTGGGCGCTTAAATGTTTTGGTTAACGTAATGTCAAAACCTTATCGTGCAATTTTTAACGAATTCTTAGGTGGATCTTATAAGCCCCATGACGTCGAAGGATCTGGTGATGTAAAATATCACCTTGGAGCTTCATCAGATCGAGAGTTTGATGGCAATTCAGTTCACTTATCGCTAACAGCCAACCCTTCCCACTTAGAAGCCGTGAATCCTGTTGTTTTAGGGAAAGCACGTGCCAAGGGTGATCAGCAAGGTCGTGATCGCGGTGCAGTTATGCCAGTACTATTACACGGAGATGCTGCATTTGCTGGCCAAGGCGTGATTGCAGAATGCTTTGGCCTTTCAGGATTAAGAGGCCATATCACAGGTGGTACAGTTCACATTGTAGTAAATAATCAAATTGGCTTCACAACATCACCACATGATAGCCGTTCATCCCCTTACCCAACAGATATCGCGTTGATGGTTGAAGCGCCAATTTTTCACGTAAATGGCGATGATCCCGAAGCAGTTGTTCACGCTGCTAAAATAGCAACTGAATTTAGGCAAAAATTTCGTAAAGATGTTGTTTTAGATATTTTTTGTTATCGCAGATTTGGTCATAATGAGGGTGATGAGCCAATGTTTACTCAGCCACAAATGTACAAAAAAATTAAAAAACACAAAACTTCTTTATCAATATACACAGAACGGCTGGTTCGTGACGGATTAATCCCTGAAGGCGAAATAGAAGATCTAAAAACTGCATTTCAAATGCAATTAAATGAAGAATTTGAAGCTGGTAAAGTATTCATGCCAAACAAGGCAGATTGGCTTGATGGCCGCTGGAAACATCTACAATCAAGAGACCCCGAATATCAACGTGGAAAAACTTCAATTACAAAAAAGAGATTTAACGAAGTCGGAACTGCATTGACCAGATTACCAAAAACCTGGAACCCACATAAGACAGTTGCACGAATTTTAGATATAAAATCAAAAATGATTACTTCTGGTGATAATATTGACTGGTCCACTGGAGAAGCATTAGCTTTTGGTTCTTTGCAAGTGGAAGGCTTCCCAATAAGATTGTCAGGTCAGGATTGTACACGTGGAACATTCAGTCATCGCCATTCAGGAATATTAGATCAAAACACTGGTGAAAAATTCTATCCATTAAATAATATTCGTGAAGACCAAGAAGGTAAATACGAAGCAATTGATAGTATGCTATCTGAATATGCTGTATTAGGTTATGAGTACGGATATTCATTGGCAGAACCCAATGCATTAACACTTTGGGAAGCTCAGTTTGGTGATTTTGCTAATGGTGCCCAAATTATGTTTGATCAATTCATTAGTTCAGGCGAATCTAAATGGCTACGCATGTCAGGCCTGGTAATGTTGTTGCCCCATGGCATGGAAGGCCAAGGGCCAGAGCATTCTTCAGCACGCCCAGAACGCTTTCTGCAGAACTGTGCAGAAGATAATTGGGTAATTGCCAATGTTACCACACCAGCCAATTACTTTCATATTCTAAGGCGCCAACTACATCGTACCTATCGAAAACCATTAGTTTTAATGACACCAAAATCTTTATTACGCCATAAACTAGCAGTATCTTCAATTGATGATTTTGTTGGCAAATCTAGTTTTCATCGCGTATTGTGGGACGATGCTGAAAAAGGCCGATCCGATACAAAATTAAAAACAGACGATGACATCAAACGTGTCGTGATGTGTTCTGGTAAGATTTATTATGACCTTCTTGCAGAGCGCGATGAACGTGGCATCGATAATATTTATTTATTGCGTATTGAGCAATTGTATCCAGTAGCAAATGCAGCACTTCAAAAAGAAATGAAGCGTTTTAAAAATGCAGATGTTGTTTGGTGTCAAGAAGAGCCCCAAAATCAAGGTGCGTGGTCATTTATTAACCCTCACATTGAACGCAATTTAAATGAATTAGGTGCAAAGTATACTCGCCCTCAATACATTGGACGTAAAGCTGCGGCTGCACCAGCAACAGGTCTGGCAAGTACACATAAAAAAGAACAAATAGCGCTAGTTGACCAAGCGTTGACATTGAAAGGATAATTCGATGACCGAAGTACGCGTACCTACACTAGGTGAAAGTGTAACCGAAGCAACCGTTGCCACGTGGTTCAAAAAGCCAGGTGACGCCGTAGCCCAAGATGAAATGATATGTGAATTAGAAACAGATAAAGTGACTGTTGAAGTTGCGGCGCCTGTTACCGGAATATTATCTGAAATAGTAGTGCCTGAAGGCACTACTATTGGAGTTGACGCACTTTTAGCACAGATATCTGAAGGAGTAGTAACCCCACTAAAAGTATCCAATTCTGAGATTTCTGAAGTAGCTTTAAAAACAGAACCTGTTGCTCAAGAAACTTTAAAAAATGCACCCGCCGCTGAAAAATTAATGGCAGATAATAATATTACCAACGTTACAGGAACGGGTCGTGATGGGCGAATAATGAAAGGTGACGTATTAAATGCAATTACAGATTCAATGCCAGAACTGAACACAGGACCAGCCAGAGCAGCACGTAAGCCCGACACTCGTGAAGAGCGAGTTACAATGACGCGACTGCGCCAAACTATTGCACGACGGTTAAAGGAAAGCCAGAATACAGCAGCTATGCTAACCACCTACAATGAAGTGGACATGACTGCGGTAATGGATCTTCGTAATGAATACAAAGATCTTTTTTTGAAAAAGCATGGTGTAAAGCTAGGCTTTATGTCTTTCTTCACAAAAGCCTGCTGTCACGCACTGAGTGAAATCCCAGAAGTTAATGCTGAGGTTGATGGTAATGACATTGTATACAAAAATTACGTTAATATGGGTATTGCAGCAGGCACACCAACAGGTTTGGTAGTTCCTGTCATTAATGATGCAGATCAAATGTCATTTGCAGATATTGAAAAAGCTATTTCCGAAAAAGGTTTGCGTGCACGTGATGGAAAACTATCCATCGGAGAAATGCAAGGTGGCACCTTTACTATTTCAAACGGTGGGGTTTATGGGTCTTTAATGTCATCACCGATTCTAAATCCTCCCCAGTCTGGTATTTTGGGTATGCATACGATTCAGAAGCGTCCAGTAGTCGTAAATAACGAAATTGTTATACGACCTATGATGTATCTAGCTTTATCTTATGATCATCGTGTTGTTGATGGTAAGGGTGCTGTAACCTTTCTAGTACGTGTAAAAGAAGCTTTGGAAGATCCTCGTCGTTTATTAATGGACCTTTAAACCCATACAGCTAATTAATATTTAGAATTTATAAAACTGGTATATCACAATATTTAAGCACGGTTTACCAAATCGAAAGGTTAGAACCCTATGAAAGAATATGATGTAATCGTAATCGGTGGAGGCCCAGGTGGCTACGTTTGCGCTATTCGCTGCGCGCAACTAGGCCTTAAAACAGCTATTATTGAAGGACGCGAGACTTTAGGCGGAACATGTCTAAATGTTGGTTGCATTCCATCTAAAGCATTACTGCACGCATCACATTCTTATCACGAAGCGACACATAACTTTGAGAAAATGGGTTTAATAGTAGCAAACCCTAAAATTGATTTTGAGAAAATGCATAAATATAAAAATGATGTAATTTTGCAAAATACTAAAGGTATAGAATTCTTGATGAAAAAAAATAAGATCGATTGGTTGAAAGGTTGGGGCCAAATCAATAATCTTAATGAAGTAGCTATTGGTAGTGATATTTATAACGCAAAAAATATTGTTATTGCAGCAGGATCAAAACCTTCATCCATTCCAAATGTTAAAATTGATGAAAATCGAATAGTTTCATCAACAGGTGCCTTAGCACTATCAAAGATTCCCAAATCAATGGTTGTAATTGGTGCTGGTGTAATAGGATTGGAAATGGGCAGCATATATTCTCGACTGGGAACCGATGTAACTGTGATAGAGTATATGGATACCATAACACCTGGCATGGACATAGAAATTGCCAAAAGTTTTCATAAAATACTTAAAAAACAGGGACTTAAGTTTATAATGGGCGCAGCAGTGCAGTCAGCAAAAGGTAATAAGTCAAAAGTTAGTGTTGTTTATAAAAAAGACGAAGTCGAAACTTCAATTGAAGCCGAAATAGTATTAGTATCAACTGGGCGTGAAGCATTCATGGACGGACTGGGATTCACAAATTTAGGTGGAGAACTTACTAACAAAGGTAAGATTAAAACTGACAGTCAGTGGAATACTTCAATTAAGGGCATTTATGCCATTGGGGACGTAATCAGTGGTCCCATGCTCGCACACAAGGCAGAAGACGAAGGCATGGCAGTGGCAGAGGTTATTGCAGGCAAACATGGACATATTAATTATAATATAATTCCTGGTGTAATTTACACTTCACCAGAAGTTGCAAGCGTCGGTCAAACAGAAGAACAGCTTAAAGAAGCAGGAGTTAAATACAAAATTGGTAAGTTTAGCTTTATGGGTAATGGCCGAGCAAAAGCAGTTTTCCAAGGTGATGGGTTTGTAAAACTATTGGTTGATGCCAAGTCAGATCGTATTCTTGGCTGCCACCTGATTGGACCAGCCGCTGGTGATCTCATACATGAAATTTGTGTTGCAATGGAGTTTGGTGCATCAGCTCAGGATATTGCTCTTACATGCCATGCACATCCAACATTTTCAGAAGCTATGCGCGAAGCAGCTCTTGCCTGTGGCGATGGCGCAATACACGCTTAACTAAGTTCAATTGTGCGAACTATTTAGTCTTTTTAATGTGTTTCTTAGAATTTTATTCAATACTTAGCATGCGCAGGCCTTGAGTAACATCCGCACGAATAGCAAGTTTCAGGCTTGGTTCATCACCTGCTCTTAGAGCCGCAATCGCAAGCCGATGATTGTGCGAAGCTTCACGCCGTTGAAGTTGTGCATATAATGCACGCATAGTGGGACCCAATTGTAACCAAACAGTTTCAATAAGTGCAAGCATCGCAGGCGCCTGCGCACGAAGATAAAGTGTACGGTGAAATTCTAAGTTGCGCCGGATATAATCCACAGCATCATCTTTAACTATGGCTTGATCAATTAAGCTATTAATATTGCTAAGGCGTTCAAGCAGATTCATGTGAGCACGAGGCAAAGCGCGAGCTGCTAATTCAGGTTCTAACAAAGCACGAATAGAGGCAAGTTCCTCAATGCGCTCGTGAGATAACTCAGGTGTTGCCACCCGGCCTGTTGATGAAATACTTAATGCACCCTCAGCGCTGAGACGGCGAACCGCATCACGAGCAGGTGTCATGGAAGTATTAAACTTTGACGCAACTCCACGAATAGTTACGGCTTGTCCTGGCTGCATTTCACCATGCATAACAGATGCGCGAAGAGCGCGGTAAACAGCTTCATGAGCAGGAAGCGAGAGATCAAGTTCAACCATGTGGCATGTGATCACAGAAACGTAATATTTTAAAGCTGATACTGATGTAATAACCCCCCATTTACTTTTAACCACTGTTTATCAGATTTGAAATTAGGTGAAATACTTTTAACTAATGCCCAATAAGCGTCAGAGTGATTCATTTCA
This sequence comes from uncultured Amylibacter sp., assembly GCA_905181935.1. Classification (GTDB taxonomy): domain Bacteria; phylum Pseudomonadota; class Alphaproteobacteria; order Rhodobacterales; family Rhodobacteraceae; genus Amylibacter. The sequence goes on along the minus strand of CAJIZV010000003.1, from coordinate 575,999 downwards.
ATTAAATGACAAACCTCATGAGCAGAAACATAATTTTGAATTCTTACAGGTGCCATCATCAATCGCCAAGAATACATTAAACGTCCGTCAGAAGTGCATGAACCCCATCGAGATCTAGTATCACGAAGACTAATAGACCCAATCTTTAGCCCAAATACATTTGCATAGTGCTCAGAAGAAGCAATAAATCTTTCACGCGCTAAGGTTTTATAAAAAGCCTTCAATTTTCCACATAATTGTAGCGAGCTCCCAGGTACTAACAGTTCACCATTCAAAACCTTAACAGTGCGTCCTGTGCCATGACTTATCCTTAACTTTTCACCATCCAACAAAATGCGTTCACCAAATTTAATTAGAATCGGCTGTAATTGGCGTGAAAGATGTTTGCGCATCCAACCTTCTTGTTCGCGTATAAATGCTTCAGCTTCAGATATTTTAGATAATTGAGGCAAAGTAAGACTAACTTTACCATCTTTATTAGAAATTCGCAGTGAATATCGCTTTGCTAACGTATTCTTACGTAGGTGTATGGTAATAGGCGGATTGCCAATCATTAAAATATCATTCATTTTTGTATCATATTGTCTCAACAGAGCTATGCAATGGCATTTAGCAGCCTTTTTTAATATAGACCTTTGACAAGCTCCGTTTGATGTGGCAATTCGCCAGAAGAAATTCGAAAATCTTTTAAAAGGGAATATCCTATGCCCAACGAAGAATGGGGCGTAAAACGTCTTTGCCCAGAGAGCGGTAAACGGTTTTATGACTTAAACAGAGATCCGATTGTGAGCCCATATACTGGGACGGAGTACCCGTTGTCTTTTTTTACTAATGACAAATCAAAGGTATCACTATCAGATAAAGCAGATAAAGCATCAATTAAAGAAGCTACTGATGATGACCTAGAAGATGAAGTAGATGTCTTAGATGATGAAGATGTTGCAGATGTTGATCTAGGCGATGACGTCTTAGACGATGATGACGATGCAGACACTGTGCCGTTAGAAGAAGTTGCTGGTGTTGCATCTCCAGAAGACGATACATAATAAAAATTCGCGCTTGCACTACTGAGCGCGAATTTATGCCCACATAGCGTGTTCTCACCTATGTCTTATGGGGCCTTAGCTCAGCTGGGAGAGCGCTTCGCTGGCAGCGAAGAGGTCAGGAGTTCGATCCTCCTAGGCTCCACCATTTTTTATCAATTACTATTTTAATTTATAGACTGTAAGTTTATTTAAAATGTATATAATAATAAAATTTATTAACCAAATTTTTTTTAATAAAAATTGATTTATAATATTTATGAGCGTATTCATAAATCTATCATTTAAAAAGCCTAAGTTAAGTTCTTCCAGAACTCAGACTTACCAACCGAAGGCTTTTGGATTTTGATGATTTTTGGCGTGGCTTCAGTGCTGAGACTAATTTTTATTTATGGCCTCAGCTAATTAATAAATACTGCCAAAAACAAAAACTTACGGATTCTTGGCCCACTTTTGGAAACGCCATTACCTTCCACTTCTTGTTAGAAAGGTCAAAACTGAGGGGAAATAGGATTTATTTATTACTGGTGAGTGTCGTGATAATCCAACTGAGTTTGCTGAAAAATGTATTGGGTTTCGCTTGCCAAGCGGTCCAAATGAAGTTCAGCTTCATTACTGTTGAACATGTTTAATCTAAATAAACATATAAACGTAGCATAAAATGATAGGTTATAATTATACTGAGATATTTTAATAGTTTTTATGGTTAAATCTGATTATTATGATAATGAATTAGTGTAATAAATACCATCTAAAGCACTCATTATCGTATTACTTAAAATGAACAATAAATTCCATTGGAAAATACTATGAATATAAAAACATCATTTGAAGAATGCTTATCAATTGGCTCCAGTGCCATGGTCACTTTAGCTAATTGTTTAAATAATGAAACTTTTATTTCTGCTATCGAAGCTGCCATAAATATAATAGCCGATACAAACGGACGGTTAGTTGTTTCAGGCATGGGTAAAAGTGGCATTATAGGACGAAAACTTGTAGCAACATTTGCATCAACTGGTACTCCAGCTTTATTTTTACACCCTGCAGAAGCTAGCCATGGCGATTTAGGTATGGTTCGAAACGAAGATGTTTTATTACTCATTTCTTTCTCTGGTGAAAGTCGCGAACTAGGCGACATCGTACGTTATGGGAAACGTTTTGGTGTTCCAATAATTGCAATGACTTCACGAGCGGAAAGCACTTTAGGTAAATCTGCGGATGTTTTATTGCTTTTACCTAAAGTAAAAGAGAGTTGCCCCCATAACTTGGCCCCAACATCATCAACGTTAATTCAATTAGCATTAGGTGATGCTTTAGCCATAACTTTATTAAAACAAAAAGGCTTTTCAGAAGAAGATTTTTTTAATTTTCATCCTGGTGGAAAGTTAGGCGCAGCACTAATGCCTACAAGTGAATTAATGCTCAAAATTGAAGAATTACCCTTAATATCTCAAGATGCATTTTTCTCAGACATTTTGGACAAAATTAGTACAAAAGGATATGGTATAGTTGGCCTCCAAGATAGTACTGGTTCAATCAAAGGCATTATCACAGATGGTGACGTACGGCGTTACATTGCTGCAAATACAGACGGATCAATGCGTGATGTAATGTTTGGCACTGTTGGCAAAGACATCATGACAAATAAATTTGTATCTGTTTCACCATCACAATCCTGTGCTAAAGTTTTGAGTATTTTAGAGCATAGAAAAATTGGTGCTGCATTTGTACTAGAAGATGGAAAACCTGTGGGCTTGATAAGTTTATTAATATTAATTCAAGCAGGTGTTGCCTAACCTCTTAAGATTAAAATGAAGCTACAGGTAGGTAAACTGCAAATATACTTCCTTTTCCTACTTGAGAAGAAATCTTAAGCCAGCCTCTATGCCGTATTAATATATGTTTAACAATTGCTAGTCCTAAGCCTGTGCCTCCTTGATTGCGGGAACGCCCCTTATCAACTCTATAAAACCTTTCGGTTAATCTAGGAATTTGAGTTGGCTCAATTCCATCACCTCTATCTTCAACAGTAATACATAAATGTGATTTTTCTTCCAACTGCGGAAAGAATGAAACACATACTTCTGTTCCTTTAGTGCTATACTTAATGGCATTTTCAATCAAATTTTGAAAAACTTGTGTCAATTCATCGCTATCGCCAATTACAATTGGTATATGATTTGAAAAATTTAATTTCAGCGAAATATTGTTCTGGTCTGCTAATCCACTAAGAGAGGAAGAGACACTATTTAAGATATTGAACAAATCAATAGGCTCAGTCGGCGCTACTCTTTCGCTAGCTTGAAGTTTTGATAAAGACAATAAGTCTCCAATCAAACGCGCCATACGATCAGCTTCGTGAGCCATCATAGCTAGGAAACGCTCGCGGACAGCTGAATCGTTTGCCGCAGCGCCCTGAAGGGTTTCCACAAATCCAGTCAAAGCAGTCAATGGCGACCGTAGTTCATGGCTAACGTTAGCAACAAAGTCATGCCTCATTTGTTCAGCTTCTTGAATATGAGAAACATCTTCAAAGCTTAACACACAGCTGGGCAGCGGTTCTTTATCAGCATCCAATCGAGATAGGGATACTCTAAAAGAAGTGGGTACAACTTCTTGTAAAGTAACATCTGCTGTAGCATTTGGCTCACCATCTAAGACAGTTTCTAATGCCCTCAGGCATTTTTCTGAGTTGATCACTTCATTAAAAAACTGTCCTTTAGTAGCTTCAGAATACCTTTGTCTTGCAGCTTTGTTCATAAAGCTAATTTTGCGGCTAGGATCAACCACAAATACAGGTAAAGTTAGCCCATTGAGAATATATCGTACAGATTTTTTCATTGAGCTTACCTTTTAATATATTACCAATTTCCAATATTTTTCATACTTACCCAAGGCTCTTGAAGAGGTAACGCGCCATTTTCTTGGATCAACTCTATTGATATGTTATCTGGTGATTTAAAAAATGCCATATATCCATCATGTGGTGGGCGATTTATAATTACACCCTTATCCATTAATTTCTGGCAAATAGCATAAATGTCGTTAACTCGATAAGCTAAATGTCCCCAACTACGCCCTGTTTCAAGCTTTTCATCGCCATCCCAGTTATACGTTAATTCTAATTCAGGAGCTTTAGTGTCAATTGATGACTTTTCATCTTGAGGCGCCGCTAAGAAAATAAGAGTGAAACGGCCCTTTTCATAGTCGTTTCGCCGTGTTTCAATCAGTCCTAGCTTATCACACCAAAAATCTAAACTTTCTTCAAGGTCACTTACGCGAACCATTGTATGTGCAAATCTCATATCATATTCCTCAGAGCTATTTATTTGTTTAGAATGCATATAACATATTCAAATAAAATTCATATTAAGAATTATTAAAATCAAAAAAGTTGAATAAATATGATAAGCTACTGAATATTAATAATTTAATTATATTCATATATTCTAAATAAGAAACAATATATTTCATTTAAACCACTTGGTTTGGAAGATTATTGTTATAGTGTAATGAAAATGAAAATAGAGGTTTAGAATGTCTATAAGAGCTGTCAAATCTATTAGAGAAGCTATTCGTACAATGGAGGGGGCTGGTGTAGAATTATATAGAGCCTTTGGTTTTAAGGACCCTTCAGAACTAGATCCGTTTTTATTATTTGACGACTTTCGCAATGAAGACCCAAAATTATTTGAAAAAGGTTTTCCTTGGCATCCTCACCGTGGCATAGAAACAATTACTTATGTTTTAGAAGGTAAAGTAGATCATGCTGATAGCTTAGGTAATACAGGGTCATTAAGTGCTGGAGACGTCCAATGGATGACATCAGGTTCAGGCATTTTACATCAAGAGATGCCTAAAGGTAATTCTAAAGGTCAGATGCACGGGTTTCAATTGTGGGCAAACCTTCCTCGCGAATTAAAGATGACAGACCCAAGATATCAAGATGTAAATAGTTCCGAAATACCTGAAATCCTTGAGGATGATGGTACCCGAGTAAAAGTTATTGTTGGATCGTTTTGGGGGCAAACTGGTCCAGTAGACGGAATTGCGGCGGATCCTCAATACCTGGACATTTACGTTCCCCCAGGGGTAAAAAAGACTTTTCCAGTAGATACATATCGAAGAACGTTTGCTTATATTTTTAATGGTGAAGGCGCATTTGACTCCGCATCTATGCCAACTGGTGTTTTATTAGAAAAAGAAGTGATGGGTGAAGAATTAAATATACGCGATATGTCTGGAAATCGCTCCTTAGTTAGCTTTGACACTGGTGATTATGTGACAGTACAGGCTGGAAAGCACGGTATCCGATTTTTATTAATTTCAGGAAAGCCTATTCAAGAACCTGTTGCATGGCATGGGCCCATAGTTATGAATACAAGAGAAGAACTAATTAAAGCATTTGATGAATTAAAAAATGGAAACTTTATTAAGCCGGCACATTGATATTATCTTAATAATATAAAATTATAATATGAAATTACTTTAGATTTCTTTATTTTTTCTTAACAAATTCAGTAAGTATTGTAATACGCTGTCCTTCAACTTTACCTTCAATATGGGCAGGGTTATCTTCAACCAACGAAATTCCACGTACAGCAGTGCCGCGTTTGGCAGTAAATCCACCACCTTTTACTACCAAGTCCTTGATCAATAAGACATTATTTCCAGCTTCAAGTGTTACCCCATTAACATCTTTATGCTGACTTGAGCGAATAACGCCTGATATTGCCCAGGCCATCAAAACTTCATCCAAGTATATCTGGTCTTTAAGGTCCCGAGCCCATGCCTGATCACTGAGCATATCAAGAACACGCCACGCCAATACTTTGACTGGGTCATGCTCAGACCAGATAGCAGAACTTAAGCATCTAAAATAATTTTTTTCTATTTTCCCATCGATCATCTCACTGCATTTATCACACAAGAGCACAGATGTCATTGCAGTACCATCATGCAAAGGGCCTACTGAGTACGGCAACAAATTAGATGCAACCTCGCAGAATTCACATGAAGCGTCTGAACGGGCAATTAAAGTGGCAAACATATAAGGCACTCCCTGAAATGTTTAAATTATTAATAATACACAAAGAAACATATATTTAGATACAATTTTACTTCAAAATTGATATAATATATTCTTGAAAATATAATTAGCTATCCATCTTTAACGCTGAAATAAATGCTTCTTGAGGGATTTCAACACGCCCAAACTGTCGCATTTTCTTCTTACCCGCCTTTTGTTTGTCCAAAAGTTTGCGCTTACGCGAAACATCTCCACCATAACATTTGGCCGTTACGTCTTTACGTAAAGCGGAAAGAGTTTCTCGAGCAATTATTCTTCCACCAATGGCAGCTTGAATTGGAATCTTAAATTGGTGTTGAGGAATAAGTTCTTTTAACTTTTCAACCATAGCACGCCCACGCATATCAGCACGATCAGTATGCACCATTGTGGAAAGTGCATCTACTGGTTCTTCATTAACTAAAATTTGCATTTTTTGAAGACGATCTTCACGATAGCCTTCCATTGTATAATCAAACGATGCATAACCTTTAGATACAGATTTTAAACGGTCATAAAAGTCAAAAACTACTTCATTCAACGGTAGGTCGTAAATCACCATTGCTCTTGAACCTGCATACGTCAAATCAATTTGAATACCTCGGCGGTCTTGGCATAGCTTAAGAACATCACCAAGATATTCATCTGGTACAAGAATTGTGGCCTTAATGCGGGGTTCTTCAATATGCTCCACGTGCGTTAGGTCAGGCATGTCTGCAGGATTATGCAAATCAATTATAGTACCATCACGCATGTGTATATGATAAATGACAGATGGTGCTGTTGTAATAAGGTCGATATCGTATTCACGCTCTAAACGATCTCGAATTACTTCAAGATGCAACAATCCCAAAAACCCACACCTAAACCCAAAGCCTAGCGCAGTTGAAGATTCCATTTCCGTGCTAAACGATGCATCATTCAGTGACAGCTTTGAGATTGCCTCACGCAAGTCTTCAAATTGAGCATTATCGACTGGAAACAGTCCACAAAACACAACTGGCTGTGATGGAGAGAACCCTGGAAGAGCTTCTAAGCATCCCTTTTTCTCATGCGTAATAGTATCACCAACACGGGTATCAGCTACTTGTTTTATAGACGCTGTCAGAAACCCCATTTCACCAGCAGTTAATACATCAATTGGCGTCATTTTAGGAGTGAATACGCCAATGCGATCAACAGGATATGTCGCATTGGTGTTCATCATTCGAATCTTATCACCTTTTTTCAACTCACCATCAATTATTCTAACGAGAACTACGACACCAAGGTATGCATCATACCAACTATCTACCAACATAGCCTTCAGTGGCGCATCTGGGGTAGTTGTTGGCGCTGGCAAGCGATTAATAATTGCTTCAAGTACATCAGGTATACCAACACCAGTTTTAGCAGAAATATGTACTGCATCAGTTGCATCGATGCCAATGACATCCTCTATCTGTTCGGCAACCCTATCAGGATCAGCTGCAGGCAGGTCAACTTTATTTAGAACTGGAACAATTTCATGGTCAGCTTCAAGTGCATGATAAACATTAGCCAATGTCTGTGCTTCAACACCTTGAGATGCATCAACAACTAACAAAGATCCTTCGACAGCACGCATGGAGCGTGAGACTTCATAGGCAAAATCAACGTGGCCTGGAGTATCTATCAAATTAAGGATATATGTGTCGCCGTCATTAGCTTTATATTTAATACGCACTGAATTGGCTTTAATAGTAATACCTCGTTCACGTTCGATATCCATTGTATCCAAAAGCTGCGCTTCCATATCCCGATCAGCTACCGTTCCAGTAGATTGGATCAAGCGGTCGGCAAGCGTGGATTTACCGTGATCGATATGAGCCACAATTGAGAAATTACGAATTTTACTAATGTCTGTCATGAATGAGGATATGATACGGATTGCAACTATGGTCAAGGGATTTGGTGGTCCTTAAACTAGACATACTTTTAAACAAAAAATAATTGTACTAATAGTCCCAGCAACTTAAAAATTTTCTTATTAAAAAATTGCCTTAATCATAAAATTATTTTTTAATTATTTAGTTAAAATATAAAAATTCTGAGGCCTAGTTTTTCGCTATGCTATTGACCACAACGCAATGCTGTGGCCAAAAGAGATATGAGCCAAGCAATACTTAATATTAACACAGACGCAATTTTTCATAACTGGCGTACGCTGGATGAACAATCTGCTAATAATGTTGAAACTGCTGCCGTCGTTAAGGCTGATGGATATGGTTTAGATGCTGGTCAAATTTCAGGTTTATTATCTAAAAAAAATGTACGAACTTTTTTTGTTGCTATTGCAGAAGAAGGTATCGCCGTTCGTAAGGCTGTGGGAAATACACCTGATATTTTTGTATTTTCCGGTTTAATGCCAAATGATGCGTCAATTTTTCACAAATACAACCTCATTCCACTTTTAAACTCATCTGAACAATTTATGCGTTACAAAACAGAATTTAATGAAGCACCATTTGGCATACAATTAGACACCGGAATGAATAGGTTGGGTATGGAAGCTGAAGATTTTTTCCCCTTACGTGATAAAGCTTCATGTGCGTCATTAATTATAAGTCATCTAGCTTGCGCAGATGAGCCAGCTAATGCTCAAAACATCAAACAATTAAAAACTTTTTGTAAATTAACTAATGGCCTCAATGTTCGCCGATCATTAGCTGCAACTGGTGGTACTTTATTAGGACCAGATTATCACTTTGATATGTGTCGCCCGGGTGTTGGCCTTTATGGTGGCATGCCCTTTAAGCAAGCAGAGCCTGTGGTGAAATTATCTATACCAGTAATTCAATCTCGCAAGGTTTTAGCAGGTGAAACTGTAGGGTATGGCGGCCATTGGACTGCTATTAATGATACACAAGTAGCTACTATCGCAGCAGGTTACGCAGATGGAATAATACGTGCAATTGGTAATGGCTCAGTTCACCTTTACGCTAATAATATTCCTTGCCCACTTATTGGTAGGGTATCAATGGATTTAATCACAGTAGACATTAGCAGATTGGACTATGTACCTAATTCCCTAGATTTATTAAATGATCTTCAAACAATAGATGTTTTGGCAGAGGCGGCAGGAACAATCGGATATGAAATTTTAACTAGTTTAGGCGCACGGTATGTGCGCAAATACATAAGTGGATGATATGAATATAATGTATCGGTTTTTAGGATCAATTGGGTTTTCAGTTTTAGCTTTTTGCACTACTATTGGGCGTATTACGTTATTTGCATCTGGAGCAATATCTCATATATTTCGCCCGCCCTTTTATGGCCGTGAAACCTTAGCACAATTCATGCAGATTGGATTTTATAGCCTTCCTGTTGTTGGTTTGACAGCACTATTCACTGGGGCAGCTTTGGCATTGCAAATTTATTCAGGTGGAGCACGCTTTAGTGCAGAAAGTGTTGTTCCTTCAATTGTTGCAATTGGCATGGTGCGTGAATTAGGACCTGTTTTAGGTGGCCTTATGGTTGCTGGTAGAGTTTCGTCTTCAATTGCTGCTGAATTGGGAACAATGCGTGTCACTGAACAAATTGATGCTTTAGTAACATTATCCACAAACCCTATTAAGTATCTTGTTGCACCTCGCCTGCTCGCCGCAACATTTGCGATGCCAATTTTAGTTGCTGTGGGCGATACTATTGGTATTTTGGGCGGTTATTTAGTTGGAACTGGACGATTAGGATTTAATTCAACTAATTACCTTAAAAACACAATTGACTTCATGGAAATTGGTGATGTTACCAGCGGACTGGCCAAAGCAGCAGTATTTGGTTTTATAATAGCATTGATGGGTTGTTATCATGGCTATAATTCAGGACGCGGTGCACAAGGTGTTGGTCGAGCAACAATTAATGCAGTTGTTTCAGCCAGTGTTATGATTTTGGCTGCAAATTACATTCTAACCGAGGTATTTTTCTAATGATTAGCATTAAAGATGTACACAAATCATTTTCTAACAATAATGTTTTGCAGGGCGTTAATATGGAAATAGCCAAAGGCGAAAGCATGGTTATTATAGGAGGTTCGGGCACAGGAAAATCTGTTTTATTAAAATGTATCTTAGGATTAGAAAATCCTGATAGTGGTAAAATTACAGTAGGTGGCAAAGAAACAAATAGAGGAGACCGTGATGTGTTTCTGGCACGCTTTGGAATGTTATTTCAAAATGCTGCATTGTTTGATAGCCTTTCTGTCTGGCAAAATGTTGCATTTCGCTTAATGCGAGGACCAAATAAAATTTCAAAAAATGATGCACGTGATATTGCTATTGAAAAATTGCGTCGTGTTGGACTTAAACCTGAAGTTAGTGATAAATTTCCTGCCGAATTATCAGGTGGAATGCAAAAACGAGTGGGCTTAGCGCGGGCAATTGCAGCGGAACCTGAAATTATTTTTTTTGATGAACCTACAACAGGTTTAGATCCAATTATGTCTGGCGTAATTAATGAGTTAATACGTGAAATTGTTGTTGAAATGGGTGCAACAGCTTTAACTATTACGCATGATATGAGTTCAGTCCACTCCATAGCGGATAAAGTTACAATGTTACATGATGGTCAAGTTCAGTGGTCAGGTAATATCCGTGAATTAGATAACTCTGGAAATCCTTATTTAGAACAATTTATAAATGGTCATGCTAATGGCCCAATTGAAGCTGTCCGCTAATTAAATATTATGATACAAATCTTTAGACTTAAACCATATTTTGGAAATTTACTTAATAATAATTTTTAAGATTTATCACTAGTTTGCAAAGCCACACTTGCCCTTAGATCAACTCTAAGGCACAAAGTGATATGGCTAAATCAACACTCGCTTTTACTTGTATGAACTGTAATGCATCCCATAAAAAGTGGGTGGGCCGTTGTGACACCTGTGGAGAGTGGAATTCTATTAAAGAAGAAGCACCACTTGCAGCAGGCCCAAAGGGAAAAACACTAGGTGCAAGCAAAGGACGTAAACTGGCCTTAGGTGATTTAAATACTGTAGATGCTCCTTTAGAGCGCAGTACAATAGGTATAGATGAATTTGACCGAGTTTTAGGTGGTGGCTTAGTTCCTGCTAGCGCAATTTTAGTTGCAGGCGACCCAGGTATTGGGAAATCAACTTTACTACTACAGGCCGCAGCAGAGTTTGCAAGAACTGGTAAAAAAGTCATTTATATTTCAGGAGAAGAAGCCAGCAGCCAAATTCGTATGCGTGCACAACGTCTTAAATTAACTGATGCATCTGTGAAACTAGCCACTGAAACTAATTTACGTGATATTTTGACTACATTGGAGGAAGAGGCTCCCGACTTAGCTATTATTGATTCCATCCAAACTATGTGGGCGGATCATGTAGACAGTGCCCCAGGATCGGTAAGCCAAGTACGTGCAACAGCGCATGAGCTAACCACATTTGCAAAACGCAAAGGGGTTGCAATAGTTCTTGTTGGCCACGTAACAAAAGACGGACAAATAGCTGGTCCACGTGTCGTAGAGCATATGGTTGATACCGTTTTATACTTTGAAGGTGAGCGCGGACATCAATTTCGCATCTTACGTGCTGTAAAAAATCGGTTTGGACCATCAGATGAAATAGGTGTCTTTGAAATGACTGGTTGCGGTTTGGCACAAGTTACGAACCCATCAGAATTATTTTTATCAGAACGTGACATCCAAACAGCAGGATCAGTAGTTTTTGCAGGAATTGAAGGAACGCGCCCTTTGTTAGTTGAGATACAAGCACTTGTAGCTCCCTCACCATTAGCCACACCGCGCAGGACAGTGGTTGGGTGGGACACTGCAAGGTTATCGATGGTATTAGCCGTTCTAGAAGCTCGTTGTGGCATTAGCTTTGCAGGCAAAGACGTTTACCTAAATATTGCAGGTGGATTACGCATTTCAGAACCAGCAGCAGATTTAGCAGTAGCCGCCGCCTTGATTTCGGCAAGACAAGACATACCGATAGCATCTGACACTGTTATATTTGGTGAAATTAGTCTTTCAGGAGCTCTTCGCCCTATATCTCAAGCAGAGAATAGGCTTAAAGAAGCACAAAAGTTAGGATTTTCTGCTGCTTTTACACCTTCGAGGATGAAGTTATCATCAGAATCAGGCATGAACGTTACAAAGTATGATGCCGTCGACGCATTTGTTGAACATCACTTTGGTAGTATTAACGAAGAATAAGGGGATTATACATGGATGGCTTCACAATTATAGACGGTGGGTCTGCTGTAATTTTATTAATTTCAGCAATATTAGCTTATTCACGCGGCTTGGTTCGCGAGGCTTTATCTATTGCAGGTTGGATAGCAGCTGCTGTTTCTGCTTTTGTATTTGCCCCAAGTGTTGAACCATTAGTGCGTGAAATACCAATCCTAAGTGACATTGTTGGCAAAAGTTGCGAATTATCAATCATTGCAGCATTTGCTGCCGTATTTGCTATTACCCTAATTATAGTTGCTATTTTCACTCCATTATTTGCTGGCATAGTCCAACGTTCAGTGCTTAGCAATTTCGATCAAAGCTTAGGGTTTTTATTTGGAAGCATACGTGGTTTGGCTTTAATTCTTGTCGCTCTGGTCGTTTATAACTTTATTGGGGCTGATATAGCTGTAATTGAAAATTCAAAAACTAAAGCAATTTTATCAGGATCAGAAACTTATATTCAAAGTGCAATTGAACGTGATGGTGTCGCAGGTCAAGCGAGTCTATCATCATGGATGCAGGGTCGATACCAGGAGCTGACAAAAAGCTGCAATTAAATACTGTTTAAGGTTACTAAATAAATTATTTTCCTGTTGTTTAATATATATCAAACAAAAATCAAAAACTGTATCTTTTAGGCTAGGATTACGTGACAGTTCGCAATAGCTAGGCTATAGAATAATGAGCTGTAAAAAATCACGGAATCATCCCATGCGTCTGTCTGATACTAAGCCGTTTATTTCACATCCATTTGACCATAATAAACTTAAAGAGGAATGTGGAATCTTTGGAGTTAATGGCGTCTCTGATGCTGCTAATTTTGTTGCTTTAGGCTTGCATGCACTACAACATAGAGGCCAGGAGGCTGGCGGTATCGTTGCATATGACCCTGAACATGGGTTTAACTCAGCACGCCGATTTGGTTATGTACGTGATAGCTTCACAAAAGAAAGTTTGATGAGTACACTACCAGGGCATAATGCGATTGGCCACGTACGATACTCAACGGCTGGCAATAAAGGAAATACAGCAATCCGAGATGTTCAGCCATTTTTTGGTGAATTTGCAATGGGTGGCTGTGCGATTGCACATAATGGTAATCTCACCAATGCTGAAAGCTTACGAAAAGAATTAATTGAGCGAGGTTCTATTTTTCAAAGCTCATCAGATAGTGAATGTATTATTCACTTAATGGCGCGTTCAATTCACAAAGATCATACCAATCGCTTGAAAGACGCATTATCTCGAGTGGAGGGCGCATTTTCCATTGTAGCAATGACACGCAGCAAATTAATAGGTGTGCGAGATCCAAGGGGTGTCCGCCCATTGGTACTGGGGAAATTAGGGGATGGTTGGGTCCTATCTTCAGAAACCTGTGCCCTTGATATTGTCGGTGCAGAACATGTCCGTGAAATTGAACCAGGGGAAATGGTTGTAATTGGGCCAGATGGAATTAAAAGTACCTTCCCATTTGAAAAAACAGCTCCTCGTCCTTGTATTTTTGAAAAAGTATACTTTTCACGCCCTGACAGTATTCTAGGCGGACAATCAATTTATGAAACGCGCAGACAAATTGGAATTGAATTAGCCAAAGAAAGTCCAGTTGAAGCTGATCTAGTTTGCCCCGTACCAGATAGTGGAACTCCAGCAGCAATTGGCTACAGTCACGAAAGCGGCATCCCTTATGGCATGGGAATTATTCGAAATTCATACATGGGCCGTACATTTATTGAACCCTCAGAACAAATTCGAAATATGGGTGTGCGTTTAAAACTAAACGTTAATCGCGCCCTCATAGTAGGTAAGCGTGTAATATTAGTCGATGATAGTGTTGTGCGTGGAACTACAAGTCGAAAAATTAAAGAAATGATTTTAGATGCTGGCGCAGCTGAAGTTCACTTTCGTATTGCATCCCCCCCCACAGCCTGGCCCTGCTTTTACGGTGTAGATACACCACAACGCGAAAAGCTATTGGCAGCTACTATGAGTGCAGAAGAAATGCGGCAACACCTCAATGTGACTAGTCTTAAATTTATTTCTATGGATGGTTTGTATCGAGCCTGTGGCTATGAAGCCGGCCGAGATAATGCTAATCCTGCCTATTGTGATGCATGCTTTTCTGGTGAATACCCAATTGCTCCAAGCGATCAATTAGCTAAGGGTTTTAAGATGGCTGCTGGATAGGCATGAGTTTAGAAACTAAGAAAACTGCACTTGTAACAGGTGCCTCTCGTGGCTTAGGGGCAGCTGTGTCTATTGCCTTGGCCAAGGAAGGGTATCATGTAATTGCAGTAGCGCGAACGACAGGTGCATTAGAAGAACTGGATGATCGCATTCAAGCTGAAGGCGGATCAGCAACTCTAGTACCACTCGACATTACTGACGAAGATGCAGTTAAACGCATGTGCATTTCTATTAGTAAGCGTTGGGGAGGGCTAGATCTGTGGGTGCATTGTGCAATTTATGCGGCACCCTTATCACCTGCTGGGCATATTTCAGAAAAAGACTGGACTAAAACTATTGCGGTTAATATTACAGCGACTGGACGTTTAATTACTAACATTGAAAGTTTATTATTAGCAAAATCCGGTTCAGCTATTCATATAGATGATAAAGCTGACGGGCATAAGTTTTTTGCAAATTATGGAGCTAGTAAGGCTGCACAACGCGCTCTATTTAGAAGTTGGGCAAACGAAACAGTAAAAACTGGCCCTACGGTCATAATATTTTCACCAAACCCAATGCCAACAGCTTGCAGAGCTCGATTCTTTCCTGGCGAAGACCGTTCCACTTTGTTTCCAACAAAAGAAGAAGCAGCGCGTTTAATTAAACAGCTATAATTGATGTATACGAACAATAAGACCTTAAATTAGATTTATCGATTAAATATAATCTTTTTAATATAATCCCACCAATGAGAGGAGTGTTCAACCAAGCGATCATTATCAACAGTTATGTTTAACTGTGCAAATTGATCTTGGAATATTAATTCAATAGGAACAATGTCTCCATTCTCTAAACTCTGATTTAACCCCATCAGCATAATATGCTGGCCTCCACGCTTAAATACCGCAACACTGTTTGGAGCAATTTTAACTCCACTTTCAATTTTCATCATAGACATAACGCCATTTTTATTCTCTTTGTGCGAATGTAACTCGGCACGTTTTGCTACAGCAGTCTTTACACCTGATAATAGCACTTCAGAGTCTGTACCATTTTCAATAGTAAAAAATATTGCACCAGATTTGGCATTTGGGCTAACAACCCTTACATAAGCCTCAGATATCTTTAACAAATTATGATTTAACTGAAGTGCCGCGTGATAAGTCTTCTGGTGGCCTACCGAATAGATTCTTAAAACAACAATAATTGCTAGAAAAGCTATAAAAAAAGTATAGAATATTTTTCTCATAATTATTTTTCTTTATATTAGTCTCTACTTTTAAATAACAAAAAGCCCCACAATTTGCGAGGCTTTTAATTTATTCAAAATATTGCAGCATTATGCTGCTGGTGCAGGAGCAGCCGCTTTAGCAATTTCTTTTTTAACTTTTAAAGCTTTATCTGATAATTCTGTGTCTTTAGCTTTAGCCATAAATCCATCTAAACCACCACGGTGATCTACTGTACGTAATGCAGCGGCAGATATCTTAAATTTAAATTTTTGACCGAGTGATTCACTAGCCAATGTTACTTCATTTAAATTTGGCAAGAAACGACGGCGCGTGCGGTTTTTTGCGTGGCTAACGTTATTACCACTCATAGGGCCTTTGCCAGTAAGTTCACAGCGACGGGACATGTTTAATTCCTTTGATCTGCGCTATCTGGTATTAGTACCAAACAACATATGTATATCAGTGCTGGTGTTTAGGCGTCTCCTATTCGAACGTCAAGGGATTCGAAGCGCTTAAGCTCAGTTTTATCAAGATTTTCCATGCTCTCGTCATTTTTTGATAACCAAGGGCGTTTAATTACCTTATCACTCCACATATGAGTAAATTTAAATTTAAATTACCTATTGATGATGTCTTACCAAATTTATTAATAGCGATGCATAAAAATAATCATGCAGTGCTACAAGCACCTCCTGGCGCAGGAAAAACAACACGTGTTCCAATCGCATTATTAGAATCTGGAATGTACCAGGGAAAAATTTTGATGCTTCAACCACGTCGTCTTGCAGCACGTGCAGCGGCCGTGCGATTAACAGAGCATTTTCGTGATAAATTGGGGCAGACGGTTGGCTATAGAATGCGTGGTGACAATAAAACATCCAAATCCACACGCATTGAGGTAGTTACTGAAGGTATTTTAACTCGAATGATTCAAAATGACCCTGAGTTAGTAGGTATAAGTTGTATAATTTTTGATGAATTTCATGAACGCTCATTAAACGCTGATTTAGGATTAACACTTTGTCTAGAGATTCGCTCCGCTTTGCGTGAAGATTTAGCAATTTTAGTAATGTCAGCTACTTTAGACACTTCTCCCGTATCTGCATTAATGGGTAATGCACCAATCGTGACCTCAAAAGGTCGCTCTTATGATGTAGCGACTTATTACTTACCTAAGCCTTGGGCGAAGCCTAACGACCGAAATTCACGGTTAGAGGGAGCAATGGCAGAATTAATTGAAAAAGCTGCAAATGAAAGTGAGGGAAGTATATTAGCCTTCCTCCCTGGAGAAGGCGAAATTAAACGAGTACAGTCTATATTAGAGCCTCGTTTATCAAAAAAAATAGATATTCGCCCTCTATTTGGCGCAATGCCCCTCACAGAACAACGTAAGGCAATTTCATCAAGTCAAAAACGTAAATTAGTTTTGGCAACATCAATTGCAGAAACATCCCTGACCATTGAAGACGTTCGAATAGTTGTTGATAGCGGTTTTGCACGACGCTCAAGGTTTGATCCAGGGTCTGGGATGTCCAGACTCGTTACAGAAAAAATAACCAAGGCAGAAGCAGTACAACGAATGGGACGTGCAGGACGCGTAACTGAAGGCGTTTGTTACAAACTTTGGACAAAGGGTGAAGAAGGTGGCTTTCAAGCTTTTGTACCACCTGCTATCTTGGTTAGCGATCTTTCTCCCTTAGTAATGGAATTGGCCGCATGGGGCTCTAATAACCCTAAAAAGTTACCATTCCTCACTCAACCTCGATCTACAGATTTTAAATATGCTCAAAATTTATTAAAAGATTTAGGAGCATTAAATACTTCAGGGCAAATAACTAAATTAGGTCAAGAAATAGCTCGTGAACCTACTCATCCCAGATTGGCACGTGTATTACTGGAAGGTAATCATAATACGAGACTAGCTGTTGCTCTTATAGAATCGCGAGATATTTTGATGCGCCCTGCACCAGCTGATTTTGCATTGCGCATAAGTGCTGTTAAAAATGTAAAAGATTTTGAGAAAAATTACTCCCAACGCATTAATCACGTTGCAAGATTACAAGTTATAGAAATTGCAAAAAAATTAAGTCCAAAGGGTAAAGTCGAATTAAGCCCGGCTCAAATGGCCGCCTTAGCTTATCCTGATCGAATAGGTATGACTCGAGGGGGAGGGCGGGGTCAATTTCTGCTATCGGGAGGTAAGGGAGCTATTGTCGATGTTATTGATCCTCTATCTAGGGCACATATGTTGGTAGCACTAGATTTAGATGGAGATACAAAGGAGGCAAAGTTACGTCTTGGTATAGAGATTTCTGAGGCTGAGGTTGTTAGCCTATATCCAGAAAAAATTAAAACTATAAAGATTTGTGAATGGTCAAAACGTGAATTAAAAGTCCTTACATTAGAACAACGCAAATTTGGCGCGTTAGTATTAAGTCAAAAAAATTGGAAAAACTGTAGCCAAATTTTAATATCACGCGCACTTTTAGATTGTGTTATTGATTTCGGGTTAGATATTTTACCATGGTCAAAAAGTTCAATATTTTTATTAGCTAGAATTAACAAATTGAGGCATGAAGGTGCTGATTTACCTGATTTATCACCTAGTGCTTTATTAAAAGTATTAGAACAATGGTTACTGCCACATCTGGCCAATATGCGTACTAAGGCAGACCTATTAAAATTGGACATGACTGCTATTACCCAAAGTTTATTAAATTGGAAAGAAAATGAACTTCTTAATAAACTGACACCACCCTTTGTAATTGCACCAACAGGCACTAAAATAATGATTGATTACAGCGGAGACCAACCTAAGATTGCAGTTCGTTTACAAGAACTGTTTGGCATGAATGAGCATCCAACAATTGGACCAAAAAATACACCCTTATTGATAGAGCTATTATCACCAGCACAGCGCCCAGTTCAAACCACTGCTGATTTACCTAATTTTTGGTTGTCGTCATATGCAGATGTACGAAAAGACATGCGTGGACGTTACCCACGCCACCCATGGCCAGAAGATCCTACAAAAGCAGAACCCACGCGCCGTGTTAAAAATCCACGCAATAATAAAGCTTAACGCCGGCCAATAGCACGCAACATTGCCCCAACACGTAGACCACTTCCCATCTCGCGAGACCTAGTCCGCAAAACAGGCGTATTTGCAGAGCTCGAACCACTCTCTCGTAAAACAATATACAAACCACTAGCAATAATAATGGTCGTTCCTATTATTACAGATTTATTTATTTGTTCATTAAACAGAAAGTATCCATAAATACTTGCCCAAATAATTTGAGAATATTGCATTGGAGCCACTACAGCGGCCTCACCTAAGCGATAAGCTGCGATCACAAATAACGTAGCCACTAAGCCAAGCACAGCAATAAGAAACGATATACGTAAATCTTCGATGGGCATAGGCGTATAATTGAATTGTAGCGCAATCCCCATAAAAAAGAATGTAACAATCATTGGGTAAATCATTAAAACAACCAAACGTTCTTCTTTGCCAATTTTACGCATTATTACTGATGCCATTGCACCACTAAATGCAGCTCCTAATGCTGCCAAATGACCAAATTCCAACTGTACATTGTCTGGCCGAAGAACAATCAAAACACCAACTAACCCAGCAATAACGGCCAGCCACCGATGGCAGCCAACTTTTTCATCTAAAATTGGAATTGCTAAGACAGTAATTAATAAAGGCATAGCAAACAAAATGCTATAAACTTGCGCTAATGGCAAAACCGAGAAAGAATAAAAAGCTAATAAACCTGTCATCATTGTTGCAACAGTACGTATTCCAGACCAAATCGGATGCACAGGAAGTAATGTGCCAGGTTTGGAATCTTGTATCATTATCAAAGTAACCAATGGCATGCCAAATAATACGTTAAAAAAGACAATTTGAAACGATGAATAATCAGCTCCAAGTATTTTGATAAAAACATCATGTGTTGCATAAATTGCAAATGCGCAGAGTGAATAACAAGCAGCTTTGCCATTAGATTTTATTTGCATGGAGAAGACCTTTAACTAATAGTTTAAATCTTCTTAGCAAACTGTAGCTCAAGATACCAAAACGCCCCCAGTTTATGGAGGTGTCAAATAAAATTTGATAAATAATATTAAGCTGCTTCTTTAGCTGCAGCTTGGCGTTCACTTTCTTCACGTGATAATGCAACGGATGTCCGCACACCTTTTTCTACAAAGCTCATCATACCAGCGACACATCGTTCTGTTGGCTCTATGCCGGCACACATTAAAACTTCACGACCATCGCGAGAACGGGCCCAACGCGCAATTGATTCAACACCATTACCATATTTTTTATCATCAGCAATAGCATCGTCTAATGCTGCTAGAACAACGGCAGCGAACAACTTCTGTGCTCGTTTACCCTGATCGTTCGTATATGCTGTGTCGTCAACGAAATCAAACATCTCGTCGTCCTTTTAATAGTTTTAGTTTGTATGGTCTGCGCAATATGACTATTCTGAAACAATTAGGTACCCCATTTTGCGCATGACTGCCATGCGCGTGGTGCATATCTAATTTTTATTATCTATTTTTTATACACACTTGTTGTTGTGCGATACAAAACATATAAGTCAGATCAATATTATTTCAACCCTATCAAGGTGCTCCAAAATGCCAAAAATAAACGGTAATGAAATTCGTATGGGTAACATCCTAGAACATAATGGTGGCTTGTGGGTTGCTGTTAAAATTGATCATGTTAAGCCTGGTAAGGGTGGTGCTTTTGCCCAAGTAGAGATGAAAAATTTACGTAATGGATCAAAATTAAATGAAAGATTTCGCTCAGCAGATAAAGTTGAAAAAGTACGATTAGAGCAAAAAGATCAGCAATTTCTGTATGAAAACGATGGAATGTTGGTTTTTATGGATAATGACACATTTGAACAAATTGAATTACCTGCGGATATTTTAGGTGAACGGCGCCCACTCCTACAAGATGGTATGATTATCAAAATAGAATATCATGAAAGTGAAGCACTAAGTGCATCACTACCAACAAAAGTAGTTTGTAAAATAGTTGAAACAGAGCCAGTGGTGAAAGGTCAAACAGCAGCTAATAGTTTTAAACCTGCAGTTTTAGATAATGGCTTACGCATTATGGTTCCCCCCTTTATTGAACAAGATACTGACATTATTGTTCATACAGAAACTATGGAATACTCAGAACGCGATAAAAACTCTATTATATTAAGTAGTTTTGTGGACTGAGTGTGACATTTACGATGCATATTTCGGAATAACTAATCTAAAGATTTCAAAATTGGTGCTCTATGTAAAATATTTGGGTAGAACTCACTGTGATAAATTAATTTTATGCGACAAATCTTATTTCTGAATTAACTAACTTCCGACCTAAAGCACAACAAACTTTTTTTGTTAGAATTGGATCATTTAAAGTATAAAAATGCAGGTCACCCACCTCTTGCGCCAAAAGATCATCACATAACTCCGCACAAATAGCAGTCGACAATAAATCATGATCTCCTCTGTTGGTAGCATTCACAAAAGCTTTATCCATCCAGCCTGGTATTTTTGCGCCACACCTAATTGCAAACACTTTAGTTTTAGTCCAATTTTCTATTGGTAAAATACCAGGGATAATTTTTTGATAGATGCCTGCATCTGCACAGTCATCACGAAATCGTAAGAAATCATCCGATTCAAAGAAAAACTGAGTTATTGCACTTTCCGCACCCGCATCAAATTTTGCTTTTAACATATCAATATCTGACTTAGCTGATTGTGCTTCAGGATGAATATTAGGATAAGCTGCAACACAAATTTTAAATTTCTCAGAATCAGCTAAAGCAGAAATCAATTCAAGTGATGATTGAAAACTATCACTTTTTGGATTGAATTTACCCATTTTTTCAGGTGTATCACCACGTAGTGCAATTATTTGGCTTACTCCAGCCTTTGCAAATGCAGTAGCCACTGCCATAACATCTTCACGTGATGAATTAATACAAGTTAAATGACCAGCAACTTTAATTCCATATTGATGCCCAATAACTGATACGGCAGCTTTGGAGATTTCACGTGTCGACCCACCTGCTCCATATGTGACAGAAATGAAACTTGGAGCTAATTTGGCTAATTCTTCTACAGTACGCCAAAGCTTAAAACTCGCATTAAGGCTTCGTGGAGGAAAAACTTCAAACGAGAGGCCAAATGTTGGATCATTAATATTCAATTTATACCCATCCTATATTTAGAATATAACGTATTACAAAATTATATACTTGAATCAAATTCATATATTTAATAAATAATATGAAAAAAATTAATAAAGTGTAATTTATGTACATAGAATTTCGCCACTTAAAAACTATTAAAGCCATTCATGAACAAGGTGGCCTAGCCCGTGCTGCAGACATTTTATGCATTTCACAATCGGCTCTCTCTCACCAAGTAAAAGCGCTAGAAGACCAAGTTGGTATGGAATTATTTTTGCGGCGATCAAAACCGCTTAAACTATCTAAAGCCGGATACAAGTTTTTAGAATTAGCTGAGAAAATCCTCCCCCAAGTTTCAGCTCTTGAAGATGATTTTGCAGGGCTAATTAGCGGGATGGGTGGTAGGCTTCATATAGCGATTGAATGCCACGCCTGTTTTGAATGGTTATTCCCAGTATTAGAAGATTTTAGGGAAATCTGGCCCGACATCGATTTAGATATAAAACCTGGGCTTTCTTTTGATGCGCTACCTGCACTTCAACGTGAAGAAGTTGATCTTGTTATTTCTTCCGATCCCGAAGAAATAGTGGGGGTCATTTTTGAGCCATTATTTGAATACACACCAACATTTGTATGTGCCACTAACCATCCATTAGCACAAAAAAAGTTTATAGAGGCAGAAGACTTTCGAGATCAAACATTAATTACCTACCCTGTGGATAGGTCTAGATTAGATATTTTCTCACAACTCTTAACCCCAGCACACGTAGAGCCAGCAGCGGTCAGGCAGGCTGAACTTACCGCGGTTATTGTATTATTAGTAGCCTCAGGTCGCGGTGTTTCCGTATTACCAGATTGGGTCGTCAATGATCAAAAATATAAACATAATTTTATTACTAAACCAGTTACTAAAGATGGCTTAACACGTAAGCTATATGCGGCAGTTCGAGAAACAGAAGCTGGTACACCCTACATGAAAGATTTTTTAAACTTCACTCGTAATCAAAGTACTTAATTTTCCGCTTGGTATCTGCACCTCTTCAGCATATAGGTGCGCAATCCGAACATCAAAGGTAGTTACCCATGGCTCAATGGTCTGCGAATATCAACGTAATGTTAAAAGCAATCCGCGTCGCTGGACGCGCTATGATGCGAGACTTTAAAGAAGTCGATAAATTACAGGTATCTAAAAAAGGGCCTAATGATTTTGCAATGCGTGCAGACCAACGCGCTGAAGAAATTTTACAAGAGACGCTGTTTGAAGCCCGTCCAAACTATGGGTTTGTTGGCACAGGTGGTCGTGAAACTAAGGGGGAAGATCCTACACGTCGCTGGATTGTCTGCCCATTAGATGGCCTTGATAACTTTATTCATGGCTTGCCACACTGGTCAGTTTCCATAGCGCTGGAATATAAAGGGGAAATAGTTGCCTCAGTCCTCCTAACTCCTGTAATTGAGGAGATATTCTTAGCAGAAAAAGGTGCTGGGACATGGTTAAACGAACAACGTATCCGCGTCTCTGGTCGAACATCATTGGATCAAATGGTTTTTGCCACTGAACTCCCCACGGGTAACAGAGGTGACTTGCCAACGCACTTACAAGACCTTGCGCGCATTTCTCCAAGTGTTGGCGGCATACGCGGAATAGGTGCTGTTGGTTTAGACTTAGCCTATACAGCTGCTGGTCGCTATGATGGATATTGGAACCGTGGATTGGAATATTGGGAAATGGCAGCAGGTTTGCTATTAATTCAGGAAGCTGGCGGTTTAGCAGAAGCCATCACACTTCACAAAAACCCCATGGAAACAGGTACTATTATTGCGGCAAACGGCGAAGGCCACGCAAAATTTTCTAAACTGGTTCGCAATAGTTAACTTTGGCAGTGCCTGCTGTCATATCAGCTGATACCCGGTCGAAACGTAAATAAGCGATGGCTTTTTCACCTGATTGTGTGAAAAGCTGACCTGCAATTTTTCCGTTTGATAAAATATTAGTACCAATTGGGGCTAATCCCCATATATCAACAGTAACCAAACCCTTTCGTAGCGCTGTTTTATGCTTCATACGTGCAGTAATCTCTTGGCCAACATAACAGCCTTTGCGAAAACTCACACCAGACATACGTTCAAAACCAGCTTCTAAAATATATGTTTCATCAGAAATGAGTTCGATACCTGTTTCTGGGATACAATGCTCTACTCTGATAGAATCCCAATTAACCGTTGAAATTTCATTTCCCTCAAGGCCATAAATGCGCCAACCAAGGGCTGAATGGCGTGGATCACTAAAGGACCCTTGGGGAGCTAAGCCCACCCCCCTGCCAACAGCTATATTTGTCTCTATTAGCGCCACATCAGCACGTAACTTATACATATTTAAGCGCTGGATTAGTTTAGCAGCATAAGGAGCTAAAACATCTAAAAGGAATCCATCTCCATGAGAAGTAATAAAAAAATCAAATAGATACTTTCCCTTAGGAGATAATAAAGCAGTATAAACTAATTTATTTTCTGCCTGTGTAATATCATTACTAATTAAACCTTGCAAAAAACTCGCAGCATCTAACCCAGTAATTTTTATTATTACGCGGTTTGGTATAATTTCTGAATGCATTAGGTTTCCTTAAGCTTTTTTTTTAGATAGTTTCAATGTATGTAGCCCTGAACGTAAAGGAATGCCAAGATAAATGCCCGCTTCCCTATCAATAGTAATACCAACCCTAAACGCTGCTTCAAAGATTGGACCAACTTTGGCTTCATTATATGAAGGTATCGATATTGGCTTAATTAAAGAATTGATCATTACAGACGGAGGGTCAGTAGATGAAATAGAAATTTTATCTGAAGAAATTGGTGCTGTTTTTATAAATGGTGAAGCTGGGCGTGGAACACAACTACATAATGGTGCCCTCATAACAAAAGCTCCATGGATTTTATTTATACATGCCGACACTATACTTTCTAAAGGGTGGCCAAATGTAATCTTCGAACATATTTCAAAATATAAGGACGCCGGTTTTTGTAAATTAGCATTTGACAATAATGGGTTTATTTCAAAAATTATAAGTTTAGGCGCAAACTTACGGTCTAACTTATTCGGGTTACCATACGGGGATCAATGTTTACTCATTTCCCGCGAACTTTATAATGAAACCGGTGGATACCTTAAAATCCCATTAATGGAAGACGTAGCAATGGCAAAAGCTCTAAAAGGGTGTTTGCGTATTATGCCCATAACAGCAATAACTTCCTCAAAACGTTATGAAGCAGAGGGCTGGATAACTCGGAGTATAAAAAATATAACCTTATTAATCAAATTTCTATTTGGTTGCGATCCCGAACATTTGGCAAATATTTATAAGTCCAAAAATTAGAGCCCTAAATACTTTGATAATCTGTACAGTGGGCTAGCCCAATTATTTTTATTACTACCGGGGAAGGAGCGCTTGCGCTTTTCACTATTACTATGAGGGCTAAGATCAAACTGTAAGTTAAACAATTCAGTATAAATTCCATCTCGCGATAGTAATTCTTCATGCGTCCCTTGATCAATGATACGACCCTGATCCATTACAACAATTTGATCAGCATCTAAAATAGTTGATAACCTGTGCGCAATAATCAAGGTTGTACGATTTTCAGATAAACTGTCTAATGCTTCACGAATTTGGTTTTCAGACTGCGCATCTAAAGCCGAAGTTGGTTCATCCAACAACAAAATTGGCGCATCCCGCAAAATAGCACGAGCAATTGACAGCCGCTGTTTCTCACCTCCAGAAAACTTAATTTTAGAGGGATCAATCTTTGTATCGTATCCGTTATCTAACTTCGAAATAAACCCATCTGCCGCTGCTGCTTTAGCCGCTAATACGCAGGCTTCATAGCTTGCACCTTCACGCCCAAAGCCAATATTATCCAAAACAGTGCCCGTTAACAAAACGCTATCTTGGCTTACTACAGAAATTTGATCACGCAAAGTTGAGAGTTTATATTCATGCAAAGTACGCCCATCTAAAGTGATTGCTCCAGTACTAGTATCAAATAGCCTCGATAAAATATTAAAAATGGTAGATTTTCCTGCTCCAGATCGTCCAACAAACGCATATGATTTTCCAGCTTTAATATCTAAGGAAATATCAAAAAGTGCCTGATAACCATCAGGGTACATAAAGTTTACATTTTCAAATTTTAGGTTCCCCTTTGCTTTATCGCCTTCTTTATATTCAAACGATCCATCTTTAATGGTATTGGGAGTATCAAATAGTTGATATACACGCTCTAATGCAGCTATCCCTTGCAGTGCACCAGCATAAGCCCCACCTAGCTTCCTTGCTGGATTAGTTGCAACGCCTAATGCTGTAAGCAACCCAATAAATCCAGCTAAGTCTACTGCGCCAGATTCCATCCTCAAAGCAACCAATAATAAAAGAGCGCCAATCGCTATACCCCCTAAAATCTCCATTAAAGGCGAAACAAATGACTGCCATTTAACCAGTGCAACACGTAACTTAAATAATCGTTCAAATGTTAAAATAGCGCTATCTGTTAAACGCTTTTCCAAACGGTAAGTCCTTACCATGCGGATTCCAGCTAAACCCTCGTTAACCGTTTCAGTCATATGTGCAATTTCTTTTTGAGTTTTTTCTGAAATTTTTCTTACTTTTGCTCCAACTACACCGACTGGCCCAAAAGCAAACATAAAGATAAAGATCAAACTGACCGTTAAAGCCCAGTCAATCGAGAGCATAACGGCAAAGGTAGCTATTATGGTAAAAATAGCTGTGATTGATCCCAAAATTCCAATTGTAGAATTACGAATAACTTCAATATCTGCTGAAAATCTTGTTGCCAAAGCTGCTGGTGATTCGGCTAAAAGATTTGCAAGGTCCATGTGCACCAAAGAGCTAAACATTTTAGATTGTAGGTTTGCTTGCATACGAGAAAGAATGCGATTTTGAAGAATTTGCTGCCCGTATTGGCTAAAGCCTTTCACTAAAGATAAGACAATTATCCCTACAGGTCCCCACCAAATTACAGTAGGAGAATTAACTTCAAAAGCAGCTATAATTATTTGTATAAATTTTGCATATCCAGCAGCAGCTATTGCGACAATAAGCATCAAAAAAAATGTTATTACTAAAGTTGTAGTGTGATCTTTCAACCAATCTCGAAAGAGACGCCCATAGGCAGCTCTTGCAGTCAGCGGCTTTTGATTTTTTTTGGTCATTTATAACAACTTTTTATCAATTTATTCACTCATATATCATGGCAACTTCAGGTTTCCAACGAAACAATTTAATTTGAGTTTGATATTATCTTGACCGAAGGTATGCCTAGATCAAAAGGAGACTGATAAATGTCACTTTATTACGGTCAAAAATTATTATCAATTCCTGGCCCATCTGTTATTCCTGATCGTGTTTTAAATGCTATGCACAGAAATAATCCAAATATTTATGAAG
Source organism: uncultured Amylibacter sp. (assembly GCA_905181935.1). GTDB lineage: Bacteria > Pseudomonadota > Alphaproteobacteria > Rhodobacterales > Rhodobacteraceae > Amylibacter. The sequence goes on along the minus strand of CAJIZV010000003.1, from coordinate 548,576 downwards.
GCGAACTTGTTGATATCGTTAGTGGTATAATTCCTGACCTCAAGCGTCTTGCTAAAACAGATTCTGATGTTGCTATTTACATCTCTAACGGTCACGGAGCCTGGGAAGCTGCGTTAACAAATGTAGTGTCTAAAGGAGACAAAATTTTAGCCTTAGGAACAGGGCTTTTTGCACAGCGATGGGGTAAATTAGGTGAAAGCTTAGGATTAATAATAGATTAATTAGACTTTGGTAAACAATCAAGCGTCGATCCAGCAAAAAGTACTGAACATCTCCTGGCAGACAAGAACCATCAAATTAAAGCAATTTAAATGGTACAAACAGATACTGCAAGTTCAGTTCGAAATGATGTAAAAGCTGTTGGGCGAGCAATCAAGTCCATGGCTCACCCTGCTTTATTCATGGTGGATTGTATTGCCTCATTGGGAACAGAAAAGTTTCGTATGGATGACTGGAATGTAGATATTATGGTTGCGGCAAGTCAAAAAGGTTTAATGACACCAGCAGGTATTTCATTTGTTTATATAAATGATCGTGCAAAGGCAGCCCGTGAGAAAAAAGAATGCGTTTCATCTTATTGGGATTGGAAGCCCCGTTTAGACGCAAACCGATTTAGTAAACTTTTTTGTGGCACAGCTCCAACACACCATTTATTTGGACTTCGAGAAGCATTGAACATTATATTATATGAAGAGGGTCTAGATGCTGTATGGGCGCGGCATCAAGTGCTTGCACGATGTATTTGTGCAGCAGTTGAGGCTTGGGGCAGTTCAGGTCGAATGTACTTAAATATTGAGGATCCTAAAAAACGATCGTGTGCTGTTACCGCAATATCAACAGCCTCAGGGGATGCCGGATATTTGCGTAGATGGGCAGAAGATGTAGCAGGCGTAACTTTAGGCGTTGGATTAGGAATGGCATCACCTAACAGCCCAGAGTATGATAACTTTTTCAGAATTGGGCATATGGGACATGTAAATGTACCAATAGTTATGGGAACTTTAGGTGCTATGGATGCAGGATTAAAAGCTAATAATATTGATCACGACCCAAATGGTTTAGCAGCAGCATCTGCAATTATAGCTCATGGTTAAGAAGCATGCGCTCTTTCTAATGCAATAGGAAATGCTAAGGCAAAGCGTTCAATATCTTCTGGAACACCAATAGAAACACGCAAACAGCGATCTTGAGGCTCTACAGATGCCATCCGAACGAAAATTCCCATACCCACCAATTCGGCTAATACTTTACGGGTAAAGTCACCATCTGCTCCACAATCAATTGCAACAAAATTTGTAGATGACGGAATAACTGTCAGACCATTTTCTAATGCAATTTGCTCTACCCGATTACGTCCATGTTCAACGGCGCTTCGAATCTTTAAGACATATGCTTGATCTTTTAGAGCAGCCAAAGCAGCTTTTTGTCCTATTGTATTTACCCCAAAATGATTTCGTATTTTGTCAAATGCTTTGATTAAATCAATGTGTCCAATTGCATATCCAACTCGAGCACCAGCTAATCCATAAGCCTTTGAAAAGGTACGAAGTCTGATAACGTTTTTATTAGTAACATCAATGGTTGATGCTACCCCATTAGGCGCCAATTCAATATAAGCTTCATCTAAAACTAGTAAACAATCATCAGGTACAGAATCTATCATCGTCTGAATCTTTTCTGCATTATGATGGGTACCCATTGGATTGTCAGGATTTGCAATATAAATCATCTTTGCACCAGACAGCTTGGCTTGGGAAAGCAATGCATCTGGGTCTTCAAAGTCATTTAAATATGGAACAACCTCCAACACCCCTCCGACACCAAGCACTTGATAATTAAATGTTGGATATGCTCCATTAGATGTGACAACAATATCACCTTGATCCAACATTAACCTACACAACGTTCCCATAAGTCCATCAATTCCCTCGCCAACAATTATATTTTCAGCTGGAATATTCCAATGCTTACTCAGTTCTTGTTTCAAATCATAAGCATCAGGATCACCATATTTAAAAACTTCTGAACATGCATCTGCAATAGCTTTTTCAACTTTTGGAGACGGACCAAAACTACTCTCATTCGCACCTAATCGTGCTATAAACATTTTTCCAGTGGCGCGTTCTGTCATTTCTGGAGCAACAAATGGTACAGTTGAAGGCAAGGATGCCGCAAGAAGAGATAATTTAGGCGATAGTTTTTTATGATTTTCCATAATGCATATCCAAGTTAGTATTATCTATTTACTTCGATAAGAAACAAACCACATTTAAGTCATAAAAGAAATCACTTGTATGTTAATAAGCGTAAAAAGGTGGAAAAATTCTTAGATAAAGACATACCATGACAACATATGAGAATATGTCTCATATGTTACCATCGTATTCTATTGTTATTTCAATGAAGCAACGCGCCTAAGTGCAGCCTGTAAAGTTGTAAGTTCTTCTTGTCCAACTTCAATACGAGCACGATTTTCTGCAACAACTGCATCTGGTGCATTGTTAACAAATTTCTCATTCTCTAGCTTATTTTTGATTGTATTCAGCTCTTTTTCTAGCTTTTCAATGGCTTTATTTAAACGAATTTTTTCTGCTTCAATATCTATAATATCAGCTAATGGTAAACAAAACTGTCCGCCTTCAACAGGTAGCGTGACAGCACCTTTAGGTGCATCCACCGCAATTAAAATTTTCTCGACCCGTGCCAAACGCATAATCATCAATTTATTATTATTTAAAGCAGTCTGCGCAGTTGCATCCAAAGCTAATTGAATCATTGATATTTTTGCTCCCGCGTTTACACGCATTTCAGCACGAACTGATCTAATTTGTTCGATTAAGGCTATTACCCAGTTCATTTCAATGTTTGCAACTTCATCTAACAATTCAATAGATGTGTATGTTGGCCAATCAGCGTGAGTTAGTAGTTTTGTACGAACACCTGTTTCATTCCATAGATCTTCTGTAATGTATGGCATAATAGGGTGAAGCAAAATATATGATTGCTCCAAAACCCATGCTAGTGTGGATTTTGTTTCAGAAATAACATCAGCGTCATCACCCTGCAATAAAGGTTTTGAAAGTTCAACATACCAATCACAAACTTTGTTCCAGACAAATACATATAATGCGTTAGCCGCATCATTAAATCGATATTGTTCAAGCGAGTTATCAACTGCCTCACGAACCAGTGCTGTTTCACCAATAATCCACTTGTTTAATGTCTGCGAGACTGATGTAGGGTCAAAATCATCTTTTGATGATACTTCATTAAATTCAGCAAACCGAGTTGCATTCCAAAGTTTCGTCCCAAAATTACGGTATCCTTCAATACGTTGTTCTGACAACTTTAAGTCACGTCCCATAGCAGCCATAGCAGTTAAAGTGAAACGGACTGCATCAGCTCCATATTTGTCAATTAGGTCAAGTGGATCCATAACATTTCCAGTTGATTTTGACATTTTCTTACCATGTTCATCACGAACTAATGGATGTACATAAACGGTTTCAAAGGGCACTTTACCCATAGTTTCAATACCCATCATCATCATTCTGGCAACCCAAAAAAAGATGATATCAAATCCAGTGATTAGGGTCCGGTTCACATTAGAAGATGTATAATATCTTTCTAATTCATCTGTTTTCTCAGGCCAGCCAAGCGTACCCAATGGCCAAAGACCAGATGAAAACCAAGTATCTAAAACATCAGGGTCACGGGATAATCTTATTACTTTTGTGTCGAGGTTAATGTCATCACTCAAAACATCATCTTCTAAGCTCTGCACAAAATCCTTATCAATAATAACTTCAATAGTTATACCAGGGTTCTCCAACTGATATTTATCTTTGGCTAGTTTAATTGCTTCATTCTCAGATATCGCACAAAATGCGTTTCCTGCCAGGTCATTCCAAACTGGAACTTGATGACCCCACCAAAGTTGCCGTGAAATACACCAAGGCTCAATATTTTCAAGCCAATGAAAATAAACCTTCTTATCACCTTCAGGCAATATCTTTGTAGTTCCATCTCGTACAGCATCTATAGCTGGTTGAACAATTTTAGCCGTATCAACAAACCATTGATCCGTTAACGCAGGTTCAATAACAACTTTAGAGCGGTCACCAAATGGTTGCATCACTTTTTTTTCTTCAATCTTGATCATTAACCCAAGTGCATCCAGATCACTAATAACTAATTTTCTGGCAACAAATCGATCCAAACCACGATATTTTTTTGGTACAAAATTATCATCTGAATCATCTGCACGCATTGCACCTTTAGTATCCATTAATGGGTACATAGGTATGTCATTACGCTTTGCCACCATGTAATCATTGAAATCATGTGCACCAGTAATCTTTACTGCACCAGATCCAAAATTAGGGTCAGGATACTCGTCAGAAATTATAGGAATAGTTCTATTACATAGTGGTAAATGTACATGTTTACCAATTAACGGAGCATACCGCTGATCCTTAGTGTGAACAGCAACAGCACCATCACCCAACATAGTTTCAGGACGAGTTGTAGCTATAGCTATATAATCACGTTCTTCATTTACCGTAACATTTCCGTCATCATCCTTCTCAATGTAAGTGTAAGTCTCACCATTAGTTAATGGGTATTTAAAATGCCACATATGGCCATCAACTTCAACATTCTCGACCTCTAAGTCAGAAATTGCTGTTTCGAAGTGAGGGTCCCAGTTTACAAGACGTTTTCCTTTATAAATCAGTCCTTTATTGAAAAAATCGACAAATGTTTTTAATACTGCATCATGAAAATTAGCACTATTTTCGTGTCCAGTTCGTGTATCACCTTGTGCACCCGCCATTGTAAAAGCAGTACGGGAATAATCACACGAGGCACCCAAACGTTTTAGCTGGTTTATAATTGTACCACCTGATTGTTCTTTCCAATCCCAAACTTTTTCTAAAAATGCTTCGCGCCCTAATTCAGCGCGTGTTAGTTCATTGTTTTTTGCAAGTTCACGCTCAACTACCATTTGAGTGGCAATACCAGCATGATCAGTTCCAGGCTGCCAAAGAGTGTCAAAGCCACGCATGCGATGCCAGCGAATAAGGATATCTTGTAATGTGTTATTAAAGGCGTGGCCCATATGTAGAACACCAGTAACATTTGGTGGTGGGATCATGATAGCGTAGCTATCAGCACCAGGACGAGCATTCGCTCCTGCTGCAAATGCATTAGCATCTTCCCATTTCTTCCAAATAGCCGCTTCTTTAGACGCCGCATCGAAGTTTTTTTCCATAGCCATTTATCTTGCCTTTAAACTATTTTTTTAAGCTTCTTACAGTGCAAGCAAACTGAGGGAAAGTGACTTAAACAGTCAGCTATTTAAATAGCTGACTGTTTAAGTATAAGTTTTATTTTAATATTTCTAAAAATATAAATTAATTACCGTTAATTATAATACTTTACGCGGGTCCTGCAAAGTTTAACTAAGTCTTTTTAGAAGAGATGAAGTGTCCCATCGTCCACCACCCATTTTCTGAACATCTTTATAGAACTGATCGACAAGAGCAGTCACTGGCAAACTTGCACCATTTTCATTTGCAGTATTTAAACAAATACCTAGATCTTTTCTCATCCAATCTACCGCAAACCCATGTTCGTAATGGTCATCTAACATTGTTTCATATCGATTGGACATTTGCCAACTTCCAGCAGCACCCTGGCTTATGACTTCAACAACTTCTCTGCCGTCTAATCCTGCTTTTTGAGCAAAATGGATTGCCTCTGAGAGACCTTGTACCAAACCAGCAATAGCAATTTGATTACACATTTTCGTTAATTGTCCCGCACCACTTTCGCCAAGACGACGACATAACTTAGCATAAACAGATATAATTTTTTCAGCACGCTGATAATGTTCTTCAGCGCCACCACACATAATAGAAAGTTGTCCGTTTTCAGCTCCGGCTTGACCACCAGATACAGGAGCATCAACAAATGCTATTCCAGCTATGTTTGCCACATCATGTAATTCTTTAGTTACAGCTGCAGATACTGTTGTGTGATCAATAAACATACTTCCTGCAGTCATAGTAGAAAATGCACCGTCAGGTCCAAGACAGACTGAACGTAAATCATCATCATTGCCGACACAGGCAATTACTATCTCAGCACCCTTAGCTGCACCTGCAGGTGTCAGTGATGAGCTTCCCCCATTAGCACCTGTCCAGGCTTTAGATTTAGCAATTGTGCGATTATAGACGGTGACATCATGTCCCGCTTTATTTAGATGCCCAGCCATCGGGTAACCCATTACACCAAGTCCAAGAAACGCAAGTTGTGTCATATTATTTCCTTTTATTTAAAGTAAGTCAGCAGGTACTTTACCTGCAAAAAAAGCATCAAGATTGTCAAGCGCTCTAAAGCCCATAGCATCCCGAGTTTTACTCGTGGCACTTCCAATATGAGGCAGCATAAATATATTTTTATATTTTGCAAAATTAGGATTACCGCCTGGTTCAACTTGAAAACAATCTAGTCCTGCAGCAGATATTTGGCCTGAAATTATAGCTTCAAGCAAAGCATTCTCATCAATTAGCCCACCACGAGCAGTATTTACAATTACAGCTCCTTTAGGGAGCATTTCAAAACGGGTTTTATTCATCATTTTATTTGTTTGTTGGGTAGCTGGACAATGTAAAGAAAGGAACTCTGAAACTTCTAATAAACTTTCTATTGTATTGTGGAAAATTGCACCACAAGCATCATTATCATCTAATTGCGTACGATTATGGTAATGTATTTCCATTTCAAACCCACGAGCTTTAACGGCAAGGGCTCTTCCAACACGCCCCATACCTATTATACCCAAACACGCACCAGTCAGTTGTTTTCCTACCATAAAAGATGGTGACCAGTTCGTCCATAATCCATCACGCACGATCTGATCACCAGAAATTGCGTGGCGAGCAGCACCTAACATCAATAGCATAGCAATTTCCGCAGTAGCATCAGACAAAACATCTGGAGTATTTGTTACGGCAATATTTCTACTTTTCAAGGCATCTAAATCACAGTGGTCTACCCCCACAGAATGGTTTGCAACAATTTTCAACCGGGGGTTAAGCTTTGCCACGACATTCGCAGAAAATAATTCTGAATGGCATGGTATAATTGCATCAAATTCTGCACTGGCTGCAATTATTTGGTCTGCAGTACCAGGAAGATCTTCAAAGTTTACAACCAAGTCGTAATCACGATCAGCACGTTCAATTGTAGCTTCAGAAAGTCTCCGAGTTATCCATAGGCGCGGTTTAATCATTTTTTGCGTACACATTCATCCCAAAAATCATAAATGGCAGCAGAACAGATTACAATTGCGATTACCATGAATGGTAATCCACCATCAAATCCTGCAAATCCTGTAGAAATTGAATATGACAACCCACCAATGAAAGTCACCAAAATTGCTGTTCCAATGAAACCCATTAACAATTTAATATTATAAGACATATTTTTTCCTTTATTCTGTGGCTTCTAATGATAAAAATTCTTGCAGCCAATTTGCAGTACGTAGTAATCGATCATCTTTTTCAATTGGTCCAATTAATTGGACACCAACAGGTAAACCATTTTTTCCAACAAGGAGTGGTAGTGTTATACAAGGCAATCCAGCTAGTGTCCAAAGGGTGGAAAAAATTGGATCTCCTGTCCCTTGGGAAAAGAGGGGCGCTTGCCCTACAGCTGAGGGTGCTATAATTGCATCAAATTCGAGAAAAAATTCTTCAAAAAAATCTTGAGCAGATTCTTTAACTGACAATGCATCAGTGTATTCATTTATACTTATTTTTCTGCCGCGTTTAATAACTTCTTTTAAGGTATCACTAACCTTATCCCAATTATCGTTAAATACCTGATCTTGGTGTAGACAAATTTCATATTGATGAATCCGCGCTTGAACAGCCACAAGATTTGATAATTGGTCAGCAGCACTCATTTTTGTGACTTTTGAACCTAGAATATCAATAATTGAGTCTAAACCTTCCCGTGAATCAGATGATAATCGGTCATTAAATGGTAGATCTAACCAGGCTAAATCAGGTGTTACAGGAGCTTCTGAAGAAGCACCTTTGCACATATTTGGCCTTGGCCTTGGATAACTATTAATATCATTTTGATCAAAACCTCCAATCACATCAGTTAATAATGCTACATCCATTAATGTACGCCCAAAACAACCAACTTGATCTAGTGTTTTTGATGTTTGTAAAATTCCAGTTCTAGGAATTACACCACAAGAGGGTTTAAAGCCAAAGGTTCCACAAAATGATGCTGGACGAATAACAGATCCATTCGTTTGCGTTCCAATAGCTAATGGAACATGCCCAGCGGCTACTGCAGCTGCAGAACCGCTTGATGAGCCCCCTGGAGATCGATTGAAATCGTGAGGGTTTCGTGTTTTACTTGGATGATAAAATGCCATCTCAGTCGTAACTGTCTTACCCATAATTACAGCGCCAGCATTGCGTAGGTTCTCGACCACACGTGCATCTTTATCAGATTCTCTACCAAGAAAAATATCACTGCCACACTGAGTTGGCATATCAATAGTATCTATAATGTCTTTTAAGCCTACTGGGACACCGTGAAGGAGTCCAATTGCTTTACCTGACTTTCGAATTTCATCACACATAGAAGCTTGTGCTATAGCACTATCGGCATCTAAATATTCCCAAGCGTTAATCTCTGGGTCAGTATCAGAAATACGGGCTAAACAAGATTTAATTAATTCGAGTGAACTTAATGAGCCAGAGGCGATGGCTTCCGCAGAAGCCACCGCCGATAACATATACGGCTCAGTTATCATGGTATATATTTACCAAATAAATAGTCAGGAAACCAAAGTGCTATTCCTGGAAATATGTACATCAAAACCATCGTAAAAATTACAATACCCAAATATGGCATTATACCTTTAAAAATTTCAATTAGTTCGATCTGATTTTTCAATACCCCTTTTAAGTAATATGCCGACATAGCCATTGGAGGTGTCAGGAATGACGTCTGTAAATTCAATGCCACAAGCATCGCAAAGAAGTAAGGATTCACACCAAATGGTTCTAACAACGGAAGGAAAATAGGCACAAAGATAATCAAAATTTCAGACCATTCTAAAGGCCAACCTAAAACAAATATTATTAATTGCGCCAAAATCAAAAACTGAATTGTTGTTAAATCCATTCCCATGACCCAATGCGAAATTAGGTCATGGCCACCCAAATATGAAAATACAGAAGCAAATGTCCAAGAACCTACAAACAGCCAACAAACCATCGCAGTAGCCTTGGCCGTTAGAAATACACTTTCTCTTAACTTATCCCAAGTCATTGAACGGTAAATAACAGCTAAGATAATACCACCAAGTGCACCCATAGCGGCTGCCTCAGCTGGTGTTGCCAAACCACCCAAGATTGACCCTAGGACTAATGTAATTAAAACAGTCAAAGGCACGAATGAAACTAAAAGATCCCAGTATATTTGAGCTGGAGGTGGTACATCTTTCAAATTTGGTTTTGGTGCAAGTGATGGATTCCACCAAACACGAGCAATAACGTAAACAATATAAAGGCCTGCTAGGAGAAGTCCTGGAAAAACAGCTGCAGCATATAGGCGTAGTGGTGATAAGTTACCGATTGCTGAATAAACAATTAACATAATTGAAGGAGGAATAAGAATACCTAAAGTTCCACCGGCACAAATAACACCAGATGCAAAGCTTTTATCATAGTTTGCATTTGCCATAGCTGGATAAGCAAGTAAGCCCATCAACGTAACAACTGCACCAACAATACCCGAAGCCGTAGAAAATACAGCACATGTTAATAATGCCGCAATTGCTAGCGATCCAGGTAAGTTTCGAGCAGCCATATAAAGTGAGAAAAAGAGCCTGTTCACAATATTAGCACGCTCAACCACATAACCCATAAATAAGAATAATGGAATTGCAACCAATGTATCATTTTCCATCACAGAATAAGTATTTTGATTCAAAAGGTAGAAAATATTATTATCAAATATATCTGAAAATACCTCTGGTGGGCCTTGATAATATGCATAGTAGCCAAAAGCTACACCCATTGCGATAAGTGTAAATGCGATTGGAAATCCAAGTAAAACCAGCATGATAAACATGCACAACATTAATATTGCGACTTCAGGATTTGACATCTTAATAACTTTCTTGAGTGCTATTTAAGCTTTGGAATTGAGAGGCGTGATTACAGGAAGTTCATCTGCGGCCATTTGGGTCAACATATCTTCTGTTTCTTGAACATCATCGAGTCGATCCATCCAGACACCAGTGCGCATTGCACTCCAACATCTAACCAACTCAGCAAGACCTTGCAGAAGCAAAAGCCCACCCGCAAACGGTATTAATGTTTTGAAAAAATAAATTTGTATTCTTGCAGGACTATTCCAGCTTACCTCTTGGTAACGCCAACTATCTGAAGCAATTTCCCATCCATACCAAAATAACGCAAGAATCCCAGGAAAGAAAAAGCAAAGATATAGAACAAAGTCTAAACGAGCCTGCCATTTTATTGTAAATAACCGATATAATACGTCACCACGTACATGGGCGTCTTGTGCTAGGGCATATGGCCCAGCCATTAAGAAAAGTGCACCATACATTTGAACCATCATGTCAAAAGCCCAAACTGTTGGAGAGTTTAGGACATAACGTACGAAAACTTCATAAGCTACCGAAAGAGTTAAGATTAAAATACACCAACCAAATGCGCGGCCGACCCAAATACTCAGGCCTTCAATGCTATGAACGAATTTGAGCAATAGCCCTCTCCTTAATTATATGGAATTTATTATACAAAAAATCGAGGGCCACAATTGGCCCTCGATCTCATTTAGTATTTAATTATCCGAAGTAGTGCTTGTAAGCCAACTTATAATCCGGCTGGTTCAAGTTTAAGTAACCCATAACATTTTTAGCGTAGGCTTTTTGACTTTCAATCACTTTAGCAAAGAATGCGTCTTCGCCAGAAATACGATCAGTCACAATATCCCATGCTTCCAATTGCGCCTGCATCACGCTGTCTGGAGTACGGTGTACATTCACGCCTTGCTCATTTTGCAAAGTCTGCAAATCATCTGCATAGCGCTTTGTATTGTGCCAATAGAAGTTTGAATTTTCAGCTTCTGATGCATACTTCAGGATAGATTGAAGTTCAGCTGGTAACTTTTCATATTTCTTTTTGTTGAAAGAAACTTCGAAGAATTCCTGTGACTGGTGGAACGAAGCTAAGTGGTAATCCTTAGAAACATCCTGCATACCAAAGTCACGGTCTGAAGTCGGGTTGTTAAATTCGGCCGCATCGATCAAACCAGATTTCATTGCTGGCTGAATTTCGCCACCTGGAAGCTGCACAACAGACATACCCATTTCCAAAAGAACATCAGCCGCTAGACCAACTGTACGATACTTCAAACCCTCCATTTGCGAAACGTCTTTAATTTCTTCCTTAAACCATCCTAGTGGTTGAGCAGGCATAGGCGAATTGAAGAACGAAACAACGTTCAAGCCTAAATCACCCATTAATTCATCAAATAATTCTTGTCCGCCACCATAGTTCACCCAACCAAGAACTTCTTGTGATGACCAGCCAAAACAAGGGCCAGTACCGAACAAAGATGCTGATTTTGACTTTGAGTACCAGTAAGCAGGTACGTAGTGACATGCATCAAGAACACCGCGGTGAACAGCATCTTGCATTTGCGATGTCTTTACGACTGAGTCTACTGCAAGCAGGTCAATCTTTAGAGCACTACCCGCCATTGCATGTACGCGATCTACGTATGACTGAGCATTCTCTAAGAATATTCCTCCACCCCAAGCAGCTTGCATTTTAAGTGTTGTTGTATGACTGCCAGCAATTGCTGGAGTAGCCAACGTAGCGGCACCCGCTACGGCTGTACCGCGTAAAAACTTTCTACGATTTAGATTATCTGTCATAGGTCCCCTCCCAAGGATGTGATCTTATACTTTTGCAGGCAATTAGAAATACATCTAAAACCATTGCGAAAATCAGAGTTCAAATTTTAAAATAATCTAAAAACCATCACTGAATTCTAATTACCACTTTCTTTTCTAACACATAACACAAATTGGTCAAGAATATTTACCAATTATTTATTAAACTTTTCAATACAACTATTATTCTATATTATTTTTTTAATACCACTTTTTCCCTTTTTTAATATAAATATGGTATCAATAATCAGGTCTCGCACCTGCGAATGTATTTTCGCATCTATTGAGTGCCCTTCGTCCAGTGCATAGAAACCTGAAAATGAACATTTTCACTAAACTAATTTATCCTGAGATTTTTTAACTATCCTCAGAGGAGTTGCAACAGTTAGGATCGAACCCCTACTACGAGCAATATAAAGTATGTTCAAAAAAGCGAAGTCATTAGATAATATTTCAGAATATCCCACAATCAAATATTACATACAACAAACAAATTCGGTTGCTTTCAAGCACTCTAAATAAATTAATAATATTTCATTAAGTTTAATAAAGTTTGATTTAAAGAAAACGTATTTGTTATTGTTAATTTTAAAGCTAGTTATTTAATTATATGAAAAAAAATTTTTAAACAAATATTTATTTAAACTTTGATTAAATTTTAAACTGAGTAGATCAGCAAGCTATTGCCCATCATGAACTCATATGGCAAAAGAAATTAGATTTATTTTACAAAGTTGATATTAAACCGATGACCAATTTTCAAACTGCGCGAGAAGCAATGGTAGACTGCCAAGTACGCCCATCAGATGTTACAAAATATCCAATTATTGATGCATTACTTCGCACACCCAGAGAGAAATATGTTCCCAAAGAAAAAAAATCTGTGGCCTACATGGGCGAACATATTACTATTTCTCAAAATAGGGTTATTCTAAATCCACGCACATTTGCAAAAATGTTAGATACTGTAGCTATTAATTCTAATGAACTAGTTTTAGATGTTGCCTGCGGTACAGGGTATTCAACAGCAGTAATTGCTCACCTGGCAGAAGCTGTTGTAGCTGTCGAAAGCAATGGCGCATTTGCAGACTTTGCCCGGGAAGCTTTAGAAAATGAAAGTGTAGATAATGCAATTGTTGTAAATGCTACCTTCACCGATGGTGCCGTTAAACATGGACTTTATGATGTAATTATCATCCAAGGTGCAATTCAAAATTTTCCAGAAAGTTTGGTAAAACAATTGAAAGATGGTGGACGCGTAGTTGCGATTTTTGCAAGCGGGGCAATGGGCCAATGCAAAATTGGTATTAAAAAAGGTCAAAATATAGCATGGCGATCAGAATTTGATGCTACAGCACCTTTGCTCAAAGGCTTTACTGAACCTAAAACATTTTCATTAATTTGATTTATAGAAAATTAAAAATAAATATATAGTTAAAACAGGAAAAATTTATGCGAATACTAGTATTAAGCTCTGTAACATTATTCGTACTATGCTCTTCTGCACTCGCTGAAACCACAACACTAAATCAAGCTCTAGAAGCAACATATAAAAATAATCCATCGATAGCTCAACAACGAGAAAAACTTTTAGAATTAAATGAAATAGTAGTGCAGAAATCAGCAGCGTTAATGCCAAGTGTTAATGCAAATTTAAAACAAGACCTTGATGATGTTAATGGCAAATACGCCAACACAGCGTCACTTACGATTAAACAGTTGATTTATGACGGCGGTAAATCTCTTGATTTAATAGATTCATCCAAACTTACTGTTTTCGCTGAACGTGAACTATTGATACAATCAGAACAAAATAGCCTGTTAAACGTAATTACGAGTTACATGGACTTGCGCCAAGCTATAGCAACCTTAGATCTGGCTGCGAGCAATGTTTCTGTTCTTAGTCAACAATTACGTGCCTCCCAAAACCGTTTTGAAGTTGGTGAAGTAACCCGAACAGACGTCAGCCAGACTGAAGCGCGCCTGGCCTCCGCTGTAAGTAATGTAAAAGCTGGAAACGCAGCTGTATTAAGTCAAATTGCAAATTACTTTTCAATTGTAGGCGAAGAACCTGGCACACTAGAAACGCCACCAAAACATCCTATAATCCCAGCTGATGTAGCTACTGCTGAAGCTATTGCTTTAAATAATCACCCTCGCATTCGTGCTGCCAAACTTTATTTACAAGCAGCTGATCAAACGATTAGTGCAACACGCAAGAATACCAATCCTATAATATCAGGGACCCTTACTTCAAGCATTGGTTCATCAATAAAATCATCAATAGGAGCAAAGATTGAAGCTTCCATTCCTATTTTCAGCGGTGGCGAATTAAGGAGTAAGCAACGCTCCGCAGTTAATGCAAGGCAAGCAAAAAAATACGCTCTTGATACGGCTGTATCTAGTACGCGCTATAATTTAAATTCCTATTACGCCACTTGGCAGGCAGCTCTTGCTGCTATTAAAGCAAGCAATGCACAAATTGAGTCAGCTCGCATTGCATTTGAAGGTGTTACTGAGGAAGCAAAGCTTGGATCACGCACAACATTGGATGTTTTAGACGCAGAGCAAGAACTATTATCAGCACGTTTAAACTTGGTATCAGCATTACGCGACGAACAAGTCCAAGCTTATAAAGTGTTAGCAGAAATGGGTCAACTAACTGCATCATCGCTAGGGCTTAATATTAAACTATACGACCCTACATTAGATTATAATAAAATAGTTATTGAATCACCACTGGGAAAAGCTCGTATAAAACTGCTAGAAAAATTAAAAAACAGATAAACTAAAATTTAGCACTTCAAATTATATAATTTTAGGCTCACTCTGACTAGCTATTTTTAGTAGTTCATCTAAGTCACAGTGTAACTCCATATGCTTTGCCAAAGCATTTAACGTTAACTCTACTTTATCCGAATAGTTACTTTGAACAATATCAGCACCAATACGAGTTAAATAGGCATGCCTAAATGCATCAGATGAAAACAGTCCATGAATATAACAACCTTGAATCTTACCATTTTTTGAACTTGCACCAACGTTAACACCCTCCATATTCAGCCAAAAATTATCACAATCAGCACCAGAAGTTTGGCCAATATGAATTTCATACCCTGAAACAGATGCACCTGAGGCAACATCAATCCCAGAAACCTGAGCCAAACGCTTTTCGGAATGCATTTGAGTAACTACATCCAAGTGCCCCAATCCAGGATAACTTCCAGCAAGACCCTCAATTCCATCACTGTCAACAATCTTACGACCCAACATTTGATATCCACCACAAATGCCCAAAACTTGTCCACCCGCGCGGATATGAGCAGCCAAATCTACATCCCAACCCTGCAGTCTAAAAAAGTTAAGATCACCAATAGTTGATTTACTTCCGGGTATCAGGATCAAATCAGCGTCTAAAGGTAATGGATGACCAGAATTAATTATTTCAACAGAAATATTTGGATCGGCCGATAGAGGATCAAGGTCATCAAAGTTTGCGATGCGTGACAATCTTGGAACTACAATTTTAAAACCACTCCCCTCTGATTTTGCCTTAATATCTGATGAATCCTCCGCAGGCAGATATCCAGCTTCAGCAAACCAAGGCACTACTCCCATAGATATCCATCCTGTGCGGTCAATAATTTCTTTTAAGCCACCATCAAATAAAGATACATCACCGCGAAACTTATTAATCATGAAACCCTTGATAAGGGATGAATCATTAATAGGTAGAATTGTATGCGTTCCCACTATCTGCGCGATTACCCCCCCACGATCTATATCACCAACTAAAATAACTGGTATATTTGCCGCTTCTGCAAATCCCATATTTGCTATATCACCTTCACGAAGGTTAGTTTCAGCAGGGCTACCTGCTCCCTCAACAATAATTAAATCAGCTTTTTTAGCTAAGCGATTAAAGCTTTCTAAAACGCGAGGCATTAAAGTAGATTTTAACTTTGCATAATCACGTGCCTTAACAGTTGTTAAACGCTCACCTTGAACAATAACTTGCGAACCCACATCTGACTCTGGCTTAAGCAAGACTGGGTTCATGTCTATTAATGGCTCAACACCACAAGCCATAGCTTGCATTGCTTGCGCACGCCCAATTTCTCCACCATCAGAAGTTACAGCAGCATTATTTGACATATTCTGTGGTTTGAAAGGTAAGACACGTAATCCTTTAGCACTAAACGCTCTACAAAGCCCTGCAACAATCATTGATTTACCAACGTTCGAACCAGCACCTTGGATCATTATAGACTTTACCATTTAGTTCCCTATACATAAATTATGAACACACCTGCTCACATAATATTTGGCGCAGCCGCCTTTGCTCACCCAAATAAACCTAAATTAACCATGGCCGCAATCATAGGTGGGCTCATACCGGATCTTTCTTTATATTTAATGGTATTTTGGAGCTATTTTGTCCTTGGTAACAACCCAGACTATATCTTTAATGTACAATATTTCTCTTTAAAGTGGCAATCAATCTTTGCGATAGATAATTCTTTTTTTGTTTGGGCCATAATTTTATATTTTAGTATATTGATACAAAAGAATTGGCTCAAAGCTTTTGCAAGTTCTGCATTTTTACACTTAAGTTTAGATTTTTTATTACATAGCCAGGATGCAAGACGTCAATTATGGCCTCTTAGCGATTGGGTTTTTATTAGTCCTTTGAGCTACTGGGATAAAAACCATTATGGCCATGTGATAGGCGGTTTAGAGATTTTAATTACTTTGAGCTTAACAATTTTTTTAATCAGTAAGTTTGGGCGTTCTAAACTATCGTTTTTATTCATGATTATTGCTCTATTAGAAATCGTGCCTACTTTTATTTTTAGTTCAATGTAAAAAAAAATATTTAATCTTGCACCACTATCAGCTCATTGCTATAGCCCAACGTACCACACTTGTTGGCGAGTTGGCGGAGTGGTGACGCAACGGATTGCAAATCCGTGTACACGAGTTCGATTCTCGTACTCGCCTCCAATGGAAACAACGGGTTAGATGAAAATTTTGAATACAAAATGCCGTTTGGTGGCGATTTTGGTGGCGAAA
The DNA here is from genome assembly GCA_905181935.1 of uncultured Amylibacter sp. GTDB lineage: Bacteria > Pseudomonadota > Alphaproteobacteria > Rhodobacterales > Rhodobacteraceae > Amylibacter. The sequence continues at coordinate 531,481 of CAJIZV010000003.1, read as the reverse complement.
GTTTTATAAAATTATTTTTCTATGGGTCGCACTAAAAATTTAATTAAATGCGTATTCATTGTTGGTATTCCAAAGAAGAGCCATTTAAATGATAACCTAGATCGGCGCTAAAACGTTACAGGCCCAAAGAATGCACCAGCCTGTAAGGCCTTACCACTCTTGTTGCAGACGACCACCAGGTGGATCGCACATTATCATGTTAATAGATTATCTAAAATTCGACACATGTTTAACAGTACCCTACTGCAACAAATGCCTGCTTAGTGCCCGTATTTCCAATTCGACTTTTTGTAAGATTAGACACAGACGGCCCGTAGCCACCGTTCCCGCTCACGAAAAAACCAAACCCTCTATATTCCTAAAGCCGCCATTGGTTGCCAAAAAGACGTACAACTTAATCAATCAAATTTAGTCTGTTGCGACATGGCTCACCTCTTTATCGGGTGAGTAAATGTCCAAAATATTCCAATGGCCAGTTGTTGGTGTCGGATTGTTAATCATTGCTACGTCCAGCACCGTTGGCTTTCCACTATTGATGGCCATTTGTATGGCTGGCAAAAGCTCCTTTGCATTATTTACTTTTATGCCAACAGCGCCATAAGCTTGTGCTATCTCTGCATAGTTTGGGCCGTTGTTTGGTTTTTCTGCGGTTCCAGGGAACGTAGTGCCATAGGTTAGCCCGTAATGTGCCTTTTGCAGACCCGCAATGGTGCCAAATGCGTTGTTGTTCATTACCAACCAAATAATGCCCAAATCCAACTCTACAGCGGTTGCAAGCATTGATGGGTTTTGACCAAAGCCACCATCTCCAACAAGGCTCAGCACGACACGTTCAGGGCTGGCGAGTTTCGCTCCAATCGCGGCGGGTGGGCCAAAGCCCATGGTTGCAAAACCACCAGGCGTCAGGATTGATCCAGGCGTCAGGATGTCGAACTGTTGACCAACACCATTTTTATTCCACCCTACATCCGTTGTGATAATCGCATTGTCAGGTAACGCAATTCGCGTATCAGCAAGAATGCGTTCTGGCATCATTGGGAACGCGTCGGATGTTTGCATTTCGACATTGCTTGCTTTGAACGATTTTTTAAAAGCAGCAATCTTGGCCTTCATTTCAGTACGGTTAAAACCGTCTGGGTACATTTCTTTGGCAACCCGTATCAGCACCCGCAGTGCAGATTTTGCATCAGCAACCACACCAATTTCAGTTGGATAGTTGCGGCCGATTTCGGATGGTTCTATATCGACGTGAATGATTTTCGAACCAGGTATATTAAATGTGTACCCAGAATACCAACTTGAACAATCCGCCTCTTTGAAGCGTGTGCCTATCGCGAAAATGTAATCCGCGTTTAGACAAGTTTGGTTCGTCAATTCAGTTCCCCAAAAACCAGTCATGCCCAGAACCAGCGGGTGATCATCGCGCAATGCGCCCTTGCCCATCAATGAATGCGCAACGGGCAATCCCATATGATCGGTAAATTCACGCAATTCTTCTGAGGCCTGCGCCAACAGAATTCCGCCACCTGCATAAGTTACAGGGTTTTCAGCTTCGGCCAACTTGGTAATGATTTGACGCGCAGTCTCATCTTCGATGGATGGTTTCACCAATGCGCGGGTATTATCTATAATGCGATCAAAGGTTTCAGACGAGATTACTTCGCTGAATATATCCATCGGGACATTGACCAAAACTGGTCCTGGTTGACCACTCTCTGCCAAATGGAATGCTTTTTCCAGAATTTCGGCGATCAGATCCGCGCGATCAACTCGCCATGCTCGTTTCACGAATGGGCGGTATATTTCCCACTGCGCAGCATCAGCGTGTAAATTCACCTCTTGATGTGGGTGTTTGCCGTAATAATGCGTTGGAATATCGCCAGCAATCACAACCATCGGAATGCAATCCAATGCCGCATTGGCGACGCCTGTGGCACAATTTGTCAATCCAGGAGACAGATGAGACAAAACCACAGACGCCCTGCCAGTGACACGCGCATATGCATCTGCGGCGTGACTGGCTATCTGTTCGTGACGAACGGTCACGAAATCGATTGGGCTTTCGGCAAGGGCCGCTAGAACCGCAATATTTGTATGCCCACACAGGCCGAAAACGTGTTTTACTTCGCGACGTTGTAGAAAATCTACGATGTGTTCTGCTACTGTTTTTTCTGATCCGCTCATCACGCGACCTCCTGCCCAAAAAATTCACCAAATAGCTCTTGTTCCGAGGGTTTATCCTCTGAAATTGGGCGGCTGACCCATGTGTAATTCATCATATGTTTCATCGTCACGTTTTCATTGGTGATGTTGCCACCCCAAATCCCACAGCCAAGGCTAGACGTCATTGGCATGCCGTTTGTATATGACCCCGCGTTTGCCTTGGATTGTGCTTGGCGCACCATCATGCGGCTGACGGGTGCGACCCGCGCAAGTGCGTCTATGTTCACGTCTTTATGGCTGTAGATGCCGCATGAATGTCCTTTGCCGCCCGTGTTATAAATCGCACGAACGGTATCAAGCGCATCATCAAAGGTTTCGAAGTGGTAGAGAGCCATAACCGTTGTCAGTTTTTCTTTGCTGAATTTATGCTCGGCACCAATTTGGCCTTGGTTTTCAACCATCAGGAACTTGGCGTCATCGGGAACTGTAAACCCAGCTACCTTGGCCGTTTGTTGTGGTGGACATGCAATCGTTGGGAATGTGCGGTTGCCCTTTTCGTCCCACATTGCGGCTTCAAGTTGGGTTTTCTCAGCTTCATTACAAAGATACCCACCTTCAGCCTGCAATGCTGCAATCATTTGGTCGTAAATGTTGTCCTGAATAATGATGTTACCATCTGCAGAACAACCCGATCCAAAATCACTGGTCTTGGACATACGCGTGTTTGCGGCGGCGATTTCAATATCGGCAGTTTCGTCGATGACGATAGAGGAGTTTCCTGCTCCAACGCCATAAGCTGGCTTGCCAGATGAGTATGCTGCTTTGACCATTGGTTTACCACCAGTAGCCAGTGTCAGGTCACATATTTCCATCAAATATTGCGTCAACGGAATGGATGGGTGACGCACAGATTGGAATAAATCTTCGGGTGCGCCAACAGCGCGACATGCATTGCGCATGACCTCGACCATTTTCCACGTCGTTTCGGCAGTGCGCGGGTGTGGCGAAAATATTGCCGCGTTGCGTGTTTTAGCAGAATAGATACCAGTCACAGGCGGGGTTAAGGCTGGATTTGTCATTGGGATAAGGGATGCAATCACACCGGCGGGTTTCGCGTATTTCACCAACCCTTTTGCATCGTCCACTTCAACAATACCAGTCGATGCCTGACGCAATGCATCGCGCAAAACCCCATGGATTTTGAAGCGTTTAGCGGGGCGCCCTGCACGATCACCAATACCGCTTTCGTCAACACCCATTTGCGCCAATTCTGTGAACGTTTTCTCGTTACCCGCATACCAACCGATGGCCTGTGCCAAACGATCCAGTTGTTCCTGTGAATAATCCTCAACTTGCGCCATCGCGGCACGTGCGCGGTCCAGCATGTCATGTGCAAGTCTGCGTTCTTCTTGGTTAAGCTCTTTGGCCATGGTTCTCTACTCTTTGATTATTAGGAATATGATGTGTGCGGCGTTGTGAGATCACATGCCCAAACGTGCGTTTGGCATGTTGTAGGCACCGTCGTGCGTGTTCTTCGTATCCAAGCTCGTTCACACGAGATTGGTTTGGGAGTTCGATAGAATAATCGACAACTGGCATGCGTTCGATAATGCCCTTGAAGTCGATGCAGCCTTCGCTGGGATACAGGCGTGCATCGCGTGCCAATTGGATCATACCTTGGCGTGTATCCGCGATGCCCGGCAAGGCGTCTGAAATATGTAGAAAGTTGAACAGCTCGCTGGGAACATGCAACAGTTCTGCCAAATCAACGCGGCTTAGATGCAGATAAAGTGTATCAACCAAAATACCGCCATTGGGGCGATCTGCTGCACGTACAATATCCAAGGTTTCATCCAGCGTGCGCAATCGTGAAAATGAAGGGAATTCCAAATCAACACTTAGGCCATATTGCGCGGCGATGTCACATGTTTCGCCATAACAGTCGATCAGGAAATTGCGGTCGGTGCGGTCGGTTGTCCATGCGCTCATAATCATACGTTTCGCACCCAGCTCGCCACCTAGTTCACAAGCGGGCTCAAAACTACGTGGATCACAATCTTCTGTAATACGTGCCAATTCAACATCCAGAACTTTTAGCCCAGTCGTTGCAAGCGCAGTTTTGGTCGCGCGAACCATTTGTTTATCAACAGGGGATTCCGCGAATTCACCTGGTACATTCATCTGAATGAACCGTGGGCTAACCGCATCATACCCCGCACGCGCTGCGATATAAATCAGCTCGGGCGCAGTCGCATTTATCAGCGTTAGATGCGCTAAAGAATATAAGGGTTGCGCCGTGGCATCAGTCATTTTGAATCACCTCAAGGTATCTGCTGACACCTATAACATATTAAGTAATTAAAAATCTATGATATTATTCATTATATCATTTAAAATGGCTCCAAGGTGACTATGTGTCCTCATGGGGTTCATAAAGCGGCAGATACGCAGGGGGCATCGGCCCCTTATTACGCCCACCCTGCTCTATTTGTTCCCATGCATGGGACAAAATTCCGACACTACGTGATAGACAGAACAATCCACGCGATAACGGTGCTGGGAACCCAAGTTCACAAAATATTACGGCCGTTGCCCCATCGATATTCATAGCTATTGCTCGTTTTGCGCCCAAAGATGCTTGGACAGCTTCGCCAATATCCGCAAATCGCCCTAAAACAGTACCAGCATCCGCCGCACTGCGAACAAGTTCCATCAATCGGGGCGCGCGTGGGTCAACCGGTTTGTGAAATCGATGGCCAAAGCCGCTAACGATTTTACCGTTTTCAGCACGCCATGAATTCAGCCCCTGTTCGACGGCAACATCCAGCGTAGCACCTACATCCAAGCGTTTTGCTATATCATAATAGAGCTCAGCACATTGTTCCCCTGCACCACCATGCACATCACCCAACATGTTCACACCGTTGGCCATCGCATTGTTCAATCCTACACCGCAGGTCGCCGCCATCCGCGCCGCTGCGATTGATGGCGCTTGCGGCCCATGATCCACACCAGCAACCAAGGCCGCTTCGAACAGCGCCGCTTGTTCAGCACTGGGCAAGTCACCGCGCACCATCATCCAAATCATTTGCGGAAAGGACACATTGCCAATCAAATCTTGGATTGGGTGACCACGAAATTCAATTTTTCCCGGTGCCATGTCAATGATCGATGTGCGCCACCAATGGCAAATTGCGTCTGCATCTTGGGTCATGTGGATGCCCTTTCCGTTGTGTATTTTAATTCTGTTTGGGCCGCCAAACGCACAGGCACATTGCGCGCACCGTATCCCGCATACCCATTGCGGCGTTGAACAATTTCAAAGAAGAAGCCATCAAACAGTGTCTCGCTGTACAGTTGGAAATACACGCCAGCGGCATCTTGGTCATACAAAATATTGTGCGATTTCAAGTCTGCAACAAAACTTTTATCCAAATCAAATTGTTCTTGTGTCTCTGCGTAATAGGAAGCCGGTACAGACAATCGTGTGAATCCATTTACGTCCAGCACCGCAGAGGTTTCAAAAATATCATCCGTGGCAAACGCCAAGTGCTGAAGACCTGCGCCCAGTTTATCCGCCACAAATGATCCCGCGAAACTATCCTGACCATGGGCACCGTTCAGGTTTAGGCGCACTTCGCCCTCTGGGCTTTCAATCGCTTGGCTCAGGACGACGCCCGACGGATCATTTACATTCACGACAGGCGATTTTTCCATCTCAAAAGTGGAAATATAATACAAAAGCCAATCCTGCATTTCATCAAATTTCATTGTCTGGGCAATGTGATCAATCCGTCGCAATCCCGCTGGAGGCGTTGCCCGTGCTCGCTTGGTTGGCTCGAACTCAATATCCCACACACGGTGCAAATCGGATTGTTCGTCAATAAAGTGAAGTAAACTGCCACCCACTCCACGGATTGCGGGGATTTTCAATTCGCCTAAACCAACATCCTGTGAAACAGTTTTTGTTCCCAGCGCATTTGCTCGCGCTACCGTTTCATCGGCGTTTTGAACGCGTAGCCCCATATCGCAAACCATTGGGCCATGTTTCTTAAACAGCTGCCCCGCATGCCCATCGTGGTCTTGGTTTATAACAATGTTCACCGCACCTTGCCGCCACAGCGATACATCCTTGGACACATGTGAGCGTTCTTTTCGAAACGCCATGGTGGACAAAAGATGCGTTAGCTTTTGGGCGCTTTTGGTATCTACGCAAAATTCAATAAATTCTATGCCAGTTGCAGGTACACGTGGCGCCAAGAAAGGGTTTCCAAAATTTGCATGTGGTTCTGTTTTTGAAACCTCATCCAATAAATTGAGAAATGCGCGGTAGGCATTTCCCGTATCATTTGATCCGTTTGCCGCGCCTGAAACACAGATTGGGCCGACGTATCCAGAGCGCACAATGACCCGCAAGAAACCTTGTAAATTCAAGATCCCCAAACCGGGCACCAAATCTCCTTTGTTCCCATCTGCCAGTTGGATATGGAAAATATGACACCCCAAGATATGGCGAAGCCGTGCGGGGCGTGAACCATTTGACAAAACATATGCGCTATTTAAGACTAAACCTAGACACGGATGGTCACATTCTTGTACCAATGCCACAACCTCTGCCTCGCAAAAGGGTGCAGGTCGCAAGGCCAACTTTACGTCCCGCAAAGCATCCAAATCTGGAAGATCACTCATTTGATCCGCTGTAATATCAAGAGTCAGAACAGGTGCGCCCAATTCGCGGGCAAGCCTCACATGTCCTGCAATTGCATCCTGATTGAAAGCCCCTTGCGCAATGCTTAGCGTGCAGATTTTTATCCCCAGCGCATCGCATTGCTTGGCCACCTGCGTAGCGTCGCCAATCACTTCAGACACACTCAGTTCAACACCATGGAACCCGGCTGCTGCGATCGCCTCTAGCTTCTGCTCAAGATTTCCTGAGACAGATTCTGTGGAAACACACAACATATCTAGCCTTGGTAACCAAATACGCGTGGTAGCCATAGCACCAAATCAGGAACCAGAAGCATTACCAACAGCGCCGCAATAAGAACGGCAAGGAAGGCCCAAATTTCGGATATGATTTCACGTAATGGAATATCTGTTACCGCATTGATCACAAACAAAAGGATACCATAAGGCGGCGTAATCAACCCAATCATCGAGTTCACAACAACCAATACGCCAAAATGTACCAGATCTATACCCAGTGCTTCACATGTTGGGATGAACAACGGAACGATTACCAAAATAATAGTCGTCGCATCTAACACACATCCTAGCACAAGGATCAGAACATTAACTGCAATAAGGAACGCGATCGGGCTGACATCGGTGCCATCTAGTAAACCCACAATCGATTGTGGTATCTGTTCAGAAATAACGATGAAGTTCAGAATGAACGCGCCGCCGATAACAATACCAACGGATGCCGATGAACGGGCGCTGTCGACGAATACTTGGTAAAGACTCTTGAAAGATAAGGCGCGGTAAAGCAGGGCTGCCAGCAGAAGCGCATAGAATGCAGCAATTGCGGCGGCTTCGGTTGGTGTCGTTACCCCCCCGTAAATACCATAAAGCAAAATAACAGGCATCAACAATGCAGGAAACGCATTTGCTGTCTTGCGTGGCAGCTCACGCAAAGGAACAGGTTCTTCCATCGCAAAACCACGTTTGCCAGCCATGTAATAATTCATCCCCATCAGCACAACACCCATAACTAAGCCGGGCAAGATACCAGCCAAGAAAAGAGCCCCGATAGATGCTTTGGATACAAGCGCGTAGAGCACCATTGGAATTGAAGGCGGTATAATTGGCCCAATGGTTGCAGACGCCGCAGTAATCGCCGCCGCATAACCACGACTATAACGGCCTTCCTTTGTCATCATCTCGATGATAATTTTACCAATACCTGCAGCATCTGCCACTGCAGAACCTGACATGCCCGAGAAAATCAAAGATGCCACAACATTAACGTGACCCAACCCGCCCTTGAAGCGACCAACGGCGGCCACACAGAAATTCAGCAATCGATCTGTAATCGATCCAGCATTCATAATGTTCGCGGCCACGATGAACAACGGCACAGCCAACAAGATCGTACTTGTATAAAACCCCTGCAGAATTTTTTCACCAGCCAGTGCGACATCCAAACCAGCAAGGCCCAAATAAACGACTGACGCCAGCATGATTGAATAACCGATGGGCGTACCGATGCCAGCCAGCAGGAATAACGTGAAAAGACAGGATGCAAGTTCAAAGCTCATGTTGCATCTCCATTCTTTGTATCTTCTTTGGCTAGGTTTTCAACGACAACTTCGAGTTCTGTTTTTGGTGGGTCGTTACGAAACACATCAATGAACAACCACATGTATCGTGTGCCAACCGCGACCATAAACACGGCGTAAACTGAAAAGACATCACGCATCGGTATCTTTGAACCCGTAAACGGATTACGCACAGTCGAGGTTTTACGGATTTTCATCCAATCGATGTAATCCCAAGTGGGCAAAAAAGAATACAGCATGCCAACAACGATTGCGGCCGCACTTAGCAATGCCATGACGCGGCGTGCGCCGCGTGGAACTGCCAAGTAAATAATGTCGAATTTCACATGATCTTGCTCGCGCACAACAAATGCACAGCTAAAGAAAATGACCCAAACCCACAGGATGCCGATCAATTCCAGCGTCCATCCAACGGGTGTAAAAAAATATCTAAGAACAATTTGTAATAGGAATGTTATAAATATTGCTGCCAGTAAACCGCCAGCAATCGCTTCTGCTAGGCGGGAGAACCCTTTGATCAATTTGGCCATGGTGCTCTCCCTCTAGTGTTTAATTATTTACCTAAAGCGTTGATTTTATCAAGAACGCCTGCAGGCCATGTTGCTGCAAACTCGCTGTCCAAGTACATGGATTGTACTTGATTGCGGAATGCTGCTGTATCTGGTTCGTAAACATCCATACCCTGCTCTTCCAAGAACGCAACCAAGCTGCCCTCTAGTTCAAGCTGAATACGACGACCTGATGCTGCTGCTGCGTCTGCTGCAGCTTGAACAGTTACCTGTTGCTCGGCTGACATTTTGTTAAATACAGCTGTGTTGATCGCGATGTAGTTCAAATCAACAAGGTGCGATGTCAAAACGATTTGTTTTGTCACCTCGTAGAACTTCTTATCTACAACTGTTGGCAATGGGTTGTCTTGACCATCAACAGCGCCAGTAGACAGACCTGTGTAAACTTCAGAGAATGCCATTGGTGTCGGTGCCGCACCCAGTGCTTTACCCAAGAACTGCCATGCATCCGTACCTGGCATACGCAAGTTTACGCCAGCCAGATCAGCCGGTGTTTTAACAGTCAATTCATCTTTAGACTGACGTAGGTTCACCTGACGACGACCCAAGTACATCACTGACAATAGCTTAACACCCAGCTCGTCTTCTACTTTGGCTTTGAACGGGTCCATTAGCGCGTCATTGAAAACAGCAACTTGGTGCTCGGCATCTTGGTGAACGTATCCAGCAGTGAAGATCGAGAATTCGGGGAAGAACTGTGCAAGCTCTTGTGCTGATGTGATTGACATTTCCAAGTTGCCACGGCTGATCGCATCAAGTTCTGTACCCTGTGCAAAGATCGTACCGTTATAGCTTGGCTCGAAGCTGGCGAATGTGCCAACAAGCGGTGCAAATACGTTTTGCATCGCGACAGAACGTTGATCCGTTTCTGAACCTGATGTTGCCATACGCAACTGTACTTTTGAGTGACCATCTGCGAATGCAGGAATGCTGGTCGATACGGTCGCAGCCATCAATGCAGCCACTGCCACACGGCGTGTTAGATTAAGTTTCATGTTTGTCCTCCCAGACTGTTAGACCACCACTTGGGCAGTAAATTAAGCCAAACCATATCATAGTTTTAGCATTATACAATATATTTACAAAAATATATGATATTTTATTCAACAGCAACATCTCCACCTTCCCCATCAGAAAATAATGGAATGTTAACCAACACTTGGCTTTTGGCCGCTTTTTGAATTGCTTCGATGACCAGCATCGTTTTCAAACCCTCGATGCCAGAGACGACTGGTGATGCATCGCCACGAATGACATCCGCAAAGTTCCCAATTTGATTAATCAACGGATCAGATGAAGGGCGCGGTGCAACAGTGCCAGAAATTGGATTCCACCAATTTCGATCACCTTGATGCGACCAGACCGTCAGATCGGGAACTGACAAAGAACCCTTTGAGCCACCCAAAAGATAACAAGATTCAGATGTTGTAGGATAAATCGGATATTCCCGCGATGTAAGCTCCCAACTCCACGGCGAAACGATACTGTCGGAAACGGTGATCGTGCCAATGGCACCACTTTCAAACCGCAATACAGCCGCAGCCAGATCTTCGTTTTCGAAACCACGGCGTGATGGCGCCATCTGCGCTTGAACGCTAACTACCTCGCCACAAAAATGGCGCATCAAATCTACGTCATGGACAAGGTTCACCGAAATCGGACCCGCACCCTTTTGTTTGCGCCATGGCGCAATATCAAAATAATCATCCGGCTTGTAGAACCAGCAGGTTACCTGTGCCGCCCTAATTTCACCAATTGCACCATTTGAAATCAACTCGCTCGCTTTTTGGATTAGCGGGTTGTGGCGGCGATGATGACCAACCAACAGTGCTACATTAGCAGCGCTTGCGGCATCAGTTAAGATTTTAGCCTCACTTGCCGATGTCGCCAAAGGTTTTTCAATCAAAATAGGGCACCCATTCTCAATACACTTCAGGCCTTGCGAAACATGCATTGGCGTCGGAGTTGACAAAATAACACCATCTGGCGAAATTGTTTCAAACATTGCATCTAGGTTTTCAAAACAAGGAGCTCCCAATTCCGTAATCTCAGCAGTTAAATTTGGCTCTACGACACCCGCAAGTGTTACACCCGCCTGCTGTGAAATCGCGTTGATGTGCCGAAGCCCAACCAATCCCGCGCCAACAACAACAAGGTTAATTATCTCAGTCATCTTCATCCCTAGTTCTTCTTTTAAACGACCGTAACTCGAAAATCACAGATTCGCAATAATATATGATATTTTAAATATAATCATTTTTTATCCAGAGTTGAGAAGTATATGATAAACGTGTTACAGGTGACTGAACGAATGATGATACGAGACAAATCTATGACAAGAGCGATAAACACTGTTGGTTCCAGTACCTACGAGCGGATCAAGAAAGATATTATCTTTGGTACACTTGCCCCTGGCAGCAAATTAAAACTCGATGCTTTGAAACAGCAATACGAAGCAAGCGTTTCAACATTGCGTGAAACATTGAACCGTTTATCAAGTGATGGCTTTGTCGAAGCCGCCGAACAGCGCGGTTTTTTCGTGCGTTCCGTATCCAAAGAAGACCTTACAGAAATAGCCAACCTGCGCATCCTCTTGGAATGCTCTGCATTAAAAACATCAATCGAAAACGGAGATGCCGATTGGGAAGGCAACCTCGTTGCCGCGCACCACAAGCTTCGCCTTACGGAAGAAAAAATGCTGTCTGGAGACACGTCACAAAAAGAATTGTGGAAACGATACGATTGGGAATTTCACAAAACACTCATTGAGGCCTGTAACTCACAAAACCTCATGTCGTTACATGCCATCATTTACGACAAATATTTGCGTTACCAGATGCTCGTAATCACCGATCGCGGAGAAGCCGCGGCAAAAGAGCATAAGCAAATGTTTGATGCAGCCCTTGTACGTGATGTTGATGCAGCTACAAAGGTACTGGAAGTTCATATCCGCAAGGGTTTGGAACATACTTTGGCTAATATGTAGCCCAGACCCGCTGCCGCTAAGACGAGTTCGAAAAGAAAACTTATGCATGGTTAGTCTCTGTATTCAATGTCGGCTTTGAGCGCGAATAAGAGCTGAATTACACTCCCACAAATGACCGCTTTCCGCCCTTACTTGCCAAATGTCATATTTTGGAAAGTGGTCGCTTTGCCGGCATAGCTGCATTGATGGTTTCAAAAACCAGAGGTGATGCCAGTAAATGATTAATGCTGATGATTTGAAGTGTAATTTGCATTAAATCAATCTACAAAAAGCATTAGGTCGAGAGAATTTCAAAATAAGTCTGGATAGTAGTTCTCCAAGTCAAATGGCAGGCAAGAACAGATCTTTTGCTCGCAACGACCCACTTACTAGTGATATTAAAACTTGGATGATTGGCAGCGATGCTATGAAACAAGATATACGCATCGCTAGAGGCGAAATACAGTTACCAGTGCCAAACGACTCTCCGCTGAATGAGTTTATGACGCTCAATGATATGTATGCTCATGCAGATGATTATAGCGATTACTTTGTTGATAATTGGACTGAATACTTGATGGTTAATCACAATATGTACTCGTTTCATCGCACTCACTTTGAGGCTTGCGACTTGGTATTTGATACTGAAAATAAAATTTAAGCAAAGTTCTGGGACAACTGTCCGAGGCAGTAGAACTCATTGGACGATACTTCTTGGATGAGAATATTGGTGCAGTTGAAGTGCGCTTGGAAGACATATTAAGCAGGTTCAAGTAACATAAAAAGTTTTAATGTTTAGCGGATTTCCATCAGAAGTATTGCTAAGTCAAAACCGATCCTTAAATTTTAAATATTTATTATAGTTTTTTACCAACCAAAATATTCTAAACACGCTGACACCAAAATATATATATAGTAAAATTTACTCTTAAGAAACTAAGATCCTAAAGCATTAGAACTTACCGTATTATATGTGAAAAAATGTTTCCGTCATGTAATATGAGCAGAGTATCATTTTTCAATTCTCCGATCCCATTAACAATAAAGCGATGGTTGCCATACGAATGACAGGTAATTCTAGGTAGATGATCAAATGCACCACCATCTCCCATAATCCAGGTTACCGATTTTTGACTTGGGAAATTTTTTATAAAACTTTTAACGGAGGGAAGCGGTACTGGAGAATTACTCGCATTTGCAAATTTTGAAAGTTCGGATATCAGAATATGATGTCGCGCAACTAAAGTACTTTCATTTTCAGAATTTAAAATTTGACGTTTAACCTTATTATCCACAATCCAATTAGAGGAAACACTATCGTCTAGCACAAGATTAGAACCATTAATTTTCACTTCATAGGGATAGTCCTGTCTTATAAAATTACTGGCTTTGAAAACGTCTCTAGAATCTGGACGTCCCACATCATGATTTCCTGGTGCAACTAACACCATATCTCGTGAACCAAATTCGTTAAATAATCGTTCCCATTTTTGCTTTGATGGTACAAACACACGTTAATCTAAAATAATATACATACCAAGGCTATGTGCTTTTTTTACTAAAAATTTAAAATCTTTTCCAGCAATAAAATCATCATTTTTGGCATTCTTATGAGTTCCATAAGCATGCCCAATTATTACAGAAAAATTATCGGGCAGAGTTGTCAATTCTGGAATGTTATATCTTTCGTTAATTTCTTTCTCTATCTCATAAAGTCCAATTCCTTCAATTCTTGAAGCAGTATATGGAAAATATTTTTTTACTCCAGATGCAAACCCTAATAGGTATACAGCCCAAAATATTAACAAAAAACAAATACTTAAGGATATTTTTTTCAAACTATTATGCTTCATTCAAATCGCCTAGTGATAAGAGTAATCCCCTGGAATATTTAGAAAACCTAGCTGTCGGAAATGGTATGAGTCTTTCAACAAAATCATCTGGGCAATTGGAAGGTATTTTGATTTCAATGACACGCTCAGGATCGTGATATTTTCTCTTGTCTGCGTATTTAAGGTTCTGGTAAAAAATGTCTTTATCAAATGTTATGCGCATTTCTTTAAAAATAAAATACGACCTTTTGTATGAAACTTTCAATGTGGGCTGAATTTGTCCATATTGTGCATCTAGACGATTTCGTGTAAAAAGTTCTTGTTCTGAGATGCTATTTTCCAGCTTAGAAGTCACTTTAAAGCGTCCTTCTATGCTTGAAGTTTTATTTTCTAAAGTAAATAGCTGGTCATCATTGTACCACCTTATCCGCACTTTCTTGCGGGGCAGAACACCTTCTTCGGAATCGTTAAACATGTTCAAGTCGACTGTATCAAAATATACACTGGTAATGAGGCGTGGCTCAAAAAGTGTTTCCATTCCTTGTTGATACAATTGATCTTGAAACTTATAAAAATCACTCACAGTGACCCGAAATTTCTTCTCTTTTCTAAAACTCATTGAAGACCTACCTTGAGTTCTGAGTGTTTATCTACATCAGTAGTTCCATCACAATCGAGGTAACCGACGTGCAGAGCGGCACCACCAAACTCTTGCTTTTTATTCTTTACTTCGATGCAAGTAATTGCTGCCGATATGACAGCTGTTGAAATGTCAACCTTTGAAGAATCTTTAGAGGAAACGCCTATATTTACTGAGAATAAACTAATATTCTCTGCATTGAGTCGAGAAGCTTCTCCTACTGATATGCCTTTGTCACCACACTGGGTCAGCTCAGCTTTTTTGATTTTATAGTTTCCACTACTGACATCGAAACAATCATTTCCAGCTTTGTTTACTACCAGGCTTCCAATTGAGATATTTGAAAAATCAATATCTACAGCATCGGCAAAAGCATTTGTAATTCTTACTTCGTCGAGAAAACCGTCAGCATTAACTAAATTCAAACTATCCTCACACCCGCCGTCGGTAACACTAATGTCTACGCTTTTAAATTTGCTATTATAAAAATTTAGACAACCGGTCAGTCCAACATCGTTGAACCGTTGTTCGATAGAACTTTGAGAAATTTCAGACGAGCCGGCAAACTCAATTTTCCAGTCTTTGAGCGTTAAATCTTTCAATAACACCCAATCTGTCGGGTTAAGTTGATCAAATTTCAATGTTCTATTGTCATTATTGACACTGACTTTAAGGTTAACACTTGAAATTATTTCGCCATCTTGAAATTCACGCACTGACGTTTTCTGATTCTTATTATTTTTATTGTAGTTTAAAAGTGTGACACGTTTTCCATTCAATTCATTTTTTGACAAAATATTAGCAAGCTCAGCACTGCTGATTCTTTTGTTCTGTTGATTTTGCAACTCAAGGAGATAGCTACCTTTATCTTTTTTGGGCGACCCAAGAGCTAATAAATCGATAGAGTTATTTTTATTTGCACGCTCAATAAATACATCCAATTGCTCAAGATAATTATACGATGACAATATAGAATTATTTACTTTTCCGACTGAACGCGTAGCGTAAATCTCGTTCTGGAGTTTTTTTGCTCGAAGACTGAAAACTTCCCAATAGCTTTCGAAAGATTTGGATGCGTCATCATTAAGCAAACCCGAACGTTCTAAAAAATAATTTTTAGAGTTGTCCTTGATCTGGTCGCTTAGAATTAAATCTCCGTACAACGTAACGTCGAGATTGTCATAGGCGTTTCTAATAATATTTCCATCGAACGGTATATGGCTTGCCGCACGCATTCTTAAATTATTGAAAGATGAAAAAACATTTCCGTCATAGTAAACTGGTTCAAAAGAGCTGTCGAATACGTTAAAATAAAATTTTCTATTGTGGAAGACGAAACCATGGTCGGCACCTAGAGCCTGCATTGCAAAATGAAACTGTGGAAACGACAGATTTTGGCTGTTAGCCAAATTATTTAAAGCGTTTGGATCTATGTACTGTCCCATTTCGGCTGAGTTATTTCCTCTTATCATGTATGCGTATTGCAAATCACTAAAGGCTCGAAGAGTAATCTCTTGGGAACTCGCTCCCTTGAGAAACCAGTTTTTATTTTCCAATCTAGATAAAGACTCATCATCATTTCTTAGCCGATCATTGCCCCAGATAATCGATTCATCGCCTTCGAACAAAGGTCCCTCTCGCTTGTAATTTCGCTCAAGAAGCTCTTTTCTTGCTGCTTCCTGAAAAAGCATCACGGATTCAATCCCGTTGACTGAAACAACAACCTGAAAAGTCTCAGGGGTTATAAAATCTAGTGCCTTTAAGACTGAGACACCAAAGACTTCATTCAATCCACCTCTTGTCTCTGGAAGCAGCAATTTAAACTGGACACTATTAAGAATATTGCCCTGATCTAACTTCGCATTCAGTGACCTAATGATACCTTCTGGTGCCAACGAAATATGATCACGCCAATCTCCATTTTGCTTTACACTCCCCTGAAAAACACAAGATCCAAAAGCATAAATTATTTCGAATTTAGCTTTGAATTTTTTCTTCAGTTTAGTTGGGATGTTTTGGGTAGGCGACAGGACTATTTTCATAGCATTTTTTTGCCATTTAGCGTTGTTGGGTATAGTAATAGTAATCTTCTCAATATTTCGTGGGCTGCTCAACTCCTCGATATATTGACCAGTTTTAAAATCACACTGAGCAGATGCCGATGTTGTAGCAAAAAATAAAAATACAAGACTGAGAGCTCGCAACATTTTACTTACCCAATTGGATTGAGATTACTGAACTGTTTACTCGCAATGAGACCTCTATAGCCCTCAATGCATCAAAGTTTGAGCTTGCAAGAGTGTAGCTAATTTCTCCACCAGCTGTTGCCTTCGAAGACAGAAGTGTACTCTCGTCCAGCTCAACCACTTCAGCCGAAGCAACGACATGCAATGTTGACATTAAGTTACCCTCAGAAAATGAACTTATAAAAAATGGCTTTGACGAAAAGACCTTTGTTATCTGTTGCAACGCGTAGAGAACCACCGCAACAAGTGTTACTGAAAGCGCTAGTAATACCAACCACTTAAATGATACTGCGGCGGTTATTCCTAATGTGATTGCGCCAAAATAGACTGACAACTCCAATGGAGATCGAACGGGGTTTCTAAACCGTACAATAGATAAAGCACCGACCATTCCAAGCGAGAGTGCAATGTTTCCTGAGATAACGCTGGTGATAACATACGTCAAAATTGGCAACAGCAACAGGGTTGAAGTGTGGGCTATTGTTTTGACCCAGGTCTGCCCAACAATCTGAAGTAACATCCTTAAATAAAGAGAGATGGCTATCATCAAAGCAATATTCATTAATTTGTCAGTATTGGCTAAAATAAGGTTCACTTTTGGTCTCCATTTTTACTTAGATTTTAAACTAGGTGTCAAAAAGAAACAATGGCATTTATAGTTCGTGCCTACCTAAAAAGTTTTAATGTTTGCGCCATGTATGGTGACAAATAACACATCATAGAAAAAATGATTCGATACACATTTTTATACACAACTACTTTCTCCTCGCATAACACATTGATTAACTTCTTAAAATAAAAGTGTTTACTAATTGCAAATCCGTGTACGGGAGTTCGATTCTCCTACTCGCCTCCATTACTTATCTAGACTATCTACATTTTGTTCAATTAATATCAAAGTTTTGAATTTAAAGTAATCGGGTGATATTTTTAATATTATTTTGTACGGAGATAAGTAAAAAGTCCAACCACTATAGCAACGCCAATAATAGCTTCTGGCGTCACAGCTGATACAAAGAGTGACACGTTTGCCATAACGCTAATAATATAATCCCCAGAACCTTCTCCCAACAATAGATAAATTAAGATAAACAAAACAGTTATTAGACCTAAAATTTCTGAGCTTCGAAAGAGCCACAGTCGTAATTGGGAAAATAATTTATCTATTTGCTTCATAATTACCACCTAATTTGCTGGAAGAAGTTTTCTTTAAAAGCTTACTTTTGCTGCAATATTGCCAATACTACGCCCAAAGCAATCAAACCAGCAAGACCAGCTTGCCCTAGTTCAGTTACGAGTCCGGTTATATTACCAACCACATCGCCGAGGAAGGCCATATTTGCCTCGCCTACTAGAAGTGATGCCACTATTGCCAAAGCCAAAAGTGCGATTGCAATTTCAGTTAAACTACCAATCATTTTTTTTGCATTTGTTAACATAGTTTCTTTCCCTATTTTGATGCTGAAGTTCGTTATTCGACCTCAGTATGCAAATTCTCTAGTATTAATATGATATTCGTCAAGTTTTTATTTCAAAATAAAAAATTTACACAATATATATTAATATGATCAATATAAGGTAGGTTATTAATTTTTAACAACAATTTGTGACTTGAAACTATTATAAAAGCCAAATTAATTAATAAAAAAATATTTTATAAAGTAAAATAATTCTTCGCAATTTGGAAATACACTTAAAATTTGTAAGAAAAATCAAAATTAATTTACTTCATAGGTATTAAGTTTTCTCCAAAATTAAACCCATTAAAACAGTTATATATAAATACCATTATACTGCTATAAAAAGTATCCAAAGTTAGATTACTTTTAAGTAAAACCAATCAAAAGTATTTTTTATTATATTTTAAATCCATAGATAAATAATTATTTCTTTAGTGATTTTTTTTCATCTTTAGTAAGTGGATTGTTCCAAACATTATTACTTAGGCCAAGCTCATGTTTCATTGGTTTAGTTTTACCTTTAGTAACTTTACCACCCTTATTAAGGAATGCATCAATAAGAGCTTGATCAGTTTTTTTCTTAGGTGTGCCAGACATTGACATATTATAGCCCTTTGTTGCTTTGTTTTATAACATTACATTAATTAATATCTTAAGGTATTTATTCAGATAAATATAGATAACATTTACCTATTCCAACTTGATGTAATCTTCCACTATTTATAGTCCATTCATATTTCTAATATATGTTGAACCTATAGACTAATATCAATTAATAATTCTAACAGGCTAAAATACCTTTATGAGGGTAAATTAAAAATTAATATTTATAGATTAATTACATATTTTTAGTTTTATAATATTTATTATGTGTAATTTTATTTTTTAAAATCTTCTAAATTAATTTCGTATCCAGATATTGGAAAATGCACTGCAATAGCACCAACTTCTTTTTCATTATTATTAATTGAAACACGTTGCCTGTCTAAATAACGCAGCTCTCCAAATACAGTTGGATCTGAAGATTGCGTTCTAGGACGAATACCTACACGTTGATTTAAGGATAGCTCAGTCATTACGCTACCGTCAATGCCAACTAAAGATTTTGGAATATTATCATTAGCTATTTTCATAGCTTCTTTCCCTCCTAAATCTTGGTATTGACCCTCTCCACAATCATAAACAGCATTTTCTATTCTACATATGTTAGGATAACGAGAAAGAACTTTAGGACCAGCTTCCCACCTGCCCCGCAAAAACCATGCAAGATATGCAACAGATACATCAGCATAAGATAATTCTTTCGAGCATATATTTTCCCCACAAGTAAGAATATCATCAATATTTTTTAACTGTGCATCAAGTTGTAATACAACGCTAGAAAGATCATGATTTAATTTTTTGTTTGTCCAACCAGGCTCAAAATATAGATCACCTCGATCTTTAATAAATTCTGATGGAGCAGTATCCAATGCGTTTGTTATTACAACACGCGCTGCTAATTCAAAAACAGCGCCATCAATCCAGGCCGAAAATGCTAATGCCTTGCTCATACATCCTTCAGGAAAAAGAGCCCGTGAAAAACCAAAATCAGCTAATTCACGTACAATATTTTGTGTATCACAATATATATCTGCCCCAATTTGCAATATTGGAGTACGGCGATAGCCAGCAGTTAATGGAGTAAGTAGTGGCTTTGGCGGTACCCTGGGAATTTCAACAGATAACCATTTTGCGTTTGCTAAGCCTAATGCCAGTCGAACTTTATGTGCAAACGGAGAAGGCCAATAGTGATGTAATATTAAGTCAGGCATTAATGCATCCTTTGTTTCAAGTCTCAATATTTTTGTTATTAAAGTCTTTTGTTATTTATTTAATGACTAATTCTACTTTACATCGAAATACTTGAGATTGAACTGATGGATCAGCTCGGTAATTAACTATAGCAGTATGCATTAAAATATTTTCTTGGAATCTAAATAGATCATTGCGGTCAGGATTTTTAGCATAGGCACTAAAACCATCGTCACCAATCATGGTAATATCGTAATCATTATGATAAAAAACACCACCTCCCAAAAAACCTTTTTTATTCCATGTAAAATTTAATTTACGACCTTGGTACATGGGACGCATTGATCCCTCAGCAGCTAATGAGACGCGTTCAAGTTCAACACAATTATACATGCCAAGTGCATGAAGAGGCGTTGTGAATAGTATCAAAAAAATTGCTATTTTAAACATAATATTATGATAATCGACCCATACCATAGGTCAAGTAGCTATGCGCTTAATAGTAATAAATCAGTAAAATAAAATTTTAATCAATATATTTAATTTTATATATTAATTCTAGCTAATTGAATTATCGATATTATGAAATTAAAAAAATAAACTTACTTACTATCAGGATGTTAAAGTAACTTCCTTGCTTCAATTAACTTTAAAGATCCAAAAAATATAGGACGAGACACCCCCTCAGTGAATGTATGTTTTAGAATATGCTTTGTCTCGACAAAACCCTCGGATAATTTAATATACTGTGGAATTAAATATACGAACTTACAAAAGAAGCGACAATGGGCATGAAGGTTAATATTAAAAAAATAACACCAAAAATATCAGCTATTGCATTAAAATTATAAACAGAAAAAAAGGTTTAAGATTCATTAAAATATAAAATTTATGAGTAGATTCTACGCGAATATGATTTAAAATCTAAACTTTAAGACACTAAATATTTATTAGTTAACCATTCAAGTGAAGCGTTTGTATCTCCTTTTGGTTTGTATTCAGCTCCAATGGGATCAGTGTAACCAAGCTGTTTTATTAATTTAAAAATAAATTTGTATGACACTTCTCCATTATCAGGTGGCCCCCTATCTGGAACAGAAGCGAATTGTATGTGACCAATTTGCGGCATCAATGTCTCAATACTGTTAGCAAGATCACCCTCCATCAATTGAACATGATAACAGTCAAACATAAGTTTTAAGTTGGATTTATTAACTTTATCCATCACCTTTAAAGCCTGTTTTGTAGTAGTTAGAAAGTAACCTGGTGCATCATATTTATTAAGTGGTTCAATTAAAATCTTAATGTTAAATTTAATCGCCTTATCACAAGCATATTGTAAATTTCTAATAAAAACTTTTTCGGCATCATGACTACTCGTAAAGCCAGCCATTACGTGTATACTTTTTGCGCTGATCGCTAATGCATATGAAATAGCTTCATCGATTGCCAGGCGAGCATCCACTTCTCGCCCGGGAATAGCACTAAGACCATTCTCACCTGCATCAACATCACCTTTTCGGGTATTTAGTCCAAGCATTTTTAGACCAGTTTCTTCAAGAGCCAATACTATATCATTAGGTGGCACATCGTATGGCCAGTGGCACTCAACAGCGTCAAAGCCAGCCATTTTAGCTGCTCGTATAGCATCTGGAAGTGAAAGTTCGCTCCAGAGGAACCCAAGGTTAGCTGAAAACTTTATGAATCCCACTCTACATCAAATTTTGTAATAAGTGCCCTTATATCATTTAGCTCTAATTTTTTAACACTCATTCCACGTGTCATCATCGCAAGACGTGCGGTGTCTTCTAGTTCTTCGATGGCATTACATGCAGATTCTATGTCTTTGCCTGCTACCACTGGCCCGTGGTTTGCTAGCATCACTGCAGAGCGTTTCCCAGCAAGCCCGCGAACAGCTTTGCCCATCTCAGGATCACCTGGCATAAAAAATGGTAAAAGCTTGACCTTACCAAGCTTCATAATAGCATATGGTGTGAGTGGTGGTAAAAAATTATCTTCATCGACGTCAGGCATCATTGATAGCGCCACAGAATGACATGAATGTAAATGCACCACAGCTCCTGCAGTGCTTCTTGTGTCATAGAATGCACTGTGTAAATCCATCTCTTTTGTTGGGTTGTCACCACTAAGAAAATGACCTTGAGAATCAAACCGGCTAAGCCGTCCAGGATCAAGCCGCCCAAAACTTGTACCAGTAGGGCTAACAAGCAATCCCCCATCTGAAGTCCTAGAAGATAGATTTCCAGTACTGCCACCAGTTAAGCCACGATCAAATATTGATTTGGCCAACAAACAAATTTGTTCCCTTAATTTAACTTCATCAGCCATTAAACTTCCAATACTTTTAGTGCTTGTCTAAAAAATGTTTCATCCCCAAAATTACCTGATTTTAAAGATAACGCAATCTCGTTTCCTTTCGAATAAGAGAACGTCCATGGAACACCTGGTGCAATTTCAGGTCCAATATCAAGCTTTGTGACGCCAAGTGCCTTTGTTATAGCACCTGATGTTTCACCCCCTGCAATAACAAAATTCCTCACACCAACACTTTGAGCAACTAATGCACAAGCGGCTAAAGCTTGCTCAACTATTTCGCCTGCGTTCGCTACACCGAGTTTATTTTGAGCTGATTTAACTGATGCAGGATTAGCAGTTGCATATATTATAACAGGTGCCAAAAAATCTTGTTTCTCAAGCCACCTGAGTGCCCTTTGCGGACCGTTTTCAGCCAGCTCTAGAGGATCAAGGCAAAAAGAAATAGCACCCGCTTTGATAACATTAGCAACCTGTTTGTTTGTCATAACCGAACAACTTCCAGATAAAATAATACTGCGAGCACCAAATTTGTGTTTTTCCTGGATTACTGCTTCAGACGGAAGCAAGCCAACAGACATATATAATTCAGGTAAAGGCATAGCCAGTGCAGATCCACCAGTTATCAGTGGCATATCCATACAAGAAGTGGCAATTACCTCTAAATCACTATTGGCAACTGCATCTATAACTATGTGAGCAATCCCCTTATCCTTGATTACCTCTAGTTCAGTGGTTAATGCATTAGAGCCTTTTGCTACAGTCAGTCGATCTATTAAACCAACAGGCTGAGATACTTGGGGCTCAAGAAGTCGCATCAAGTTACTATCACGCATTGGTGTCAAGGGATGGTCTTTCATCGAACTTTCGGAAAGTGGCTTTTGCTCGACAAACAAATTTCCCATAAAGACAGAACGCCCATTCTCAGGAAAAGCAGGGCAGTAAATAGTTTGATTTGTTTTCAAATCAGACATCAAAGCTTCAGCTACAGGACCAATATTTCCCTTAGATGTGCTATCAAAAGTTGAACAGTATTTCCAAAAAAACCGCTTCGCACCTGCATCTTGCAACCAACTTAATGCGGCTCTAGTTTCCTTAACCGCCTCAGAAACAGGCATCGTACGAGATTTTAGTGCTATTACTTCAAATGCTGATGTATCTTTTGGAGGCTCTTTTGGTACACCTATCCGAAGAGAAACTTTAACACCACTTCGCGCAAGCATACTTGCCAAATCAGTAGCCCCAGTAAAATCATCCGCAATGCAGCCTAAAAGTGTTGTCATTTTTTGTTTCCTAATCCAAGGCAGTTTTCATATGAATTTATATAAATCACTCATACTTTATTTGGTAAATTTAAACCTGCATTTTTAGCATAAACTTTAACAACGGCTGAATCATCTTCATGACCCAAACCCATTTCTGCAGCAGTTATAAACTGTTGCAAAGCCGCAGTTGTAATAGGTGCATCAAAGTTAGTGGACTTAGCAACATCTAAGACAATACCAAGATCTTTAGGCCAAATATTAACTGAACTATGCGCAGTATAATCGCCATCAACAATATGTGGCGCACGGTTTTCTAACATCCAACTACTTCCTGCGCATTTGCTTATTACTTCAACAAATTTTTCAGGAGTTACACCTTGCGTCATTCCAAAGGTTAAAGCCTCAGCCATTACAGCAATATGAACACCAGCCAGTAACTGGTTAACCGACTTCATAGCACTACCTGGCCCAGCCTCATTTCCCAATTTAAATACAGTCTCAGAAATACTTTCTAAAAGTGGGCCTGCAAAATTAAAAGCTTCGGGCGTACCGGAGGCCATAATTGATAACTGGCCATTGGCAGCTTTAACTGAGCCCCCAGAGATTGGAGCATCAAGATAATGAACACCAAGCTGTGCACAGCGAGCTTCCATATCTTTAGCAAAAGAGGGCGAAACAGTTGCACAAGCCACAACAACGCAACCCGCTTTTAAATGTTTAACAATACCATTGCCCCCAAATAAAACAGTCTCTGTCTGTGCTGCGTTCAGTACGACAACAGCAACAGCATCTAGTGTAGACACAGCTTCAGAAAAACTACTGGATTGGCCACCTTGATCACAAAACTTAATAGTTTGTTCTGGATTTATATCGACACCCCAAACCGTATGGCCCGCTCGAAGGCATGATGAGGCAATTCCATATCCCATAGACCCAAGTCCAATGATTGCAATGTCGTGGTTCATAATTTTTAGTGGTTCCATATAAATTTTCTCTCGCGGCTAACCAATTAATGCAATTAAAATTTATACATTTAACTGAATGTAGGCTTTAATTTGTCTAGTCGTTTAATTATGATATTTTATGTAAGTGTTTCAAGAGACACTTTCCAATAATTTTAACTTAATAATTTTTTAAACTTGGAAATTTATATTCAGAGAGTGAGTCAAAAAAATACGCTTGAAAAATCTTAATTCCTTTTTTTTCGTGACTTATGCAGTTTGAATAAAAAAGGTGCTAATACCCATGTGTAGATAATGTTTAACATTAACTTTATTGGACGTACCGCAGTAATTTTCCCCAAAGATCTATAATAAGGAAGCTTACTCCATATTGCTTGAAATGCATCCAGTCCAGTTAATAGCACCCCATTAAATCGTGCATGTAACTTTTGAGCAGCTTGGTCTTCACTTAATCCCCAAGCATTTACTGTCTCAGGTGAAATTGGGATAAATATAATTTTACCTTTAGACATTTTTTTGTAATGACTAATTTCTTTATCACAAATAGGACACTCAGAATTATATAATACTTCTAGATCAGCCATATTTATTCTCTTTTCTATTGCTTACATTATATCTAGGTCAAACTACCTTTATGACTATTGGCCATATTAGAAATTAATTATAATGGTATTTAATCAAAATTAAATTTTATCCTTCGGAAACACCAGCTTCCGCAAATGTGGCCATTCCTGAATGACAAGCGAGTGCACCTTGTAGAACAGCAATTGCTAATGCGCCACCTGAAGCTTCTCCCAAACGCATGCCCAAAGTTAGAATTGGTTCTTTTTTCAAATATCCCAACAGTGCCCTATGGGCATTTTCATTTGATTCATGACCAGCAACACAATGATCCAAAGATCCAGATATAGTATTCTCCAAGCACGCTGCAGCAGCACTACAAATAAACCCATCTAAAATAACAGGAATAGATTTTGCACGTGCACTCGCAATTGAGCCCGCCATTGCAGCCAATTCCCGCCCACCCAAACATCTAAGAGCTTCAATGCCATTCGTGATTGATGTAGGATTTGAAATCAAACTGGTAGCAACTACTTGTGCTTTTTTTTCTAATCCTATGTCATCTATTCCTGTGCCACGTCCAACCCAGTCACTGGCAGCACCCCCATATAAAGCATATGAAATCGCAGCCGCTGATGTTGTATTCCCAATACCCATTTCACCCGCAACAAATAGGTCTGTGGATTTATCTACAGCATTCCAACCTATTGTTAGGGCTTTGACACACTCAGCTTCACTCATTGCAGGCCCAGTAGTTAAATCAGCTGTTGGGTTATCTAAATCTAATGCAATAACATTTAATTTTACCCCAAAAACTTTGCATAATTGATTTATAGCCGCACCACCGTGCTGAAAATTCATAACCATTTGTTGCGTAACTTCAGATGGGAATGCAGAGATACCCTGTGTAGTCACACCATGATTTCCAGCAAAAACAACTATTTGTGGAAATCGCAACTTTGGTGCGACTTCACCACGCCAAGATGAATACCAAATAGCGAGTTCTTCAAGGCGCCCCAATGAACCAGGAGGTTTAGTCAATTGATTATTACGCTCTGATGCTTGATTTTCTATCTCAAGATTTGAGTTAGGTTGTTTCATTAGCAATTTCTTGAATTCAGCTAAGGAAGAAAAAGGAGCATTGAGCATATTTTTACCATTTCATCATTGATTTTTTTTCATTATTAACGCCATTTAGGAATAGTTAAAATCCCAATTGCGAAGTTTATTATTTATGAGCGACATCAAAAAACAAGCTTGCTTCGAAGCCCATGATATTTGGGCTGCTTTCAGTATGCTGACACGTTTGAAAGTACCAGTGGATCATAAACGTGCAGGAGAACGAGCAAATGCTGCCACTTGGGCCTTTCCGATTATTGGTGCAATAATAGGTGGTCTAGCTGGCTTCGTTTTAATGGTTGCAAATGCTTTAATGTTACCAACCAGCTTAAGTGCCGCATTAGCACTTTTAACTTTAATAGCCTTGACCGGAGCAATGCATGAAGACGGTCTAGCTGATTGTGCAGATGGTTTTTGGGGGGGGCATACTCATGAACGTCGCTTAGAAATAATGAAAGATAGTTCAATTGGTGCATATGGCGCAGTTATCTTAATTGTCTTTTTATTAGCAGAGTGGTCTGCAATTGAAACACTCGCTCACTCTAACCCAGTTCTTACATTAGCTGGTGTTGGGTCAATCAGCAGATTACCCATGATCATTGCATTAAGAGTAATTCCAAATGCCCGCGAAACTGGATTAGCTGCGAACGTTGGTATTCCACAGCTATGCTCAATTCAAATAGCATGTGGATTAACTGTGTTAATATCATTTTTATGCTTGGGTATTTTTGGGCTTATAATCACAATAATTGGTATATTGTTTGCTTTGCCAGTATTTTTTATAGCAAAAGCGAAAATTGGCGGGCAGACAGGTGATGTATTGGGCGCCTCTCAGAAATGCGCCGAACTTGGTACTTTAGCCGCTGCACTCATCTTTTAGGAACTCATCCTCAATTTGAGAATGAGTTTCCAAATTTTATAATCAAAATTATGACGCACGCGCTACTAAAATACCAGTTACTTTTTCACCAGCAATGCCTTCATCTGTACCATCAACAGCTGCTACTTCACGTGTTAAACGTTCTAATGCTGCTTCATACAATTGACGTTCTGAATAAGATTGTTCACGCTCTTCATCATTTCTATGCAAATCACGTACAACTTCTGCAATCGACATTAAATCACCTGAATTGATTTTTTGTTCATATTCTTGTGCACGTCGCGACCACATTGCGCGTTTAACTCGGGCCCGCCCTCTAAGCGTTTTCATAGCTTTTTCTACTAATTCAGTACTTGCTAAATTCCTCATACCAACAGCAGTTGCCTTGGCAGTTGGTACCCGAAGTGTCATTTTATCTTTTTCAAATAGAATGACAAACAATTCCATTTGCGTTCCAGCAATTTCCTGTGTTTCAACAGTCATAATTTTGCCCACACCGTGTGCGGGATATACAACAAATTCATTTAAACGAAATTCACCGTATTTTTTTCCTTTAGCCATGCTTAGCTATCCTTTTAATTGAAGAGTAAAACCACACACCAAAGATTACCTATATAAATGGATAATAAAAAATATGTGGGGATTAGTTGACCTAGAATTTAAAAAATATTTGCCGTAATCAGCTCAAAAACTCCTTAGTTCTTAATATTATGATATCATAAAATTACCTTATGTGCCAGCGGTCTAAAAGTTAAAGAAATACTCAATAAAATATACATTCTTGAGATATTATTTTTTTATTTAAAAAAGTGATTCTTATTAACCGCCTTCACCAGGCTTTTCAGAAAAATACTTTTCTAGTTTACCCTCTTCTCCATCTCGAGCCTCAGCGTCTGGAAGAGGAGTTTTCTGACTTATAATAACTGGCCATATTTTGGAGTATTTTCGGTTAAAATCTACCCATTTTTCAGTGTCAGGTTCTGTATCAGGCAAAATTGCATCCGCTGGACATTCAGGTTCACAAACTCCACAATCGATGCATTCGTCAGGATCAATTACTAGCATATTCTCACCTTCGTAGAAGCAATCAACAGGGCAGACTTCTACGCAGTCAGTATATTTACAAGCAATACAAGCATCATTGACGATATATGTCATTGTTTCTATCCAAAATTAGTAATTATATGCCTAATATGTGGTGTAGTCCGATCAATCAAGACCACTATTTGAAAAAGAATGTAAAGCGCGGCGCCATTTGCCAGTTGGTCGGCCTTTTCCCTCATATTTTGGGTTATAAGGAACTTTTTCCCGTATTGGTGCAGCATCAGAGCGATCAATATATAAAGCCTGCGCTTCTGGTGCAGGGCCACGACGTACGCCAATAGCAGAAATTTCAATTAGCCTAATCCAATCACCCGTGGCAAAAGTTAAAACGTCCCCAATGGCCACCTGATAAGACGGCTTGGAAAGCCTTGCTCCATTCAAACGGATCTTACCTTCACGCACTAATTTTGCAGCTAAACTACGCGATTTAAAAAAACGCGCATGCCAAAGCCACTTATCTATACGATCAGAAATCAGGATTTACCTTTCAGCGCCATCAAAGCTGCAAACGGATTATCTGGGTCAATAGGCTTATCTTTTTTAACAGGCGCTGGTATTTGACGTTTTGGCTTATTTGTTTGTGGCTTATTATTTGGCTTAACCTTATTATTTTCTTTCTGAACCCGTTCAATTCTTTGCGGCCGCACCTTGGGAACCCACTTAAATATGTAAAACGTCTCTGTAGTTTCTTCTTCACTACTTAAGGCCTTTGCTTCTTCACCCTCTTTGAGCTCAGGTTTAATTTTATCACGCACACTTTTTTCAACAGTAAATCCAAGTCCCTCCATCATATTGGAGAATTGATCCAATGTTGTTCCAGATATCGATAACATATCTGAATTAGCCTCAAAGCCAACTTTAACATCCTGTATTCGAGTTAAATCAGCTAATCGCTCAAGCATATCAATACGGATTGCCCGGTCACCTGCCAAGCGATAGCCCGCGCGCGGGTAATATCCTTTAGGAGCGCCCTTGGTTTCTGGGATTGTTACTAAACCTGGAGGTGGAGCCTCTGGAAATTCATCTAAGCCTTCAAATAATGACCACAATACTAAACGCAATCGCGTCGGAGCTGGCTTTAACATTAACTGTTGAAATAGTGTATACTGCCCAAAACGAACACCGTGCTTGCGGAGTAAACCTCGTCCATCTTGATCTAATTCTTTTACATCCTTAGCAACTACGGACCGTGGAATAACGCCCAAACTCTCAATAAGTCTAAATGCAAGCCCCCGAGCCATTCCAGTAACCATTTCATCATCTCGCATGCCTATTAAAGGCTCAAAGGCAGCATTTACCTTACGATCCATAAAGTGGCGTAATCGTTTTTGTACCTTTGAGGTAACATCACTACCCGCTTCATCATCGACAAAAACTTCAATACGCGGAGTGAGGATGTCATCGCTCTTAACCAGCTTACCCACACCGTATTCACCCCACATGAGACCACCTTGCTCAGTGAATTCAAATTCAGTATCTGGTGCATTATACATTCGATCCGCGCGCAAATTAAATTCAGGCTGAAGAGCCTGAATAGATGCAGATCTTAGGGTTTTACCCTCTTCTGCAGTTGCATCTTTGTCCATTTGGAAGCGAAATCCATTCAGTTTACCGACGAATTCGCCCTCAATAGTCACTTTACCTTTTGTATCAACCTCAGCCACAAGGGTCTCCTTTTGCTTCAAGCGGCGCATCAGCATTGATGTGCGCCGGTCAATAAATCGTTGCGTTAACGCGCTGTGAAGCGCATCAGATAGACGATCTTCTACTGCACGTGTCTCTTCACGCCAATAGCTTTCATTCTGAACCCACCCTTTTCTTTGACAAATGTACGTCCAGGTACGAATAAATGCTAATCTCTTAGATATAGCGTCTATATCACCACCAGTTTTGTCAATATTTTCAATCTTTTGTGCAAGCCAATTTTCACTAACTTCGCCTTTTTCGTGAAGAAAGTTGAAAATACGTGACACTAATGTCGTATGATCAGTAAAGCTAACTCCTCGAAAGTCAGGTATTCCACATGTATCCCACAATAATCGCACCGAAGGTCCATCACTTGCACGTGCAGCGACCTCTCCATCTTCAACCAATGCATTTAGTGTACGAAAGTCTTCAGCTGGTTGTGATTTAATTAACAAGGGATCGCTTGAAGGTCTATCTAAGGAATTAATTAAAGCATTGGTTGTTCCAAATTCTAATCGGGAATTTCGCCACTGAAGCTTTTTTAGTGGCGCAAACTTATGATTTTCAATGGCCTTAACGACCTCTTCATCTATCTGTGATACATCACCAGTTACGCCGAAAGTTCCAGAGTTTAAATGACGCCCTGCACGTCCTGCAATTTGAGCTAACTCATTTGGCATCAAATACCGCATACGCCGGCCATCAAATTTAGTAAGGCTAGAAAACGCCACATGTTTAATATCTAGATTTAATCCCATGCCAATAGCATCAGTTGCAACCAAATAGTCTACGTCACCATTTTGGTATAATTCCACTTGTGCATTACGTGTGCGCGGGGACAAAGCGCCCATCACAACAGCCGCACCGCCCTTTTGGCGCCGTAATAGCTCAGCAACAGCATAAACATTATCAACTGAAAACCCAACAATCGCACTTCGTGTAGGCATACGGCTAGTTTTTTTAGACCCTGTATATTTTAAATCCGAGAAGCGGCCACGAGTTACAAATTCAACATTAGGTATTAAGTGTCCAATGATCTTACGCATTGTATTTGCACCTAAAAATAGTGTCTCCATAGTACCACGCATATTTAACAAACGATCAGTAAATACGTGGCCACGCTCTGGATCAGCACATAATTGCACTTCATCAATAGCGACAAACTCAACTCCAATATCTTGAGGCATCGCTTCAACGGTACAAACCCAATATTGTGCACGTATTGGGACAATTCGTTCTTCACCAGTAATGAGAGCAACTGCATTGGGCCCTCGCATCTTTACAATTTTATCATAAACTTCACGTGCCAGCAGGCGCAAGGGTAAGCCTATAACGCCAGTATGGCGAGCCAACATACGTTCAATAGCGTAGTGAGTTTTTCCCGTGTTGGTTGGGCCTAGAATGGCTGCCAAACGAGGTTGTATTTGGGACATAATCTACCTTAAAGAGAGGTGCCTTTAAGCTGTTGGGTTAATCGTATAACTGCATCTTGTGCATTCTTAGAGTGTGGATGCACGTCTAATAGCTTTTTGTAAACCTCTAGTGCTTGTTTGGGACGCTTAGTGCGTTCAAAGATCATACCCAACCCCCCCAAAGCGCCAAAATGACGTGGATTTAAGTGTAATGTTTGCTGTATGTCCGCAACTGAAAAAATATAGTTTTCCATAAGAAAAAAAACAGTAGCGCGCATATTCCATGCTTCAGAAAAGTTAGGAGCTTCTTTAATGGCTGCAGTAAAATATTGAACTGATTCGACAAAATTACCATTTGACATGGCATCCATGCCACGCTCTAAAAGAAAATCAACATCGATTGACCCTGACTTACGCCACTCAGTCCAAATTTTTTCTTCTACTTTTTTATATCCCTTGGGGTCTTCATTCTGCAGCTCTAAAAACAAATCATCTAAGTCTGAAGTTTGAGCAAATGCATGGTTATTATAAGCGGTTTCAAATGCAAGAATAACTGAACAAACAGCTATTAGTTTAGTTATTGTACATATTGGATAAAACTTCATCATAAGTAACAAGCTAGCATTATGCTCACCAAAAGAAAGAGCGTAGATGCATTATAGGAATTCAAAATGAGCATATTAATAAAAACTGTATTAACCAAAATAAATAAAAAATTAAATGGTTGCCGCTTTGAAGGCTCAATTAAAATAGAAATTTATGATGAAGGTTCGATTTTTATTAATGAAGATGGTGCAAGTACAATTGATACAAAAGTAGATTGCATTATGTCATCAGACGTAGAAACTTTTAAAGGTGTTCAAAGCGGACACATAAAAGCAACAAATGCATTTATGACAGGAAAACTAAAAATTGATGGCAATATGTCTATTGCAATAAAACTAGCTAACATTTTAAGTTCGAAAAAATCTGCAGAAACTCAAGATTAGTAGATAAGGCGTAACCCAATTAATCAATAATATTTACATGTTCAAGATTTTCATCGCAGCAGCGTGTATTGTTGGATCACCTGCAGCAATCACTTGGCCACCTTGATCTGCTGCCCCCCCCTGCCAATTGGTCACAATACCACCCGCCGCCTGAACAACGGCCAAAGGACCCTGAATATCATAAGGATTTAATTGAGCTTCAATTACCAAATCAATTTGCCCAGCCGCCAACAAAGCATAAGCATAGCAATCCATGCCATATCTCGTAAGCTTACACTTTTGAGATACGCTGTTAAATAATTTAGTTTCAGCTTCAGTACCAACCTCAGGCATTGTTGAAAACAGAACTGCATTCTGAAGTGATGTGCATGAGCGAACTTTTAGAGCCTGTTCATGCCCATTATGTTGCAAAACTGACTGCCCAAAACCACCAATGAAACGCTCAGCTGTAAAAGGTTGGTCAATAATTCCAAACACAGGTTGTGTTCCATCATTTACCCCAATCAACATTCCCCATGTTGGCGTCCCTGAAATAAAACCTCTTGTCCCGTCTATAGGATCTAAAACCCATGTTAAGCCTGATACGCCTATAACATCAGGAAATTCTTCTCCTAAAATACCATCTTGGGGACGACGTTCTGAGAAGAATCTTCCGAAATATAAGTTCAATTTCCTTGTCAGCAACCGTGACAGGATCAAAACCATTTGCCAACTTATTTTCAACAATTTGGTTGTTATTACGAAAATAATTTAATGCAATTGGACGACCTGCATCAGCCATCTCAAAGGCTGTTGAAAGTATACTTACTTTATCATTACGGTCTAATTGCAAAAAACCTCCACCCTAAATTTATTATATTACGAATTTCACATTCAATACCTTTGGTCAACTGTATGCCATGATAAATAGCGCTAACGCTAAAAAAATTACGAACTTTAGATAAGTATATCTAGGTAATTTAATTAAAGCATTTGATTCAAAAATGCTAATCAAATATTTTGGCGGTAATTCCGCCAAAAATTTATTTTATAATTAAAAAGTTAATTTATTTTTAACAAATGAAGTTTTAACCTTTAACTGACTTAGCATAACGTTTGCGCTCGTTAGAATCTAAATAACGCTTACGCATACGAATTGCGTTTGGAGTAACCTCTACCAATTCATCGTCATCTATGTATGCAATTGCTTCCTCTAAAGACAATGTAATGGGTGTTGTAAGGCGTACCGCTTCATCTGTTCCAGAAGCACGAACGTTGGTTAGTTTTTTACCCTTTAACGGATTTACTTCTAAATCATTCTCACGGTTATGTTCAGCAAGGATCATGCCAACATAAACATCTTCTTGAGCACCAATAAAGAAACGCCCACGGTCTTCTAAATTGAAGATAGCATAAGAGACAGATAAACCGTTTTCCATAGAAATCAAAACTCCAGAACGACGCCCTGGCATTGGCCCTTTATACGGCGCCCAGTCATGAAATACACGGTTTAGAACTCCAGTTCCCCGTGTGTCTGTCAAAAACTCTCCATGATAGCCAATCAAACCACGTGCCGGCACATGAGCCACAATACGTGTCTTACCAGCTCCAGCCTGCTTCATCTCTACAAGCTCACCTTTGCGAGCACCTGTAATTTTTTCTATAACTGCTCCAGCATATTCATCATCAACATCAATAGTCGCCTCTTCGATAGGCTCCAATCTTTTACCATCCACATGTTTAAACAATACTTGAGGGCGAGAAATCGAGAGTTCGAAACCTTCACGACGCATATTTTCAATTAAAACACCCATCTGTAATTCTCCACGGCCGGCTACTTCAAACGCTTCTCCGCCAGGTGTGTCACTTACTTTGATGGCTACATTTGACTCAGCTTCCTTCATCAGGCGGTCACGAATAACGCGAGACTGTACTTTTTTGCCATCACGACCAGCCAATGGACTGTCGTTAATACCAAATGTAACCGTTATAGTTGGTGGGTCGATTGGTTGAGCAGGAATGGCTTCAGTTATTGAAAGATCTGATAATGTATCAGCAACAGTTGCTTTGCTCATACCAGAAATAGATACAATATCTCCGGCTTCGGCTTCATCTATTCCAGTTTGTGACAAACCACGGAATGCCATTATTTTTGTAACACGAAAGCTTTCGATTAATTCACCTTCACTCGTCATAGATTTAATTGTTTCACCAGCTTTTAATCGGCCAGTTTCTACACGACCTGTTAATAGACGCCCCAAAAATGGATCGCCCCCTAAAGTTGTAGCAAGCATGGAGAATTTTTCATCACGCCGGCTAATCTGAGCCGGTGCAGGAACATGGTGTAATATTAAATCAAACAATGCAGATAAATCTTTGCGCGGACCGTCTAATTCCATATCTGCCCATCCAGAACGTCCTGAGGCATACATATTTGGAAAATCCAGCTGTTCGTCAGAAGCCTCCAAGTTTGCAAATAAATCAAAACATTCATCCAAAGCTCGATCAGGCTCACCATCAGGCTTATCCACTTTGTTAACTACTACTATCGGGCGAAGACCTAGCGCCAATGCCTTAGATGTAACAAATTTAGTTTGTGGCATCGGACCCTCAGCCGCATCAACCAGCAAGACTACACCGTCTACCATTGACAAAATACGCTCTACTTCTCCACCAAAATCAGCGTGTCCTGGAGTGTCCACAATATTAATGCGTGTTCCCTTCCATACCACTGAGGTCGGTTTAGCAAAAATAGTAATACCACGCTCACGCTCCAGATCATTACTATCCATAGCACGCTCTGTCGTGGTTTCATTGTCGCGGTAAATACCCGATTGTTTTAAAAGTTCATCAACCAAAGTAGTTTTACCGTGGTCGACGTGTGCAATAATAGCAATATTTCTCATATCCATGATAGATGGCCTTGTGGGGGAAAGAATTATTGCGCGCTTTAGACTAGGATGCCTCCAAAGACCAGCATAAAAACCTAATTATAATTCAAAGGCATAGTCTCAGGCATTCATTTTAAAGTTAACAAGCTAATAAACTGATCTGTTTTATAATGCCATAATCATTGTAGTATTTTATTTATATCACATAATCGTTTAAACATTTGTGCGTTTTAACTTGAAATTTCCTTCACAAAAGCAGATATATACAAATGAAATCGTTTATTCGCGTTGTCACTAAAATAGGAGTATGAAATGGCAGACTATCAAACAATTAATCGCGCAGGTGTTAGTACGTTAGATATTGATGAGGGTCTTCGTGCCCACATGAATAGCGTTTATGGCATTATGGGTATTGGCATGGCAACTACAGGTCTAGTTGCTTACTTTACAGGGCAAAATGATGCACTTTTAGCAACCTTATTTACTGGTGGGATGCGTTGGGCAGTTATGTTTGCACCACTTATCATGGTATTTTTCTTAGGTAGCATGATAAATCGATTATCTATGAGTGCAGCACGTTTAGCATTCATTGCCTTTTCTGCATTAATGGGTTTATCCATTTCATGGATCTTTGCCGTATATACAGGCATCTCCATCACTCAAAC
The DNA here is from genome assembly GCA_905181935.1 of uncultured Amylibacter sp. GTDB lineage: Bacteria > Pseudomonadota > Alphaproteobacteria > Rhodobacterales > Rhodobacteraceae > Amylibacter. The sequence continues at coordinate 495,684 of CAJIZV010000003.1, read as the reverse complement.
ATTTTTCACTACAGCAATTGCATTTAGTGGTTTGTCTTTATACGGCTATACAACTAAGCGCGATATTTCAGGATGGGGAAGCTTTTTAATAATGGGCGTTATTGGCCTGATTGTTGCCTCAGTTCTAAATATTTGGATGGCATCATCCGCTATGACATTTGCAATTTCAGTAATTGGTCTTTTGATTTTTGCTGGCTTAACCGCCTACGATACACAAAAAATTAAAAATACATACATTGCCATGGCCTCTGCTGGTCAAACTGAATGGCTTGGAAAAGCTGCTATTATGGGTGCGTTAAGTCTATATTTAGACTTCTTAAATATGTTTATGTTTTTACTCCACTTCATGGGTGGTCGCGAATAAAACTTACTACAGTTTATTAAGAAAAAGCCAAGGCATTCGCCTTGGCTTTTTTTATCATGCTTCAAATTAAAAAAATTTTTGACAATTATAAGAAATTACAAATAACTAAAAATATAAGAATTAAAGCTGTAATATATTATAAGATGTTTTAAATAAAAAAAGCCGTGCTAAAAAGCACGGCTTTTTTTATTACTTGAAGATTAGAGTTATTTAATCTTACCTTCTTTATATTCAACATGCTTACGAACAACTGGGTCGTACTTTTTAACAACCATTTTTTCAGTCATTGTACGTGCATTCTTTTTAGTCACATAGAAATGACCAGTATCCGCAGTTGAGTTCAAACGAATCTTAATTGTGGTTGGCTTTGCCATGAGACTTCTCCATACGGGTCGGGACATTCCCGATTAAACTTGAATTTGCGTTCTAACTGGATGGGGCTACGTGTCAAGTGTCAAACACCAACAAACCTTTATTTTTTGCAATCTAGCAAATATTTTATTTAGCTCACTGCTTTGTCTCGTAAAACAAACAGTTCTCTAATTTCATCTGCTAATCGCATAGGTTTTCCCTCAACCAGATCTGCCATTACAATCCGCGTATTACCTCGAGCTTTAACAGTATCACTACAATGCACAGCATAGTCTAAATCAAAACTGGTATTACCCACCTTTGAACAGCGAATAACTGTTATATACTCTTCACCTAGAAACATCGCCATATTATATTCAACCTTTGCAGACCTTACGACCGGCATGGCTAGTGTCTTATCTATAAAATCAAATCCAGATTCAATTAAATAACACATCCGTAAGTTTTCAAACCAAGCATGGTAAACTTTGTTATTTACATGATTATAACTATCTAAGTCACTGTAACGAACAAAATCGCTAAGCCCCATTACCCAATCGCCACCTATTCCTGCAGCATTAATTTTTTCTTTATCTAAAATCATAATACACCACTATCAATAATCTTTTGTGCTATTAAAATATAAGCTTTACCGTGGGGACTATCGGTAGCAGCTATTGGCGTACCACCATCACCTGCTTCTCTAATTTCTAATTCAAGAGGAATTTCACCTAAAAATGGTAGTCCAAACTTATTTGCATCATCTCGGGCTCCACCGTGGCCAAAAATATGTGCCTCATGGCCACATTTAGGACAATGATAACTCGACATATTTTCAATCATTCCAAGCATCGGAACTTCAAGGCGTTCAAACATATTCATAGCTTTTCGCGCATCTAATAAAGCAACATCTTGAGGTGTGGAAACAATAATTGCACCCGTAACATCTGTTTTTTGCGATAAAGTGAGTTGCACATCACCAGTTCCTGGCGGTAAGTCAATCAAAAGAACATCTAGCTCCCCCCACTCAACTTGGTTCAACATCTGCTGCAATGCACCCATTAACATAGGACCACGCCAGATAACTGCCTCATCTTCTTTTAACATTAATCCCAGCGACATCATAGTCACGCCATGTGCTTGTAATGGAATTATTATTTTACCATCAGGGCTTGCAGGGCGTTTACTTACGCCCATCATTCGTGGTTGAGATGGCCCATGGATGTCAGCATCTAGAAGACCAACTTTTATACCAAGTTTTGCCAAAGCCACAGCCAAATTACTTGATACAGTTGATTTTCCAACGCCACCTTTGCCAGATCCAATTGCTATTACTCGTTTTACTCCAGGTATTGGAAGCTTATTTTCCTGCGGCTTAGCATGGCCACCAATCTTCAAGTTTGGTGCCTGCTTCGGTGCACTATGTGCAGTCATCATAACACTACATTTTTCAACACCAGCCATACGCAATACTAATGCTTCTGCACCTGATCGTACGGGTTCCATCCGTTCACCCAACTCCCCAGGAACTTCTAAAACAAAACGCACAATGTCACCTTCAATGGTAACTGCCCGCACCATATCAGCGTCAACAATATTAGTTCCATCTGGCAGCTGAACTCTCTTCAATTCTTCTACAATTGCTTCTACAGTGATCGACATGTGGTATGCGTCCTTTTATGTGATGGAACTAACTTTAGCACTATAACACCGAGGGCAAGTCCCCGACAGCAAGAAAGACTCTTTTTGGAGATTTTGAACACAACATTGCAATTAATAACTTCTGGTGATGCTACTCTATGGGGCATTGTGGCTTTGTCACTACGTATTTCCTTATCTGCAACATTAATAGCAGCCTTGTTAGCGATTCCATTAGGTACGGGTCTTGCAATGGGCCGCTTTCTAGGGCGGCGTGTGATTATAATGCTATCATCATCTTTAATGGCACTCCCACCAGTAGTTGTTGGCCTTGCTATCTACTTGTTATTATCTCGTGCAGGACCATTCGGAGAATATGGCCTACTATTTACACCAACAGCAATGATAATAGCTCAATCAGTCTTGATTTTTCCAATTATTTTAGCACTTACAACAGAAGCTGTAAGTCCCCTGGAGCAAACGTATCGTCCATTACTTCATAGCGTTAACGCGTCCCACTGGTTTAGACTAAAAACACTTATAATTGACGCACGGTTTGCAATATTTACAGCCTTATTAGCAGGTTTTGGGAGAGCAATTGCTGAAGTTGGCGCCGTAATTATCGTTGGTGGAAATATAGCAGGACTTACAAGAGTTATGACAACTACGATTGCGTTAGAAACATCTAAAGGTAATTTGGAGTTAGCATTAGCCCTTGGATTAATTCTGATATCTTTAGCAATAATAGTAAATACCATTATACATAGCCTAAAATCTATTGGTCAAAAATATCAACGGACTTCACGATGATTAATTTAAATTATAAATCTGTATCTTTTTCACAAAATGGAACAAATCTTTTAGGCCCAATTGATCTTGAAATTAACCTGCGTGGCATTACGAATGTTTTGGGTTACAATGGTGCTGGTAAATCTTTATTTTTAGAATTGTGTCATGCTTTGATCATGCCACAATCTGGTCAAATAAAATGGGACGGCCAGCCTGCAAGCACTACGAGAGCCAGTCGTGGATATATATTTCAGCATCGCATTACCCTACGGCGATCTGTAAAAAGTAATATAGCGCTTCCAATGCAAGCGGCCAGCTGGCCTAAAAATACAATTGAAACCCGCCTAGATGAGCTTTTAAATATGGCAAAACTTACGTCTAAAGCCAATGAGCCTGCTTCTACCCTATCAGGCGGGGAGGCGCAGCGAATGGCTTTGGTGCGCGCTCTAGCAACCCACCCAAAGCTTGTCATTATGGATGAACCTACCTCTAGCTTAGATCCTAATGCCACTACTGAATTTGAAAATTTAATTAAAAAAATTGCATTTTCAGGTGTAAAATTTCTCTGGGCAACCCACAATATTACTCAAGCAAAACAATTTGCAGATGATGTTATTTTTATTGCGAGTGGAAAAGTGGCTGAATATAGCCCCGCAGATATTTTTTTTGTAACACCAAAAACATTAATAGCTCAACAATACATTAAAGGCCTATAAATGAAGTCTCTAATTGGATTATTTTTGATTATAGCAACTACAATTCATGCAAATGAACAAAAAATTACTTTATCTTCCACAACTTCAACTCAGAATTCTGGTCTTTATGATTATATTTTACCAATATTTACTGCAGAAACTGGCATAAGCGTTAAAGTTGTAGCAGTTGGAACAGGGCAAGCAATTCGTATAGCAAAAAATGGTGATGCTGATGCTTTACTTGTACATCATCGACCATCTGAAGACGCATTTATTGCAGAGAATTATGGAATACAGCGCTTTGATGTCATGTATAATGATTTTGTATTAATAGGCCCAAAAACAGATGGAATTATATTCCATAATCTTAATGAATTTTTTAACACAGCACAAATTAGTGGGTCACTTGATTTTGTTTCGCGCGGTGATGATAGCGGTACCCACAAAAAAGAATTAGAATTATGGGATTATTTTAATAAAATGCCACCTTTAGGAAAGTGGTACCGCGAAATTGGATCGGGCATGGGTGCAACTCTTAACATGGCCTCTGCAACAAACTCATACACTCTAAGCGATCGAGGCACTTGGCTATCATTTGGAAATAAAGGTGATTTAGTAATTAAGTGGGCTGGAGATTTAATAATGAAAAATCCATATGGACTGATTTTGGTCAATCCAGACAAATTTCCTCACACCCACTCTAAGCAAGCACGTATTTTTGCTAATTGGATAACGTCTCCAAAAGGTCAAAAGGTAATTGGTAATTTTCGAGTTGATGGAAAGCAATTATTTTGCCCAGATTCTGATAAAGAAAAAAAAAGTCGTCTAGCGTGCCCTGCTCAATAAAAATATATAAAAAGATATGCATTAAATGCATATCGGCATTGCAGTATCAGCACTTCTAAATCTAAAATTATTTGTTATTCTAAAAACAAGAGAAACAAATCTCTACGGTCACCTCCTCCCGACCGTAAAATTTGATAAGAGCTCCAATTCCTCCCTGTTTCGGAGCCTTGAAAAAAAGAACGGTGACGCGCTTTCTTCTCCCTTGCGTGTTACCGTTTTTTTTACTTAATAAAGCTTGTTCCCCTTGAGATAAATTATAAAAGCTAAAAGCAGAATTATTTAAAAATTTTAACTATAGTTACCCTGTTAAAATGGCACGTCATCAGCATGCGTTACAAAACTGGCAACTACCTTCTTAGCTCCACCCGCATCAAAAACTATTGATAGCTTATCACCTTCAATCCCAATAACTGTACCAATTCCAAACTTTCCATGAATTATACGATCCGTAATAGAATAGTTTTGCATAACTTTAGCATCAATAATAATTCCTTTAGGGTTATTAGATTGATTTAGCAGACGTTGGGAAGTGCGAGCTTGCATGCGCTTCCAACCTGGCGAGTTATAAGCATCCGCTTTAGCCGCTCGCGCAGGCAAGTCACTCTCAGTTGAAGCAAATGTACCACCACCATATAAACCAGGGGGAGTTAATACATCTACATTTTCGTGAGGTAATTCATCAATAAATCTAGATGGCATTGAGGATTGCCACTGCCCATATACACGCCGGTTTGCTGCGAAGGATACCGTACAAATAGCTTCTGCTCGGGTAATGCCAACATAAGCCAGACGCCGCTCTTCCTCTAATCCATTTTGACCAGATTCATCCATAGATCGTTGTGATGGAAACAATCCATCTTCCCAACCAGGCAAAAATACATTTGGAAATTCTAAACCTTTAGCGCCATGAAGTGTCATAATAGATACCTTCTGAGTTGAATCATCAGTATCGTTTTCCATGATCAAGCTGACATGTTCCAGAAATCCTTGTATATTTTCAAATCCTTCTAGTGCTTTTACAAGTTCTTTTAAATTCTCTAAACGACCAGGTGCTTCGGGAGTTTTATCATTTTGCCAATGATCCGTATAACCACTTTCTTCCAATATTATTTGTGCTATTTCCACGTGGTTTATAATGGGTACAGCATCACTAAACTCTTCTAAAATTTTTGTATCATCACGAAATAAACCTAAACCATTTAACATCGAAGCCCAGCGGTCAACGCCATGAATTAAAGTACTAAGCGAATTTCTAGCTTTTGTAGATAACCCTCCCTCAGCAACAATAATTCTTGCTCCATCTAATAAAGATATACCATTTTTTCTTGCAATTGCATTTATCGTCTGTTGCGCTTTATCACCGATTCCACGTTTTGGTGTATTTATAATGCGCTCAAATGCTAAGCTATCATCAGGACTCACAACTACACGAAAATAGGCCATAGCGTCACGAATTTCTAAACGCTCATAAAACCTTGGGCCTCCAATGACACGATACGGTAACCCAATAGTTAAAAATCTATCTTCAAATGCACGCATTTGGTGCGATGCTCGTACTAAAATTGCCATACTTTCTAAGCCAACAGGATCTAGGCCACGTGTTCCACGCTGATAGCTTTCAATTTCTTCACCAATCCAACGCGCTTCTTCTTCTCCATCCCAATGGCCAATTAGCCTTACTTTTTCTCCATCTTTACGCGCAGTCCACAATGTCTTGCCAAGACGATCTTTATTACCAGCAATTACACCTGAAGCAGCCGCTAAAATATGTGGAGTAGATCTATAATTTTGCTCTAGGCGAATAACTTCAGCACCCTCAAAATCTCTTTCAAATCGTAAGATATTGCCAACTTCTGCACCGCGCCACCCGTAGATGGATTGGTCGTCGTCTCCGACACAGCATATGTTGTGATGCTTAGCAGCCAGTAATCGCAACCACATGTATTGCGCAACGTTGGTATCTTGATATTCATCTACTAGTATATATTTAAACCAGCGTTGATATTTATCTAAAACATCTTTATTTGTTTGAAAAATATTTACAACATGTAATAATAAATCCCCAAAGTCAGCAGCATTAAGCGTTTTTAAACGATTTTGATATTGCGCATAAAACTCAGAGCCTCGGCCATTAAAGCCATCTTCTCCTGCCGGTATTCGATCAGGTGTCCATGCTCTATTTTTCCAAGTATCGATAAGCCCCAGAAGTAACCTAGGTGGCCAACGCTTTTCATCAATATTTTCTGCTCGTAGCAATTGCTTTAAAAGCCGCAATTGATCATCTGTATCTAATATTGTGAAATTTGACTTTAAACCTACGAGTTCTGCATGTCTGCGTAAAATTTTAACACAAAGAGAATGGAAAGTCCCTAACCAAGGCATTCCCTCAACCATCTCACCCAACATTGAACCAACACGTAACTTCATTTCGCGGGCAGCTTTATTTGTGAACGTAACCGCAAGAATTTCATTTGGGCGTGCACGATTCATATTCATTAAATGGACAATACGGGTCGTCAAAGCTTTAGTCTTCCCAGTTCCAGCTCCCGCTAACATCAGAACAGGGCCATCCATTACTTCAACAGCAGCTCGCTGTGATGCATTTAGCCCGTCCATATATGGCGTAGCACGCACCCCCATTGCACGTTGCGACAATGGCACATTAGAAGCCATTTCCATGGCTTGATCTTCTTCCCAGTTGGTCATTTGATTACTCTAACTGTTTAGGCGGCAATGGGAAAGTATGTTCTTTGATTGTTCTTTTATTTTTTAACTATCCAAATCCCACAAACAAGGTTTCTAATAAAGCGAAACTTGCATACATTAGCTTGCAGAGATGACACCACAACATTAGAGTATTATCTATGAGTATTGATGATAAATATCCCAGTTTAAATGATCTGAAAAAGCGAGCAAAACGCCGCTTGCCACATTTTGCTTGGGAATACTTAGATAGTGCAACGGGTGCTGAAGATCAGAAAACTCGCAATCGAATAGAATTAGATAAAATTCTATTCGAAACACGCGTCTTACAAGGTGAATACACGCCCAGCCAGGAAACAACATTTCTAGGGCGCTCCTACACCCATCCATTTGGGGTCGCTCCAGTTGGTATGTCTGGAATGATCTGGCCAGGTGCAGAATATATGTTGGCACAGGGTTGCGTTAAACTGAACATTCCATACTCAATGTCAGCTGTAGCAACAGTAACACCTGAAATGATAGCATCTAGTTTAGGAGATATGGGCTGGATGCAGCTATACCCTCCAACTGACCCAAATATTCGCCGTGATATGCTGCGGCGGGCAAAAAATGCAGGATTTCATACGCTAGTACTGACGGTTGATGTTCCAGCTCCCAGTCGACGTGAACGTCAGCGTAGAGCTCAATTGACAATACCTCCAAAGATTACGCCTACAATGCTATGGGAAACTGCCACTCATCCAGCATGGGCGATAGGCACCGCACGTTATGGACAACCACGCCTTCGATTTGCAGAAAGTTATGTCAAAGTAAAAGGCAATACGTCTTCAACAGCACATCCAGGCTATATTATTCGTGGAAGGCCCAATTGGGATTACCTATCCGAACTACGTAGTGAATGGGATGGGCACATTATAGTAAAAGGGATTACATCCCCCCACGATGCACTGAAATTAAAACAAGCCGGAGCAGATGCAGTCTGGGTTTCAAACCATTCAGGTCGCCAATTTGATGGTGGACAAAGTAGTATTGAGACCCTGCCCGCAATCCGTGCTGCCGTAGGTGATGATTACCCTCTAGTATTCGACAGTGGTATAGAAGGTGGATTAGATATTTTACGTGCAATTGCAATGGGTGCTAATTTTGTCATGCTTGGGCGAGCATTCCACTATGCACTCGCAGCACTTGGGCAAAAAGGTTTTGACCAAATGGCTTTTATGTTATCTGATGATATAAATACAAACATGTATCAAATGGGGATCAAAAACTTGTCCCAAGCATCTGAACGTTTAATAAGATAAGGCTAACTATTGCGAAAAATAATAGTAATCACTGATATCCATTTACGATCAGCTGGGCGTGATATTATTGGCTTATATCCATTAAAGCAGCTAGAAAAAGCTTTAATTCACGTAAAAAAAGCACACCCCGATGCAGAACATCTGATTTTAATGGGTGATTTAACACATTCCGGCCATACTGAAGAATTTGAAATGCTCAAAGCTGCGGTAAAAGGTTACCCTATTCCAATAACCTATATGTTAGGTAACCATGATAAGCGAAATAGTTTCATTAAAACATTTCCCAAGATTCCGTTAGCTAGTACCGGCCACTTACAAACACGAATTGAGTTAGGAAACGATGTGCTGCTTTGTTTAGATACTCTAAATGGACCTCCATACCCCGAAAATCAACACAATGGGATATTATGTAAAGATCGCTTAGATTGGCTAAATAAAGAATTAGACAAATCTATTAATAAGAGGGTTTCTCTTTTCATGCATCACCCTCCACATAACATTGGTTTTCCAGGTATGGATAAAATTAAATTAAAAAATAGCTCTGATTTATTTAAAATTATATCCCAGCACTCAAATATTTGTCACATTTTCACAGGGCACGTACACCGGACAATCTCGGGGCATACCAACGGTGTTGGATTTTCAATCTTTAAAAGTACATGCCATCAAACCCCAATGGCATTAGATGCTGATGATAGTAGCCTTTCAGTTCCAGAACCTGCAGCATATGGAATTATTCTGTTCGATGACCAAAGCATCATAGCACACACTGAAGATTATGAAATTGCTATCCAATCATCCTCAACCTCTTTAGATGCAATGCCCGATTAATTTTAGAAAAAGATAAAAAGCACTTGCGGCAGAAAAATAGACGCGTATAACGCCCTTACCCAAAGGAACGAAAGTTCTTTTCCAAGGAAGCGGGCGTAGCTCAGGGGTAGAGCATAACCTTGCCAAGGTTAGGGTCGAGCGTTCGAATCGCTTCGCCCGCTCCAATTACCATAATTTTGGTATCGATAAGGTCACCTTAGGGTGGCCTTTCGTCGTTTTAGAGTAATATAAATTATTAATTATAGTAAAAGGCAGAGGTTTTTTAGTAATTTTATTTTACATTCTTTGTTCAAGTCGGTTTTACTTTACCAATTCTAATAATTAACTAACATTTTATAAATAACATCAAATAAGGTATTCCCATGAAACTGCTTAGATACGGCCCAAAGGGCCAAGAAATTCCATGCTTGCTTGATGACGAAGGTCATATTCGTGATCTTTCCAAACATGTTATGGATTTTGCAGGGGATGCAGTATCATTTGAGGCAATCGATACAATTCGAGCTTTAGATATTAAAAATTTACCACAACTACCTAGCGGGAAAAGAATAGGATCCTGCTTAGCAGATGCGCCTAACTTTTTTTGTATTGGTTTGAATTATGCAAAACATGCTGCCGAAACTGGAAGTATACTTCCAGATGAACCTTTAGTTTTCAATAAGGCCACATCAGCTATTAGTGGTCCATTTGACATCATAAAGATTCCTGAGGGTTCCATCCATACAGACTGGGAAGTTGAACTTGGTATTGTTATTGGGAAGCCTTGCTATCAAGCAGCAGAATCCAATGCTTTAAGTTATGTTTCAGGGTATTTTACTGCCAATGATGTATCTGAACGTACTTTTCAAAAGCATCGCTCTGGGCAATGGGTAAAGGGTAAGTCTTCACCAACATTTGCACCAATAGGCCCATACTTAGTTACGCATGACGAAATTAAAGACCCTCAAAATCTAGAAATTAAAACTACGGTAAATGGTAAATTGATGCAAAGCTCAAATACCAATGACATGATCTTTAATCTTCCAAAAATTATTTCAAATCTATCTAAATACATGACACTTCGAACTGGAGATATAATCATTACTGGAACGCCAGAAGGTGTAGGCGCCGGTATTAAGCCCAAGCCACAGTTTTTACAATCAGGAGATACAATAGAAGTGGAAGTAGAAGGGCTGGGTCGGCAAAAGATGAAAGTTATTTAACTATTTATCGTTTTTTACTCGAGATATCAGTTCCGCAGCAGTTTCTACCCGTTCAGAGTATCTATCAACCAATGTATCTTTGATATCTCTTGTGAGTAATGTAAAACGCATCAACTCTTCCATTACGTCAACGATACGGTTGTAATTTCCTGATGGTTTCATTCTACCATCGCTGTCAAATTGTGTGAACGCTTTAGGTGTTGATGATTGATTAGGAATTGTCAGCAACCGCATCCAACGCCCTAAAATTCTCAACTGATTTAAAGTATTAAAACTTTGTGACCCACCATTTACTTGCATCAGGGCTAAAGTTTTACCTTGTGTAGGCCTGACTGCACCATCTGAAAGCGGCACCCAATCTATTTGAGTCTTCATGACACCGGTCATCGCACCATGTCGCTCAGGAGATGACCAAACCATACCTTCAGACCACTTAACCAAATCGTGAAGTTCTTTTACTTTTGGATGGTTTGCATTTTCTTCATCAACTAATGGTAAGCCAGAGGGGTTATAAAACTTAACCTCAGCGCCTAAGCGAGCTAATATGCGCCCACCTTCTTCAGCAACTAATCGACTATAAGATATTTTCCGTAATGAACCGTACAAAATTAAAATTTTTACAGGATGTGTTGATCGTTGAGCTGGGAATAAAGTGTTTGTATCAATTGAGTTGAACTCATCTTCTTTGATATTGGACGTTATCATTTAAATTTCCAAATCACGTTTTTTGTTCAACTGAAACTGCAAGTGCGCTTTGATTGTATTCCATTCGGAATTAATAATAGAATAAACAGCTGTATCTCGTAATGATCCATTTGCCATCAACATATGATTGCGTAAAATACCATCCAACTTTGCTCCTAGTCTTTCAATAGCATGCCTGCTCTGAATATTAACGACATGAGTACGAAATTCGATTGCGATGCACCCTAATTTTTCAAATGCGTGTGACATTAATAAAAGTTTACATTCAGTATTTACTGGTGACTTTTGAAATGATTTTGCATACCAAGTTGACCCAATTTCAACGTGTTTATTTGTAGTGTCGATGTTCATAAAAGTGGTCATACCAACAGCACGGCCACTTAATTTGTCAATAACAGCAAAGGGTTGCATTGAGCCCCTAGACCTCAAGTCTAATCTCCGCATTATTTCTGCGGCCATACCATCCGAGTTTGGTATCATTGTATACCAAAGCAAATGCAAATCACCATCTTTTACTGCATTTTGGAGGTCACTAAGGTGGCCCATAGATAGAGGAATAAGGCTCACATACTGGCCCGATAAAGTTATGTCTTCAGGCCAATCATTCATTTTTTATTTACAGCTAATTCAGAAATACCACCATTTGCCGCTGACCATTCCAACGGATTATTCAAAAATGCTTCTACTTGATCCAAAGCTGCTGCATCAAAATTACCTCCGTCACGGGCTGCCTTAAGGATGTCCCACCATGTAAGTAAATAATGCAGTTTCAACCCATTTTCTGCTAACATTTCATGCGTATTTCTAAAAATATCATAATAAAAGACAACTAAAATATGTTCACAAATTGCTTCAGCTCGGCGGATAGCCTCTGCAAACATTAGTTTTGATCCTCCATCAGTAGTTAAGTCTTCAACTAACAGAACCCGTTGCCCACGGTGAATATCACCTTCTATTTGAGCATCCCGCCCATAACCTTTTGGCTTTTTACGAACATACTGCATAGGTAATGCCATCTTATCAGCAATCCACGCAGCAAATGGGATACCAGCAGTTTCTCCACCAGCGGCACTATCAAATTTCTCAAAGCCAACTTCACTATACAGTGTGGCAACAGCAAAATCCATCAGTGCTGAACGAATACGTGGATGGCTAATTAATTTACGACAATCAATATATACAGGCGAAGCTAATCCTGAAGCGAACGTATAGGGTTCATTTGGGCGAAACTTAACAGCTTCAATTTCAAGGAACATCCGAGCAGCTAAATTAGCCATTTCTTCTTTAGTGGCAAAAGTATTTGGAAAAGTCATGATGAAGCCTTTTTAGAGTTTTCTAACCCTTACCTAGATTCGCTTAGCAAGCCAAGTCTGACAATTGCGAGACCAATAGATTATGCGTATAACAACTATATGAAAAACTATTTTCAATCACATCACAATCAAAGACTTCAAAATGCATACGGGGCTTGGGCCTTAACCATACCAGTCGCCCAAATAATAGCTATTTGTTTGAGCGACCCCAAGCACGCAATGGCTGCATTTTTTGGCATATCTTCAATCGGAAGGCAGGTATGTATTGCATCACCTGAAATTATAAAAAATTTAGATTCACGATTTACATCTTTGAAAGAAAAACAAAACCCAAATGATAATGTAATCATAGCCGGGGAGGTAACTAACTTTATTACATTTTCAAGTGGAACCACTTGTGCGCCTAAAGCTATTTTACGAAGTCCTAAAAGTTGGATCTTCAGCTTCGGAAAAACAGGTGTAAAACTAACTGATTCAGTTGCAATCTTGGGGCACTTATCTCATTCTCTAGCATTATATGCAGCTTGCGAAGCTATGCAAATAGGCGCCCAAATGAACTATTGCGGAATGCGCCCTTGCGGAACACCCACTGTAATTTACGCAACACCAACTTTACTAAAATTAGTTTATAAAAATAATAAAGTTTATTTACAGGTACGTTTGATCTTTATTGGTGGTGGTCATTTTAGTGCTGCAGATAAAAGTTTTTGTGATGAACGATTTCCCAATGCTGATGTTCGCATATTCTATGGAACTGCTGAGACAAGCTTTATTACTATTTCAGATAGAAAAACTCCTAATGGATCTGTTGGGCGTGCATTTAACGGTGTTAAAATTCAAACAAAAAATGAAGTGATATCTGTTGAAACACCAATGCTTGCAATCAAATGTATGAATAGTACAAAAATATTTGGAGATAATACTCCATTTGCAACTGGAGAATTAGGTTGGATAGATAAAAACGGATTTGTATATATACATGGGCGATCTGATCGCGCCGTGAAAATTGCTGACAAAATGGTTCATTTAGATGTTTTAGAAAATGATCTAATGTCAATAAAAGGAATAAAAAATGCAGGCGTAATTACTTTACCAGACATAAAACGTGGACAGCGCGCGTTTGGAGCAGTTATTGGCAATGATGCCAAACACCCACAAATTTCAAATATACTTCAACTTACGAAATGGCCACAACTCTTGTCTGGCAAAACAGACTATTTAAAGTTGAAAGAAATTTTGGCAAAGGCTTTTTTATGAATAAATTCGCTTATATTATTTCAGCACACCGGAGTGCAGTTGTCCCAAAGGGTGGAGCTTTTTCTCATCTTCACATTCACGAATTAGCAGCGCCAATTATTCAGAAAGTTTTAAAAAGCGCTAATATATCAAAAGACAATGTAACTGAGTTAATTATGTCAAATGCTGTGGGAGCTGGCGGAAACCCGGCTCGATTAGCAGCATTAGCAGCTAACTTACCTGAAAGAGTTGGAGGCCTAACTATAGATCGTCAATGTGCAGGTGGATTAGATGCTATTTGGCTGGCAGCTCAAATGGTTATGTCAGGTATTCATGATGTAATAATTGCAGGCGGTTCTGAGAGCGCATCAAGACGTCCAATCAGACTAGCAATAAATCCAAATGGTGGAGAACCCAAATTTTATAGCCGCCCCAACTTCACAGGCCTAAAAGGCCGTGACCCGGATATGGTTGTATCAGCTGCTAAAATTGCAAATACTGAAAAAATTACACGTAATGTACAAGAGGACTGGGCAATTAAAAGCCACCAAAAAGCACTAGCAACAGACTTTAGCGAAGAAATAGTTCCCATACAAAAGCAAAAAATAGATCCATTTACCCGAAATTTAACAAAAAAAACCTGCGCGCGAGCTGCAATCTTAGAGGGCTCTATCACCTCAGCAACAACCGCAGTAGATTCAGATGCCGCAGCATTTTGTTTAATAGTGAGCGAGAAAATTGCTCGAAACTATCCCAATGCTTTTCGCATCCAGGCCGGTTCATCTTGCGCAAGCACTCCAGATGAACCGGTACTGGCAACATTGGAAGCAATGGACCATGTACTTAAAGCAACTCAAATTAACCCAAATTCTCTCAAAGTTGTAGAAATAATGGAAGCCTACTCTGCGCAAGCAATTATAGCAGCCACTGCTCATAATTTTGATATAAGCAAAATAAATATCGGTGGTGGGGCACTAGCACGTGGGCATCCTATTGGAGCCTCTGGTGCTATTTTAGCTGTCCGCTTATTCCACGAGTTACAGAAAACAGATGGTACTGGATTGGCTACTATTGCAGCTGCTGGTGGGTTGGGAAGCGCACTTATTTTAACAAATTCAAATTCTTGATAAAATCGCATTCGGTCGTGATTTATACACACTGCCAACAATCAGACTTGCAAAAACAGCTTTTATTATATCACCAGGCATAAACGGAATCATAGTAAGTGCCGCCTGTCCTAAATCAACTTTTGCACTTAACATGTAATATGGAATGGCTATGCCATAGAGAACAAAAATGCCACCAACAATCGAACCAATCCCTGCAGCAAAGCCCACTGGAATTTTTCGCGTATGTTCCATTACGTATCCAGCAAAAAACGCTGCTACAGGAAAGCCAAATAAAAACCCAGCCCAAGGCGTAGTGAACACACCCAAACCACCACGACCACCAGCCAGAAGTGGTAAACCTAACGCAGTTAAGGATAAAAACAAAATAACGGCTAGTGCGCCACGTTTAGCGCCTAGAATAGTACCACACAGCATTATTCCAAGGCTTTGAGCTGTAATAGGAATTCCACTAACTAATGTTAGTTTTGGCAGTAGCCCCAGTGCAGCAATCAATCCTGCAAACAATGCGATAAAAACAATATTGCGTTCCATTTTATTTACCTATCCCACCTCGTGCACGAAGAGCTTCCGCAACCTTATCAGCATCATCCACAACTGTTATAAACAAAGGTAGAATAATTCGCCAATTAGTTTGTTTTAAACCGCGCGCCCTCCAACTTTCAGATAATTGGCTCGCACGCTTTATTAATACAGGGGTAAAACGCATAACCATTCCAAGCGCAAGGCCAATTGGAGCTACTGGTATGCCAATTCGTTTTAATGGTGATAAAAGCCATAAAAATAGCTCTATCATATCAGTTAACCGCGAAGTTAGCGTTACAAAGTTAGCCAACGAAACAAGTATTACCAGGCGCAAACAGACAATACAACCAGTTAGGAATTCGCCACGAAATAAATGGAACGCTCCGATCAAACAAACAACCCAGAGCAATGGGCGCATCAAATATAATCCTTTTAGTAAAACTTCACGCGATATTAATAAATAAAGAATTATTACTCCCAATAATAAAATCGTGAGAGCAATCCAACTAGTTACAAAGAAGAGCATAATTGAAATAACTGCGAGTGCTAATATTTTGAAACCAACACGTGCCCGGTGCGCCCAAGAAGAACCCGCTATACTAATTGCCAGCATGAGCCCGCCGTTTCATTTCCACAGTGAATTTAGATAAAATTTCATTAGCTGTACCATCGCCAATAACTTCACCATTATCCATCCAAATAATTCGGTCAAAATCTACTAGAATATTTGGATCATGGGTAATCATGATGAGCTGTTGTTCTAGATTATTTAAGGTCTCATGTAGTTGGAGTGACGTGGGAAGATCAAGACCAGCATAAGGTTCATCCAAGATAATCACTTCAGGTTCCATTGCTAAAACTGAGATTAAACATAAATAATGGCGCTGACCTTGGGAAAGGTTATGAGCCAAGCGATCTGACCAATCTAAACGATTAAAGTTAGATAAAATAACACGAGATTTTTTATCAGCCTCAGCACGTTTCATTCCTTGTTGAGCTAACCCAAAACTAATTTCTTCTACACAAGTTGGAAAAATTATTTGGTGATCTGGGTTTTGAAAGATAATTCCAATTGTACTAAGAGCAGCTTTTCTATCTTTATAGACATCGATATCATTAACTCTAATTTTCCCACTAGTAGGCGCAATTAAACCAGTAATTAATCGTGCTAATGTAGATTTTCCAGAACCATTAACACCAATAATACCAACACGGCGTTCTGAAATATCCAAAGTGATTTTATCGATCACACGATTCTTTTCAAATTCTAAGATTATATCTTGCAAGTATATCGACATCTTACCTATCCAGCACCTTGCTTATCAATTACATCGAATGTAATCCATCTTCAAGAAACATCGCGGAAATTTTCCCAATTGGATACACATGAATTTAATAGCTTTAAAATCTCCAAGCTATAGACGTTATCTGATTGGATCAGCAGCGGCCGTAAACGGATTATGGATTCTACGAGTAGTAGTAACCTGGTTAGCTTGGGAGGTTGCACAATCAGCAACTTTTGTAGGATTGATTGCAGCATTAACAATGCTCCCTACTATGATTATTGGACCATTTTTTGGGGCATTAATGGATCGCTCCAACATAATAAAAGCGGCATATTGTACAAATTTTGGAATGATAATAGCAGCTTTTGTCGCTATTATTGCATTATTTTCTGATACAGTTGATCCAATTTTTTTGATCATCTTAGCAATTTATATTGGAATTATTACATCTGCACATCACCCCATGAGACTATCATTAGGTCCACGCTTAGTGCAACAAAATCAAATAAGTTCAGTCTCTGCTTTAGCTGCCTTAAATTTTAATACCGCACGTGTTATAAGTCCATTTATCGCAGGCACCATCATTGAATATTTTGGTGCGATGGCTGCACTCATAACCGCAATAATTTTATATCTACCAAATTTAATAATCTTTGCAACTTTAGAGCCACGTAAATTAAAAGTATCAACTGAATACCAAAGTATTATTGCTGCAATAGAAGAAGGAATAAGCTTTGTATGGTCACGTAAGTATTTGCGTTTAATTTTTCTAGTATCTGCAATTTATACTATATCAATCAGATCCATTGCAGAGATTTTACCTGTGATAGCAGACGGAACTTTTTCTAAGGGAGCTGGTGGCTTAGGGCATTTAGCAGCTGCTGTTGGTGTAGGATCACTATGCGCTGCATTTCTCAAAGCTATGGGAACATCGGAGCGTGTACCAGCTTTTAATATATCCATAATGTTTATTGCAGCTTTTGGAATGATAGCAGCGTGGACACTTACCATCACACAACTTTGGCCAATCGCACTGATTTCAGCTACATGCGTGGGATTTTCAGCAACTTATCTTGGCGTCAGCTTTCAAGCTGAGATTCAAGCAGACTTATACGATAACATTCGAGGCAGAGTGATGAGTTTATGGGGTATGGTGACGCTTGGATCCATGTCAGTTGGTTCTTTATTACTTGGCTGGATGGCAGATACAGTTGGCGTTTTTATAGCTGGTTCAAGCTTGGCAATATGTTCGCTAATTTGTTTATTTTATATTTTCATTAAGTCTCTAGGCTTAAATAAAATCACTTAGCTTCATTGCTTTTTATTAATAGCCCAATTCAATCATAACAGCTGTATAAGTTAATATTTTTATCTAGGATTGGGTTTACTTAAGGTATTTAAAGATTTGATACAAAAAAGCTGGGGGAATACCCCCAGCTTTCGTGCAAAGTATAAAAATACTACTAACCTTGTTCAAATATAAACTTAATTTAGCTTCGTTTTTTCTCAGCCAATTACTCAGCTTAAATTGACGCCTTACCAAGTTTAACAAGGCTGTATTTTAATTTAGCTACAACCACTAGTTGCCCCACAAGTATTGCACTTCATACATGTTCCGTTTCGGACTAATGTATAATTTCCACAATCACCACATGCATCACCTTCATAACCCTGCATTTTTGCTTTAGCACGATCATCAAATTGAGGCATAGTAGCGATCTGCTTAACAGCCGCTGCCACATTATTATCTGTGCTAGAAGCTTCTTGCAAAGATGTTTCAGCATCAAATAAATTAGCCTGCCCACCTTGAAGAACCATAAGTTCTTGAGGCAAACGTTTTCGGAGATACCCAGTGGATGATACTTGCTTGATCATCGCAAGATTGCCTTCGTTTGTTTGCTGAGCGGTTGAAACACCTTCATTAGTGCCCTTACCTAATGTATCAAAACTTTCACCTTCTGGCTGAACATGTGCTAAATCTGTGCGATCTAAGTAAGAAATAGCCAATTCACGGAAAATATAATCAAGGATTGAAGTTGCAGACTTAATACTGTCATTACCCTGAACCATTCCGGCCGGATCAAAACGTGTGAATGTAAAAGCATCCACAAATTCTTCCAATGGAACCCCATATTGAAGGCCAACAGATATTGCGATAGCGAAGTTATTCATCATCGCACGGAAACCGGCACCTTCTTTATGCATATCAATGAAAATCTCACCGATTTTACCATCTTCATATTCACCCGTACGTAAATATACTTTGTGACCACCAACGTTAGCTTTTTGAGTATAACCTTTACGACGCTCTGGTAAGCGCTCTCGCGCCTGACGGTTAACTTCTTTAACAATCACTTTTTCAACAATTTTTTCTGCTAAAATTTGTACGCGATCACCCGCTGGCGCTTCCATTAAGGTTGTTTCTAAATCTTCTTCGTCGTCATCATCTACTAGAGCAGATGATAATGGCTGTGAAAGTTTTGATCCGTCCCTATATAAAGCATTTGCCTTAACACCTAAAGACCAAGATAATTCATATGCCTCTTGGCAATCTTCGATTGTTGCATCATTTGGCATATTAATTGTTTTTGATATTGCCCCAGATATAAAGGATTGTGCTGCGGCCATCATAGTTATGTGGCTCTCAACTGACAAATATCGTGTACCAATACGACCACATACATTTGCACAATCAAACACATCATAGTGCTCCTCTTTTAAGTGTGGAGCACCTTCTAGTGTCATGGTTCCACAAACGTGGTTGTTAGCACCCTCAACCTGCTTCTTAGAGAAACCAAGGTGTGACAACAAATCAAACGATGGATTATTTAAAAGATCCTCTGGTATGCCCAAAGTTCCTTTGCAAAAATCTAAGCCTAGTGTCCATTGATTAAACACAAATCTAATATCAAAAGCTGAAGGCAAAGCTGCTTCAACTTTATCAATTTCCACTTGACCAAAACCATGCCCAACTAATGCCGTATGATTAATACCGGGAGCGTTACCCATGCTACCATGACCAACTGCATAAGATATAATTTCTTCTGCCTGAGCCGAACCATACCCCATTTTAGCCAATGCCGCTGGAACTGATTGGTTTATAATCTTAAAATAACCGCCACCGGCTAATTTTTTAAATTTCACTAACGCGAAGTCTGGTTCAATACCTGTTGTATCACAATCCATAACCAGCCCAATTGTGCCAGTTGGCGCAATCACAGATACCTGTGCATTACGATAACCATGCTGCTCACCAAGTTGAACTGCTTCTTCCCATGAGGTTTTAGCTAATTCCACAATATTACGGTCAGGACAGTTTTTAGAGTCTAATGGGACCGGCTTTATTTCCAGCCCCTCATAACCAGCTTTTTTACCAAAAGCAGCACGTTTATGATTACGCATTACACGCAACATGTGCTGTGCATTTTTTGCATAACCTGGAAAGGGGCCAAGTTCTTTAGCCATTTCAGCAGACGTTTTGTATGAAACACCAGTCATTAAAGCTGTTAATGCTGCACACATAGAGCGACCCTGATCACTATCATAGGATAATCCCATGTTCATAAGTAATCCACCTATGTTGGCATAACCTAAGCCAAGTGTGCGGAAATCATATGAACCCCTTGCAATGGCTTCAGATGGAAATTGTGCCATTAGAACTGATGTTTCCAGCGTTATAGTCCACAATCGAGTTGCATGCATGTAAGCATCAGCATTAAATTGGCCATCTTCAAAGAATTTTAAGAGGTTCATAGAGGCTAAATTACAAGCTGTATCATCTAGGAACATATATTCAGAACATGGGTTTGATGCACGAATTTGACCATCTTCAGGGCATGTGTGCCATGCGTTTATAGTGTCATGATATTGTACACCTGGATCAGCACAAGCCCACGCAGCGTGACCAACGTCTTCCCACAATTCTTTAGCTTTAACAGTTTTAGATACTTTTCCGTCCGTGCGGCGAATTAGTTCCCAATCCTCATCATTCTGTACCGCTTTTAAAAATGCATCAGTTACACGAACAGAATTATTGGAATTTTGCCCAGCGACAGTATTGTATGCTTCGGAATCCCAATCTACGTCATAAGTTGGAAATTCAATACTGCTGTAGCCCTGGCGCGCATACTGTAAAACACGATTTACATATGTTTCTGGTATCATCACCTTTTTTGCAGATTTAATTGCTACTTTAAGTGCTGCATTTACCTTAGGGTCAAATGCATCGACTTCTGCACCATCCCATTGCCGAATAGAAGCAAAAATTTCGTTTAATTTCAACTCATGCAGCTTTGAGCCCGCTACAAGTGATGCTACTTTTTGTTCTTCTTTAACTTTCCAGTTTATAAATTCTTCTACGTCAGGGTGATCCATATCGCAGACTACCATTTTTGCTGCACGTCGGGTTGTACCACCAGATTTAATCGCACCAGCTGCACGATCACCAATTTTTAAGAAAGACATAAGACCTGAAGACTTCCCACCTCCCCCTAAAGATTCGTCTGAGCCACGCAAAGAAGAGAAGTTAGTACCAGTACCAGAACCATATTTAAATAGGCGTGCTTCACGCACCCACAAGTCCATAATACCTCCCTCATTTACAAGGTCATCTTTTACAGATTGAATGAAACATGCATGTGGTTGTGGGTGCTCATATGAGCTTGTTGATTGAACCATTTTACCAGTTTTGTAATCTACATAATGGTGACCTTGTGATGGACCATCTATGCCATAAGCCCAATGCAATCCAGTATTGAACCACTGAGGACTATTAGGCGCAGTCATCTGACCAGCCAACATATATCGCATTTCGTCGAAATATGTACGCGCATCTGTTTCAGAGTCAAACATACCACCTTTCCAACCCCAATACGCCCAAGCTCCAGCCAAACGATTAAACACTTGCTTAGATGAAGTTTCTCCTAAGTATTCTCCATTAGGCTTTACTTGCTTTCCATCACGCGGCGCAGAGCGCCATAAAAATTCAGGGACGCCGTCTTCTTCAATGCGAACAAGATCGTTAGAAACACCAGCTTTACGAAAATATTTCTGTGCAATCACATCAGAAGCAACTTGGCTCCAGGGCTTTGGTACCTCAACATTATCTAAAGAAAACACGATAGATCCATTTGGATTACGGATTTCAGAAGTTGTTCTGTGAAATTCAATACCAATATATGCGTCTTGATTCTCTTTCGTAAAGCGTCGTTCTATTTTCATGTTTGCCTCATTTTTTTAAATTACTGCCTCTTTGGTCATAAATTTTGACTCTATTTTATTAAGTATTTCAACCCATATTGATACTTTATCTTAAAATATTGCCTAGCACTAGATGTAGTGCCCTGTCTAACCTAAGGCACAAACTGTATCATCTAAGCCTCTCGGTCAACGACTTTATTTTGATTTTTTGTACATTTTCTAGTTGACGCAACATACTAAGGAGCCTGTGGATAACTAAAATTTAAAGCTACATAATTAGAATGCTAAAATAATTTATATTTAATCGATAGATAGCAAATATTAAGCACAAATTTGAGGTAAAAATCAATATTTAAAAATATTAATGACATTAATAATAAAAAAAATCGCCACTTGGCGATTTAATTTAAAGTTTCTGTAAAACTGGTCGGGACGGCTGGATTCGAACCAACGACCCCTTGTACCCAAAACAAGTGCGCTACCAGACTGCGCCACGCCCCGACTGATGCGCGGTTTACAAAACTAGTTCAGCAATGGAAAGCCCTAAAATGCATGATCACGCCAAAAAAAGAAATTAACACTTCCAAACAGCATGTTCATTCTCAACCAGTGGGTATCGCATTTCAGTATCTTCATTAATTCCTAACTTTGCTACCATGCCTCCATTTATTTCAAGAACATATTGAATTCCATCGCCACCAAAGAGACTAGACAAATCCAATGGTTGCGCATTTTGATGAATTTTTTTTAAGGTGCCTTTGGAATCAAAAAATAGTATATCTAATGGGATCAGTGTATTGCGCATCCAAAAGTTAACGGATTGTTCACTGGGGTATACAAAAATCATTCCTGAAAATTTACCTAATGTTTTACGAAACATAAGCCCTTGTGCTCGTTTAGCTTCATTATCAGCAAGCTCAACGCTAAACTTGGCAGATCCACCGCTCCAACGTAAATCTATATTTGATTTCGAACAGATATCAGCCAAGGCAATACTGGGCGCCATGATAAATATTCCAAAAAAAATTATTATAATTTTCATTATGGGCTTAGCCGATCAATAGTCCAGTCCGAATCTCTAAGTTTGCGTATCCACCTAAATCTATCGTGTAGGCGCGATTCTCCATCTGCCCAAAATTCAATTTCAGTTGGATAAATGCGAAACCCACCCCAAAAAGTAGGGCGTTTGGGAGTAGGGCCATTTTCTAACAAAGCATTGTCATACCAGCCTTGAAGAACGGAACGATCTTTAATAATTTGAGATTGGCGCGATGCAATTGCACCCACTCTACTTTGAGGTGAGCGACTATCAAAATAAGCATTAGCTTGACTACCTTCAACTTTTTCAACACTTCCACGCACCCGAATTTGCCTACCTAGAGATTTCCAGTGCAACACAAATGCTACTTGGCCTGAAGCAATCAATTCCCGCCCTTTTTTACTATCGTAATTTGTATAAAAAATAAAAGCATCTTGCTCTATTTCTTTAAGCAATACCATTCTTACATTTGGCAAACCACAGTCGTCAACCGTAGCCAAAGCTATTGCATTAGGATCATTTGGCTCCGAATTCTTTGCCAGATCTAACCAATTGTTAGCAATCTCAAAAGGGTTTTCACCTGCAAATATTCCTGACCTATCCATAATTTTCCACCATTGTTTGAAAGTAAGATAACGCCAATATAACTGAGGGCAAGTAAATGCATCCTAATTCACCCTTTTTCTTGAAGCTCACGCGCCCTTGTTCTATTCATAAGTAATTATTTAAATCCATTGGGGAATTATCATGGGCATTATGGACGGAAAACGCGGACTGATTATGGGTGTTGCTAATAAACAGTCTATGGCTTGGGGCATTGCAAAAGCATGTCATGAGCAAGGCGCTGAGATGGCATTTTCTTATCAGGGCGACGCTTTAAAAAAACGTGTAGGCCCATTAGCAGAAAGTATTGGATGTGACACAGTTTTAGAATGTGATGTTACCGATTCAGCATCCATGGATGCACTATTTGCAGCGTTAGAAGCAAAGTGGGGTAAAATTGATTTTGTTGTTCATGCTATTGGGTTTTCTGATAAGAATGAATTGCGTGGCCGATACGTAGAAACAAGTGCAGAAAACTTTCGAATGACCATGGATATTTCAGTATATTCATTTACAGCAGTGGCTCAACGCGCCGAAAAGATGATGAACGAAGGTGGCTCAATGCTAACATTAACATATTATGGTGCAGAACAAGTTATGCCACACTATAATGTAATGGGCGTAGCAAAAGCAGCACTTGAAGCTTCAGTTAAATATTTGGCGGAAGATTTAGGAAAAGATGGGATTCGCGTGAATGCTATTTCTGCAGGTCCTGTAAAAACTTTAGCCGCATCTGGTATTGGCGATTTTCGCTACATCCTAAAATGGAATGAATTAAATTCACCTTTACGGCGCAACATAAATATTGACGATGTAGGAAAGTCAGCCATGTATTTATTATCTGATCTTTCATCAGGCGTCACTGGTGAAAACCTACACGTAGATGCAGGTTATCATGTGGTTGGTATGAAGGCAGTAGATGCTCCAGATATAGATGTAGTAACAGGGCGCAAAGAATGACAAATCAACTACCACACGAAAAAGGATTTCACGTAAGTTGGGACCAATTGCATCGAGACAGCAGAGCATTAGCTTGGCGTTTGGATGGAAAAGGTCCAGATGCTGGTAATTGGAAGGCAGTTATTGGCATCACGCGCGGTGGCATGGCACCAGCAATGATTGTTGCACGTGAATTAGATATACGTGTTGTTGATACAATCTCAGTTAAATCTTATGACCATCAATCTCAATCAGATGCAAAAGTGTTAAAGTCTCCCGACGCTGAGCTTGTTGGAGATGGTCAAGGTGTTCTAATTATAGATGACTTAGTAGATTCTGGGCGTACATTAGAAATTGTGCGTCAAATGTATCCTAAAGCCCACTTTGCCACCGTGTATGCCAAACCTAAAGGCCATCCGATGGTGGACACCTTTATTACTGAGGTCAGTCAAGATACCTGGATTTTCTTTCCTTGGGATATGGCTTTGCAATACGTTGAACCATTTAGAGGAGCTTAGGCGAAAGTATTTTATAAAATACATTAACCAGTTAGGATATTTGCCCTTTTATGAACTTTTAAAAGACAAAAGATCTTTAATTATGACAATAATACCAATAGTTGACATTACTAATTTCTTTACCAAAAATTCTAATCTAGTTTACTAAAAACTATAGTAAAATTTGATCTTAACCCTCAAAAGGAATTAAAATGAATACGCGCATAGAACCAACTTTTCGTGAATCAGTTAATATGATGTTCGATAAAGCTATTAGCTTGATGGATATATCCCCAGGGTTAGCTAGTAAAATAAAAGTTTGCAACTCCACATATACTGTTCGTTTTGGAGTTAAACTGCGTGGCGATATTCACACATTTACAGGCTATCGATCTGTACATTCTGAGCACAAAGAGCCTGTTAAGGGTGGAATTAGATTCTCCACATCTGTTAATCAAGACGAAGTTGAAGCTTTAGCAGCCCTCATGACCTATAAATGTGCGCTGGTTGAAGCGCCTTTTGGCGGTTCAAAGGGTGGTTTGCACATTGATCCAAATAAGTGGGAGCCAGATGAGCTTGAAAAAATTACACGTCGATTTGCATATGAATTAATTAAGCGCGACCTAATTCACCCATCTCAAAACGTACCCGCTCCAGACATGGGTACAGGCGAACGAGAAATGGCTTGGATCGCAGATCAGTTTCGTCGCATGAATACTTCCGAAATTAATGCAGATGCCTGTGTGACAGGGAAACCGTTAAACAAAGGAGGTATTATTGGACGTGTTGAAGCAACTGGTCGCGGTGTCCAATACGCTCTTCAGGAATTTTTTCGTCATACAGATGATGTAAAAACTTCAGGTTTGTCTGGATCACTAAATGGTAAATCTGTTGTAGTACAAGGCTTAGGCAATGTGGGTTATCATGCTGCGCATTTTCTTTCAACTGAAGATGGTTGCAAGATTACAGCTGTTATTGAACGTGATGGGGCTGTAGTAAATGATGACGGTATAAATATTAATGATTTACAATTGCATCTACAAAAAACGGGTGGCGTCAAAGGATTTTTAGATGCTGAATATACTAGCAATGGACCAAGTGTTTTAGAAAAAGATTGTAATATTTTAATACCAGCGGCAATGGAAGGCGTCATAAATTTATCTAATGCTAAAAGAATAAAAGCAAATGTAATCATTGAGGCTGCAAATGGTCCAGTAACAGCTGGCGCTGATGAAATTATTAACGCCTCAGGAACAGTTATTATACCTGATATGTATGCCAACGCTGGTGGAGTGACGGTTTCTTATTTTGAATGGGTAAAAAACTTATCACATATTAGATTTGGGCGCATGCAGCGCCGTCAGCAGGCAACATCAAATCACATGCTGATCGAGGAAATGGAGCGCCTAGTAGGTAAGCCCGTTTCAGACAATTTCAAGACGAAATTTTTCCAAGGTGCTGGCGAATTAGAGTTAGTTCGTTCAGGCTTGGAGGATACCATGTGTACTACTTATCAACAGATGCATAAGACATGGCGCTCTAATGATAATATAGATAGCCTACGCACGGCGGCTTATGTCTTAGCTATAACCAAAGTAGCAGACAGCTATCGTGCTTTAGGATTATAATAATTAACTATTTTATAAAATTTGATTTTTTGCGCAAAAAAATAACCAAAATATAAACATATATTGCCGTTTTTAATATATGAAAAGGGGACAAATATGACAAACAAAAATAGTAAACTTTCAATAGAAACTCGTATTGCACAAGCCTTGCGATATCTTGATCCTAAAACTGGTTCAATTATTCCCCCAATACAGACCACTGCAACATATGCGCGGGATGCAGATTATAAAGTTCGACAGCCTTATTGGTATCGCCGTGATGGCAATGAAACCACAGTTCATGCAGAAGCAATGATTTCTAACCTCGAGGAAGCAAAAGAAACACTATTATTTTCTTCGGGTATGTCTGCGGCAACAGCTGTAATTGATACACTAAACCCGAATGCGCATGTAGTTATTCCACGAGCAATGTACCATGGTGTATTAAATCAATTCCAAGCTTATGAACGAAAAAATCGTTTGCAGATATCATACTACGAAGCAGGTAACACAGAAGAATTAGCCCGTGTAATCCAAAATGATACTGAGCTTGTATGGGCAGAAACACCAAATAATCCCGACTGGGCTATCACAGACATTTCCAAAGCCGCTGATATTGCCCACGCGCATGGGGCAAAACTGTTAACTGACTGCACAGCAACACCACCCTGCGCCACAAAAGCGTTAGATTTTGGCGCAGACATTTCTATGCACTCAGCAACTAAATACTTGAATGGCCACTCGGATGTAACATCAGGAGCTTTATCAGTTCGTAATCAAGATGAGTTTTGGGAAGCAATTGCACTAAACCGGAAACTACAAGGTACCGTCTTACAATCGTTTGATGCATTTCTGCTAATTCGAGGGATGCGAACACTTTACCTAAGGTATGAGCGATCAACGCAAAATGCTAACCGCATTGCGCATCACTTTGAGCAACACCCTTTGGTTAAAAAAGTACTTTACCCAGGACTAGCAAATCATCCTGGCCATGCTATTCAAGCAGCTCAAACAGGGCGTATGTTTGGTGGAATGATGTCAATAATCACCACTGGCACCCAACAAACTGCTATAAATGTGGCAAGATATTGTAATGTATTTTACCCTGCAACATCTTTAGGTGGTGTAGAAAGTTTAATAGAACACCGTGCTACAGTCTCTGGAAGTGACTTCCCTGTAAACCAAAATTTATTGCGCCTTTCGATTGGAATAGAGGATGTTGGTGATTTAATTGATGATTTGGAACAAGCATTAGAGCGTGCAAATACATAGCTTATGCACATAAAGTATAAAATATAAAATATTACCATCAGCTTTATAGTATAAATTATGTCTATATTGGTTGTGATCCCTCAACTAACCGAACAAAATAGCTCGAACCAATTGGGCTAATTTCATCGTTAAAATCAAAAGACTGATGATGTAATTTAGCGCTATCCCCATTTCCAATATATAAATATGCACCCTTGCAACGCTCTAAAATGAATGCAAAGTCTTCTGCTCCCATACTTGGCGTTGCATCAACGCTAACATTTTCATCACCAACTAATTCAGCAGCTATACTGGCAGCAAATTTTACGTTTTCACCATGGTTAATTGTAGGAGGGTAACCGTCAATAAATCGAATTTCAGCAGTGGCCCCAAAAGCTTTGGATGTATTGTGAACAATTTCACTTAAACGTGCCAGCATCATAGATCGTATATCAGGCTGAAATGCGCGAACTGTACCAATTAATTCACCAGTGTGAGCAATTACATTATTTGCGCTACCAACATTCATCTGCGTTACAGATAATACACCACTCATCAATGGATCAACATTTCTGCTAACTATTGATTGTAAAGCTTGCACTATATTGACTATTACTAATACAGGATCGATTGTATGATCTGGATGTGCAGCATGCCCACCGCGCCCAGTTACAGTAATTTCAAAATCATCAACAGATGCTAGAAGTGGCCCAGCTGTTGTTTCAAACTTTCCCGCATCTAATCCAGGTAAATTATGTAGAGCATAAACATTATCAATCTCAAACTTTTCAATTAATCCCTCAGAAACCATTACTCCAGCGCCTCCACCTGCCTCTTCAGCAGGTTGGAAGATCAACACTACTCGGCCTGAAAAATTACGCGTTTCACAAAGATACTTTGCTGCTCCCAACAACATTGTAGTGTGCCCATCATGGCCACAAGCGTGCATTGCTCCTTCATTATGCGAAGCGTAATCGAGTCCAGTTTGTTCATACATTGGCAAAGCATCCATATCAGCTCGCAATCCAATTGTGCCTCCGTCCCCTTTACCATTAATCACAGCAATAATGCCTGTTTTAGCCCAGCCTGTTTGTATTTCATCTACACCAAATTCACTAAGTAGTTTTTTGACATATTCTGCAGTTTCATGACACTCAAAACCTGTTTCAGGTTGGCTGTGTAAATAATGGCGCCAAGTTTTCATTTCTTCAAAATAATCAGCTATACGGTTGATAACGGCCATGGCTTTGCTATTCTCCTTTTTTTACAGATAACCAGATTGATGAAGATGACAAAAGCACAAAATGATAGTCAAAATATATGCCATGACCCTAACGGTGGTGTTCCACGGCTTCTAGAAATTATGTCTCGACTCAGAGACCCAAAAACTGGCTGTCCTTGGGATATTCAGCAAACTTATAAATCTATAGCATCTTATACAATAGAAGAAGCCTATGAAGTCGCTGATGCCATTGATCAATCTAATTGGGAGGAGCTTGAAGGTGAGTTAGGGGATTTATTGTTACAAGTCATTTATTATACACAAATGGGCTCAGAAGATGGGTATTTTACTTTCGAGAGCGTAGTAAAAAATATTTCTGATAAAATGATACGCAGGCACCCACATGTTTTTGATGGAGCAAGTCAATACAAAACAACATCACAACAAATATCAGATTGGGAGAAAATCAAGGAAAGTGAACGATCAGGTAAACTTAATGGACCAGCCAAAACATTGGATGGAATCGCCAAAAACCTACCAGCCTTAACTCGTGCAGTAAAACTTCAAAATCGTGCAGCACGAGTGGGTTTTGACTGGCCAGACATATCAGGTGTTACAGATAAAATTACAGAAGAGATTGCAGAATTAGCCGAAGCTCGAGAACTTTTATCATATGATGCTCAAGTTGAAGAATACGGCGATTTACTGTTTGTAATGGCAAATTTTGCTCGCCACTTAAAAATTGATCCTGAAGAAGCATTACGGGCAGCTAATGAAAAATTCAAACACCGTTTCGAGGGCGTGGAACAAAAACTTGCTGCGATTAGTAAAAGTCCAGCTCAATCCAATTTAGATGAGATGAATACTTTTTGGAATATAATTAAGCAATCTGAAAAGTCTTAATAATTGAATGATAATGCATTACCTGACTAAAAAAGTCAGGAAATATATTGACTTGACTAAATTAGTCAGGTTAAGAGGGGTTGTAAATTAATAATAGGATTCGATATGATTTTCACTCGCTCAACTATTTACATCGCAGCCTTAGCTTCGTTCGTAGCTCCCGCAATAGCAAAAGATGTAAATGTTTATTCTTACCGCCAACCTGAATTAGTAAAACCATTGTTTGACGCATTTACTGCGGAAACAGATATCAAGGTAAACGTACAATTCTTAAAAAAAGGATTAGTTGAAAAATTGGTTGCTGAAGGCAACAGATCGCCTGCTGATGTTATTTTAACAGTTGATATTTCTCGGTTAAATTCAGTTGTAGAAGCTGGAGTTACACAACCGGTCGCTTCCAATGTTTTAAATGCAAATATTCCATCAGAGTTTAGAGATCCAGACAATCAATGGTTTGCAATAACTTCACGAGCCCGTATTGTATATGCGTCAAAAGAGCGTGTAAAAAACGGTGAAGTGACAACGTATGAAGATTTTGCGGATCCAAAGTGGAAAGGTCGAATTTGTACACGATCAGGCACTAATGCATATAATCTGGCACTTACATCAGCAGTAATTGCAAATCATGGGGAAACTGCCGCTAAAAACTGGCTGGAAGGTGTAAAAGGTAACCTTGCAAGAAAACCACAAGGTAATGATCGCGCGCAAGTTAAAGCAATTTATGCTGGTGAGTGTGACATTTCCATTGGTAACACTTATTATATGGCAAAAATGCTTAGTAATCCAGATCAAGTTGCATGGGCAAATAGTGTTAGAATTGTTTTCCCTAAATTTGAAAACGGTGGAACCCATATGAACGTTTCAGGCATTGCGATGACCAAATCCGCTCCTAACAAGCAAAATGCATTAAAATTGATGGAATGGTTATCAGGAGATGAAGCTCAAAAGATTTATGCTGAAGCCAACGGTGAATACCCAATAAATCCTAAACTATCTGCATCAAAACTTGTGGTAAGTTGGGGTGAATTCACTCCAGACGATACACCATTAATTGAAATCGCTAAATTGCGCCCAGCCTCACTTAAACTAACCGAAATTGTTGCTTTTGACGAATAGATTACCTTAGCAATTATGATAAACACCCAAGTAGTCCCCCTACTTGGGTGTTTTTTAATAAAAATTAACTTTTGCCTTTTACCTTTTTATATTATTTAAAATATACCTTGAGATATTAAACTTGCAGACTTAAAACTTATTTTAAATAGAAAAATGGGTTTTTAATGGACACAATTATTGAACGATGTGAATCGTCTGGCTTAAGAATGACTGAGCAACGCCGGATCATTGCCAGAGTGTTAGAAGTGTCTAAAGACCACCCAGATGTTGACATTATTTATTCCCGGGTGTCTAAAATTGATAATTCAATTTCTATTGCAACAGTTTACCGAACAGTAAAACAGTTTGAAGAAGCAGGAATATTAAAACGTGTTGATTTTGGAGATGGGCGCGCACGGTACGAAGATGCCAAAAGAGAACATCATGATCATTTAATTGATATACAATCTGGAAATGTAATAGAGTTTGTAGATCCTGAAATTGAAGAACTACAAAAGCGTATCGCTGAAAAATTGGGATATGAATTACGTGGTCACCGGTTAGAATTATACGGCGTACCCAAGAAACCTAAATAAAAAGGCTCTTAATAATAATTGTAGCATTAACGCCTAGTTTTTGTTTGGTAGCTTTGGGTGGCTTAATCAGAAATCGTTTATCTGAAAATGCTTGGATAGGCTGTGCTTTGATGTACTTTTCCCCAAATTATTATTTTCTTCTATTGCAAGTCGCCCCATACCCTTGCCACAACATCACTGATGCCTGCCGCGAATGCATTAATGCCAGTAGTGCTGGGAATAGCGGTACCAATATCTAATGTTTTAGCAATAAGTGCACTATCAAAAAGTAATAATACTAAATTTTGGAAAATTATTATCGCAGTACTGGTAAATCCGTTTTTTTAGCAAGCTTTTCTGGTGTCTTAGTTGGCATTAGCGGTATCACAATCCC
This sequence comes from uncultured Amylibacter sp., assembly GCA_905181935.1. Classification (GTDB taxonomy): domain Bacteria; phylum Pseudomonadota; class Alphaproteobacteria; order Rhodobacterales; family Rhodobacteraceae; genus Amylibacter. The sequence goes on along the minus strand of CAJIZV010000003.1, from coordinate 463,448 downwards.
CACGCCAATAATGATGCCAATAGAACTCCTTGGCAATGTAGAAATTCCTACAACTTTATTATCAATAGGGGCCTCAATGAATTGGAATGCATTAATAAAGATTAACCGCTTCGCTGCATTTATGAATTTTATTAAATTAATAGCCATGCCCATGATTGCGTTAATCTTTGGGTTTTTATTTGATTAAATTGCTCCACAATTAACTATTTTAATTGTCTTCGCAGCTGTGCCTATAGAGTCTGCTGGCCATTAACTCGCTACTAAGTTTGGTGCAGCCCACACACCAGTAGCAAGTCTAATAGCCCAATCTACTTTTTTAAACGCATTAACTTTAGCAAAGTGGGGTTATATCGCAAAAATAATTGAAGAAGGGTAGTTTAATCATGAACAGTTATAATTTTATTTAATAAATACTATTCAGTAAACTTCAGTGTATCCTTTGCATCCAGCCATTTGCTAGGTTAAAGAACAATCCAATGATGGTAACACAGCAAGGATATAGACCTATGAGCACAATAATGGATATTTTCGCACGTGAGATTCTAGATAGTCGTGGGAATCCCACTGTCGAAGTAGACGTGATCTTAGAGGATGGTACTCTTGGTCGAGCAGCCGTGCCCTCTGGCGCTTCAACAGGAGCACATGAAGCTGTTGAGCTAAGGGATGGCGATAAGTCGCGTTATTTTGGTAAGGGTGTGCTTCAAGCAGTTGATTTTGTAAATGGTGAGATTGCGGATTTTTTACGAGGTGCAGATGCGCTGGAACAGGTTGAAATTGATGAAGCCATGATTGAATTAGATGGCACTCCAAATAAAGCACGTTTGGGAGCAAATGCTATCTTAGGTGTTTCTTTAGCAGTTGCAAAAGCAGCAGCTGAGTTCACAAGCCAGCCTCTATATAGATACATAGGTGGAACTTCTGCTAGAACGTTACCAGTTCCTATGATGAATATCATCAATGGTGGTGAACATGCAGACAATCCAATTGATATCCAAGAATTTATGATTATGCCGGTAGCCGCTGAGAGCATACGGCATGCTGTACAAATTGGTTCTGAAATCTTCCATACATTAAAAAAAGAACTATCTAAGGCAGGGCACAATACTGGGGTCGGAGATGAAGGTGGCTTTGCACCCAACCTAAGTTCAACAAAAGATGCCTTAGATTTCATTATGACATCAATCAGAAAAGCTGGATACAAGCCTGGTGAAGAAGTTTATCTAGCTCTGGATTGTGCGGCATCTGAGTATTATTCTGATGGAATTTATCATTACAAAGGCGAAGGCAAAAAACTATCTTCGCTAGAGAATGCTGAATATCTAGCTGATCTTGTTGCAAGCTATCCCATTCTCTCCATCGAAGATGGGATGGACGAAGACGATTGGGATGGTTGGAAAGCATTAACTGATTTAGTTGGCGATAAATGCCAATTGGTTGGGGATGACTTATTTGTAACAAACCCAGAGCGTTTAGCCATCGGTATAGAGAAAGGTTGCGCAAACTCTATCTTAGTAAAAGTAAACCAAATTGGAACCTTAACAGAAACACTTGAAGCAGTAGATATGGCACACCGCGCAAGCTATACATCTGTAATGTCACATCGCTCTGGAGAAACAGAAGATGCAACAATTGCTGATTTAGCAGTGGCAACTAATTGCGGCCAAATCAAGACTGGGTCTTTGGCTAGATCTGATAGGTTAGCCAAATACAACCAATTAATACGTATTGAAGAAACTTTAGGAGCAACCGCTCTATATGCTGGGACCTCTATTTTACGCAAATAAATTGAGCATTAAAAATAAATAAAGGGCGCGTTATAAATAACGTGCCCTTTATTATTAAATATACAATTCAAAAATAAGTATATTACATTTTGCCATATTTAGTATGCAACTCTTTATATGAAATTAAACGTCGCTCTGCCTCATCCCACAGGTGAAGCTTTACTGATGCTAAACTTTCACTAACACTTAAGCGTTGATTTTCACTCAACACTGGATAATCTTTTACGATCTGAGGTAATCTGTAAAAAGGAATTCGGCTATATAAGTGGTGAACGTGGTGGATTCCAATGTTGGCAGAAAACCATTGTAACACAACTGGTAAATCATAGTGCGATGATCCCCCAAGCGCGGCTTCATGCATATCCCACTCCTCCTCACGCTGCCAGTGAGTTTCCTCGAACTGATGTTGAACATAAAACAGCCAAACACCCAATGTTGCCGCTAAAACTGTACTTGGTAAAAAAATCAGAACTACTGGAGCCCAGCCCCCGAAATAATAAATGATACCTAATATTGCAATTATGGCAACATTAGTACCCATTGCACTAGTCCAATATTTAGTACCAGCATTCATTAAACCAAGTGGCAATCGGTTTTGAAGAATGAACAAATAGGTTGGACCAAGAGCAAATAAAACAAATGGGTTTCTGTATAAGCGATACATAAATTGTTGGCGTGTATTTAGTGCTCTGTATTCAGAAACTGTTTTTGTGTGAATATCGCCCATACCTTGGCGTTCCAAATTGCCAGAAGCAGAATGATGTTCAGAATGTGTACGACGCCAAACGTCGTAAGGTGTAAGCGTAAACACACCCAACACTCGACCAACCCAATCACTTACTTTTCTATTTTTAAAAAAAGATGCGTGTCCACAATCGTGTTGGATTACAAACAAACGAACAATAAATAGACTATTAAAAATGGACAATGCAAACGCCAACCAATGTGAATATGATAGGCTAACCCATGCAAGTGCCCAAAGAGCTGCAAATGGGACTAAAGTAACAACTAGCTCAAAGATGCTTCTTACGAGACTTGGTGTCCTGTAACGAGCAAGTATTTGAACCCAATCACGCGCTTTAATGGCAGTCTGTTCCACCACTTCTTGATCAAAGATTTTATTCATCTGCTTCCCACTTATTGGGTTTCTTAGAAGTGCTTGTAGGCAATTTATTTATTTTATTTAATGCGTACACAGAAACCATTTTTTCCTCTATTAACTATTTCACACGATAACAGCTTCAGTGCAATAAATTAGTGGTTCTAAAATAAAAAAACTTAAAGAAATATAAAATATTATAATCTTTATATTTTGCCCTTTGACGTGTATCTAAAGCACAGTTAAACGAACATAAACAAAGGGCGTTTAAAATGTCAGAGCAAGAAACACCGCAAATTTATTTAATAACTCCAAGTAATGCAGAGCTGTCGTTTTACTCAGAAACATTAGCTCCCTTAATGGATGCTTTTCCTATGGCATGTGTACGTTTGGGTTTAGTATCAGAAGACGAAACTGTTGTTAGCCGTCACGCAGATCGATTGCGTGATGTTTCACATGCCCGTGATATAAGTGCGGTAATTTCTACGCATTATCGCTTAGTTGATGCTTTAGGCCTTGATGGCGTTCACAGAGTGGATGCAGCAAAAACTTTACGTGAAATTCGTGATACGTTAGGCACAAATGCAATTATAGGAACTCATTGTGGGACATCTCGACATGTCGGTATGAATGCTGGAGAGATTGGCGCAGACTATATATGTTTTGGTCCAGTAAGCAAAACTGCCTTAACTGATGGAGATGTTACAGAATTTGATACTTTTGAATGGTGGTCAGAAATGGTTGAAATACCTGTTGTTGCCGAAGGAAATGTAACACTAGATATTGCTAAGGAGTTAGCACCAGTAATAGATTTTCTAGCTCTTGGCCCTGAAATTTGGACACATGAAAATCCAAGAAAACAATTAGAAGAATATATTACTCGAATTACCTAAGATTTAAACCTGCAAAAACTGCAGCTTCAGCGGCTAGAGCAAGCTCTTTACGATCACTAAATTCATCGACACTTAAAGGTTTATGAAATATTAATTCGACACTTCCCTGCTTCGATTCAGACAAAATCATAATAAATGATGCAAAAAATCCCATTTCGGCCCACCAACCATACCAATTTCGCCGTTTAAACTTTGGGGCAACATAATTAACAGTTACTGGTTGTATCCATGTCACTTCTAATACACTTTTCTCAAAAAAAGCAGCAAATAAAGATGATTTAAACGGTAATACCCGGCGCCCATCAGTGCTTGTTCCTTCAGGAAAAAATAATAGCTTATCACCTTGAGAAATACGTTCTACAAATACATTTTTTTGACTTATTGCGTCACTGCGCAATCGTCTGATAAACACAGTACCCACATGTTTGGCAATCATACCAATAAATGGCCACTTTCTAACTTCTGCTTTGGAAACAAAATAAACTTTTTGTGCAGCATTTAATACAAAAATATCAAGCCATGAGGAATGATTTGCAACCACTGCACCTGCATATTGCATGGGTTTTCCAACTTTAATCAGTCGAATACCCATGAAGAATAATGACCCCATGCATGCTAATTTAACAATCAACTGTCCTGCGTTCTTTTTCCCAACAGTTCGTAGTATAATCAGAGGAATAAACATAGTTAAAATAGTTGAAGCAATTAAAGCTAATCTAAACGTTAATACAAGCCACCCCAGTCCTTTTGGACGCTCAAGTTCTGCTTCAGGAATACCCTGCCATGCTTGCATTATTTTGCTCCCTTCAAATACATTGTTTTATATTTGTCCGACATGCGTTGAGTATCCATCACAAGACATACATCTATTGTATTAAAATCACGATCTAAACTAGCTCCGCAACCTACGAAACCACCGAGCCTGATATACGCTTTAATTAAAGGGGGTAATTGCCTTAAAGCAATCATTCTGTTGACTTCAGATATTGGAAGAATGTTCATTTCAATTCTATTTTTACCTAATGCTCTTACTTGAAGGTTTTCAGGCGCTAGATAATTATGATGTAGGAAAGAAAGTGCCTGCCCTATAGCATTAACATCAGTACCATGAAATGAAGCGACACCAAACAATACATCTATTTCATTTTTAATTACGTACTCAGCCAACCCATTCCACATCATGTGTAAGGCAACCCCACCTCGGTGGTTGATGTTGACGCATGAACGACCCAACTCTAAAATTTTACGTCCAGAGTTTATTAATTTCTGCAAATCATATTCTGCAGCACTATAAAACCCTCTCTTTTTATCAGCAACATCACCTGATAAAAGGCGATACACGCCAATAACGTTCTCACAAACATCCTTATTTGCCTCATCTAATAGAATAAGGTGTTCAAAACTCTTATCAAATTCATCATATTCTAACTGTAAACTATGACATTTGGCAGATGCATTGGCACCCATTTCCTCAACAAAAACGCGATAGCGCAATCGTTGTGCAGCACGCAATTCTTGATCTGTTTGGGCAATCTTTATTGTTAGATAATCTTTATCAATGTGCATTTATCATTTTTCATATTATTTAAAGAATAATTTAATAAGGGGAAAATTTTACAAACCTTAAATACTTTAAAGATTAGTAGACTAGATTTAATTCAATAGCAGATCCATTAATTACAACTTTTCCTTGCTCTTCAAAATTTACAGTTATCTTTCCATTAATAACAGATTGAACTTGCCCAACTCCCCAGTCTGGCTGATTGGGGTGAGTTACAAGTTGCCCAGGGATCAAAAAATCATTCATAATTATAAACCTTTTTACAATCAAAATACTTTGTCTTAAACCTATCAGATTTTAATTAAGCTTTTACGAAAAATTCGCATTTTGTGCTGATAATCTTTGGCAGATTTATGCAACTTAATTACATCACTATCCTTAATTTCTCGGATAACTTTAGCTGGCATCCCAACAACCAAAGAATTGTCTGGGATTTCAGTACCTTCCTTAACTAATGCGCCAGCACCAATAAGGCAGTTTATGCCAATTTTCACACCGTTAAGAATTGTAGCACTCATACCAATCAAAGAATTATCCCCAATTATACAACTGTGTAAAATGGCTGAGTGACCAATGGTGCAGTTTTCACCAATATTTAGTGGTAAACCTTTATCAGTATGCAAGACACAATTTTCTTGAATATTAGTACCATCACCAACAGTGATTAATTCATTGTCCCCTCTAATGACTGCACCAAACCATATGCCACAACCAGATCCAATTCGAACTTTTCCGATAACTTGTGCATTCGGGGCTACCCAATAATCATCATCCAACGGTAATTTTGGCTTAATATCCTGAAAACTATAAATAGTCATGACACTGCATCAAATTCTGTGTTTAAATTTCCTATTAAAAATTCTAAATCATTGCGTCGTACCTGCTTGGTACGCTCCGCTATCAGTATAGATTTCAAAGCTTCAAAAGACTGTTGCAAGTCATTATTTACAATTAAATATTCATATTCGTTCCAATGACTAATTTCATCTTTTGATTTTGACATCCGGCTTGCAACCACTTCAATACTATCTTGGCCGCGTGCATTTAACCTACGTTCCAATTCAGTGATTGATGGCGGTAAAATAAAAATAGAAATTACATCATTTTTCATTGATGATGCACGGATTTGTTGTCCACCTTGCCAATCAACGTCAAATACTATGTCTATACCTTTAGAAACTGCGCTTTCAATTGGCTCTTTTGGTGATCCATAAAAATTATCAAAGACTTTAGCGTGCTCCAACATGCCATCTGAAGCAATTAATTTTTCAAATTCATCGCGTGTCTTGAAATAGTACTCCCGGCCATCAATCTCACCAGAACGTGGATCACGCGTCGTTGCAGAAACAGAAAATCTTAGACTTGGATCCCAGTCCAACAACATTCGAGACAGAGTCGATTTGCCTGCCCCTGATGGTGATGAAAGGATAATTAATAATCCACGGCGCGTTTTAGTCATAAGCTACTCCACATTTTACAACTTGCTTACGTATCAAATCAGAAACGTAACACATTAGTAATTTTATAATCTTTAACCTAAAGTAATATCATATATAAAATAAATTTTAAGTATAAAACATAATCTAATTTTTATTAATAAAAATTTTAAAACTATATGCTTTAATAAAAATAGTATAAGCCAGCTTACCAAAAGTAAGCTGGCTTATATTAAAATATTAAAATCTATATTGATGCATTTATTTATGATATTTTACGGGCTGCGTTGTGGCGGGACTCTAATAATTCTGAAACTAGGAATGCCAGCTCAAGAGCTTGGGAAGCATTTAAGCGTGGGTCACAAGCTGTATGATAACGCGACGAAAGATCTTCATCAGTTACAGCACGAACACCACCCGTACACTCAGTAACATCTTTACCTGTCATTTCAAAATGCACCCCACCTGGAACTGTGCCTTCAGCTTTATGAATAGCAAAAAATTCTTGAACTTCACGCAATACACTTTCAAATGGCCTTGTTTTATACCCAGTAGATGATTTGATAGTATTCCCGTGCATTGCGTCACAAGTCCATAATACATTTCGTCCCTCTGCTTGAACTGCCTTTATCAAGCGCGGCAAATGATCGCCTACATTTCCTGCACCAAAACGCGCAATTAATGTTAACCGGCCTGCATCGTTTTCAGGATTAAGTTTATCTATTAAGCGTAATAAATCATCTTCTGAAATTGTTGGCCCACACTTTAAACCAATTGGATTTTGCACACCACTACAAAACTCTACATGTGCTCCATTAGGTTGACGCGTTCTGTCACCAATCCAGATCATATGGCCAGATCCAGCAATTGGTAAATTAGTTGTGCTATCTACGCGGCACAGAGCTTCTTCATACTCCAATAATAATGCTTCATGAGAAGTGTAAAAATTTACCGTACGTAATGCATCAGTGCTGTCTGAGCTAATTCCTGCAGCTGTCATGAAGTCTAACGCATCTGATATTCGCTTAGCTAAATCTTTATATTTTTGAGCGGATCCAGCTGCGTTTGCAAACCCCAAATTCCATTCTTGGACATGATGAATATCTGCAAAACCACCTTGGCTAAATGCTCGCAATAAGTTTAATGATGCTGCCGATTGAGTATAGGCACGCAGCATATTTTCAGGATTTGGAATGCGCGCAGCTGATGTAAATTCTAATTCATTGATAATATCTCCGCGGTAACTAGGGAGCTCTATTCCATCAATGGTTTCTGTTGGTGTCGATCTTGGCTTTGCAAATTGGCCGGCAACACGTCCAATCTTAACAACTGGAACTTTAGCACCAAATGTTAAAACAACAGCCATTTGTAACATTACTTTATAAGTATCACGTAACATATCAGCATTAAATTCATCAAAGCTTTCTGCACAATCCCCACCCTGAAGAAGAAATGCTTCTCCACGAGATGCAGCAGCTAGTTTTGCTTTTAATGATCTTGCTTCGCCAGCAAAAACTAATGGTGGATAAGATGACAAACGAGCTTCGACAGCATTTAGTGCTGCTTGATCCAGATATTCAGGCATCTGAACTCGTTGCTTACTTCGCCATCCTGTTTTTTTCCATTCCGATGTCATTTCAGACTCCATTCTTAATTTTAATATGCTATGTTTAAGACAGCTATCAATGCAAAACCAGCACTTTTTACGTAAAAATTATTAATGATTAGAACTACGATATTAGTTTTCTATTGTAAAAAAATAAAGTGAGCTTAATTGTTATTTTATTAGATACTATAAAAGCTAGTTTTTAAAAAATTCAAAGGCAATAAAATGACTAATCCTGCGCCACTAAAACGGTTTATATTTTTGTTATTAGGCGAATTTTCCCAGCTTCCATTTTCTTGCGCTGTAGAAACTTTGCGCCATGCAAATCGCTTTAGTGATTACGTTGTCTATGACTGGGTACTTGCAGGCACAGGTGGTGAATTTGCAACTGCCTCAAATTTAATAGAATTTAAATTAGACCTAGGTTTAGAAGACACAAAGCGTAATGATGTCATAGTCGTTTGTGGCGGCTTAAATATTCGCAAGCATACAACACAACCAATATTAAATTGGTTGAGGAAAGAAGCTCGTAAAGGCACACAAATTGGAAGTATATGTACTGCTACTTATGTCTTAGCCAAAGCTGGATTGTTGGATGGAAAACGAAGTACAATTCATTGGGAAAATTTAGATAGCTTTGAAGAAGAGTTTCCAGAAGTTGACTTACAAAAAACTGTATTCACAATGGATGGCAACCGCTTCACAGCAGCTGGTGGAGTATCACCAATTGATTTGATGTTATCAATAATATCAAAAGATATGAGTCAAGATGCTGCTAACTGGGTAGCAGACCAAATGATATATAATTCAGCTCGAACAGAAAAAGATGGCCAGCGCTTATCTATTCCAACTCGGATTGGTGTACGTCATCCAAAGTTGGCTAACGTAATTAAAATGATGGAAGAAAATATTGAGGAGCCTATTTCGCCTTCTTTATTAGCACAAGAAGTGGGTATGTCGACACGACAACTTGAAAGGTTATTCCGACGCTATTTAGACAGATCACCCAAACGTTATTATATGGAACTTCGATTGCAGAAAGCGCGTAACCTGTTGATGCAAACTGATATGTCAGTAATTAATGTGGCACTAGCATGTGGCTTTACTTCACCATCACATTTTTCAAAATGTTATAGATCACAATATGATACAACACCTTATCGTGAGCGCGGGTCACAGGCAGCTGAAAAATAACTACCTAAAATATAATATTGCGAGATTTAATTTTTAGTTTTTAATTTTTAGTTTCACACTTTATAAATAATATAAATTGTGTTTTAGGATAATTTATAATTAAAGATTTAAATAAATTAGAAATTAATGGGAAATTTAATGCCTGCTGATAAGATAAAATCTATTCCTGAGCTTTATGCTCCTTTTGATACTGCTAAAGCTTTAAAAATTGAAGCAACAGACCTAATTTCTTGGGATCTAACATCAAGACAAACCTGTGACTTAGAGTTATTAATGAATGGTGGTTTTTATCCACTTCAAGGCTTTTTAGGTAAAAAAGATTACATTAACGTAGTCAAAAATATGCGTTTAGCTGATGGAACTTTATGGCCAATACCTATCACGTTAGATGTTTCTAAGAGTTTTTCTGATGAATTAAAAACTGGCCAAAAAATTGCTCTGCGCGACCAAGAAGGTGTTATCTTAGCAACCTTGGAAATTTCTGATATTTACATCCCTAACAAGGAAAAAGAAGCTAAAAATGTCTATGGTGAGGATGATCAAGCGCATCCAGCAGTAAATTATTTATATAATACAGCAGGTAATGTATATTTGGGTGGTGCAATCATAGGAATTCAACCAGTTGTACATTATGATTTTCGTGCTCGTCGAAATTCACCAAATGAATTACGTTCGTTTTTTCGAAAAGTTGGTTGGCATCGTGTAGTTGCGTTTCAAACACGCAACCCATTACATAAGGCACACCAAGAGTTAACGTTTAGAGCTGCACGTGACGCCCAAGCAAACCTATTAATACATCCGGTTGTTGGGATGGGAAAACCAGGCGATATCGATCACTTTACTCGCGTTCGATGCTATGAAGCAGTACTTGACCAATATCCAGCAGCAACTACAACAATGTCTTTGATAAACTTAGCAATGCGGATGGCGGGCCCTCGTGAAGCAGTCTGGCACGGTTTAATCCGTAAAAATCACGGATGTACACATTTCATTGTAGGCCGTGATCACGCCGGCCCAGGGAAAAACAGTAGAGGTGAAGATTTTTATGGCCCATATGATGCTCAGGTATTGTTCGAAAAGCATCAAAATGAAATGGGTATAGAAATGGTTGACTTCAAAAATATGGTCTACGTGCAAGAGCGTGCCCAATACGAAGCCCAAGAGGAAATAAGTGATCCAGATAATGTAACAATTTTAAACATTTCAGGCACCGAATTACGCCGTAGACTGAGCGAAGGTTTGGAAATTCCTGAATGGTTTTCCTTTCCTGCTGTAGTTAACGAATTACGCAAATCAAAACCACAGCGATCGAAACAAGGCTTTACCGTGCTTTTTACTGGATTTTCAGGCTCAGGAAAATCAACAATAGCCAATGCATTAATGGTTAAGTTAATGGAAATGGGTGGCCGCCCTGTGACATTACTGGACGGCGATTTAGTGCGTAAAAACCTATCATCCGAACTAGGCTTTTCTAAAGAGCACCGCGATTTAAATATTAGACGCATAGGCTATGTTGCATCTGAAATTACTAAAAATGGTGGCATTGCTATCTGTGCACCCATAGCACCATATTCCAATACACGAAACGCTATTCGTAAAGAAATTGAACACTTCGGTGCATTTATAGAAATTCACGTTGCAACAAGCATTGAAGAATGCGAACGCCGCGATCGAAAGGGCTTATACAAACTAGCACGAGAAGGTAAAATCAAAGAGTTTACCGGAATTTCAGACCCTTATGATATTCCAAAAAACCCAGAGATCAGACTGGAAACAGAAAATGTGGATGTTGATAACTGTGCACACCAAATTCTTTTGAAATTAGAAAGTATGGGTCTTATTAATGGTTAAAATATACTAGTTTTAACTAAATCAGTCTCTGTATCAGTGTACAGAATGTAGAGAAAATTTGTGTTCTTGAGCTAATGCAAAAGCAACTTGTTGATCTTCGACTAAAGCGATTTGTTGGCCATTTTCAGCGTAAACAGCGAATAGTGGTAAATTTTCATCAATACTCTCCAGTATTTCAACAGGTAAATCGTCATGAGAGATAGGTTTTATATAAACAACATTACTAGGTAATCCCATTTTTTCATATAAAGAAGCCATATTCTATTCCTATTTTTTATTTATTTCAATTGTCTGAACAATGGCGTTTGGTACTGATCTTTGCAAATCAACGTGCAGCAAACCATTCTCTAAGTTAGCACCAGCAACTTCAACTCCATCAGCCAAAACAAAACTCCGCTGAAATTGTCGTGCAGCTATACCATGGTGTAAAAATACTCTGCCTTCACTGTTGTCTACTTGACGCCCACGTATCACTAATTGACTGTCTTCAAGCGTAATTGATAAGTCATCATCACAAAATCCTGCAACAGCTAGTGTTATTCTATAGGCTGTATCAGAACTTTGTTCGATATTATACGGCGGGTAGCCTTCATTTCCAGTTTTAGCAGTACGTTCAACCAAACGATCTAACTGTTCAAATCCCAATAAAAATGGATGAGATGCAAAAGAAATTTTTGTCATTTTAAGCCCTTTTTAAGCGACTGAATCAGGTCCCACGTTGGCAACCTTATTAGAATATGATGATTTTAGTGGGAAATCTCAAGCGAATTGAGGTGAAATAATATAAATATTATATATAAAGCTGATAACTAATATATATTTTAGGCCAAATATGAAAATCTCATCTGAAATGTCTTATGAAGATGTTCTGAAAATTGAATTAATTCACTTACGTGAAACACACCGAGACTTAGATCATGCAATTGAAGCTCTTTATTCCAGAGTTAGTAATGATTCATTAAGCTTAAAGAGGTTAAAGCGCAACAAATTAGCACTTAAAGATAAAATTGCACGTCTCGAAGATAAACTCACGCCAGATATTATTGCCTAAACCAATATTTCCAGGTTATACCAATATTTTCTGCAATATATGAAAGCGATAAATTTATGTCACAGATCAAAGTTGGAATCATTATGGGATCACAATCAGATTGGCCCACTATGCAAAAAGCTGCAAATATATTAGATGAACTCAATGTTCCTTTTGAAACTAAGATTGTTTCAGCGCATCGTACACCTGATCGCCTGTGGGAATATGGAAGAACAGCTGTTGAGCGTGGGTTAAATGTTATTATTGCAGGTGCAGGTGGCGCAGCACATTTACCAGGCATGATGGCATCAAAAACCCGAGTTCCAGTACTTGGAGTTCCTATCCAAACCAAAGCTTTAAGTGGTGTAGACAGCCTATATTCAATATTACAGATGCCTAAAGGCTACCCAGTAGCCACGATGGCAATTGGCAGCACAGGTGCAGCAAATGCTGGCTTAATGGCAGCAGCAATTATAGCTATTACAGAGCCAGAGTTAGCCACAAGGTTAGACACATGGCGTTTGACTTTATCTAAATCTATTCCGGATGAACCATCATATGACTAATCCATTAAAACAGGGTTCAACTATTGGTATTCTAGGCGGCGGCCAATTAGGCCGAATGCTAGCTATAGCAGCAAGCAAGTTAGGCTTCAAAACACACATTTATGAACCTGGAAAAAATCCACCTGCAAGCCAAGTAGCAAATAAAGTTACTACCGCTGCATATGAAGATACCAACGCATTAATTATGTTTGCAAATGAGGTTGATGTAATTACATTTGAATTTGAAAATATTCCGGAAACTGCATTAAATACGCTTGAAACTACACGTGAAGTATTACCTGCACGAAATGCTTTAGCAACAAGTCAGGATCGTATAACAGAGAAAAAATTTCTTGAAAAACTTGGTTTAAAAGTTGCGCCATACGCCAATATAAATACTCAAACTGATCTTTTGTCCGCACTAGCTACTGTTGGCGCACCATCCATTATGAAGACTAGGCGCTTTGGCTATGATGGCAAAGGCCAAGTACGCTTAAAAGAAGTTGATGATGGCTATACTGCTTGGGAAGAGCTGGGGAAAACTCCTTGCGTTCTTGAAGGCTTAATAGATTTTAGAAAAGAAGTTTCAGTTATTGGCGCCCGCAATCAATCTGGTGAAGTAGTATGCTTTGATCCAGGTGAAAATATACATAAAAATGGCATACTCCATACAACAAATGTTCCAGCTGATATTACGAGTTCGCAACGTATGGATGCCGTTTTATTAACTGGAAAAATTCTTAATGCATTAGATTATGTTGGTGTTATGGGAATTGAGTTATTTGTCACTGCAGAAGAATTATTGATCAACGAAATTGCTCCTCGTGTTCACAATTCAGGCCACTGGACACAAAATGGCTGTGTTATTGATCAATTTGAGCAACATATCCGTGCAATTTCAGGCTGGCATTTAGGTGATGGCAAGCGTCATTCAAATGTTTTAATGACCAATTTAATTGGGGCAGAGGTTTTAGAAGTAGACACACTGTCCAAAGACACAAGTATTGGTATTCACCTTTACGGTAAAGAAATTGTAAAACCTGGCCGTAAGATGGGTCATATTAATAAAATCTTAGCTAATAATTAATATACACTTCCCATATAGTTTAATGTTGAACTATATGGGAAGTAAATTGATCAAATAATATTTTTATTTATTTAAATTTGATAGAAATACAAAAGGGTCGCATTTTAGCGACCCTTTATTTTTTTATATTGGATAATATAATACTATAAAACTAAAGGCATTATATAAAACCTATGCTTATAAGTTCGCAAAGCGAACTGATTACATCATGCCGCCCATGCCGCCCATGCCGCCCATGTCTGGCATTCCGCCGCCACCAGCACCTCCAGCTGCTGGACGCTCTGCAACCATTGCCTCTGTTGTAATCAACAGACCTGCAATTGATGCAGCATCTTCCAATGCAGTACGTGTCACTTTAGCAGGATCGATCACACCAAAACCAAACATGTCACCATATTCTTCAGTTTGAGCATTAAAGCCAAATGTATTGTCATCACTTTCACGAACTTTTCCAGCAACAACAGCACCATCTACACCAGCATTTTCAGCAATTTGACGTAATGGAGATTCTAATGCACGGCGAACAATGCCGACACCAGCTTCTTGATCAGCATTTTCACCTGTGACACCAACTAAGGCTTTAGCAGCTTGAACTAAAGCAACACCACCACCAACAACAACACCTTCTTGAACAGCAGCACGTGTTGCATTCAATGCATCATCTACACGGTCTTTACGTTCTTTTACTTCTGTTTCAGTAGCTCCACCAACACGGATAACTGCAACACCACCAGCTAATTTAGCTAACCGTTCCTGTAGTTTTTCCTGGTCATAGTCAGAAGTTGTTTCAGATATTTGTTGCTTAATCTGTGCAACACGTGCCTGAATTTCAGCTTTTTCACCTGCACCATCGATGATTGTTGTTTCATCTTTAGTAATAGCTACTTTTTTCGCTGTGCCCAACATGTCCATTGTCACTGATTCTAGCTTCATTCCCAAATCTTCAGAAATTACTTGTCCACCAGTCAAAACTGCAATGTCTTGTAACATAGCTTTACGGCGATCACCAAAGCCAGGAGCTTTAACAGCAGAGATCTTTAAGCCACCGCGTAATTTGTTTACAACTAGAGTAGCTAATGCTTCGCCTTCTACGTCTTCAGCAATAATCATCAGAGGCTTGCCAGATTGAATAACGGCTTCCAACAATGGAACCATAGATTGCAATGATGACAATTTCTTTTCATGTAGAAGTATTAAACAATCTTCTAGCTCAACAGTCATTTTGTCAGAGTTTGTTACAAAGTATGGTGATAGGTACCCACGATCAAACTGCATACCTTCAACAACGTCTGTCTCTGTTTCTAGGCCTTTGTTTTCTTCAACTGTGATTACGCCTTCATTACCAACTTTTTGCATCGCATCTGCGATTTGCTGGCCAATTGCGCTTTCTCCATTTGCAGATATAGTTCCTACTTGCGCAACTTCTGCACTATCTTTAACTTCACGTGACATTTCTCTTATAGCTGCAACTACAGTTGTAACGGCAGTATCGATACCACGCTTAAGGTCCATTGGGTTCATACCAGCGGCAACCGACTTAAGGCCTTCACGTACAATAGCTTGAGCTAAAACAGTAGCAGTAGTTGTACCGTCACCAGCTGTGTCATTAGTTTTGGAAGCAACTTCCTTAACCATTTGAGCACCCATATTCATGAACTTATCTTCAAGTTCAATCTCTTTAGCAACTGAAACACCATCTTTTGTGATACGTGGTGAACCAAATGATTTATCTAGAATAACGTTACGACCTTTTGGGCCTAGTGTTACTTTTACAGCGTCAGCAAGGATGTTGACACCCTCTAGCATCAGATTACGTGCGTCTGTGCCGAATTTTACGTCTTTTGATGGCATAATTTATGCTCCTAAATTCGTGTTATATTTAAAGCAGACCAAGAATGTCTGACTCTTTCATGATCAATAGCTCTTCGCCATCGATTGTAACTTCTGTGCCTGACCATTTGCCAAACAAAACTTTGTCACCAGTTTTGACTGCCATAGGGATCAAATCGCCACTATCTTTGCGTGCGCCTTCGCCTGCAGAAATAACTTCACCTTCAGCTGGTTTTTCCTTAGCTGATTCAGGGATAATCAAGCCGCCTGCTGTTTTTTCTTCGCCTTCAGTACGACGAACCAAAACGCGATCGTGCAATGGTGTAAATGCCATGAGGATTGCTCCATTTAAAATTTTACGCGGAGGTTTAACGACATTAGCACTCACCTCCGTAGAGTGCTAACGAAGAAATACTTAAGCAGAGTCTTAACACTAGTCAATACCTAAGCGTACGGTTTAATATTTCTATTTGTTTGATAACCTGTTAAGTCGTCGCCATGACAAATATTATTGAAAATCTTTCTGAAATTTCCACTAATTATGATGCAGTATTTTGCGATCTTTGGGGATGTTTACACAATGGAGTTGAACCATATAAAGAAGCCATTGAGGCACTTTATGAGTTTTCAAAATCTGGTGGTATTGTACACTTATTAACAAATTCACCTCGACCAGCTATGTCAGTTTACTCTCAGCTTGATTACATTGGTATACCACGCAATTTATACCAAGGAATTACAGCTAGCGGCGATGCTTCACGTGCAGCACTAGCATCTGGGACATATGGAAAAAAAATATTTCATATAGGCCCCAATAGTGATGAAATATTTTTTCAAGGGCTTGATACAGAAGATTTCTATCAGAACATTAATATTCAGCGCGTGCCATTGAACTATGCAGAAGGCATAGTATGCACAGGGTTATTTGACGATAGTATTGAAACTCCCTCAGATTATACAGAATTATTAGTTACAGCAAAGAAACGTGGGTTAAAAATGCTGTGTGCAAACCCAGACATTCAAGTAGACCGGGGTACACATCGAATTTATTGCGCTGGAGCCATTGCTGATGCTTATAACAAAATGGGTGGTGAAGCACATAACTTTGGGAAGCCTCACCCGCCGATTTATGATCTTGCACGTAATAGATTGAACGTAATAGCAGGGCGTATAGTTCCCGACAAAGATATTTTATGTATTGGTGATGGAATAAATACTGATATTCGCGGAGCTGTTATGGAAGATATAGACAGCTTATTTGTAACTGGTGGCTTAGCAGCAGAAGAAACTAATACTAACAAACGACCAGATACTGCAAAATTAGCAAAATTTTTAAATACTTCCCAATTGACACCCACCTATTCGATAGGTCATCTACGTTAAACCAAGAGTATAGCACATGCGTATTATTAGAGATTATCAATTTATAGCGGACGTTGACCGTGGAGCTGTGGCCGCAATAGGCAACTTTGACGGTGTACATTTAGGGCACCAGGCTGCCTTAAATCTAGTCCGTAAAATAGCTGACGAGAGTGGCTCATACGTAGGCACCTTAACATTTGAGCCCCACCCTAGAGAGTACTTCGCACCAGAATCTCCCGCATTTAGATTGATGAGTGCTGAAGCCAAAGCAAACCGCCTTGATAAACTTGGTGTAGAACGCTTATATCAGCTAAACTTTAATGCTGCTTTATCAGCTCTTGGAGCACGAGAATTTGCACGAGATGTCATCAAAAAAGCATTAGGCCTTACACATGTAGTTATCGGTGCAGATTTTTGTTTTGGCAATGGTAGAACTGGAACGGCTCAAGACCTGATGGATTATGGTAAAGAATTTGGATTTGAGGTTACTATTGCTGAACTTGTAA
Source organism: uncultured Amylibacter sp. (assembly GCA_905181935.1). Taxonomy (GTDB): domain Bacteria; phylum Pseudomonadota; class Alphaproteobacteria; order Rhodobacterales; family Rhodobacteraceae; genus Amylibacter. Next base: position 445,664 of record CAJIZV010000003.1, on the reverse strand, counting down.
AAGATGGGGAACAAATTTTCTCATCTACAGCAATTAGGAATGCTCTGTCAGAAGGCCGACCAGAGGACGCAGCTCGTATGCTTGGCCATTGGCACAGAATAGAAGGTCCAGTTATACAGGGCCATCAGCGAGGACGTGAACTAGGTTACCCTACTGCAAACATATCAATTGATGGCCTTCATCCACCAAAATATGGTGTTTATGCAGTTACAGTAGATATTTTAGACGGCCCATCAGCTGGCCGCTATTTTGGGGCAGCATCAATTGGTGAACGGCCGACCTTTGGTGTATACAAACCAAACTTAGAAGTATTTTTGTTTGACTTTCATGCCGATATTTATGGTGCAAATATTTCAGTAGCATTAGTAGATTATCAACGCCCAGAGTTAAAGTTTGATACTTTAGAAGCGCTTATCGTTCAAATGGATTCAGATTGCGACCTTACGCGTGAAACTCTTAATAATATGTATAGCCAAGATCTATAAAGTTTTAATAGTGTGTGCATATTCTTCAGCAGCCTTGAGCCCCAATTCAGATAAATTGTAAACCCCGCGTTCAATACGGAAAAACCAACCATAATAATCCTGTTGTAAAATTGATGGTGCTTTCTCAATATTTAATTGAGATATAAAATCACGTGGTCTTGTAGGCCCGTTTTGGACCAAATAATGAACCATGCGTAAAACATCTTGGCGATAAGCAGTCATAATTTTTTGCCCCACTTGACCACCAACATTTGGATCACCAACGCGCATTTGGAATTCTTTTAATAATGCTACTTTACGGCTTTTAATTTTACGAGGGTAGAATTGCTCAGGATCACAATGAACCACAACTTGTTGTTGATCTAATCGTACACTTAAAAGACCTAACCCTAATCGTCTACAAAGATTTTTAGCTTCTTTAGAACGCTGCAAAAACGCACGCCCTTTCCCATGTGGTATTGCCAAATAAACAGAATCTGTAATTATTTGTCGGTTTATACCCTGTAACAATAAATCAATTGTTAGACCTTTTTTTAATTCAACAATTAGTGGAGGTTCATCATTTCGCATGGCAACAACATCACAATCAATCACTTCAGCTTTCACTTCATAACCTTGGTCTTCTAAAAATGCCTTAATTGGCCAATATAAGTCAGTCTCTTTCAATTCGTGCTTTTCTTTTTGCCTGCTTCGTGGTCACTAGAAACTATGACAAATCGAAATGCAACGCCATCTCTACGCCCACAATTTTGGGAAACAGTAGATTTAACTAATATGACAAAGTCTGAATGGGAATCCCTTTGTGATGGCTGTGGAAAATGCTGTTTATTAAAGCTGGAAGATGAAGACACTGAAGAAATAAAATTTACTAATGTGGCTTGTCGCTTATTTGATGATACTACCTGCAAATGTCAAAATTATGCCTTACGAAAACAGATGGTGGCTGGCTGTGTAGTTTTAACTCCAGAAAACATAGAACGAATTGCGTATTGGATGCCAAAAACTTGCGGTTATCGCCGCGTATTTGAAGGCCAACCACTGATGGACTGGCATCCATTAATTTCTGGCAACCCTGATTCAGCAAATATCACAAATAATTCCTTTCAAAATCGTACTATTCCAGAATATGAAGTAAATGAAGAAGATTTAGAAAATTATATTATACAGGACGAAATTTAATGTTTTTTGCATCTGACAACAGCTCCCCCGCCCATCCAAATGTAATGGAAGCATTAGTAAACGCTAATAAAGGCTACACATCTGGATATGGGGATGAAGAAGCTATGGATGGTGTGCGTAAAAATATTCGTGAGTTATTTGAGGCACCTGATGCTGCTGTATATTTGGTAGCAACAGGGACGGCAGCAAATGCTCTAGCTTTAGCCACTTTAACTAAACCTTGGGAAACAATATTTTGCCACCGAAACTCCCACATCGAAGAGGATGAATGTGGAGCTCCAGAATTTTACACCCATGGGTCAAAGTTAACATTGGTTGATGGAAGTGACGCTATGATGACACCAGACAACTTGCAAACAGCTATTGATTATACTGGTCGTATTGGAGTGCATAACGTTCAACGCGGGTCCCTATCTATCACAAACGTTACAGAATTTGGTACAGTCTATTCTTTAGAAAAAATACAAAGTCTTACTAAACAAGCGCATGAAAGTGGCATTAAGACCCACCTTGATGGCGCTCGCTTTGCAAATGCAATGGTAGCATTAGATTGTACACCAGCTCAATTAACATGGAAATCTGGAATTGATGTCGTTTCATTTGGGGGGACTAAAAATGGATGCTTAGGAGTAGAGGCTGTTATTTTCTTCGATCCTCAGATGGCATGGGAATTTGAACTTCGGCGTAAACGTGGCGGCCATTTATTTTCAAAACACCGTGTGCTGTCTGCACAGATGGAAGGTTATTTGGCAGATGAACTATGGATTAATTTAGCAAGACAAGCAAATCAAGCTGGCCAAAAATTAGCTGCTGAATTGTCTAAGTTTTCAGAAATAGAGTTCATTCACCCCACGCATGCAAATTTAATTTTTGCAAGTTGGTCACGATCTACGCATGAAAAATTAGCCGCTAAGGGAGCCAAATATAATTATTGGCCGGCTGATCCAACTTCCACCGGTTCGCCAGAAGAAAAAATTTCAGCGCGGCTTGCATGTAGCTGGTCAACTACCGACACAGAGATTGCCCAGCTGTTAAGCTGTTTCAGCTAATCTCTGCTAAATAAGTATTTAGGTATTCAAGGCGGTCTTGACCAAAAAAGACCTGGTCACCTACAACATATGATGGTGCCCCAAATACATTTGCATGTATGGCATCCTCAGTGTTGCGCGAAAATGTTTCAGCGCCCTCAAGTAACCCACTCTCTGTAATGGATGCATCAAAGCCATTTGAAATTAGTGCATCTTTAATAACATTATCGTCAGCAATATCTTTATCTTCTAACCAACAAGCGCGTAAAATAGATTGGCATAATCCCCCAATGTTACCACCTCCCACAGCTTGAGCTGCAATAATAGCGTAACAACTAGGAGCAGGGTTTGTTGGCCAGAAAGAAGGCTTTTCAGTTATATCCATATTATTGTGCTTTGCTATACGCGGCAATTCCTGCGCACGGTAAATTTGGCGAGAAATATGGCGATCTTTTGGAGCAGCACCACCTGTACGTTTAAAAACTTGCCTCAAGTGAAACGGCTTATAATTAATTGTAGCCCCGTGCCTTGCTGCTATCCGCTCTAATTCCTCACCAGCTAAATAGGTAAAAACTGACGAAGTAACCATATAATAATCTATGTGTGCCATTTGGCTCTCCAATTACTTTATGAATAGTAGATATTACAACTCTTTCATTTGGAAAAAAATTTCGAATTTTTATACTACTACAACTAAAATTTATAATTTTTTTATATAATTTTTTAATAAAAATTTAAAATAGATTAGAAATAAGTATCTCCTCAATTAATACACTTATAAAAACTATTTTTTCATTATTTATTGCTCGATTTAAAGCTGCGGCTAGACCAATCAAATTGATTACTTAAACTACTAAGTGTACTCATTCAAAATTAATTAACTATCATTTTGTCGTGTTTTTATTCCGGCACGCGCAATGGTAAAAACAGTTATACTAGTCAGCAGCCAGAAGAACCAAGTGATAGGGCCTCGAAATAAAATACTGGCCGAACTACCAGACATCAACATAGATTGTCTAAAATTATCCTCCAAAAGTGGCCCTAAAATAAATGCTATCAAAAATGGGGCAGCTGGGATCTTATATTGGATCATAAAAAATCCAATCCAGCCCATTACAAACATGACACCAACGTCAAATAAATTATTATTAACAGCAAATACACCATACACACATAGTACCATCACACTTGGAAATAATATACTTCGTGGAATATCAGCAACATACTTAAACCCACGTATAGCGATGGACCCAATAAAAAATAAGAAAACTGAACTTACAATTAGTCCAATAAATAGTCCGTAAATTATATCAGCATTAATAAGAAACATCATTGGACCAGGTTGCAAACCATGAACCATAAAGGCTCCTAAAATAATTGCAGTAATAACATCACCAGGTACCCCAAGTGCCAACAAAGGAATAAGGGTAGCACCTGCGACACCATTATTTCCAGCTTCAGCAGCTGCAACACCTTCTAATTCCCCTTTACCAAAATTTTCTTTATTTTTTGATTTTCTTCGTGCCTCAGAATAAGATAAAAATGCCGAAGGTGCCGCACCAATTCCTGGAATAGAGCCCAAGAAAACACCAATAAAACTGCCTCGAACAATTGAACGGAACGAGTTTCTATATTCTTGGAATGTGACCCAGTTATTACCTAGGGCTCTAGATTTGCCTTCATCTGCCTTTGGATTCCAGACCATTCCAATTATCTCAGGAATTGCAAACAAGCCAATTAAAACGGCAATAAAATTCAGTCCCCCCATCATATTTGGGTTTTCAAAGGTAAATCTTTGAGTGCCATATATAAGATCTAACCCAACCGTTGCCAACAAGAGACCAAACATTGCCGATAATGCACCACGCAACAAACTTTCGCCTGAAACACCCGCAATAATGGTTAATGAAAATAGAATTAAGGTAAAAAATTCCGGTGGCCCAAAGTTAAGTGCAAAAGACGCCAACCACCCAGCAAAAAGAATTAATGCTAAATTAGAAATCAAATCAGCTGTGCAAGATGCCCAAAGGGCCATACCCAAGGCTTTACCAGCCTGCCCTTTTTCTGCAAGTGGATATCCGTCAAGAATAGTAGCTGAGGATGCAGGAGTACCTGGTGTTTTGATAAGTATTGCAGGAATAGATCCTCCAAAAATGCCTCCCTTATAAACACCAAGCAATAATAAAATTCCTGTGATTGGTGTCATTGAAAATGTGAAAGGCAATGTTAAAGCTACTGCCATGGTAGCAGACAGCCCTGGTATCGCACCAGCTACAGTTCCTATAGTTATACCAACAAATAATGCCAAAAAACTTTCAAGGTTAGCTACCAGTGAAAATCCAGCCATTATATTATCAATAAAACTCATGGTAGCCTCACATAATCACCTTGCGGAATTGCAACACCTGCAACATGAGCAAAAAATAAATAAAGAATAAGTGGTAAAACAATGGAACAAATAATAGCTGTTTTAGTATATGTTGTACCAACCAGAAAAGCTGATGATGAAAAAACAAGCATCATGGTCCAAACCAATCCTAAACTAGGCATCACTAAAATTGTTATACCCATAATAAATCCAAGAATGCTTAATCTAAAAAAAGCTCTAGTATTTTTTTCACTATTAAAAGATTTAGGTGCCTTTACCGAGAAAAGACTCAGCCCTGACAAAACAAGACCGATACCAGTTAAAGCAGTAATAATAGCGAGCGTATTAGGCCAAAAAATTGGTGATAAAATTATATTTGGTACATTACTCGGACTTGTTACCCAGAATGGAATAGCTATTAAAAGTAGAAAAGCAGCTAAACAGATTGCACCAATCCCTAGTCTCAATTGAATTAATTTATCACTCAACTTTATATCTCCTTTTAATGCGCCAAGCTTAGTTAAGCCCGACGCATTTTATTTTACAAGTTTAGAAAGGATCAACCTTCAATACGCATGCCTAGCTTATCCACTAAAGCACGAAACGTCGTGTATTGCTGGAGAATAAATGCATTGGCATCTATTGGATTCATTAACTCAATAACTGATCCCCGTGATTCCATTATTTCACGAAACTTAGCATTTGAAGTAGCGGCTTGCATCCAAGTACCCCATTTTTTAGCTACATCGTCAGGCAGATCGTCTGGACCAGCTATTCCTGTCCATCCAACAAGCTGTTGGAGTGCTGGCTTACCAAGATCTACTGAAGTAGGTGCATCAAATCCAACTACAGGTTGCGCAGTTGTAACCAGTAGAGGAACCAATTGACCATTTGCCACAAATCCAGCAATTGCCGAAGAGTTAGTGCAAAGGAAATTCACAGTACCATTAAGAACTGCAGTCGCAGCAGCACCACCACCTTTTTGTGGAATATGCGTTACAGTATTTAATGGATCTTCTACACCAAACTCATCCAAGACCATAACAGCTGCAAGTTGCAATAACGATCCAACTCCAGATGAACTATAAGATAATCCACCTTCTTTAGCTTTTGCAACCAAATCACTCATAGATTTAATGCCAGAAGCAGGCGTTACAGCACAGGCAACAGGATTAATTTCATAAACAGTAACAAATCTAAAATCATCTAGAGTATATGGTAAGGTAGCTTTCATTGCTGGATTAACAGAATGCGAACCAACACGAGCAAACAACATCTTATAACCATCAGGCTTAGCATTTTGAATCGTAACCGAACCAGTAGCACCACCTGCACCAGTTATATTTGCCATGATTAAAGGCTTACCCACCGCTTCACCTAAAGGTGCGGCAATAGACCGTGCGGATATATCAGTGGCTCCACCAGCGCCATATGGTATAACCATACTAATTGGGCGTTCTGGATATTCAGCTAATGCAACAGTAGCTGAAAGTCCTAGTATAAAAGCGCCAAGAATTGTTTTTTTAATTAATTTCATAATTTCCTCCGTTTTAAAAATCGTTTCAGTAAAGGCTAAAAGCCTAGAACTTTACTCATGCTTGTGCCTTGACAACTTTTATACTCGTAAGTAACTCTTAGTAACAATCATAATAATTTACATTTTTTGTAAGAAAAACTAACGTAAAGGGCATTTTTAATGTCTATTCGAATGCTTAAAACTCTCATCGCAGTTGATGAAAATGGTACTTTCAGCGCAGCCGCCTCAGCAGTATTTGTAACTCACGCAGCCGTCAGTCAACAAATGAAAGCATTAGAAGAGTCATACAATATAGCAATATTTGATAGATCAAAGCGAACCCCAGTACTTACACCTGTTGGGCGTGCACTTGTACTCAGAGCGCGAAAAATAATACAAGATTACGATAATCTTCTTCCCTCAGTTACCGAAGATGATGGGCTTATGGGAGATTTTTATTTAGGGGCAGTGCCCACAACCTTAACAGGTCTAGTACCTTTGTCAGTTTCAATACTGAAAAATGCTTTTCCTAGCCTTCATATTCACATTGTACCAGGGCTTTCACACGATTTACTGCGCAATATGGAACGTGGCTCATTAGATGCTGCCATCATCTCTAAACTGAATCCCATTAACAAAATGCATCAGTGGCGTGACATTGCATTTGAGCCCCTTGAACTTTTAACATCAGAAGAATTAGTATCGAATGATCCAGTATATTTGTTGAAAAATAACCCTTTCATACGCTTTTCACGCGAAGCAGTTGTTGGAAAGTTTATTGATACCTGGCTGCAAGATCAGAATATAATAGTAACAGACATTATGGAACTTGAAAGCCTTGAGGCAATTTCCAGCATGGTTTTAAGCAATCTAGGCGTATCTATTGTTCCTAAAAGATGTGTTCAAAACATGAACCCATTACCACTTAAGCGGATTGAACTTTCAGTAAATGCGCCTATACGACAGCTTGGAATTTTAAGCCCAATAAATACAATAAAACCCCGGGTTATAAAAGAAGTTCATAAAGTTTTATTAGAAGCAGTTAAAATTGGTCATTTTACTAAAACACCACCAAGAAAGACCCAATAGCTTGCCATATGAATACTTTATTTACCTTGCACTAGGTGCTGCTGCTGGTGGCTTTATCAACGGTTTAGCAGGATTTGGAACTGCTCTTTTAGCACTTGGATTTTGGTTGCAAATTATGTCACCAATTGCTGCTGTCTCAACATCTTTAATAATGTCTGTTGTAAGTGGACCTCAAGGCGCATGGCTTGTAAGGAAAACAATACTTAAACAACCCAAACGTATGGCCCGTTTTTTAATTCCTGGCATAATTGGAATGCCTATTGGTGTGTCAGTATTAGCCATTATAGAGCCCCACTACTTAAAAATTACAGTTGGTTGTATTATGGTTTTGTATGGCGGGTTTTTCTCTCTCAAACAATCAATCCCTAAAATTAATTACCCAACACCAATTATAGATGGAATAGTGGGTTTTATTGGTGGCATGCTGGGTGGCGCAGCCGCTTTGTCAGGTACTTTGCCTACGATGTGGTGTGCAATGCGTAGTTGGACCAAGATAGAAATACGTGCTGTCCTTCAACCTTATAATATTGTTGTCTTGGCTCTGGCAGCTCTGTTACTTGCAAGCCGTGGACACTATACTTGGGACATACTTAAACAGATAATGATGGCGCTACCCATAACAATGCTATTTTCACAAATTGGTATTTTTTTCTTTAAGCGGCTCACTGATGATCAATTTCGTCGACTGCTGGTCACATTAATGTTGTTGTCTGGTGTAATCTTACTGACAAAAGAAGCACTTTAAAAAGTATACTTAAAACTTAACCAATTAGTTCATCACTTTTATCATCCGTTTCACCAAAACGTTTTAATGTTGCAGGTACTGTACCTTCATAAACTTTTTCTAAATTCGCAGATATTCGTTTATTTTCACGCTCAAACAAACAATTACCTTCACTGTCTGAAGCCACTATAAAGGGCCCCATTTTATTACATTTGATTACCCACATCGCTTGAGCAAGTCCCAACTCTTCATTCCAATGGACCGCATCAACACTTTCAATACCACGCCCCAACAAAGCACCCGTCCCATAGCCAACTGTAGAAAGATAAATAGCGCCGTTCGGTACAAAATATTCCTTATAATCTTTACTACGCATTCCACCCTTGCCAATTACCAGTTTAGCACCAGATTTTTCTAACCACTCAGGTAACCATTTAGCAAATCGGAATGAAGCTGTAGCAGTTACTGCACCCATTTCAAACGTGCCGTCAGGATTAATTCGTGCCGCAGGCGAGCAATGAAAATTAGTTGCACTTTGACTTGGTAAGTTCATCGGTATATTTGCTTTTTCTTCTAGAGCACGGATATAAACTCCTTCACGCGCAGTGTACATTAAGCCATCAAGATAAACGATATCTCCCAATTTTAAATTAGAGAGATCATCTTTGCTTGGCGTCGTACTTAAGCGGACCTCTCGTGGTCGGTTGGTACTTTCCATTCTACTGTCTCCCGTCGTTGATAATCCGTGAACCAATTAGGGTCAGTGCGATATTCGACCCGGCCATCTGCATGGACACGTGCAACCGCACGTCTTGATGATAAACAGAATGCATGAACTGACATTTGCATACCACCAGTATGGCAATAACCAACCTCAATATGTGTATCAATAACCATAGATTTCCCTACAAACCCCATTGCACCCATTCCGATTGAATTTCCAAGTTCTTTAAGTTCTAACTCAAGTTCTGCAATTTTTGGATCAGTATTGCGATCACCAACAGTACGTAAACATGCCGCGCGTTTACCAAGAACCATACACGTATCTTTACATCCACCAAGACCAATTCCAATGATAGCAGGCTGACATGCAAGGCCACGCTTACCAAAAGCAACTAAACTATCAAGGTAGAAGCGTTTAATGCCTTGAATACCATCAGATGGAAACAACATGCGATAATCTGTCCCAAACAAGCCCCCTTTATGAACTGTAATTAAATCAATCCATTCACCACCTGGCTCATAACCATATTCAATTTCTGGAGCACCAATACCTACGTTATTATCATGATCTGTACGCCATAGAGGGTGTACCCGATTAGGCCGCAAAGGAACACCGTTTGTCGCGTTGGCCGTGGCACGACGTAACGCAGCTTCAAGTGCAATTGGGCCACCTTCGATCTTGGTGTCATTACCCATCTTAACATACCAGCGTGGCGTTCCCGTATCTCCACACATTGCTCGACGGTCTTCCTTAGCAACTTCATAATTTTCCAGCATTGCTTGCAATACAAAAGATGAAAGATCTCCATCCTCAACTTCTGCTGCAGCCTTTAAACCGTCTAAGTAATCTTCGGGAATTTCGATAGCCGCTTTGTCCATAAGTATTTCTGCAGTATGTTGGATAAGGTCAATTGAGATCATAATTATACTCCTACTAAAGTTGCAGGCTCGTGATCAGGTAAAATTGTCTCACCAGGCTTAACTATTGTGAATTGGACAGGTTCACGGGTTACACATATTTTATCACCCTTTTTTTGTGTTAAAGTAAAATAAGAGTTTATCATTGATCCACTTTCAGGAAAATCTTCGCGGAAATGTGCACCACGTGAGTTTTCTCGGGCAATGCCCGCTTTAGCTATTACTGCAGACACATCGCACAGGCTGTCCATATTCAACCAATCATGCCACGTTAAATTAAACGCTAAATTATCATTCGCCACCCCAGTTTCTAACAAATCAGCCTTAACATCAGCAACACGGGCCATCCCACGCATCATACCAATTTCTGTACGCATGACACCAACGTCTTCCCACATTGCTTCCTGCAGACGGTGACGAAGCTTTTGTACATTTCCTACTTTTAATGAAAGCGGCCGAAGAGCCCGTTTAATCTCTTCATTTAAAATACCTTCATCAGGATCACGTAGTGTAATCATCTTGCAAATATCTCGTCCCATAACATCACCAGCAACACCACCATAAACTGTTGAATTGGCGACACCATTGCCACCCAAACGATTTGACCCATGCGCACCACCCGCATCTTCGCCAGCAACGTATAAACCTTCCATTGCAGTTCGCGTATCTGAATCTACAACAACACCACCCATAAAATAATGAGCTGTTGGTACAACTTCAACTAAACCACTCGCCAAATCAAAACCACTATCAGCACATCTCTTCACCATACCACTAAATTTTTTGCGTACAGTTTCAGGGCCAAGGTGCGCCATAGAAATAAAAACACCCCCATTTTTAGAAATATTGTTTTTTCGCATCTCTTCATAAATACCGCGGCTAACCACATCTCTGGTAGCACGTTCACCAAGTTCATCATAATCAAACATAAAACGCTTTTCAGCACCATTTAACAACTGACCACCAGCGCCACGAAGGCCTTCTTCAAGCACCGTGCCAGTCATTTTTGTGTGTTCACCCGCAAGCAACCCAGTTGGATGGAATTGTACCATTTCCATGTCACGAAGTGGCAATCCAGCACGTAAAGCCATTGCCAGACCGTCCATAGTCTTGTCACCTGACGGTGTATTATACTTGTACATGGTAGGGCCACCACCAGTTCCCATCATTACTGTCTTAGCACGAACAAATCTAAATTTGCCCGTACGCATATCAATGAACAAAACTCCAGCCAATGCTGAACCATCTTTGGTTGGGATCAAACCTATTGCACGGTGCTCTTGCAGTTTTTCGATTGGGCGACTTAAGACTTGTTCCATGAGGCGGTTAATAATTTCAATTCCAGTCAAATCACCTTTGTGGACTGTTCGATCCGCGGTTTGTCCCGCAAAAGCTTTGTGGTGCAAGGAACCATCAGAATTTCGATCAAAAAAACAACCAACCTCATTTTCTAATTCACGCACCCTAATAACTGCCTGCTCACAAAGCTTCCAAGCAATATCTTGGTTGGGCAGCCATTTACCACCGTTTATTGTATCCATAAAATGGCGTTCAACAGTGTCACCACCGCCAAGGGCAACATTGTAGCCACCTTGCACCATACGCGTACAACCGCATTTACCAATCAAACCTTTAACCGCAATTGTTATTTTAGTACCAGCTGGGGCAGTTTGTTGTGCGTGTAGTGCGGCAAACATACCAGCCCCTCCAGTACCAAGGATCAAAATATCTGTTTGCTGGCGTTCAATATCAATATTCAATGTCATATTATATCACCTGTAAAAAGAAAATTGTTGCAACTAAGAAAGCACTTGCAATAGCCAATGCAGCAAGAGTTTTTTGGCTTGTTGACCATGGGAAAAATTCTAATGCCATGAGGCGTAAACCGCCAAAAAAATGAACTGCTAGAAGGAAAACTAGACCAAATTCAGCAAGTTTTACAATCGGAGTATCAGTCCAGCTTAAAAAACCGTCAAGGCGGTCAGGTTCAGTCAAAGCCAAAGCCAATAAGTAAAAATGAAAAGGTAAAAAAACGGCCAAACAAAAACCGGATATTCGATGCAAAATATATGCTAACCACAAAGAATGTTTACGATGAGGCCGGATCATAGCAATGTGACAGCCAAAACGGCCCGCCCCCCCATAAACAACATCGCTAACAAAACAAACCAAGCGAATGCATCCAGTGTAAATCCCACAAACTTAAAAGTTTCAGAAACAATCACACGAACACCAATAGCCGCGTGAATTGATACAGCAACCACAAAGGTACCATAAAACAAAAACCAAATAATACTTCCTTGTGTACGTCCCAAAATTTCAGATGCCGACAATCCGTCTTGAACCGCATAAATCATTACAGCAATGTGCCCCAAGGTAAGGGGCGCCATTATCAATGCAGTAATTCTTTGAAGAACATAAAGTCGAATATTCAAAAATATTTATCCTTTACGACTAAATAATGAAGCAACAGTTGCCCTTTTAAGACCTGCAATTGCATTCATTGGGTTAAGGTCATTTGGGCAATGTACAGAACAACTACCTTGCGAATGACAATTTAAACAACCACCATCACCTGACACTGCATCCAAAACAGTTTGCTTATCTGCATCTTTAACATCGTTATAAACAGTCCATGCCCGCTGCAGCGCAGCAGGTCCTAGATAATCAGAATTGTTTGTAACAGTGTCACACGCTGCATAACAAATTGAACAATTAATACATTCAATTCCAGTATCAATCTCAACGCGTCCTATACTTTTCGGTTCAATTTCTTCAATTGGATCTAATCGCGTCTTTGAAGGATGATGCAACCCTTCAGCAGCAATCCATTTATCAAAAAATGGATCCATGTCAGTAACAAGATCTTTAATGACAGGAAGGTTTCGCAATGGCGCTACTACAAGTTTATTGCCATTTAAAACTTTATTTAAATGCGTTCTACAGGTCCAACGCGGAATCCCATTTACCATCATGGCACATGACCCACACATTCCGACGCGACATGCAAACCGATAAGATAATGTCGCATCTTGGTTCTGCTGAATCCAAGAAATAACGTCTAATATTGTTTGACTTTCTTGAGCGGGCACTTTGAAATTTTCATAATTTCCTGAGTGAGGATCACCGCGCCAGACTGAAACATCTATATCTTCCTGTTTAGTAGACAAATAAGAACCTCATAAAATTATTTTTATTTATAAAATTATAATTTAAAATATAACTAATAAAAAGGAACAAATACTACAGATCAATGTTAGCTAACCTTACATATAATCAAAGTATTAATAAATAATACGTAAATATTTTATATTTAGTTAAAAATATGATCTGGTTCAGATCAGATTATTGGTAATAATAGCATGCAAAAATCAAATATTTATATAATTATCCACAAAGTAAAAAATACAAAAATTATATTTTTATCTAATTTCTTCATACTAGATCAAGTTACAATAACGCGCAAACTTCCAAGCCCTGTTGCACTTACCTCCATTACATCCCCCCTAACGATAGGACCTACACCAGACGGTGTGCCAGATAGAATAACATCACCAGCTCCCAATTCAAAATACTCAGACAAGTATGAAATCATTTCAGGTACCTTCCAAATCATTTGGTTCAAGTTTCCTTTCTGTTTTAGATTGCCATTTACTTTAAGCTTAATTGTAGTGTCTTCAAAATGTCCAATATTTTCAACAGAATGAATTAATCCTACTGGAGCAGATCGTTCAAAAGCTTTACCAATCTCCCAAGGCCGGCCCATTTTTTTTTGTTCTCCTTGAAGGTCACGGCGCGTCATATCCAATGATACGGCATAACCAAAGACATGATCTAATGCCTTATCCAGCTCAATATTAGCACCACCTTTTTTCAACATTACAGCTACTTCTGCTTCGTAGTGCACGTCATTTGAGTGTGATGGGTAAGGAAAAATTCCAGATGAATCTAAATTATTAGCGTTTTTTTGAAAAAAGAATGGTGGCTCACGATCAGGATTATGCCCCATTTCAATTGCGTGCGAAGCATAATTCCGCCCTATACAATAAACTCTTCTGACAGGAAATAATGCATCAGTGCCCAAAATAGGAAGTCCTACTATAGATGGTAATTCAATCGCATAAGTAGTCATTTTTTCTCCATTTTTCAGTATTTTTATAAGTTGGATTATTAATATATTTTAACTTTTTATTATCTATACAAAGCAAACTAATTTTCAGCTAATCTCTGCTAAATAAGTATTTAGGTATTCAAGGCGGTCTTGACCAAAAAAGACCTGGTCACCTACAACATATGATGGTGCCCCAAATACATTTGCATGTATGGCATCCTCAGTGTTGCGCGAAAATGTTTCAGCGCCCTCAAGTAACCCACTCTCTGTAATGGATGCATCAAAGCCATTTGAAATTAGTGCATCTTTAATAACATTATCGTCAGCAATATCTTTATCTTCTAACCAACAAGCGCGTAAAATAGATTGGCATAATCCCCCAATGTTACCACCTCCCACAGCTTGAGCTGTAATAATAGCGTAACAACTAGGAGCAGGGTTTGTTGGCCAGAAAGAAGGCTTTTCAGTTATATCCATATTATTGTGCTTTGCTATACGCGGCAATTCCTGCGCACGGTAAATTTGGCGAGAAATATGACGATCTTTTGGAGCAGTACCACCTGTACGTTCAAAAACTTGCATCAGTTGAAACGGCTTATAATTAATTGTTGCCCCGTGCCTTGCTGCTATCTGCTCTAATTCATTCCCACCCAAATATGTAAAAGGTGACAAGGTAAACATGTAATAGTCTATGTGTGCCATTTGGCTCTCCAATTATTCTATTAATAATGAATAACATAGCGCTTTCATCTAGGCAAAAGCCTTTTGCAATGCTATTCTATAATGAAAATATAATCTGACACATCTGCAGTGACATACTTCCAAGGAATCCAAAATGAGCACATTAATTGAGCCCAAACTAATAACTGGAAACTCTAACCTTTCATTGGCCAAAGGAATTGCAACGCGCATGTCAATGCACCGTGGTCAGCCAGTCAAGTTAATTGATACTCGCGTAGAACGCTTTAACGATGGTGAAATCTTTGTTGAAGTTTATGAAAATGTTCGTGGCGAAGACATGTTTATCATCCAATCTACATCAAATCCTGCCAATGATAACTTGATGGAATTACTTATTATGGCAGATGCACTTCGCCGCTCTTCGGCAGCACGCATTACTGCTGTAATCCCCTATTTTGGTTATGCCAGACAAGATCGTCGTACTAAAGCCCGCACACCAATTTCAGCTAAGCTAATTGCAAACCTTTTAACTGAATCTGGTATTGAACGCATTTTAACCGTAGATTTACACGCAGCAC
The DNA here is from genome assembly GCA_905181935.1 of uncultured Amylibacter sp. Taxonomy (GTDB): domain Bacteria; phylum Pseudomonadota; class Alphaproteobacteria; order Rhodobacterales; family Rhodobacteraceae; genus Amylibacter. The sequence goes on along the minus strand of CAJIZV010000003.1, from coordinate 430,264 downwards.
AAATTCAAGGTTTTTTCGATATCCCAGTTGATAACCTCTATGCCGCGCCAGTTTTTGCTTTAGACGCACTACACCATTTTAAAGATATGTCTGATGTGACAATAATTTCACCTGATGTAGGTGGCGTTTCACGAGCCCGCGAATTGGCCAAACGTATCGGTGCTGATTTAGCCATTGTTGACAAACGTCGCAATAAACCAGGCGAAATCTCAGAAATGACTGTTATTGGGGATGTTAAGGGGCGACGTTGTATTATTGTAGATGATATTTGCGATACCGCTGGTACTCTATGTAAGGCTGCTGAAACGTTAATGGAAGAAGGTGCTACTGAAGTACAATCTTACATTACGCACGGTGTATTATCCGGGCCTGCCATTGAAAGAATTTCTAATTCTGTAATGAAGCATTTGGTGATTACAGATAGTATTGAGGTGAGCCCAGCTGCTGCTGCTTGTAAAAAAATTCGCACTGTTCCACTTGCTCCTATGTTAGCACAGGCCACATTAAATATAGCTAATGGTACATCTGTTTCTTCATTGTTTGATGAAGAAACTTTGGGCCCACTTTACCTAGGAACATATTAAAGCTTCTCAAACAACTACTTAAATTTATTTGATACATGTAAAAAAGCCCCTATAAAGGGGCTTTTTTTATATTAGCTCTAAAAGAATTCTAGTATCTGATAAACGTTTGTTAGCCGCGTCCACATCTTCTGGAGGAATATTCTCCAACGCCGCAGTCGCAACAGCAATCAGATTATCTATAACCTCACGTGTTACTTCTGCTTTTGGTAAAGCTTGTTCCGCTAAAACAGATGCATTTGTACCAGATATTTCTACAAAACCACCTGTTACAATATATTCAGTGACATTATTATTTGTCGTCACAGACAGTAAGCCAGGACGTAAAGTTGTTAGCATAGGCGCATGTTCCGCCATTGCAGTAAAGTCTCCATCTGCACCTGGGATTTGAATCTCCAATGCTTCTACAGATGCCAACTTACGCTCTGGGGACACTAGGTCAAATTGGATCGTAGCCATAATTTATGACCCTTTCAATTAAGCAGCTTCAGCCGCCATTTTTTCTGCTTTTGCAATCACATCAGCGATTCCGCCAACCATATAGAAAGCCGCTTCTGGAAGGTGATCATACTCACCTGCAACAACAGCTTTGAATGATGCAATTGTGTCCTCTAAAGGAACCTGAACACCATCAGAGCCAGTAAATACTTTAGCAACGTCAAATGGTTGAGACAAGAAACGTTCAATCTTACGTGCACGCGTAACAGTTAATTTGTCATCTTCTGACAATTCGTCCATACCCAGAATCGCAATAATATCTTGCAAAGATTTGTAACGTTGCAAAATCTGTTGAACTTCTGTTGCAACAGTATAATGCTCTTCACCTAAAATTAATGGGTCGAGTAAACGTGATGTTGAACCAAGAGGATCAACTGCAGGGTAGATGCCTTTTTCTGAGATTGAGCGATCTAAAACAGTGGTCGCGTCCAAGTGAGCAAATGATGTTGCAGGAGCCGGATCGGTAAGGTCATCAGCAGGAACATAAACCGCCTGAACAGATGTGATTGAACCAGCTTTAGTAGATGCAATTCGTTCCTGCATTGCACCCATATCGGTTGCAAGAGTTGGTTGGTAACCCACAGCTGACGGAATACGGCCCAATAATGCAGAAACCTCAGCACCAGCTTGTGTGAAGCGGAAGATATTATCAACAAAGAATAAAACATCGGATCCAGATTCGTCACGGAATTGTTCAGCCAAAGTCAAACCCGTCAAAGCAATTCGCATACGTGCACCAGGAGGTTCGTTCATTTGGCCATATACAAGCGCAATTTTTGATTCTTCCATATTATCAGGAACAATAACGCCAGATTCAATCATTTCATGGTAAAGGTCGTTACCCTCACGTGTACGCTCACCTACTCCGGCAAAAACAGAGAGGCCAGAATGAACTTTAGCAATGTTGTTGATCAATTCCATAATTAAAACAGTTTTACCAACACCAGCACCACCAAACAAACCAATTTTACCACCTTTTGTATAGGGTGCTAAAAGATCCACTACCTTAATACCTGTAACCAAAATTTCAGTCTCTGTAGACTGATCTTCAAATAAAGGTGCATCACCATGAATGGGCCGTGACGTTGTTGTTTTAACTGGACCAAGTTCATCTACTGGCTGGCCAGTTACGTTCATAATACGACCCAATGTGCCTGTACCAGTTGGAACAGTAATTTGGCCTGCTGTATCTGTTACCGTTTGACCTCGAACCAACCCTTCGGTCGCATCCATCGCAATTGTACGGACAGTATTTTCACCTAAATGCTGTGCAACCTCTAGTGTCAATTTTTGACCGTTGTTATCAGTTTCCAACGCATTCAGAATTTCTGGTAGTGCGTCTTCGAACTGCACGTCAACAACAGCACCAATAACTTGGACAATTTTGCCTACGTTTGTTTTTGCTTTCGCCATAATAGTTCTCCGGTTCCTTAAAGCGCTTCCGCGCCCGAGATAATCTCGATCAATTCATTTGTAATCGCAGCCTGACGTGAACGGTTATAAACTATTGTAAGTTTATCAATCATGTCACCTGCGTTGCGTGTAGCATTATCCATCGCTGACATACGTGCACCCTGCTCTGAGGCACCATTTTCAAGCAAGGCTGTAAAAACCTGTGTAGACAGAGCGCGTGGCAATAGATCAGCTAAAATTTCAGTTTCACTAGGTTCGTATTCATACAAAGGCACATCAGCGCCTTCTTCAGTTTCGAACTTGGCGGGAATTAACTGTAATTTTGTTGGAATTTGATTCATCACTGATTCAAACTTGTTATAGAAAATAGTAGCTACATCAAATTCCTCAGCATTAAACCGAGCAATAATGTCAGTTGCAATATCAGAGGCGTGGACATAGCCTAATTTTTTTACTTCTGACAAATCAACATGATTAATCATTTTATCACTCAGGTCGCGCTTTAATTGCTCACGCCCTTTTTTACCAACGGTTATAATTTTAACGGTTTTACCAGCATCTATCAATTCTTTAGCTCTGGCACGTGCCAATTTAGCAATAGAAGAGTTAAAGCCACCACACAGGCCACGTTCAGAGGTAGCAACCACTAATAAGTGAACCTGATCATCACCAGAACCTGCTAACAATTTTGGAGCATTATCAGCACTTGCTGATGCACCTGCTAAATTTGCCATTACTGCATTCATGCGGTCAGCATAGGGGCGTCCAGCTTCGGCCGCCTCTTGCGCACGGCGCAGCTTTGCAGCTGCAACCATTTGCATCGCCTTGGTGATCTTGCGCGTTGACTTAACGCTGTCGATCCGTGTTTTTAGGTCCTTGAGGTTTGGCATCTATCCAAACTCCTGTTCCATAAAAGGCTTCAGTTACGCAAAATCTTTAGAAAAAGATTCAACAACGGCTTTAATACGATCTTCGGCTTCGCCTTTGATCTTTGGATCATCAGTTTTGATCCATTCTAATACATCAGAGTGACTTGTCCGAGCAAAGTTCAATAAACCATCTTCGAATGCGCGAACTTGATTTACTTCGATTTTATCCATGTAACCTTTAGTACCCGCATAAATAACCAAAACTTGCTCTGCTGTTGTCAATGGTGAGTATTGTGGTTGCTTCAACAATTCGGTCAAACGCGCACCACGTGCAAGTAATTGCTGAGTGGAAGCGTCAAGGTCGGAACCAAATTGTGCAAACGCAGCCATTTCACGATACTGAGCAAGTTCTAGTTTAATAGAACCTGCAACTGACTTCATTGCATTTGTTTGTGCCGATGAACCAACACGAGAAACTGAAAGACCCGTATTAACCGCTGGGCGAATACCCTGATAAAACAATTCAGTTTCTAAAAAAATCTGACCATCAGTAATAGAAATCACATTAGTTGGAATAAACGCAGAAACATCGCCACCTTGTGTTTCGATCACAGGCAATGCTGTCAAAGAACCATTACCTGATTTGTCACCTAATTTTGCTGAACGTTCTAACAATCTGGAGTGCAAGTAGAAAACATCTCCCGGATAAGCTTCACGTCCCGGTGGGCGGCGAAGTAACAGTGACATTTGACGATAAGCGACAGCCTGTTTGGTCAAATCATCATACACCATAAGAGCGTGCATTCCATTGTCACGAAAGTATTCACCCATTGAAGTAGCACCATATGGTGCTAAAAATTGCATTGGGGCAGGATCAGAAGCAGTAGCAGCAACAACAATTGTATACTCCATTGCGCCTGTTTCCTCTAGCTTCTTGACTAGTTGAGCAACAGTCGAACGTTTTTGACCAATAGCAACATAAATACAAAATAACTTTTCTTTATCGTCTTTTGCTGCATCGTTATATGCTTTTTGATTTAGGATTGTATCCAAAGCTACTGCAGTTTTACCTGTTTGACGGTCACCAATAATCAACTCACGCTGACCACGCCCAATTGGAACCAATGCATCCACAGATTTCAATCCAGTTGCCATTGGCTCATGAACTGATTTACGTGGAATAATGCCTGGAGCTTTAACATCAGCCGTTGAACGTAATTTCGTTTTTATAGGCCCTTTGCCATCGATTGGGTTGCCTAAACCGTCTACAACTCGACCTAATAGCTCTGGACCAACTGGCACATCAACAATTGCGTTAGTACGCTTTACTGTATCGCCTTCTTTAATTGATTGGTCTGAACCAAATATAACAACACCAACGTTGTCTGCCTCTAAGTTAAGAGCCATTCCTCGGATACCACCGGGGAATTCAACCATCTCACCAGCTTGAACATTGTCCAAACCATGTACACGCGCAATACCGTCACCAACTGACAATACGCGGCCTACTTCGGCAACTTCAGCCTCTTGACCAAAATTCTTGATTTGGTCCTTGAGGATCGCAGAAATTTCTGCAGCTTGGATAGCCATTATCCGACCTCTTTCATTACATTTTGAAGATTTGAGAGTTTTGATTTAATCGAACTATCGATCATTTTAGAACCCACTTTAATAATCAAGCCACCGATTAAATTTTCATCCACGGTAGTTTTGATTTTCACATCCTTGCCTACAGACTTTTTTAAAGTCGCAGCCAATTCTTTTTCCTGTGCAGCTGTTAAATTCTGAGCTGTAGTAACTTCTGCAGTTATTTCACCCTTTTCATCAGCAATCTTGGCCCGAACAGCCTCGATTAACGCAGGCACCATGGGTAAACGACGCTTTTGAGCCATTAGACCTAAAGTGCTACTTACCATTAATGATAATTCCATTTTTTTTGCCAGCGCGGAAATAGCCCCAACTACGTCATCACGACTGTAAACGGGCGATTGGAAAAGATCACGCAAAGAATGATTCTGAACCAAAGCATCATCTATTACATCCAAATCTTTTTCCACTGAAGGCAGTGTATTAGCATCTTTTGCCAATTCAAATAGTGCCGTCGCATAACGCGCGGCAACACCTGATGATATCGAACTTGTGTCAGACACGTGTAACCTTTCGATATAGTTATGGGTAAATTACCCATTTTGATTGATTTTGGACAGTTTTTAAACACAAACCATCATAACTCGGCGCGTGATACCAAAGCACACGCTTCTATGCAACTGTCTTGGCATGACTTAAAAATATTGAAAATTCAATGTTTTCAATTAGATAGGCTAAACCCGCGACAATCTGCACTTTAATAACGGCATAAAACGAGCAATTATTTCTATTCAGTGTGGTCAAAATTAATTTTTAGTCCGAATCTTTACTACTTTTAATGCAGAATAAACGTCACAGTAATTTTAAAAAAATGTACTTTAAATAAATCATAAGCAAACAATTAAATACAAATTTGACGTTAGTATTTATTTTGTTAAAACTATTTTAATCGTATTGAAAGATTAACAATGAAATTGCTAGCTTATCTAACATATTTTATAATGCTTTCTAATATTACAAATGCACAAACAGTTATTCCACTGAATAATACACATGGATTTTATAATGCATACGTAATTCCCATAGATGACAGAGCACGTATCGACGTACAGTTAGTAGTCCTCTCCGGCACTTACGACGAAGATGGGATTTCTGGAATTGCACATTATACAGAACATTTAGCAGCACTATCGTCTGATACAAAGGTTTTACAAGAGCCTCGCCAACGAGATTTAAACGCTTTCACCTCTAAAGTTTCCACTGTTTATACAAATACAGGCAGCTCCAAAGAGATTGATCGAATTATGCTCTTAACAAGAGCCGTGTTAGAAACACCCAATTTGCCAATAGACTTTCAAAAAAGCGAAATCGACATTGTAAAACGTGAAATTCTTTATAAGGAACGCAATGCTCCAGTAAGATGGTTAAATAGGTTAGCGTTGCAAAAATTATATGGATCAAAATCTGGAAGAGCTGATAATCCTGTAGAGGATTTAAATAACATCACTATAGAAAAAGCAATGTCGTTTCATGCTAAACATTACACGCCATCAAATTCAATATTAATAATTTCAGGCGATATTACGCAATCATTAGCACAAGCAAAAGTTACAGAATACTTTGGTAACACTTTACAAACGAAACAAGTACCAGATTTATGGCTAACTCATCATCCAAAAGATGGGTTAAAAAGCAGAACCATAATTTCATCAACACGAATTTTAGATGATACTTTATCATATGCAAAATTTTTTAAATTTCCAGAACCACAAAATATATTAGGCATGCAAGCATCATTTTTTATTGCTTCAGACATTTATAATTCACATATCAACGATACACTGTACCTTGAAGGCTTTACCGCACAATCATTTTCCCAAAGTTCATACATAGCGATCAATGGTGACCTCGAGTATACTGCTACTTTAATTCCATTTGAAGGCGTGTCATTACAGCAAGCCTTAAATGCATTGGAAAATGCTATAGCAAAAATGCGAACAAAAAAGATCACTCAAAAAGAAATAAAGACTGCTCGTAGTAAAAATGTAGCTTATACAAGATCTTTATCTCAAAGTCCTCGTGCCTATTTAGATTTTTTCCAAAATTTAGGATCCGATGGCTTACCACCAACATCTCCAACAGAATTTGCCCAAATGATAGCTGAGGCGCCTGACACAGAAATTCTTCGCATAATTGAAGCATTTGCCTCAGATAGCCCATCTGCTGCAATTTTAGCAAATTCGGAGAACCCTAAATGAATTTTTTAGGAATATTTATTTACATATTTATTAGCGTTTTAAGCTTAATATTTATAGCACCAGCCAATGCACAAATAAAAGATGATGTGACGTATATTACTGAATTTACTACCCTTAATGAGAACATGGCAGCTGCATCTTTAATTTGGGCATTAAATGTAGATACAAATGACCAAAGCAGAGCATTGCAAGCTTTATTATCAGCAAAAATTAGTGGCCCCATGGGAGCTATTTCTGCTCGTAAATCTATCGACTTTAGAGTTATCAACAACATAGACTTAACTATTAATGCGACACCAAAACATTTAATCTTAACTGTAACATCCCCAAAAGAAAATTTTAAAGATGCAATTAAACACATCAATCAAATTTTAAGAAATACTGAAATAAATAAAAATTGGCTAAAACGTAAAAACCGTGCTTACGAAGAGATTTCATCTAGTCGACTGCGGACACCTGAATTACTAGAGACTGAATTAACAGACTATACACTTTTTAGTGGAAATAGCCCGCTACTAAATAAAAGTGCTCTTAAATCAGAGATATTACGTCGGCCGAATCAAATTATTTTTAATGCAAAAGATTACAATTTTAAAAATTTAGCTGATGTCTTGATGGATGGATTATTAAGTTATAATGCTACTCTCAATAATTTTCCTAAAAAACCTTATAGAAAATTACCGGCTGGCATTATTCACTCAAGCGATACAAATTCCAGTGAGACTTTAATTTTTATAGGAACCATCAAAGAATTTAAAACAGTCAGAGAACAAGCACAAACAAATATATTATATAAATACATGGGCTATGGGCCAGGATCCGAAATGTTTCGGATTATCCGCCAAGAAAAACGTGCATCATATGATCCTCGTTCACATTTTACACAAATAGGTGAAAAACTAGCCTTTACAGGCTTGTCAGCAACAGTTTCATCTAAAAATTGGCATGAAGCTTATGATTTAATTCTCAAAATTTATAATGATACACGAGCAGGAATGAATACTGAACAAGGATTGCAAGATTCACGCAATTCAATGATTAATGAGTTGGTAGGCAATTTACGTCGTAGGCCCGAATGGTTAGCACAAAGATATCTTGAATTGCATCCAGTCAAGCCTCCTGAACAAATTATAGATATCAAATTACTTAATGAAAGCTTTTCAGTATTACCATTAGAGCTCAACAACAAAGCAAATGAAATTCTGGAAAATCCATTGAAATTAATTTCAATTATTATTGGTGGAAAAATTAATCCAAAAATGGAAATACAGCATAACATATTCTGCAAATTGCCTCCAAATAAACGTTTAGATTACTGTTTGGATAAGCTTACATCAGGTTAAGGTTTATGGTGTGCTTCAAAACCTTTTATTGGATCACCTACCGGAGACTTTATACCCTTCAATACACCTCCTAGTGGATTTTTAACTGATGCACCAAGACCACTCTTAGGACGAGCATATATTTGCTTGGTTGCCTCAATAATAACAACACCTGAAGCTAAGGGGATCACACCTTTAGACCCAAATCCTTCTAAATATTTAGAAACACGCAGCCAGAACGGTTTATGGCTTGGGGGGAAAAACATCGCAGACATGTGCTGTTCAACTAAAAATTTATGGGCACGCAATTGAGCTTCTAACTGGCCAACGCTATATGGCTGCCCATAACCAAATGGCGTACTTTCACTCCTAGCCCATAGGCCAGTTCGGTTCGGAACTATTAGCAATACTCGCCCACCTGGCCCAAGAACCCGCCAAATTTCTTCTAATAAGCCACTTTGGTTTTCACAAGTTTCAAGACCATGTAAAACAACCATCTTATCTATTATACCAGCAGCCAAAGGCCAACTTATTTCTGGAGTTAAAACAGATCGATTCAACTGCCCTTCAGGCCAGGGCATAACGCCTTGCTGGCCAGGCATTAAACATATTACTCGCCTTGCAGACTTGAGAAATGGCCGCAACATAGGTGCAGCAAAGCCGTATCCCAGAACCGTCTGTCCTTTTGTATCACCAAATAGACGTTCAACATTATCGCGAAGGGCGCGCTGAACTATCCGCCCTAACTTGGTGCGATAATAAAATTTGCGCAAATCAATTACATCTAAATGCATTTTTACCTTATAATTTTAGTTTTGGGGTTCACCTTAAGATTAAACCTCTGTAATTATATATAACTCAACTAAACTTTTGGATCAATTACTATGGCCCTCTCTGTCATTACTATTCCTTGCCTATCGGACAACTACGCTTTTATATTAAGATGTACTGATACTGGCATCACAGCTGTAGTAGATGCTCCCGAGGCAACCCCAATATTAGCCGAACTAAAAAAACAACAGTGGGGTTTAAATTTAATTTTAATCACCCACCATCACTCTGACCATATTGCTGGAATTGATGAACTTAGAGCCGTCACAGGGGCAAAAGTTATCGGAGCAAATTTAGATAAGCACAGATTGCCATTTTTAAATACTGCGGTTGAGGAAGGGGATATAATTTCGGTAGGCAATTCAAATGCAGAGGTAATTAACACATCAGGACACACAATGGGACATATTTCATTTGTTTTTAACAATGACCATAAAGTCTTTAGTGGAGATAGCTTAATGGCATTAGGATGTGGTCGCATATTTGAAGGTACACCGGAAATAATGTGGGACACATTAAAAAAGTTTATAGCATTACCACATAACACAATGGTTTACTCAGGTCATGAATATACAGCTAATAATGCCAAATTTGCATTAAATATTGATCCAACAAACAAACTTTTAGTTGAACGTGCTCAAAATATTGAGACACTTCGAATAAAAGGTAAATCTACAATTCCTTCAATGCTAGAATTAGAAATGGCAACAAACCCATTTTTACGCTCTTCGACACCTTCATTTAAGGTATTATTTGGGATGAATAGCTCCAGCGATCTTGAAGTATTTACAAAAGTCCGCACTTTAAAAGATAACTTTAAATCATAATTTGGGCATAAAAGTAAAAAATAAAAAATAAAAAGCTCGTTTACCCTCTAAAAAACAAGTATTTTCAATTTAATCACAATAATTTTATATTTTGCCCTTGAAGCTTTCTGATTTTGAGAGAAATCTATAAGTAAGCGTTTTGTAAATATTTGAGACAACCTTTAAATCGAAGCGCCCCTGAAAGGTACTATAAAATGCCCACATTCTCGAGTAGTCTTGAAAACGCGATTCACGCATCGTTAGCTTATGCAACACAACGCAATCATGAACTTGCTACACTTGAGCATTTACTATTGGCATTATTAGATGAACCAAACGCAAGCCGCGTGATGCAAGCATGTTCTGTATCACTGGATGAACTACGTGCAAAGCTTACACATTTTTTAGAAAATGAACTAGATAGTTTGGTCACAAAGTTAGATGGAGTAGACGCAACCCCAACCACTGCTTTTCAACGAGTGATTCAAAGATCTGTTATACACGTTCAAAGTTCGAGCAAACAAGAGGTTACAGGTGCAAATGTGTTAGTAGCAATATTTGCTGAGCGTGAAAGCCATGCAGCATATTTTTTACAAGAACAAGAAATGACACGCTACGATGCAGTTAATTTTATTGCACATGGCGTAGCAAAAGACCCCAAGATGAATGAACCTCGAGAAGTCTCTGGATCAAGTGAGTTTGACGAACATGAAGAAGAGCCTAATGAAGTTCCAGAAACTGCATTATCCAAATATTGCGATGATTTAAACATTCGCGCAGCTGAAGGTAGCATTGATCCCTTGATTGGAAGGGATCATGAAGTAGAGCGCTGCATTCAAATTCTTTGCCGTCGGCGAAAGAATAACCCAATTTTAGTTGGTGATCCTGGTGTTGGTAAAACAGCAATAGCAGAGGGATTAGCTGTAAAAATTATTTCAGGTGAAACGCCAGAAATCTTATCAGAAACAATCATATATTCTTTAGATATGGGTTCATTATTAGCGGGCACAAAATATCGTGGTGACTTTGAAGAACGCTTAAAAGCCGTAATGACGGAACTAGAGGAACATCCAGATGCAGTATTGTTTATTGATGAAATTCACACAGTTATTGGAGCAGGAGCTACTTCTGGAGGCGCCATGGATGCATCAAACTTATTAAAGCCTGCCCTTCAAGGGGGTAAATTAAGGTGCATGGGCTCTACTACATACAAAGAATATCGACAACATTTTGAAAAAGATCGCGCATTGGCGCGTCGCTTCCAAAAAGTAGACGTTAAAGAACCCACTATTGAAGATACAATAAACATACTAAAAGGATTAAAATCACGTTTTGAAGAGCATCATGACGTCAAATATTCATTTGATGCTATTAAGACTGCCGTTGAGTTATCTGCACGTTATATTCATGACAGAAAATTACCTGATAAAGCAATTGATGTTATTGATGAGGCTGGTGCATCTCAACGCTTAGTTGTTGCCTCTAAAAGGCGTAAATCTCTAGGAGTTAAAGAGATAGAAGACGTGATTGCAAAATTGGCACGAATTCCCGCAAAAAATATATCACGCGGTGATGCTGAATTACTTCAGGAGCTGGAGACATCGTTAAAACGAGTTGTATTTGGTCAAGATCCAGCAATCAATGCACTAGCATCAGCCATTAAGTTAGCGCGTGCTGGGTTACGTGAGCCTGAAAAACCTATTGGTAACTATTTGTTTGCTGGACCAACTGGTGTTGGTAAAACTGAAGTCGCGAAGCAATTGGCAGATACTCTAGGCGTTGAGTTAATCCGTTTTGATATGTCTGAGTATATGGAAAAACATGCAATAAGCCGTTTAATTGGTGCTCCTCCTGGATATGTGGGCTTTGATCAAGGTGGTTTATTGACTGATGGCATTGATCAAAATCCACATTGTGTTTTGTTGCTAGATGAAATTGAAAAAGCCCATCCTGATGTATTCAATATTCTGTTGCAAGTTATGGATCATGGAAAATTAACTGACCATAATGGCCGAACATCAGATTTTAGAAATGTAATTTTGATTATGACATCAAATGCAGGCGCATCTGAACAAGCTAAAGAAGCAATTGGTTTCGGGCGTGATCGCCGTGAAGGAGAAGACACTGCTGCGATAGAGAAAATATTCTCACCTGAATTTCGCAATCGTTTAGATGCAACAATTAGCTTCGCTCCCCTTTCAAAAGAAGTAATAATCAAAGTTGTTGATAAATTTGTTCTTCAATTAGAAGCACAACTTATGGATCGTAATGTAACTTTTGAATTATCTTCTGACGCAGCAGCTTGGTTGGCCGAAAAAGGATATGATGACAAGATGGGTGCACGACCATTGGCACGAGTTATTCAGGAACATTTAAAGAAACCCCTCGCTGAAGAGCTACTATTTGGCAAGCTATCAAAAGGTGGGTTAGTTAAAGTACACCTGAAAAATGACAAACTTGATTTGGAAATCATATTCCCAGAAGCACGTCAAATCACCAAAAAGAAACCACCACTTTTAACCGCCAAGTAAATTAAATTAAAATATTCACTATAAATTATTGTTTTTTAACGTTCAGTAAATTTTAGTTCAATTCGGCGGTTAGTTTTGTATGCTTCTGGAGTTTTTCTATCGTCGATTGGTTGAAACTCTCCAAAGCCATTTGCGGCTAAACGATTTGCTGGAATATTGAGGTCATTAATTAAATATCGGACAACTGATAACGCACGGGCTTGGCTAAGCTCCCAGTTATCCGAAAAATTAATGCCATTCGTAATTGGAATACTGTCTGTATGACCATCCACACGTAGTATCCAATCTATACCAGATGGAATTTCATCTGCTATTTGATTGATAATAACTGCGACCTTACGAATTTCTCTTTTACCACGTTGCCCTAAATCTGCTGAGCCTATTTGAAACAAAACTTCAGAGGAAAATACAAAGCGGTCACCAACGATGCGAACTCCCTCTTGACCCTCCATCACCTCACGCAATCTTCCAAAAAACTCAGAGCGAAACTTTTTTAAATCTATTGCCTCAGCTGCTAGACGTTCTCGTTCTTTGATTTCTAAATCCGCTAGTTTTTTTTGTTCTGCGGCAAGCTTTTTTTGCTCTGTCGCGACTTTCGTTTGTTCAATCGCAACTTTTCTTTGTTCAGCAGCTACCCGTGCCAATGCAGCGTTTAAATTAGTACCGAGCATTTTTAATTGGATTTTACTTTTAGCATCTGCATCATTTGATCTATCTAATAAGCTCTGCAATTGATTAAGCTGATTACGTAATTCTTCCGTTTGTGCATTTAATAATGCAAGCTTTCGTTGACTATTGGCAGAAAGCGTTTTCTCTTTGTTTAACAATTCATTTGCTTGAGAAACTAAAACCGCTTGAAGCTCCGCCTCACTCAAACTTTTATTGTAATCAATTTCTATTGATTTACGTGCTGAATTGGCAGCAGCAAGTAAAGTTAAAGTTTCTTCTGCTTTTTTACGTTGAGCTTCTAATGACAATGTCATGGCAGATAATTCAGTATCAGCATTTTGCAGCCGATCTCTTAAAATTTTAGCAGCAGCTATTTCGACTAAACGCGACTTTTCAGCTTGGGACAATGCCTGGCTAGTTACATCTATTTGAGTAGCTTGTAATTCACCTTTGTTTTGCAAATCTAATATTAGTGCTTCTAATGCTTCACGTTTTGCTGCTGAAAGGCGTGCATTTTCCTCTTTTTCATTGATTTCATTTCGAGCTCTAGCAAGAGCCAACTCAACAGCCTTTTTTTGACTTAATACTTTTACATTTTCACCCTCAAGCTGAAATTTATCTAATAATAAGCCCGCAATCTGAGTTTCAAAATTACTTATCTTTTTTATCTGTTTATTAGATTGATCTGTCATCGTAGCAATGGTCGATAACTGTAATAGAATTTCACCTTTTGCATTTTCTAATGATTGTTGCGTTTTACCTAAATTATTCTCTAAGCTGTCAACACGAGATTGCTCCAATCCCAATGCGTCTGCTAAATCTATTAATTGCGCTGAAAGGTTATCCAACTCACGCCCCTGGCCAGTAATAGTTTCGCGTAAAGCAAATTGAACAATCATAAAAATCGACAAAACAAAAAATAAAATTAATAGCAATGCAGTCATCGCATCAACAAATCCTGGCCAAATACTAGCTTCAAATCTTGAACCTGATCGTTTTAACGCCATAAACTAAGTCTTCGCCAGGTTATTGATTGCCGCAGTAAGTGCACTTAAGTCATTTCGTAATTCTTGCCCTGATTCTTGACGCCCATCTGCCATTTCTTCTAAAATTCTTAATAATTGGGTATCCATGTTACGCAACCGCATTCGTGTTTCGGCATCCAAAATACCTTCACCTTCTTGTTGCATACGCATAACCGCTTCAACTAAGCTTTGCTGGCCATGAGCTATGGATTGAAACGCTGCATTGTTAACGTCATGTAAAGACGCTGTGTGTTGAACCATATGTTCTATAGAAACGGCTAATTGATCCATACGCCCAGCAGTCTGTGCAAACAAACTTGTCATATTTTCCATATTTGAATTGGCATGTTGAAACAAGCCTGCTCCAGCTAAATCTCCACCACCATCACCTCCAATAGTTATCTTGGTAATAGACGATAACCATTCTTCTAATTCACGGTAAAAGCGATTCTGTCCACGCCCAGCGAACAAATCCAATATCCCAACCACTAAAGAACCAGCCAGGCCTAACAAGGAAGAACCAAATGCAGTTCCCATCCCACCTAATTGAGCCTCAAGACCTGCCATTAGATTAGCAAAAACATCCATGCCCGTTGAACCCTCTTGAGGAGCAAGCGAGCGAATAGTATCAACAACAGCGGGAACAGTTGTAGCGAGCCCATAAAACGTACCTAATAAACCAAGAAAAATTAGTAGATTAATAATATATCGAGTAATTTCACGTCCTTCATCTAGGCGCATTGCAGAACTGTCCAAAATTGAGCGTGTAGACGTAGAAGTTAGCGCATGGCGGGCTCCAGAATCCGATAGCATCGCAGCTAAACTCGCCATCAAACCTGGTGGTTTTATTAAGTCATGCCCAACGCGGTCAATAACAAAACCTTCGATCCAACTAACAGACTTTACCAGTGAAACTACTTGCCCAAAGCAAGAAACTAAACCACCTAAAAATACTAAAAATATGAAACCATTTAAATATGGTGAAGCTTCGAATATGGGTGAAACAGCAGGATAGGCAAAATAGCCTCCTACGAAAACAGCAATAACAATCAGAAGCATTGTAATGATCTGATTCACCGGTTGAGTAAATTGATTTTGAAAACCTATATCTTGCTGTGTCACTTGTGAGCCTCTTCTGGGTCATTATAATTAATTACTAACGCGTTGAGACTTTTATTCCAATTGTTAACTTACATAATTAGTCATATTTATATGAAAATTCATAGATTTAAGTGCTGAAAATTCATTTTGACATCGTTTCTCTTAAAAAAACTATTATCAAATAACCTTAAGAAACTATAGATTTCAAGATTAGTAATGCAACTTTAAAAAATTCTAAATTGAAATCAAATTCGAGAGAGTGTTTTATTCGATAGTTCTTCTAATTCTGGATCTTCAATCTCAAGATCACGCAGGCACTTTGTAACATTAAACAAATAATCTGCATTGGGCCCAAAAGTTCCAACTGCTGAACTAATGATATCCGCTTGTACTTCTATACTTAGGTCTTTTGCATATTGATCATGATTACGGTTAATCACATAAGTATAAGCACTCACTAAACGGCCTGAGTTTAATTCTATATCAATTTTAACCTCTAAGTAGGCATCAGAAATCAATTCTCTTTTACGTAAATAAGTTAAAACATTATCAGCATTGTCCTCATCAACATTAAACGCCACACCATCACAATAAGATCCTGGTTCATTATCTAATGCTAATACCAAACCCATATGTTCAGGTGTCCCACGGTAATGTATGGACCACATACAAAAAGAACGTTTATAATCTTTTAAGCGTGCAATTTCAGAATAACAGAATTCAAATCCCGGCTGCCAAACTAATGACCCATATCCAAATATCCAAATATTTTTTGCGCTCATGCTTTTAGCCTTTAGTATTGGCATTGAATATAGAAGTGCTTACATCAGAATGAAAAGGTAAAAATATATGCGTCTACTTGTACTAATTATCCTAACTGCCGCATTTGGTTGGAGCACATTTTGGTTCACAGGAAAAACTATTCGAGAAACAGAATTAAAAAATTGGTTTACGGAACGCAATGAAGCTGGTTGGATTGTTGAAAACACTTTGTCATTACGTGGTTTCCCAAATAGGTTCGATGCAATAATTAAAGATATTAAATTAAAAAATCCTAGAACAGGTTGGGCATGGTCTACAGACCGTTTGGAAATTCTTCAATTATCATATCAACCAAATCATTTCATAGTTTTATGGCCTAAAAATCAACAAATTGATACTCCTAGTCAAAAACTTTTAGTCAATAGTGACGAGTTGCGAGGCTCTGTTATCTTTAAGCCTAATAGCGAGCATTTATTGAAACGTGCAACAATATCAGCAGAAAGCTTAACGCTGAGTAGTAACAAAAATTGGGATATTACATTTAAAAGTTTAGTTTTAGCCCTCCGAAAATCGGGTAAAGGTGATAATCTTTATGATTTTGGTTTAGATACTAAAGGCTTTTACCTGCCTCAAAGTTTCATGAATAAAATTGATAGTGAAGAAAGTATGCCCAAATACTTTAAGTCATTACACCTGGACACAAATATACAATTTTCCAAAGTTCTTAATCAAAAATCTTTTAAAAAAGGTACTACAATTCTTCAAAACTTAAAGATTAATGATGCACATTTTGAGTGGGGAACGTTAAATGTTCGTGCAGCAGGTGGAATGCGCCTAGATATGGACGGATATCCGACTGGAAAGCTGACAATTAGAATAAAAAATTGGGAGAAAGCTTTGGATTTATTAATAGAAAATAACTCTTTAGATCAAAGTATAAAAAGCACAGTCCGCTCAGCATTTAAAATATTTTCAGCGCTATCAGGAAGCAAACAAGAATTAGATATTCCATTGCAATTTTCTGATCGAAAGATATTTCTTGGTTTCATCCCTATTGGAGATGCACCGCGAATAAAATTACCTTAAGTTCAATTTCTTCATATTAAAATTTAGATTTCATTTGAATTAGTTTAAGAAAATGAATTATCAGAATGATATTTATTGTTCATCACTTCCATCACCGCGACCAAAATTTGCAGCATCTGTATCTTGACCGGCATCAATGATCCCACGCCGAATAGCTCGTGTTCGGCTGAAATAATCAAACAATTGATCACCATCTCCTCTACGAATAGCACGCTGTAAGTCAAAGAGCTCTTCTGTAAATCGTCCTAGAATCTCTAGTGTAGCTTCTTTATTATTTAAAAATACATCTCGCCACATGGTTGGATCACTTGCAGCTATCCGAGTAAAATCGCGGAAACCCGCCGCTGAAAAGTTAATTACTTCTTTATCAGTAACGCGGCTCAGATCGTCAGCAACCCCCACCATAGTATAGGCTATTAAATGTGGAGCGTGACTCGTAACAGCTAAAACTAAATCATGATGCTCTGCATCCATGAATTCAACATTAGCTCCTAAAGCTTCCCAATATTTTTGAAGTTTTTCACAAGCCGATTTTTTCACATCAACTGCAGGCGTTAAAATACACCATCTATTTTTAAACAAGTCAGCAAAGCCAGATGCCGGCCCTGAATGTTCAGTTCCCGCTAATGGGTGCCCTGGAACAAAGTATACACCATCTGGAATATGTGGAGAAATCATTTCAATTACAGATTGTTTCACAGAACCTACGTCAGTAATTGTTGCACCTAGTTTTAACCTAGGACCTATTTCTTTTGCAACTTCAGACATTGCACCAACGGGTACACATAAAACAATCAGATCTGCATCTTCAATAGCGGATACAATATTATCAACGGCAGCATCAACGAAACCTAACGCTAATGATGCGTCACGGGTTTTTTTTGTCTTGGAATATCCAATTACTTTACCTGCAATTCCTTCACGTTTCATGCCATGTCCCATAGAAGACGCAATCAAACCCAATCCAATCAAGGCTACTTTGTTATAAATAATAGTCACGCTTGATCCTCTTTAAACATTTTTAACACTGTAATAACTCGAGAACAGTCACCACCTTTACCAACAGTAATACGTAAACAATTATGTAAATTATACCCTTTTACCTGCCTAACAATTAAACCATTTTCTGCGAGTACATCATTCACTGCGTCTGCTTCCTCTTCATTAGCAAAGCGAGCCAATACAAAGTTGGCATATGTGTCATCACATTCAAACCCTAACTTACGTAATTCATTCATTAAAAAGTCAGCCCATTTGGCATTATCAGCCAAACAGTAACTTATATATCCTTCATCTAAAACTGCAGCAGACGCTGCAGCTAAAGCGGCTCGATTAATATTAAACGGGCCACGTAATCGTGTTAATATGTCAATCACTTCAACCGAGGCATACCCCCAACCAATACGCAAACCACCAAGGCCATAAACTTTAGAAAAAGTCCTAGTCATTACTACGTTCTTTCGGCTTTCGACTAGAGAAGCCCCACCATCGTAACCATCAACATATTCTGCATATGCTCCATCCAAAACTAAGATAGTGCTTTGGGGAATTCCATCAGCTAATCGTTCTATCTCTGACAATGAAACAAAAGTTCCAGTGGGGTTATTGGGATTTGCAACAAAAATTAGTTTAGTATTTTCAGTACATCCTGAGATTAAAGCATCAACATTAGTAACACGTTCATCTTCAAGTACCTCAACTGGAGTAGCTCCTGCACCAAGTGCACATATTCGGTACATGCCGAAACCATGTTCTGTAAATAATACTTCATCGCCTTCACCTGCAAAGGCTTGACATAAAAATGTAATAATTTCATCTGATCCATTACCACATAAAATTTGATCAGCTTTCAAACCATATGTATCGGCAATGGCTTTACGCAAGTCTGAGTGATCAGATGATGGGTATACAGCCAAAAAATCCGATTGATCACGATACGCTTCTCGCGCAGCTGGACTTGGTCCCAAAGGATTTTCATTAGAACTCAATTTAACTACATTAGTGGCACCTTTGGCATAAGCTTTGCCACCGACATATAGCTCAATGTCCATAATCCCTGGCTTTGGAGTAATAGTTTTCTTCATTGTAGCATCTCTGTTAATTTCTAAGTTACTCTTACATTTGCATGGCGACTATTTCTAGCCTTGCCAAGTTAATAAAATGTTTGTGGGTCAATATCGATACTAATATGTATATCTCGAGGAATTTGAACAGAATCTCGCCACTGCGCCAGTGCACCTTGTATTGTAACCTCTTTCGGTGCCTTAACCAATATTCGCACCCGGTGATTATCTCGCACTCGCGCAATTGGTGCTGGTGCCGGGCCGTATATTTCGGCACCAATAGCATCCAACATAGGTGCGTTTCGCACCATATGGTTTGCTAAATTAAACACTTGAGTAATATCTGGTCCTTTTAAAACTATACCAGCTAATCGTCCAAACGGTGGCATGCCAGCCGCAAGCCGTTGATTGGCTTCAGCTTGCCAAAACTCTTCTTCATCACCATTGAGAATGGCTTTAATAACTGGATGATCTGGCTGATGCGTCTGCAAATATGCAATTCCTTTTTTATCAGAGCGGCCAGCGCGACCAGCAACTTGGCGCATTAGTTGAAATGTACGCTCAGCAGCCCGCAGATCACCTCCCATTAACGCTAAGTCAGAATCAATCACACCAACCAGTGTAAGTAATGGAAAATTATGGCCCTTAGCCACCAATTGAGTTCCAATAATAATATCTGCTTCACCAGCTGCAATCGCTGAAATTCTCTGCTTTAACGCCTTAGCTGACATAAGCATATCAGACGATAATACTGAAATTTTTGCATCTGGAAAGCGCTTTTCAGCTTCTTCGGCTAAACGTTCTACTCCTGGGCCAACAGCAGACAAAGATCCCACTTCTTTGCAAGAAGGGCATTCCTCTGGCATTTTCTTAGTTTCACCACATTGATGACACATTAAATGGCCTTGGAAGCGATGCTCAACCATTCTAGCATCGCAGTGGTCACAGCCAATTTGCTCTCCACATTTACGACAAACTGTAATTGGAGCATACCCTCGTCTATTTAAAAATAATAAAGACTGTTCACTTCGTTCAAGCCTAACATCGATTTCACGTCCAAGGTCTGAAGAAATCCATGAATTTGTTCCCATTAATTGCTCTCGCATATCAATAGTTGCCATGTCAGGCATTAATGCAGCACCAAAGCGTTCAGTAAGGTCAATACGATTATACTTACCTGCCTGAGCATTAGCCCATGTCTCAAGTGATGGCGTAGCAGAAGCTAAAACTACGGATCCACCACTTATGGAGGCTCTCATAACTGCCATGTCTCGCGCAGAGTACAATACGCCATCTTCTTGTTTGTAAGATGTATCGTGTTCTTCATCGACGACAATCAAACCTAGATTGTCAAATGGGAGAAATAACGATGATCGTGCACCAATAACAATCTGCGCCTGCCCAGCGCCAACCATACGCCAACAACGACGCTTTTCAGTCATAGTAACTCCCGAATGCCATTGTGCAGGCTGCTTTCCAAACCGCTTTTCAACTCGATCTAGAAATTCTACCGTAAGAGCTATTTCTGGGATTAAAACTAAAGCCTGCCTGCCCTGTGACAAACACTCTGCAACAGCTTCCAGATAAACTTCTGTTTTACCAGACCCAGTTACACCACGTAAAAGAGTAGTATTGTAAGACTGCATTGCAACAAAAGAGCGTAACTTTTTACTGGCGGTCATTTGTGCAGATGTTAATTTTTTAGAAGGATAAAATGGATCTAAATTTGGATATGGAGTATCCCGTGGTGTTTCCAATTCTATGATTGCATTTTGTGCAACCAATCCCTTGATGACAGACAGGCTAACACCAGCCTCTTCTTTCAACTCATGTGCTGTAAAACGCATATCAGTAGTATTTTTTAAAGTAGCTAATACTTTTTCACGCGCTGGTGTCATACGATCAATTATAGCATCTCCCAAAGCATAGACTTTACGCATACTTGGCGGATCACCTAGGCCTGGCGCACGAGTTGCTAAACGAAGCATCGCGTTTAATGAAGTTAATGTATAGCGCCCAACTCGGGTCAAAAATTCTTGCATTTCAGGATGCATGGGAGCAATCTCTAAAATATTTGAAATACTACGTATTTTTTTGGGATCATATCCACCTTGCCCTGGGCCCCATACCACACCAATGACTTTACGTGGGCCGAGTGGAACTTCGACAAATGAACCTTGTATCAAACCACCAAAAGGAACTTTATAATCAAGGAAGCGATTAATGGGTTGCGTTGTTAAGACTGAGACCAGTTCATTATGTACAAAGCTTTTAATTATACCCTGTTTTTGCTGATCACTCAATTTCTTGTTTCCTCAATGACTCAAATTAGTTAATATATAATAGGAATACTATGCAACATGAACCTATAGGAAACACAATGGAATTTTTGCTTATAGCCATTGATAGTAAAATTTATAAATTTTTACTATTAGCCTGCACTCTCTAAAAATTTTTACTAATAATAGTTTTTTCTGATCAAACTAAGTTTTAAACATTTAATAATAACTTAAACTAAATTGAATTAATAAATTTTATAGGGACAAAATATGTCTGAAAAAGATCAAATCGGCGATATCCGGAAAAAAATATTACAAGATCCCAAAGCATTGTTAGACGATCGGGAGGTAATGCGCGCATTAATTGCGGCAGGTGATACTGACATACCTGCCAATATTATTGATTTAAAAACTGTAGTTTTAAAACGATTAGAAGGTCGCGTAGAAGAAATGGAAGGGCAAAATAGCACTATTATTTCTGCTGCATATAAAAATATTGCTACAACATTTAAAGTACACTCAGCAATATTAGAGGCATTAGAACCTAAGGTATTTCCAGATTTCCTTGATTTTTTAAGATCCAAATGGGCAGTCACATTAAATATAGATGTTGCACGCTTATGCCTAGAAGCCCCATCGATTCCACTAGATGATATGCCCGCGTTACAACGCGAATTTGGCCCAAGTGTAGTTTTTCTTCAAGAAGGTGAGATTAATCATTATGTCACATTAGGCAAAGACAGTGAACCACGCCCAGTTACACTGCGTCAAATTCGTAAAGGTTCAGCAAATATTTATGGTAACATAGCACCCAAATTACGTTCAGAAGCGTTAATGAAACTTGATTTAGGCACTGGTAACAGTCCAGGACTACTTCTTTTAGGATCTAAAAATCCTGATCAGTTTTTACCCAAAATGGGTGCTGACTTACTCATCTTTTATGGGTCAGTTTTTGAAAAAATTATGCAGCGATGGTTATTTAATGACTAATCTATCAGGCGGCTTTGATCTACTAGAACGTTGGCTGGCAGGGTTATCTGCTATTGGAGGCATGGCCGAAAAAACAATTGATGCATATCGCCATGATGTAACTAACTATCTACATTTTATGTCAGAGCACTTAGGTGCAAGATCCTCTAAAACAATGTTAGCCAAAGTTGATATTAAAGATATGCGTTCATGGATGGCCCACTCGCGACGTTCAGGATTATCACCACGATCTTTAGCACGTGCATTATCAGCAATAAAAACTTTTTATCGTTGGCTCGGTGAAACGCAGAATATTCCTACAACTGCGGTACTTGCAACGCGCAGTCCAAAATTTGAAACGCCCCTGCCACGTCCCGTAAGTAAATCAGCAGCTGTTAATTTAATTCACCAAATTGATCTACAGTCTACAGATACGTGGATAAATGCTCGTAATGTTGCAGTTGTAACATTACTTTATGGTTGTGGTTTACGTATATCGGAAGCTCTATCGCTAAGATTTAAAGATACTCCATTATCCGAAGTTTTAAAAATTACAGGTAAAGGCGGTAAAGAGAGAATTATTCCAATTTTACCAACAGCTCAATTAGCTGTCAGTAATTATCTACATAGCTGTCCTTATCCATTTACACCAAATAATTTTATATTTCGGGGTGCTAGGGGTGGACCTTTAAATCAACGCATAATACAAAAAGTTATGGAACAGGCTCGGATGCAGTTGGGCTTACCATCAACAGCATCTCCACATTCAATGCGCCATTCATTTGCCACCCACCTCCTAGAGGCAGGTGGAGACCTACGTACGATACAAGAATTACTTGGCCACGCATCACTGTCCTCTACTCAAGCCTATACGGCGGTAGATCAGGCGCGATTGATGGAGGTTTATAAGAAAGCTCACCCCAAAGCATAATTGAATCAAGTGGTTGAGTTTTTTTTAAATTTATATATTAAAATATTATGACATTACATATAAAAGCTCTTGCCGTTCACTACCTCACCGCAACTGGTGCGGTTTTTGCAATGCTTGCGATGCTTGCAGCCGTTGATGCTAGATGGGACATGATGTTCTTGTGGTTAGTAATAGCATTTTTTGTTGATGGCATAGATGGCCCATTAGCACGCCATTATGACGTGAAAAAAAATGCAACCGAATACGATGGGGTCCTGTTAGACTTAATTATTGACTACCTTACATATGTATTTATCCCAGCCTATGCACTGTTCAAGTCTGGACTGCTAAATGGCTGGACCGGTTGGGTTACAATAATAATAATCACTTTTACATCTGCATTATATTTTGCCGATACTAGAATGAAAACAAAAGATAATTCTTTTTCTGGCTTCCCAGGATGTTGGAATATGTTTGCAGTTGTAATTTTTGCAACCCATCCAAATTTTTATATCATTTTAGCTTTCGTAATAATTCTGGCTGCATCGATGTTCACACCGCTTAAATTCATTCACCCTGTACGCACAAAACGATGGCGTTTGATAAGCTTACCTGTTGCATTAATTTGGACAGCACTAGCTGGTATTTGTGCTTGGACTAATTTTCAGGCAGGACCCATTATCACCAGCGCACTTGCTGTAACTTCAATTTATTTGCTAGCTGCTGGTATTTTGCAACAGATTTTTCCATCTAAAAGCGCGTAATCAAAATACCTATAACAATAACAACAGAAGCTATAATTTTCCCCTTGTCTGCTTTTTCTTTGAAAAATAGAACGCCTATTAATACAGCAAACATAACCGAAGTTTCGCGTAGCGCTGAAACTATTGCAATTGGCGCTATGGTCATTGCCCAAACAGCAATCCAGTAAGCCAACACCGAAGCAGTACCAGCAGCCATTCCTAGTACCCAAACTGATATTTTTCGAGGAAATACGCTAGGGCCACGTCGGATCATACCCCATAATATAAACATAATAGCATCAAGAAAAAATAACCATCCAATATAGGATGAAGCATTACCAGCTGCACGAGCTCCAAGCCCATCTGCTATAGAATAGCCCGCTGTGCCAACTGCCGAAGCCAAGGCATAAGGTAATAACGTTACTGTTTCACCATGGGAAAATACACCACGTGCTAAAATTAGAATACCTATACCTATTGCAATTACACCTAGTATTTCCATAGAACTGATGGCGTCTAAAATAAATAAAGTGCTAATGATCAGAACCAGTACTGGGGCTGTACCTCTGGCAATAGGATATACTCGGCTAAGATCACCGCGTTCATATGCACTTATAAGAAATAACTTATACCACAAATGAAAAGCAACCGATGCTACCAGCCATGGCCATGCTGCAATTTCTGGCAAGGGAAATACTATTATTATAGCTAAACCAATTACACCGTGCGCAACTGATAGTAAAACCATGCCTTGGAATTTATCGTCACCAAACTTAATAATTGCATTCCAAGATGCATGCAATATTGCAGCTAACAAAACTGCTGTTAAAACTCCAACAGTCATATCAACACCCCAATTTCAATTCTATAATCAACATTAAGGTATTGTTAACTTTCAAACTAATGCGTCACTACAGCGTTTACAGCAGCCCTCATGTTTTTGCATTCCAACCTCTGTTGTTGATTTCCAACAGCGGAGGCACTTATCTCCATCCGCTTTCATAAACAATACTTCGATACCTGGAACATCATCTAATTTAAATCCTTGTGATGCAGGTGCACCACTAATTAAATTTATGTCTGATGTGATGCAGATATCTGCAAAATCAACGGTCTCAGCTAATTTTTTTACATCATCTGACAAATTGAAATGAACACTAGGAGCTGCCTCTAATGAAGAGCCAATATTTTTCGCTGTTCGCTCAACCTCTATTGCTCCAGTAACAACGCGCCGTACGCTGCGGAGAACTTCCCATTTAGCTGCTAATTCAGGATTTAACCATGTAGTAGGTGTTTCAGGAATATCCACTAAATGCACTGATGCATCAGCATCAGAATGGCGCTGAAGCCATACATCTTCCATGGTAAAGCATAACATTGGAGCTAGCCATGTAGTGAGACGCTGAAATATTATTTCCAAGACTGTACGTGCGGACTTACGGCGATTTCCATTTCTATCATCACAGTAAAGTGCGTCCTTGCGGACATCAAAATAGAAACTAGATAAGTCAATTGTTGCAAATTGGAATATCTGGCTAAATACTCCTTGAAAGTCATAATTAGCATAACCATCACGTACAATTATATCAAGCTCTGCTAATCGATGCAAAACCCATTGTTCTAATTCTGGCATATCAGCAGGCGCAACTTTTTCTGCATCTGTAAAATCGTTTAGGTTTCCTAAAATAAATCTCATAGTGTTACGCAATCTACGATAACTGTCAGCAACACCTTTTAATATTTCAGGACCAATGCGAAGGTCAGCAGTATAATCAGCCTGGGCAACCCAAAGACGTAAAATATCTGCTCCGTATTGTTTGATCACCTGTTCAGGAGCGATGGTATTACCCACGGATTTAGACATTTTCATGCCTTTTTCATCTAATGTGAAGCCATGCGTTAAAACGCCCCTGTAAGGCGCCCGTCCATTGGTTCCGCAGGATTGTAATAGAGAAGAGTGGAACCAACCACGATGCTGGTCAGTACCTTCTAGGTAAAGATCTGCTATGCCATCATCCGCGCCATCAGCACGATCACGCATAACAAAAGCATGAGTTGATCCACTATCAAACCACACATCTAAGACATCGTAAACTTGATCCCATTCATCAGGATTGTAATCCTCACCTAAGAAACGTTCTTTTGCACCATCTAGAAACCAGCAATCTGCGCTTTCTATTTCAAAGGCAGAAACTATACGTGCGTTAACTTCAGAATCACATAAAATAAAATCAGGATCTGTTGGAAGGGCACCTTTTTTTGTAAAGCAGGTTAGTGGTACGCCCCATGCCCGCTGGCGCGACATCACCCAATCTGGACGCGCCTCAATCATAGAATGCAAACGGTTTCGACCAGTTTGAGGTGTCCACTTTACATTATCAATTTCGGTTAGTGCACGTTTTCGAATAGTTTTTCCATGCGTATTATTCCCACCAATTTCCTTATCTATTGCAGTAAACCATTGTGGTGTGTTTCTAAAAATAATGGGCGCTTTTGATCTCCAAGAATGAGGATAACTATGCTCAACACGCCCACGTGCAATTATACTACCAGCTTCAACTAACTTAGCGATAACTGCATTGTTAGCTTTTCCTTCTTTACCCTTACGGTCAAATACTTCCAGCCCTGCAAAAAATGGGACATGGGGTAAAAATTCTGATGTTTCACCAACGTTATGTGTCATTCGATCTAACCAATTGCGCTTTACAAAACATTCATAATCATCCGCACCATGACTAGGTGCAGTATGAACAAACCCAGTTCCAGCTTCGTCAGTAACATGATCGCCATCAATCATAGGAACATCATAAGACCAATACTTATCCATTTCTGATAAAGGATGGAAACATATAGCATTGCTTAAATCAGAGGTAGTTACATCGCATATTCGTGTAAATTTAATCACACGCGATTTAGTTAAAGTATCTTCTGCTAAAACATCAGCAAAAATGTATTGTTCCCCAGGTGTTGTCCAGCTTTCAGCCTCGGTCTCTTTTACTTCATATAGTCCATAAGAAATCTTAGGATTAAAGGCGACCGCCTTGTTAGAGGGAATTGTCCAGGGTGTTGTTGTCCAGATTACTACACGCGCATTTTTTATAATATCTGGTGCAGATTTAAATTTAAAGGGTATCCAAATAGTATGTGATTTATGGCTATGGTATTCAATTTCAGCTTCAGCCAACGCAGTTTTTTCAACAGGAGACCACATTACAGGCTTTGAACCCTGATATAGCGCTCCGTTCATTGCAAATTTCATGAATTCGTCTGCAATCACAGCTTCAGCATGATAGTTCATAGTTAAATATGGGTCATCCCATTTACCTGTGATCCCTAAGCGTTTGAACTCATCGCGTTGAACATCAACCCATCCTTCAGCAAATTTACGGCATTCTTGGCGTAATTCTACGACGGGAACGTCGTCTTTATTCTTACCTTTTTTTCGGTATTGTTCCTCAATTTTCCATTCGATTGGCAAACCATGACAATCCCAACCTGGGATGTAGCGTGCGTCTTTTCCCATCATTTGCTGAGAGCGTACAACCATATCTTTTAATATCTTATTTAGTGCATGACCAATATGTAAATGCCCGTTAGCGTACGGCGGGCCATCGTGCAAAACAAAAGGCTCACGCCCTGTTTTTTCTCGAAGGCGATCATATATACCAATTTCAGCCCATCGCTCCAACCAGACAGGTTCACGGCTTGGAAGGCCCGCTCGCATTGGAAAGTCAGTTGTTGGTAAATTTATAGTACTTTTGTATTCAGGAGTGTCAGCAGACATATTATTTTCCAGTCATGGAGTAATTCATTTGGGGATGGGTTCGGCGCGAATGCTCATACGACTTTTCCCGGCGGTTCTTATGACCAGATCGCCGGGCTAGTAATTCGAGTAATAATTGCGAATATACGCTCCATAAAGATTGTTATACTGTGCATAATGGAAAACGTCTAGCACTACATGATTTCATATTATTTAGTTTATATAATCTGCCAATAAGCACTAAAATAAACTCGTTAATCAGTTTTCAGACGTTATTGAATATAACTTGGCAAATGATAAATTTAGCGGTAACCACAAACTATGCCAAAATATGCCTTTAAAATTGAGTATGATGGAAAACCCTACCATGGATGGCAACGCCAACCTGATGTGCCATCTGTTCAACAAACAATTGAGGAAGCACTATATAAAATAGCTCCAGAAAAACCTAGCATTCAAGGCGCGGGGCGCACCGATGCTGGTGTACATGCAACAGGTCAAGTAGCTCATGCAGAATTGATTAAATCATGGGATACTGAGCGCTTACTTGAAGCTTTAAACTTTCATCTTCGCCCTGCTTTAATATCCATAACTCAATGCCAAGTTGTGAATGAAGATTTTCATGCACGCTTCTCAGCAATTGAACGTCGTTACAAATTTCGATTAGTATCCCGACGCTCCCCGGTTATTGTTGACTCTGGTTGGGTGTGGCAAGTTCAACGTGATTTAGATATAGATTTAATGCGCAAAGGTGCGGAACATTTAATTGGAAAACATGATTTTACCACTTTTCGTTCATCTATATGCCAAGCAAAAAGCCCCATAAAAACATTAGATGAAATTAGTATCAAAGAATTTAATATAGAGCACGGCAAAGAATTTGAATTCACTATTAGGGCTCGAAGTTTCTTACACAATCAAGTTCGAAGTTTTGTTGGAACTTTAGAGCGCGTTGGAGCAAAAGCTTGGGACCATGCCAGAGTAAAAGAAGCGCTCTTAGCAGTTGATAGGTCCGCTTGTGGGCCAGTTTGCCCACCACAAGGGCTGTATTTAGCTGAAGTTATTTATTCATCTAAAGTTTTCACTTAATCAAACAACTTATGCTAATTTTAAGTTATATTAGGTATTTTTATTTCTAAAAATGATACTAATTCATTATTCTAAAATATTTAGCCGTTGCAATTTATGCATAGCGGACTTGCAAATGTGTACGTTGTCTAGGACAACTAAACCCCCTAATTATAGAATATAAGTAAAAAAAATATTACAAAG
This sequence comes from uncultured Amylibacter sp., assembly GCA_905181935.1. Lineage (GTDB taxonomy): Bacteria > Pseudomonadota > Alphaproteobacteria > Rhodobacterales > Rhodobacteraceae > Amylibacter. The sequence continues at coordinate 400,926 of CAJIZV010000003.1, read as the reverse complement.
TAGAAAGAATTTTTGACATGGCACTCGCAACTAATACACTTTATTTAAACCAAATATTGTCATTTACTGGTGGGTTTTCAGTGCTTCGCAGTAAGTTAGCTGCAGCATTAAAGCGACGTAGAACTTATCATCAGGTTTTTGCTGAATTAAGCTCATTATCAAACCGTGAACTTGCAGATATAAACGTGACCCGTTCAAATATTGATAGTATAGCTCGCAACTCTACTGGCCTTTAATATATATACTGCATGTGGTAAATATTATCACATGTTTGCAAAATCAAATATGTAATTTTTATATCAAAGCAGAACTAGTTAAATTTTAATATATTATAATTTTTTTATTTTAATGATTTAGTTGCCTACTAGTCGCAAATTAAATCTACTTTTATTTTTTACTAAGTCATTTTTATGGGTTAATTCAGAAATAATTTCTGCTGTTATAAACGCTGCAATAACACTTGGACGTTTATCATTACTGCCTTTAGCTCCAATAGGACAGACTAAATTTTGGATGTTTTGTATATTATGATGAGCATCACACCAACGCACAAATTTAGTTCGCTTGGTGACTGAACCAATCATTCCAATATAAGCAGTATCATCACGATCTAATGCTGCAGCAGTTAATAAAAAATCAAGGGAATGGTCATGTGTTAAAACCACAAAAGCGCTGCCAGGAGGAGCATTTTTAATATCAATTTCAGGGAAAGCACTTAATCGTTTTTCAACTTGAGCACTACTCTTTTCAATTTCATCAACGCGCGTGTCAATTAATATACATTTAACCGGCATATATTCTAATTGTTGCGCAAGAGCGCGACCAACATGGCCTGCACCCATTATATAAACATGGGGTAATTTAGTGATTTCATATTGCATATTTATCAATGCATTTTGCTTAGTTTTTTGGCTCATTTTTTTCAATGAAGCCTTTACTCTTCCGCCACAACATTGCCCAATCTCAGGACCAAGAGGTATATTTATTGAATCAGATTCTAAACCTGCATCTAACATATTAGCTGCACGTTTAATTAATATATACTCCAACTGCCCACCACCAACAGATCCCCATAAACTACTTTTAGAAACATACATTGTTGTTCCAACATTTCGCGGCGCCGATCCAACAACATCAATCAATTTAATTTTTATAATACAATCGTCATCTTGTAAAAACTGTTGAAAAGATTTGTCATTTCCCTCCATTTACTCACCCTCTCCTTGCAATCTTTCAATAGCCATTAAAATACGTTCAGGAGTTGCTGGTGTATCTAATCGGGGACATTTTTGATAATTTTTAACGCTTGCAACAGCCATAGATAGTGCTTCCAGAACAGATATCCCTAACATAAAAGGTGGCTCACCAACTGCCTTAGATCGTTTGATTGTAAGTTCACGATTTTCTGACCAATCAGCAAGATTTACATTAAAAATGCGGGGCCGATCAGAAGCCAGTGGTATTTTGTAGGTAGATGGCGCATGTGTACGCAATTGACCAGCATCATCCCACCAAAGTTCTTCTGTCGTGAGCCAACCCATTCCTTGAATAAATGCTCCCTCAACTTGCCCGATGTCTAAAGCTGGATTTAGAGAGCGACCAACATCATGTAATATATCTGTGCGTTCCACTCGATACTCACCAGTCAGAGTATCAACTAAAACCTCAGAACATGCAGCTCCATATGCATAATAATAAAATGGTTGGCCTTTGCCAGCAGCTCTATCCCAATGAATGTCAGGGGTTTTATAAAAACCCGCTGCAGATAATTGAATGCGGTCAATGTATGCAAGTTTTATAAATGCATTAAACGTTAAACATTCAGCTCCAATATGAACCATATTAGAGTTGAATTTTATTTGAGTTTTATCTAATTTCCAGTGTGATGCGGCAAAGTCTATTAACCGCTCTTTAATTTGTTCTGCAGCATTTAACGCAGCCATACCATTTAGATCAGTTCCTGAAGATGCAGCTGTTGCTGAAGTATTTGGTACTTTTTCAGTAGTTGTTTTTGTAATTTTAATTCGCTCGAAATCAACCTGAAAAGCGTCCGCTACAATTTGCGCTACTTTTGTATGCAAACCCTGGCCCATTTCAGTACCACCATGGTTAAGGTGAATAGATCCATCATTATAAATATGAATTAATGCACCCGCTTGATTGTACCAAGTAGCCGTAAACGAGATCCCAAACTTGACAGGCGTGAGAGCAATACCCTTTTTAAGGATTTGTGAGTTTTTATTAAAATCAATAATAACTTTACGTCGTTTTCTATAATCTGCTGTATTTTCCAACTGCTCTATCAAGCGAGGCAAAATATTATCTTTTATTGTTTGATGGTATGGTGTCACATTACGATCAGATTCACCGTAGAAGTTTATTTTACGGACATCCAAAGTATCTTGGCCTGTTGCGAATGCAATTTCTTCAATCATGCGCTCAGCAGCCAAAACACCTTGGGGCCCGCCAAAACCTCTAAACGCAGTGTTGGATACAGTATTTGTTTTCATTGGGCGGCTTACAAGACGTACATTTGGATAAAAGTATGCATTATCAGCGTGAAAAAGTGCTCGATCTGTTACGGGACCAGATAAATCAGACGAAAAGCCACATCTAGCAGCCAGTACATTATCAACTGCCTGAATTCGTCCATCATCATCAAATGATACATCGTAATCAATTACAAAATCATGGCGTTTACCAGTTGCTGTCATATCCTGATCTCGATCAGGACGAAGCTTAACAGCCCTATTCCATTTTTTAGCAGCTATAGATGCAACTACACAAAATAAATTCATCTGACTTTCTTTACCGCCAAATCCTCCACCTAATCGACGAACATTTACTGTAACTGCATTATTAGGAATTCCCATCACAAGCGCTACCATATGTTGTGCTTCGCTAGGATGTTGTGTCGAACAATGTACAATTAAGTCATCATCTTCTCCAGGAATTGCAAATGCTATTTGACCCTCTAAATACATATGATCTTGGCCACCAATAATTATTCGACCCTGGATGTGGTTTTGTGTGGACTTCTTTGCAAGAAGGACATCGCCTCGCTCTAGTTTTAAGGGTGCGGTTACATAAGGATAGCCTGCATCTTGTGCTGCTATTGGATCCAATGCGTGAGGTAATATATCATAACTCATAACAGCAAGCTTTGCTGCACGACGGGCTATATCACGGGTTGTCGCTATAACAGCAAACAAAGGCTGTCCATAAAATTGAATTTTATCCGTAGGAAAAACAGGTTCATCATTTTGGCCTGTTGGGCTGATGTCATTTATACCAGGAATATCTTTAGCGGTCAAAACACCTACGACACCTGGCATTGCTTTAACCGCAGTTAAGTCCATGCCTTTAATAATAGCATGAGCCACATCTGAAACACCTAAATAAGCATGTAAGGTTCCAATAGGTTCAAGTATGTCGTCACAGTATTCAGCTTGCCCTGTCACGTGCTTAGTAGCGCTGTCATGTTTATGGTCAGTATAAACACCACCAGAAATTTTTACTAAATCTGTCATAATAATTTCCTTTTTATACTGGTGATAATTGAACTGGATGTGTCGTTGTCAAATTATGTTCAAGAAAAAATCTACGCAAAAGATTACGAGAAACACTCATGCGATATTCCTTAGAAGCACGCCAATCAGATAATGGTGAAAAATCATGCTCAAGCGCTATACCTGCAGCTTCAAAAGCTTTGATGTTCCACAGCGTACCAAGCAGGGCATCCTCGGCTTTTCTTGCCCGCTTCGGCGTCGCAGCCATTCCTCCATATGCAATACGGCATGCTGTAATAACTCCATCATTCAAGACAACGCTGATACCAACTGCAATAGATGAAATATCTTCTTCGCGCCGTTTGGAAACCTTATAGGCTGAATCTAATTGATTTGCTTCCGGACGTGGTATGCGAATTGAGTACACAAAATCACTTGCTTGACGGTCTTGTAATCCGTAATCAATAAAGAATTCTTCCAAAGGTAAATTACGTACAGTTGATCCATTACGTAATATTACTTCTGCTTTAAGAGCAATCAAAACAGGTGGAGTATCACCTATTGGTGAACCCCCTGCAATATTTCCTCCAATGGTACCCATATTGCGAACTTGCCAGCCAGCAATTCGGTCCCAGTATTGAATCAGGTGGGGAAACACTTTTGATAAAGTACTTTGAATTTCAGAATATGTAACACACGCACCAATTTCTAAAGTATCATCTGTTACTGTTATTACTTTTAAACCCTCTAAATGCCCAATAAATACTGCAGGACTAATTGGGCGGAGAAATTTTGTAACCCACAAGCCAACATCAGTAGATCCTGCAATTATTATGGCGTCAGGTTTTTCTTTTAGTATCATTGCTAAATCATCAACATCTGCTGGCAGAATTGCTTGATTATCATGCGGGCCAATAATCACGCGCTTACAATCACGTAAAACTAAAAGGCGCATTGTAATACTATCTCGTTCAGCATTCAGGTAATCAAATGCGGCATTTCCAAACTGATTAATAGAAAGAGCGGCTCTAACGATAGGTTCGTAGCCCGTACAGCGACAAAGATTACCCTGAATTGCAACTTCAACTTCACGTTTTGTTGGCAATGGGTTTTCCATCCACAATGCATATAGCGACATAACAAAACCTGGCGTGCAAAAGCCACATTGGCTGCCATGATATTCAACCATCGCTTTTTGAACAGGGTGCAGTTTACCATTTGGGCCAGCCAGATATTCAATTGAAACAATATGGCATCCATCCACTGACGCTAGGAAACGGATACAAGCATTTACAACTTCATACTTTAAAATACCATTATGTAATCGACCCACTAAAACTGTACATGCACCACAATCACCTTCAGCACAGCCTTCTTTGGTTCCAGTGAGCCTCTGATCTAAACGTAAGAAATCTAGAAGTGTTTGATTTGCTTTTACATCTTTGAGTGTGACGCTACGACCGTTAAGAATAAAATTAATTTCATCCCGAAATAGCATTTTAAGACCCTCATAGATTTGAATAATAGATAATTTAATTAACCTTACCTTGAATAAATACCCCTGAAAAGAGTTGCATTTAGAAAATACTTTCAACGTATCGTTGAAAATGTTATTAAAATTAATCTTAAAAATTTCTCTTCAAGACATTCAGGAAACAAAATGCCTTATATAGAAAGTCTTCGTGTATTTGCACGTATTATTGAATTAGGAAGTATTACATCAGGAGGGCGAGATCTACGCCTTACACCAGCCGTGGCAAGTAAGCGTATTAAAGAGTTAGAGAAGCATCTTGGAGTTAGGTTGTTTAACCGCACCACACGTTCATTAACCCCCACTGGTGTAGGTCGTGTATTTTATAAAGAAGCTAAAAAAGTTTTAGCCTCCATTGATACAGCAGAAAGTGCTATTGCAACATTTTCAGATACCCCACGAGGTGTAATCCGCGTCAATGCTCCATTGGGGTTAGGCCGTCGTATTATTGCTCCACTAGTTCCAGACTTTGTTAAAAAATTTCCTAGTACAGAAGTTAGAATGCGATTGTCAGATCGCAAAGTTGATATAATCGGTGAGAATTTAGACTTAGCATTTTTCATAGGTATGCCTAGAGATTCAAATCTAAAACTACGCAAAATTGCAGACTGTGAACGTGTATTATGTGCAGCACCCGATTATCTGGCGGCAAAAGGTACCCCCAAATTACCTGATGATCTTTTAAATGGAAAACACAATTGCCTATTGTTACGTTACCCTCGGTCACCTGAATATTTTTGGGTCATAAAGACGAATAATGGTCCAAGAAAGTTAGAGGTCACCGGAAAATATGACGCAGATGATGGTGATGTATTAACAGCATGGGCACTGTCTGGGCATGGTGTTATAAATAAACCATATTTTGAGATTATGGAACATTTGCGAAGTGGGGCTTTAGTTGAGATTTTATCAGATACTCCACCAGTACCAACAATTTTTGGTTGTTTGTACCCACATAAAAAATTACAGGACCCCAAAATGCGTTGTTTTGTAGATTTTATTATAAGCCACTGTAGTAAAAGTTTTGATACATAATGATTTTTATATGCAAATCAGTGATTATTCAAAACTATCATATCATAACAAAAAATTTTATTTTTTTAATTTTAAGATTTGTTATTTCAAGCCTAATATTAATTTGCGCTGATCCGCCCAAGTGTGAATTAAGTGATCTACAGCCAAACCAATAAAGGCTACACACAGCCCCAACATAAGCCCATTTCCAATGCCATTTTTATCTGACAGCGCTTTTAAAATATACTGGCCAAGATCATCAGTTCCAATCATTGCGCCAATAATGACCATGAAAAGTGCAAATATTACAGTTTGATTAATTCCTAGCATAATATGTGGAAAGGCAAGTGGCATTTCGATTTTGAGCCATCTTTGCATTCGGTTCACCCCCGACATAGAACCTGCATCCTGCAAAGACTGCGGCACATTTCGTAATCCTTCTACGGTGTAGCGAGTGGCTGGAATTGTTGAGTATACTATAACCGCAATTAAAACGGAGGTATCTGTAACTCCAAAAAGCATAATCACTGGAATTAAATAAATAAATGATGGAAACGTCTGGAAGGTATCACACACAAGTAATATAGCTTTGCTTGTAAATGAAGTTTGGGCGCATAACGATCCCACTGTGACGCCAATTATTACTGAGACAATAACCCCAAATGTAGTCATATAAGCAGTGATTAATGCTCTATCCCACCATTCAGTTAAAGCAATGAACAATAAAAATCCACCAACTGTTAATGCCGATTTTGTACCCCCAATTATGTAGCCAAGGCCCATCATCAGAACAAAGGTAGCACTTACAGGCATACCCAAAAAAGCGGCTTTCATTGGCATTAAAACTTTAACAATTAATGCAGTATTAAACCCTTGTAGGCCATGGTACCAATTATCCACCATCCAATCGACACCAGACTGCCAAAAAAGCTCTGTTGTGATACCTCTATTGTGCGGAATTAAATATAAATAATTTATCCCATCTGCAAAAATTATGCTTCCTAAATATGCACACAAAATAGTGAATAATAGCAACGCTAAAAAGTAAAAACCATATTTATGCTTCTGAATAAAGCTAAGGTCCGCAAAATAATCTGTTTGTTTATTAGCCCAAGCCAGAGACAATTTATCCAAAACAACTGCAATAAGAACAATACAAATTCCAAGCTCTAAAGCTTGACCAATCCGCAACTGATTTAATGCAAGTAATAGATTAAATCCAAGCCCCTTTGCACCAATGAAAGAAGCAATAACCGCCATTGCTAAACATTGCATAATTACTTGATTTATACCTATCAGAATATCACGTCGTGCAGTTGGGATAAGTACCTTAAACATCAGTTGGGTGTTGTTACAGCCATTCATCATTCCAGCTTCAACAACTTCAGGTGCAACACGCTTAAGGCCTAAAAGTGTCAATCTTATCATCGGTGGCGTCGCAAAAATAATAGTAGCAATTGCACCCGCATGGTCACCAACACCAAAAAATACCATTACCGGTACTAAATAAGAAAAATGTGGCATCGTCTGCGCTATATTTAACAAAGGCATTAAAGTCGCTTCGACAGTTTTATTTTTATAGGCTAAAACTCCAAACAAAAGTCCCAGAAGACATGAAGTAGGTGCCGCAATTAATACAAATGAGAGTGTCTCCATTGCTGGCTCCCACTGACCAAAAACAGCTATGTAAACAGTAGCAAATCCAGCAAATAGCGCTAATCCCTTACCTTTTAACGCATAGCCAAGAAGCATAACTCCTGATGCAACTAAAGTCCAAGGTAACGCGGGCCAAACCGCCCATTGGTTTTCCTTTACAAAATCCCAACTGGTAAACGCAACAATTGTTTTGACGCCCCCCAGTAAAATATCTCGGATAAACTCAATGCAAAATAAGACACTTCTCGAAAAGCCTCTTGTTATCTCTTTAACTAGTGCAGAATCTTCATATTCCTCTAGTTCAGGGTCATAAATTTCTATTAGCATCCAATCATACATCAAATATTCTGCAAAATTATTAATTATTAAAGGAACGCCTGCAAACAGCGAAGGTAAACGCCATAAAATATTTGTTTCAGAAGGAGAAACCAAAAAACAGATAGTGAAGAAAATTACTAATAAGAATATAAACTGTATAAGTTTTGGATATTTTTCAAGGTAATTCATTAATAAATTCTCACTTACTCTGCTCAAATGAATCTGAATGGCCAAATAATATTTGAATGATTTTTGAGGAATGTATTGAGCCAATGACTGCCCCATCATCATCTACAACTGCAACTTTCTTTTGTTCAGTAAGAATTGCCTCAGCAACTGTTTCAATAATAGCATTTTTTGAAACTTTTAAGAAACTAAAATCTGTTATTTTATCTACGGGATCCATAACAGATTCAATTTTAAGTACCTTTTCTCTTGGTACCTCTTTGGTAAATTTTCGAACATATTCAGTAGCTGGTTTAAGTACTATGTTAGCTGGAGTATCTAGTTGTTCAATCACGCCATCTTTCATTATAGCAATTCGGTCAGCAAGGCGTAGCGCCTCATTAAAATCGTGCGTAACAAACAAAATTGTTTTATTAAGAACACCTTGCAATCGTAAAAACTCATCCTGCATTTCTTTACGAATAAGAGGATCAAGTGCAGAAAACGGCTCATCTAAGAACCAGATGTCCGGCTCGACGGCCAAAGATCGAGCAATCCCTACACGCTGCTGCTGTCCTCCAGATAATTCTCGCGGAAAGTAGTTTTCTCGCCCATTTAATCCAACAAGTTCAACCATCTCAACTGCGCGCTTTATACTATTTTCTGTGCTGTAGCCTTTAACCTGAAGTGGAAATGCAATATTCTCTAAAACTGTTTTATGAGGTAACAACGCAAAATTTTGAAATACCATTCCCATCTTATTTCGGCGAAGTTCTATAAGTTGCTTTGGACTCATTGCTAACAAATCTTGTCCATCAATGAAAATATCCCCAGCAGTAGTATCAGCCAGTCGAGAAATACAACGCAATAAGGTTGACTTGCCTGACCCAGACAGCCCCATCACCACGAGCATTTCTCCTTTATGTACTTCAAACGAGGCGTTATTTACTCCAACGACGCAACCAGCATCCTGAAAAGTTTTAGCATCAATCACACCATTAGATTGTTTCAGCAATTTATTAGCATTTTCACCAAATATTTTACAGACAGAAACACATTTTATAACAGGCTGGTCCATTGGAATGCTTTTACTTTGAGAAATCATAGATTGGTTCCTAATAAACGGATCGGTTCAAGACTTTTTTGGATGTGTGATAGTTTGCAGTTCATAAATGCGCAATTCTCATTTGTTAAAGAAGAAAGCACATCCATCTCTTACAACACCTCCCCCATGGTGAATTTATATTGGAGAAAGAAACATCCAGTAACTCATGTGTGCGATACTGGATGTTATAATATAGTAGATTTACTCTGTGAAAGGCTTCCACACATCTTCATGGGCCGCCAACCAAGCTTTAGCAGCATCCTGATGACTCATTTTATCTACATCTACTAAAGCAGCCATTTGGCCTATATCTGTAGAAGTAAAAGAAATCTTGCTGAATGCAGTGTACGCAGCAGGGTGAGTCTTTGGGAATTTATAGTTAGCGGCTTTCTTCAACCAACCTTTTGGTGAACCACAAGCACCATCTCCACCATCTCCAACTCTACATCCATCAAAGTACTCTGGAAATTCAATAAAGACAAAACCTTCAGCATCAGTAAAATTAGGTGTCCAGTTGAACGTGATAACACCACGACCATCTTTTTTTGCAGACGCAAGCTCTGCCCATAAAGCATCAGCAGACCCAGCAAATTTAACCATATACTTATCATCAAGTCCTAATCCAGCAATTCGCTCTGGCATTTGGTCACCATGCCAGCTTTGTGGACCTTCAAGCCAACGACCTTTACCACCAGAATCTGCGGTTGCAAAAACCTCTGGACAGTTTTTCAGAGCTTCCCAATTAGGTAATCCTGGGCATAGATTGTCATCAATTACGTATTGAGGAACACCCATTTCTTCAAGCGTCATTGCCGCATGAGTACCAGCATCAATTATGCCACCCTTTGCCATTGCATTATAGAATGAGGCGCCAAAAGTAGACTGCCAAACTTCATGTGAAATTGTCACATCACCATTACGGATTGCCTCATATACGGCTTGAGTATCTGCAGGCACATATTCCACGCTGTTACCCATCGTTTCAAAAATGCCACCGATTACGTAGGCCATAACAACTTGACTAGACCAGTTGTGCGTTGGGATTACTATTGGCTTATTCGAATCCTGAGCAAATACTTGACCACCAGCCGAAGCAAGTGTGACTGATAGCGCAGCGGCTGCAATATTTCTTTTTAAAATTTTCATTTTATTCTCCTCTGTATAATTCATTAATTTTTAGCACTTGCCGGTGTTGCCCACTGATCTTTTAGCGCTTGAAGCCCCTTGCAATTGCAACGGACAGTCGAGAAAGTCTGCGATTCTTTACAAATAGGCTTTACTCAACATATATTATTATTGCATATTTTTCCTATCAATCAAGTTTTTTCATTCTAAAGGATGATTTATTATGTTATTCTGAATCAATTGTGCATTAATAAGCCCGTTGCTTATTAATAGTGCATTTCTTAGAAAGAATATATATGAAAGATATAATACAACACTCAGAAGCCATTGAAGAAGTTAAAGCCGTGAACCTTGGACAGAACCCGCACCGAATTAGAGAACCTCGAGAAAAAGTGCTGGAACTCGCAATCGGGCGTGAAGTCAAAACCCATCGCCGCCAAAGATCTATGACAGTTGCAGATCTAGCCACGTCTACTGGTCTCTCCATAGGTATGCTATCAAAAATTGAGAATGGGAATACGTCTCCATCACTAAACACGTTACAAACTTTAGCTGATGCTCTCATGATTCCCATAACCACTTTTTTTCGTGGCTACGAGAGCTCTCGTACAGCTGAACATACTAAATCAGGTGAAGGCGTTGAATTAGAGCGCGCCGGCACTCGTGCAGGTCACCAATATAATCTCTTAGGACACATTGGTGCTAACTCAAGTGGTGTAATTGTTGAGCCATATTTAATCTCATTAACTAGTAAATCCGATACATTTGAGACTTTCCAACATGACGGCATCGAAACTATTTATATGCTTGAAGGCGAAATCGATTACCGCCATGGTGATAAAGTATATTCACTAAAGCCAGGCGATACATTATTTTTTGATGCCGATGCTCCTCACGGGCCTGAAAAATTAACAAAACTTCCTGCAAAGTATTTATCAATTATATCTTACCCACAGATAACTTAATCGCGTAAAGGTTCGGTTTCTCGATCAGGCCAAATACCATTTGAAGTTGGTTTGCCATCATCAAATTTTGAAAGATAGTCTAACATCATTGGACGATTATCAATAAAACCTTTATATGTTGCTAACTCTTCTGGAAGATCTCTTATAACACGATGCAATCTGCGACCCCATTTGGGCACAGTCATCAAATCATCAAATGATGCTAAATAGCAGCGAATAGGAAATACCAAAGCATTCGAACGTGGTAATCTAAAAAAAGTTTGCAATTCAACGCGTAGGTGTTGTTTTTCACCAATATTATTAGCGGTTATTGTTCGCTTTTGAGTGCCCCATTTGTGATAATTTTCAGGACTAGTATCTAATAATGGGTTAACAGTCATTGTCCAATTCAAACGTCGGGCTGGAGCGCCTTGTTGAACATTTAATAAAAACTTCAAAGCACGTACAAAAATACCCATTTCATGGGCTTTCGGTACAGGTGCATGCCACTCAAAGAAATTCATACCTATATCAAAATCTAACGACCAATCTGCTTGTGTCGTTACCATGCCAGCATCCATCCATAAATTTTCATCGCGCTGATCTAATACAACAAAATCTCCCTGTGTTTGTCTCGTAATATACTCCATGGGGCCAAATGGTAGGGTTGCTTCATCAAGAAAGGTAAAACTATCATCAATTCCCATAGGTTTGTTTATCCAGCGCCATTTATCACCTTTACGCTGCAATTCAAACATATCAGGGTAGTCTTCAGATTTCGAAACCATAATAAGTTCTAGCAAATCCCAACCAGCCAAAGTCATATTTGGCAGGGATTGGCAACGAAGTGGATCTTCTTTCAAAACTTCTGCACGATCCCGCATTTCTGATAAATAATGCTCATCAACATCAAAGCGTTTTTCATAAATTGAACCTGCTGGCCCTCCTTTATGTTGCTCCATGTTAACTGAATACATGTAACTATCTTCATGGAAGGGAAACGGAAATCGTTTTAGAGCCCATTCAGAGTTTTTGAATGTATAAGCACCACGAAATGTTTCATCATTAAATTGAATTGTCATGATTTTTACCTATCTAATACTAAAGTTTTACCATCAAAGCGGGAAACACATGGCATTATTTTTTTTCTGGATAATTTTTCTTTATCCTCTAACCAGTGATCCATATGAATGAACTCACCCTCAGCTTCAATAACTACAGTCTCACATTGTCCACATGCACCACCACGACAAAGGTATGGTGCATCAACACCTTCACGCTCGATGGCCTCAAGCAAACTTTCGGTTTCACCAACTGAGACCAGCTTATTTGATGCTGATAACATTACCTGAAAAGGTTTACCTGGCTTAGGAGCTAAAAACTCTTCATAGTGAATTACTTCATTTGGCCATCCAAGATTTACAGCTTGGCCAACTGCCCAGTCAATCATTCCTTTTGGTCCACAAATATATAAATGTGTGCCTAGTGGTTGCCCATCTAAAAGGTTTTCAAGATCTATACTCTTATTTTCAGAATCATAGTACATATGAACATCATTTGGGTGCATTGATACTAGGTCATCTGCATAAGCACTTAAACTTGGACTGCGAGCGGAGTAATGTAGCTCCCAATTTCCATGGGAGCGGTCAAGTTGCTTAATTTGCGCCATAAATGGTGTAATTCCAATACCACCAGCAATCATCAAATGTTTTTTTGCACGAAGGTCCAGTGAAAAAAGGTTAACAGGATAGCTTAAAACCATATCATCACTGACTTTTACATTGTTGTGCATAAACAATGATCCACCTCGACCTTCATCATCACGACGAACTGAAATAGCATAGCTATGTTGATCCATAGGATCAGACATTAAAGAATATGGGTTGCGTCGTGTAATTCCGCCATCCTTCATTTCAACAATAGTGTGCGCACCCCCTGAAAAGGTTGGGAAAAGTTCACCATCAATACGTTTAAATTCAAAACGTGTTACCAAATCATTTAAGAGAACAATTTTTGAGACTTTTACATTAATTTTTTCTGAACCACTCATTTGTAAAGCTCCACGGCAGTTGGTATGTTTCCAGGCTCTTCAGCATCAATGCAAACACCTTGAAATGCTGCCAAGCGCCGCGAATAGTGATCGCGGACAAACAGGCTTAATCCACAATGTGAACAAACATATGGGTCAATATCCACATCTTCCGTAATACCTTTACAATGAACACACTGCATTCGGCGCCCAATGGAACCACGATGTTCAGATTGAATAGCAGTATGGGGGATACCTGCAACCATCGCGTCACGTTGTGCTTGACCTATTAAACCTTCTGTTCCTGATAGATATAATTGTAGCCCCATATGAGAGGATACCAAAGTATGTCTTAATCTGGACTGTGCAGCTGAATAAGATGGTCCAATATAAAGCTGGTTTATATTAAGCTTTTCTAGCTGTAATGTATATTTCTTACCCGTATTTTTTGGTATGTAAATAACGTGAGATTTAGACATCAAACTTTTATCATTACTTGCAAGGTCAATAATTGCTTCAGCGCCTTCGGCATCTGCTACAAATAAATATGATTTACCAGCTCGCGGCTCTAGTCTTGCATATGTCGGACGACTTTTTATCGATTCTGGAAATGAAAAATTAGACATTGGTTATAATTACTCCCCTAAATTATAATTACTCCAATATTATATTTTGGCGCAGATTTAACCGCACCAAAAAAAATATTATCCCTTTGCTGCGCGAATAGATTTATCAGTATCGTAGAAGGGCATTTCTTCAGCGGTACATGCTATTTCTAGCCCATTACCATTGCGCACAGTAAGTTTAGTTCCTGATTTGGCCGCATCAACAGGCATACGTGCGATGCCAACGTTGTGAGAATTTACGCTAGAATACATACCAAAAGTTACATCACCAACTTTAACGCCATCTTGAAGTAGCTCAGCACCTTCATCAGCAGGTGTTGTTCCATCTAATAATACACCATAGATTTTGAAGCGCTCTTTACCTTCCGCAGCATAATGATTTTCAGCTCCAATAAATCCAATTTTTCCTGGTGAAACCACAAACTCTAGCCCTAGTTCCCAAAGCGTGTCTCCACATACTTCATCATCAAAAGGATAAGTTTCAGAATTATCACCTGGATAGAATAGAAGGTAACTCTCAGTTCTGAGTAAATCTAATGTAGAAAACTGAACTGGGCGAATACCCATAGCCTCACCATTAGATAATATATTATCCCAAACATGAACTGCATCTTTTGATGCTACGTAGATTTCATATCCGCGTTCACCAGTATAACCTGTTCGTGAAATCATGACATTTTTACCAAATAATTTGGTATGCATAACGCCAAAGTATGCAAGATCACGAATTCCATCAATGTGCTTAGCTAAGAAATCAACTGCAACAGGCCCTTGCAGGGACATGTCATGTAGATCGTCGTCAAATAGTACTGCACAATTTTTACCAGCTGCAACTGATGTTAACTGCTCCATACCAGTACCAGTACCATGCACTACCATCCACTGGTTTACATTCAAATGATAAATAACGCAGTCATCAATAAATTTTCCATCGCTGTTAAGTATAGCCGCATAAGTTGAACGACCTACACCAATCTTGTCAACATTACGTGTCGTTACACGATCAATAACATAAGCAGCATCAGGACCAACTAAGTGTACTTTTTTCAAACCGGAAACGTCCATCAGGCCCGCTTTAGTTCGAATTGCTTCATAATCAGCTTGGGCACGTTCAGCTGTATTGTCGTAGAACCATGCAGTCCCCATACCATTCCAGTCCTCCAATTCACCACCAATTGCTGCGTGGCGGTTAGCTAAAACAGACTGTCTCCAAATAATTGCCATATTTTTATCCTTAATTATTTTAAATTTATTTACTTTTCATTATTAAATTTTAGTTAACTTTATCATACAGCCTTAAGTAAATGCAAAAGCAAGACTGTTATTAAATAAATATTCCTTAGAGGCAATAAATTTTTTATCAATTTAACATTATATGAGTCTTTTAATAACATTTGTTGACAAATTACACAAAAACTAGGCTTATCGCTACTACTAATAATAAATTTTTACTAAGAGGCAAGATAGCCTCGTTTAAAGGGGAGAAAAAAATGGATGGCAATCTTAATGCATTAACCACCATATTTACTGAGTTTTATTACTGGGTAACTGTAGTGTTTATGTTCTTAATCCACGTTGGGTTTTGTATGTATGAAGTTGGAGCGAGTCGCAGGAAAAACCATATGCACACGCTAATGAAGAACGTAATGATCATACCACTTGTGACCGTTACATTCTTTTTCTTTGGATGGTGGATTTATTGGGCTTTCCCAAATTTTCCACTTTTTGGTGGCTTAGATATGGCAGCGGGCAGTGCAAATGCACCTTGGTCTGAAAACATGGGCACAAACGCAAGTGATCGAATCACAGGCGTGTTCTGGGCGGCATTCTTGTTGTTCTCTTGGACAGCCGCATCTATTGTATCAGGCTCTGTGATTGAACGGATTCGTTCATCAGCTTTGTGGGTGCACGCAGTTTTGATTGGTTCTGTTTGGTGGATCATTGATGCATCTTGGGGCTGGCATTATGGTGGCTGGATGGTCAAATACTTAGGCTATCACGATGCATATGCATCTGGCGTTATTCATGCAATTGCCGGTGGTTATGCCTTAGGTGTTTTATGGGTTCTTGGTCCACGAATTGGTAAATTTTCTTCAAATGGTAAGCCACGTGATATTCCTCCTCACAACCCGTGGATGGTTACATTAGGTATATTTATGATCTATACAGGTTTCTGGGGCTTTTACGCCGCTTGTAATGTTCCGTTGATATCACCTGAAGTTATTGGCGGTGAAATCGTTGGTACTACATGGACTGCTACAAACATTTACTTGGCACCAACTACTTTAGGCGCGATTACAGTCAACTTCCTTCTATCTCTATCAGGTGGATTAATGGCTACGTACATTGTATCTAAAGGCGACGCTTTCTGGACATTCTCTGGTGGCCTTGCTGGTATTATTGGCGCATCTGCAGGTAATGACCTTTACCATCCAATGCAGGCATTAATTATTGGTGCTATTGTTCCAGTAATTGCATACAAACTTCATAATTATGTTGAGCGTAAATTCAAAATTGATGATGCAGTTGGCGCAGTTGCCGTACATGGTTATGCAGGTTTCTTAGGTGTAGTAATTGCTGGCTTCGTTCTTTGGGGCGCACCAAGTTCTCCATTCGAAGGCTATGCAGTAATCACACCTTGGGGCCAATTGGCTGGTGCGATTATCATGTTCTTAGTTCTTGGATTTATTCCAGCCTATGTCGTAGCACGCATACAAGCAGCACGCGGTACGTTGCGCATTCCAGCAGAAGTTGAACTTCAAGGTTTAGATCTAGGTGGACAACAAGCTTACGACGATGCGGTTGCAGAAATCACTGCTGCCAGCGCTAAACATATCAAATCAGAATAAGGGAGCACTATAAATGTCTACTATAGGATATAAAAGTTGGGCTGTTGATATGGCCGATGTGGGTGCAATGTACCCGTTTCAAGGTGCCGAAGTTCCAATGGTAATTGTTGGTGTCGTATTTTGGGTTGGGTGGCATGTCATTCAATTCAACCGCGAAACTATTGAGTTAGAAGAAGCAAGAAAAGCAGCTAGTGCTGCTCAAATAAAAGCAGCTCTAGAACGTTACTAATCGGCTATAACTATTTTAAAGAGCACCTATTATGGGTGCTCTTTTTTTGCCTCACATGAAAAAAAGTTTCGTAAGGGTGTTGTTTGTGCGGAAAGTTTCGGATAACGTATAAATCAGACAAGCAAAGGAGCACAGCGCATGTGCGGGATCGTTGGATTATTTCTAAAGGATAAAAGTTTAGAACCTAAATTAGGTGCTATGTTAAGCGATATGTTGGTCACCATGACTGATCGTGGACCAGATAGCGCTGGAATTGCCATCTATGGATCTGAAGTTAATAAGAATGGTAAAATTACTATTCAATCAGACGCCCCAGATGAAGTTTTCTCTGATTTAGAACAAGATATTAAAACAGCAACTGGCACAAAAGTATCAGTTAAAAGAAAAAGTACGCATGCAGTTTTGGAAATGGACGCATCTGAGGTAAATTCAGTACGCGTAGCCCTTAACAAGATCCGCCCATCCGTTCGCATAATGAGTGCTGGTGATACTATAGAAATATATAAAGAAGTTGGATTACCAAAAGATGTTGCAGCTCGTTTTGACATATCTACAATGTCTGGGACACATGGTATAGGCCACACTCGCATGGCAACAGAATCAGCGGTTACAACAATGGGTGCACACCCATTTTCCACGGGAAGTGACCAATGCCTAGTCCACAACGGATCACTTTCGAACCACAACTCATTGCGGCGAAAACTACGCCGCGAGGGCGTGCATATAGAGACAGAAAACGATACAGAAGTTGGCGCTGCATATTTGACATATAAAATGCAACAAGGCAGTACACTAGGCGAAGCTCTTGAAAGTAGCCTTAAGGATTTAGATGGATTTTTTACTTTTTTAGTTGGAACAAAAGATGGCTTTGGTGTCGTTCGCGATCCAATTGCTTGCAAGCCCGCTGTTATGGCTGAAACAGATCAATATGTGGCATTCGGGTCTGAGTATCGCGCATTGGTAAACCTACCTGGTATTGAAGAGGCCCGCGTATGGGAGCCTGAACCCGCAACCGTTTATTTTTGGACACATTAATGCAAACTTTCGATTTAGAAGCGCTTGGATTGCGCAAACTCAACTCCACTCTGCATGAGCAGGTTGAAGATACTAATCAAACGGCTTGGGAGGTAATCAATCCTAAGGGATCACACGCTATAGCTGTCGGCCTAGACACACCAATTGAGGTAACTATCAAGGGGTCTACTGGATATTATTGTGGTGGAATGAACCAAAAGGCAACTATTAAAGTTACTGGATCAGCTGGTCCAGGTACCGCAGAAAATATGATGTCAGGAAAAGTCATTATAGAAGGTGATGCCAGCCAATATGCCGGTGCTACGGGACATGGAGGATTACTTGTTATTAAAGGTAATGCATCGTCACGTTGCGGTATTTCTATGAAAGGCATAAACATTGTAGTACATGGCAATATTGGTCATATGTCTGCATTTATGGCGCAATCAGGCAATCTAATTGTATGTGGAGATGCAGGTGATGCGTTGGGAGATAGTTGTTATGAAGCCCGTTTATTTGTACGCGGTTCTGTGAAAAGCCTTGGTGCGGATTGTGAAGAAAAAGAAATGCGCCCAGAACACATTCAAATTTTAAAAGAATTATTAGCTGAAGCTGAAAGTGATGCAAAACCTGAAGAATTCAAACGCTACGGCTCAGCACGCAATTTATATAATTTTGATGTCGATAATGCGGCAGCTTACTAAGGGATTTTTAAAATGAGTTCACATGATGAAAATGGCATTCCACACACGACACCTCGCCAATCAGCTACGTTTACAAGTGATGTAAACAGCGACATTCGGCGTGCAGCTGCGACAGGCATCTACGATATTCGTGGTGGTGGTGCTAAACGCAAAGTGCCCAACTTTGATGATTTGCTCTTTATGGGCGCTTCTATTTCACGATACCCACTCGAAGGTTACCGTGAAAAATGCGAAACATCAGTTACTATCGGCGGATTACATGCCTCTAATCCAATTGAATTAGACATTCCTATCACAATAGCTGGGATGTCATTTGGGGCCCTTTCAGGCCCAGCAAAAGAGGCCTTGGGGCGTGGAGCATCAGCTGCTGGGACATCTACAACAACTGGTGATGGAGGCATGACACCTGAAGAACGTGGGCATTCTTCTAAGTTAGTTTATCAGTATTTGCCATCGCGCTATGGTATGAATCCAGATGATTTGCGCAAAGCAGACGCAATCGAAATTGTAGTTGGGCAAGGTGCAAAACCAGGTGGTGGCGGTATGTTACTTGGTCAAAAAATCTCTGACCGTGTTGCTGAGATGCGCAATCTTCCTAAAGGAATTGACCAACGTTCTGCCTGTCGCCATCCTGATTGGACAGGTCCAGATGATTTAGAAATTAAGATTCTTGAGCTTAGAGAAATCACGGGATGGAGAGTGCCTATTTATGTTAAAGTGGCCGGTGCTCGCCCATATTATGATGTGACTTTAGCTGTTAAAGCAGGCGCTGATGCTGTTGTTTTAGACGGCATGCAAGGTGGTACTGCTGCTACACAAGATGTATTTATTGAACATGTTGGGCAACCTACTTTAGCAATTATTCGACCCGCCGTTCAAGCACTCCAAGATTTGGGCATGCACCGCAAGGTACAATTAATTTTATCAGGTGGCATTCGCTCTGGAGCTGATGTTGCTAAAGCAATGGCTTTAGGTGCAGATGCTGTTGCAATTGGTTCAGCAGCATTAATTGCTTTGGGAGATAATGATCCAAAATGGGAATCTGAATACAATAAGCTTGGAACAACAGCTGGTGCGTACGATGACTGGCACGAAGGCAAAGATCCTGCTGGAATTACAACTCAAGATCCTGAATTGATGAAGCGCTTCGACCCTATTGAAGGTGGTAGGCGTTTGCGCAATTATCTCAAAGTAATGACATTAGAAGCACAAACAATTGCACGTGCATGTGGTAAAAATCACATGCACAATCTGGAGCCTGAAGATTTGGTTGCATTGACGATGGAAGCTGCTGCAATGGCGCGCGTTCCACTTTCTGGAACTGACTGGTGGCCTGGCAAACCAGGCACTGGATATTAATATTTCAAAGGCATGATTTTATAGTCATGCTTTTTTGTATAAAAAGACAATATAATGGGGAAAAATATGACAATAGATCTTGCCAAATTTGCCAAAGATAATGGCGTTGAATACTTTATGATTTCTTTTACTGACCTTTTCGGTGGCCAACGTGCAAAACTTGTACCAGCACGAGCTATTGCGGACATGCAGGCCAATGGAGCTGGTTTTGCAGGTTTTGCTACATGGTTAGATTTAACACCTGCTCACCCTGATATGCTAGCGGTTCCAGATCCAGAAGCAGTTATTATATTACCTTGGGATAAAACCATTGCATGGGTTCCTGGTAATTGCGTCATGGAGGGTGAAGATGTTGCCCAAGCACCACGTAACGTATTACGCCGCTTAATCACAGAAGCCGCTGATGAGGGCATGTATGTAAAAACTGGAATTGAAGCTGAGTTTTTTCTTTTAACACCAGATGGTGAAAAAATTTCTGACTCCTACGATACAGCCGCCAAACCTTGTTATGATCAGCAAGCATTTATGCGCCGTTTAGATGTTATTCGTGAAATTTCTGACTATATGTTAGAAATGGGTTGGGGAGCATATCAAAACGACCATGAAGACGCCAATGGCCAATGGGAAATGAACTGGGATTATGATGATGCCCTAAAAACAGCAGATAAACACAGCTTTTTTAAATTCATGGCTAAATGTGTTGCGGAAAAGCATGGTTATCGTGTAACTTTCATGCCTAAGCCAATAGAAGGTTTAACTGGCAACGGTTGCCATGCTCATATTTCTGTATGGGATGCACCAGGATTGGCTTCAAAAGTTAATGTTTTTGCCGGTAAAGGTGAAGGACAGACGGGTGAAGTTGGCCTATCTGAACGTGGCAAACATTTCTTGGGCGGTATAATGAAGCATGCATCTGCTTTGGCTGCAATTACTAATCCTACAGTAAATAGTTACAAACGCATCAATGCACCAAGAACAATATCAGGTGCAACCTGGGCACCGAATACAGTTACTTGGACTGGCAATAATCGTACGCACATGGTGCGTGTTCCTGGCCCTGGTCGTTTTGAATTACGCTTACCTGATGGTGCGGTTAATCCATATTTATTACAGGCTATTATTATTGCTGCAGGCCTTTCAGGCGTTCACTCAAAAGCAGATCCTGGCAAACGTCACGACATCGATATGTATGCTGAGGGTTACAAAATCACAGATGCACCGAAACTACCATTAAATATGTTAGATGCATTACGTGCATATGACGAAGACACAGAACTAAAAGCATCAATGGGTGCAGAATTTTCAGCAGCTTATCTAAAAATGAAACATCAAGAATGGAATGATTTCTGTTCACATTTTTCATCTTGGGAAAAAGCAAATACAATGGATATTTAATAGATACCAATTACTTTAATCAAAGGACTACAACAGTGAGCTCTGTTGTAGTCTTTTTAAGTTATGAAGACTTCCATGCTAAGACTACTAAGACTGTAAGTAATAATGCAATCTTAAGTATAATTAATTTCTAGTTAAACTCCGAATAAAATTACTATAGTCATTTAACGATTCATTCATTGTTAAATGTTAATTTTTTAGTTTGCTTAATTCTATTTTTAGAGACCGCGCATGCACAAAATTAAATACCTACAGATTTTAGCGGTCTTCATCATGAGCGAGGTCGTTCTTTTTTAGGATCATAATGAGCAAATGGAACAATTTTTGCACCTAAACGTTTCTGTTGGCCATCTAGTTTACCAATTTCCAGTTCTGTACCAATTTCAGCATGTGCAATATCAACTCGAGCCAATGCAATATTTTTCTTCAACAGCGGAGACCTCATGGAGGATGTTACCTCACCTATTTGAGCGCGTCCAATATGGACAGGGTCGCCGTGACCAACACAAACAGAAGCGGCAATATCTAAACCAACTAATTTACGTGATGGCGTTTCCTTACGGCGAATTAGTGCATCACGTCCAATAAAGTCATCAGTTTTAGATTTTAAGGGGACGGTGAAACCAATACCTGCCTCAAACGGGTCTGTTTGATCAGAAAAATCATAATCTGCAAAAATCAAACCTGCTTCAATACGCACCATATCCAAAGCTTCTAAACCCATTGGTTTGATATCATAATTTTGGCCTTCTTTCCAAACTGCATTAAATACTTCTTTGCAGTGCTTAGGATGACAAAAAATTTCATACCCCAATTCACCCGTATATCCTGTTCGAGAAACCACAATTGGCACCCCATGCTCATCACCAATGCGTGCCGGTGTAAAACGAAACCATGCTAAATCTTCTAATTTTGGTTGATGAGGAGGAGTCCAAATAATGTTTTTCATCAAATCCCGACTGTTTGGACCCTGAACTGCAATATTATGTTGCATATCGGTTGAAGAACGCACCAAAACATTTAAGCCTAATTTTTCAGCCTGCTCACGCATCCATTCTCCTCCATAATCCGAACCACCAATCCATCGAAAGTTATCTCGTCCTAAACGAAAAACTGTGCCGTCATCGATCATGCCACCATGTTCATAGCACATAGCCGTATATACTACATGACCATCCCCAAGGGTTTTCATATTTCGAGTGAATATAAATTGACATAATGCTTCCGCATCGGGACCAGTAATCTCGAACTTTCGCAATGGTGATAAATCCAATACGACGCACTTTTGTCGACATGCCAAATATTCATCAATTGGGCCTGACGCTGCAAAACAGTTTGCCAGCCAGTATCCGTTATACTCAATAAAGTTACGTGTATGCTTCGCAAAGCTTTCATGAAAACCAGTTTGTTTTGTCATTTTAGGCTCACTATTTGGCGTGACACGACTGGCCACAGCATGTTGAAATTTTTCTTGCCCATTATAAGTACGTACATGGATGTCGGTTGGGTTCCAGCCGTTGGCAGCAGTTGTATCATCTGGGCAAGCCGAAGATACACAAATCAAATCTGTTAGGGCACGAAGCAAAACATAATCTCCTGGTCGTGACCAGGGTTCGTCAGAATAAAGCACGCCATGCTCATCAATACTTGTATTAAAAAAGAAGTTTATTGCCATCCAGCCAGCTCGATCTTTCACTCCGTGCTCACGCAACACTTCATTAAAATTATCGGAACAATTTGCATGGCCAGGGTAACCTATATCATCATAATATTTTGATGCGCATGCCAATGCAAATGCATCATGGCGACCACATGTATCCTGTACTACTTCTAATAATGGTAGAAAATCTTGGTCGTAATATTTAGCATGTAACCCTGGCATTGGATAGCTGTGAGACAGTAGCGAGCGAGTAGTCGTAACATCTAAGGCATGTTCAATTCCTTTATCAAGCTTCCGAGCCGAAAAGCATTGAAAATCAGTGCACTGCCTTCCATCTACGTCAATCACTTGAATATAATCACCAGCTTTTACAAAATAACTTTCCGCAGTTCTAGTTTTAACTCTTAAATCTAAAACTGGATCAGATAAAGGATCTGGTAGAGCAAACTTTTCAATAGACTTTATCGTTGCTCGCTTCAGAGTGACAGTTAATGGTGAGGATGTATTCTGACTGGAAAAATCCATTACATCCCCAGGAGCTGAAATAATAACCACACCATTATTGGCTACAGTAAATGTTGCAGTAGATTTAGCTCTGGTTTCACTATCAAAAATGGAAATTCCACCAGCAAGAGCTAAATCGATGCCCCTACTTTTTAACCCCATTAGTAATCCACGCAAACTATGATTAAAGCTAGTCAATAATAGTTTGAGACCTCGGGCATCGTTATTTGTCACTTCACCAAGCAACATAGAATCTATTTTACCATTATCATCAGCAGCAATTATTTCACAAACTTGGCCACCTTCATTATTAGATATGGAAATAATATCTCCTGTATAAACGGGAATTAATATGGCCCCAGAACCCTCAACGACATAACGTTCAGTCCCAGGAACCATGGAAAACACATTTGGTTGTAGAATCATACTTGGCTTTGGAGGGCCCACTATAACTGATGGATATTGCTCAGAATTCATTGTTCACCTATCAAAACTTGCATTGTGGGAATATTTATTTAATAAGAAGAATAGCAGATAAGTTTTTTTTTGCAACTTTTTGGTGTTAAAGATTACAAACTTAATCTAAAATTACCCATAACCAAGATTTAAGCTTAGAAACACACAACAAATGATTTAAACTAAAAGTGGTTTTATAAAATGCACGAAAAAAAGATACAAAAAATAGGATTTATTTTAGTCGATGGCTTTTCATTAATGTCATTATCTTCTGCAGTTGAACCATTACGTGCAGCCAACCATCTTTCTGGTGAAACCCTATTCGAAATCACATTTATTCCAGCCGCAGGAACCCGATCCAGTTCCTCTGTTGGAATAATTAGCGAAGGCAAATCAATTGAAGATAGTGGATATAATTTTGATCTTGTTTTTGTAACAGCTGCAGGAAGCCCAATTACATACGAAAACCCTAAACTATTAAAATACATAAAGATGTTGGCCTCTAAACGTGTTCAGCTTGGAGGAATTTCTGGTGGGTCTGTTTTGTTGGCGCGCGCTGGTGTTATGACAAATCATAGCTTTACAGTTCATTGGGATCACTTCGATGCCCTGCAAGAAATGTCTTCACAGTTTTTATTGAAACGATCACTATATGTAATAGATAAGGGTAGATATACTTGCGCAGGTGGGGTTGCACCAATGGACATGATGAGTGCGCTCATTGCCTCACAACATGGACGAAATTTAGCAAAATCTGTTAATGATTGGTTTATTTACACTAGTGTCCGTGATGCAAACGATCCACAGCGTATGGGACTAGTTGAAAAGTACAGCGTTCACCACCCTGCTGTTATTTGCGCTATTGAACTAATGCAAAACCACATATCAGATCCACTAACTAGTGATCAAATTGCAAGCCTAAGTAATATTGGAGAACGCCAACTAAGTCGCTTATTTCAAAAAAACTTAGGTAAAAAAGTAAATAAGTTTTACACTGAAATCCGCCTAGAACATGCTCATGCTTTAGTGACACAAACATCGATGCCAATTTTGGAAATTGCAATATCTGCAGGCTATGAAAACGTTCAATACTTTTCCCAGAAATTCAAACAAGTTTTTCAATATAGCCCAGCGCAACTTCGTAAGAATAAAACCAATCTTACGCTTGAAAATAGCTCTCTAAATTCAGCAAACACATAAATTTAACGATTAATCATATTATTATGACTGACTGTTATATTTTAAATTAGTTAATGTTTTATTATTTGCACACTACGTTTCAGATGACTATGATAGTAATATATAGTACCTTTAATTTCAAAGGATACCTTGTGCTACTATGAGCTGGAAATTATATGCAAATAATCTACGTCCTTAATGGTCCAAACTTAAACCTTTTGGGCAAGAGACAACCTGAAATTTACGGTGATACAACTTTAGGCGATATCACAGCTTTATGTACTCATGCATGCTCTGATGGCTTCAAGATTAATATGCTACAATCCAATCATGAAGGTCAGATTATTGACTGGATACATGAGGCCCGTGAAGCTAGTGCTGGAATTATTATAAATCCTGGTGCATTTACACACACATCAATTGCCATTTTGGATGCCTTAAATACCTATGAACCACCAGTAATTGAAGTTCATATTAGTCAAATCCATAGGCGTGAAGAATTCCGTCATCACTCTTTTGTTTCTTATAGATCAGACGGAGTCATTGCAGGGCTTGGTGCTGAGGGTTACGTTGCAGCCGTGCGCCACATTTGCTCTTTGGTGTCAAATGGAACTACCTAAAAATAAGTTTAAACAAGCTCTTCGCGAAGGTCGGAAACAAATAGGTATTTGGAACTCCATTTCTGATCCCACAGTTATAGAAATTTTAGCAGGGTGTAACTTTGACTGGATGATGCTAGATTTGGAACATTCGCCTATTGGCGCAACAGAAGCAATTGCGTACCTTCGAACTGTGGCGCCATACCCAGTATCAGCTATAGTTCGCACATCATGGAATGACCCTGTTGAAATCAAAAAATTGTTAGATGCTGGTGCACAATCTCTTTTAATTCCATACGTCCAATCAGCTCAAGAAGCCCGAGCCGCAGTAAGCGCTGTAACATACCCACCCAACGGCATTCGTGGTGTCTCTGGAGTTACACGTGCCTCACGTTATGGCTCTATAAAAAATTATGCACAGCACGCTAACGAAGAAATTTGTTTACTTGTGCAGGTGGAAACACGTGAAGCATTAGAAAATATTGAAGATATTGCCAGTGTAGAGGGCATAGATGGTGTGTTTATTGGTCCTGCCGACTTAGCAGCTAGCTTAGGCTACCCAGGTGAACCATCGCACCCAGAAGTGAAGGCTGCAGTAATTGGCGGTATTGCTAAATTAAAAGCACTCGGAATGCCAGTTGGTTTTTTATCTCTTGATACAGAGATGCTTCGTGCGGTTGAAAAAGCAGGTGGCCAGTTTATCGCTATAGAAATTGATAGTGCCCTAATTCGTAAATCCGCTTTAGCCTCGCGATCAAACTGGGCATAAGCATTAGTTCACTTAGATTTTTCTTTGCCCGTAATTTGAAAATAGCAAAGAAATCAATAGTAAATGTTATTCCACTTATACCTTGGAAGTTTCCTTTCAAAACAGTAAGAGGTAGCCTGATTATTTTCATAAAATTATGGAAATATTATCAAAATAGTTTTTTTGTAAATTAAACTAAAGTTTGACTAGCGCAAATAATGCAATGAAATATGGAAATATAAAATGATCGATGAAACAAAAAAAATGGCCGAACGACAGGCAGCCCTTGATTATCATGAATTTCCAAAACCTGGTAAATTAGAAATAAAAGCCACTAAACCAATGGCAACAGGCGGTGACTTAAGTCGTGCATATTCTCCTGGTGTTGCAGAAGCTTGCCTTGAAATCGCAAAAGATCACAAAAATGCTATACGATTCACGGGAAAGGGTAATCTGGTTGCAGTAATCTCTAATGGATCTGCAGTTTTAGGGCTAGGTGACATTGGGGCTCAAGCTTCTAAACCTGTAATGGAAGGCAAAGCAGTACTATTCAAAAAGTTTGCTGGAATCGATTGCTTTGATATCGAAGTAAACGAAAGCGACCCATACAAATTAGCAGATATTGTTTGTGCATTAGAGCCTACTTTTGGTGCGATTAACCTTGAAGATATAAAATCTCCTGAATGTTTCATTGTTGAAAAGATTTGCAGGGAACGCATGAATATTCCAGCATTTCATGACGACCAACACGGCACAGCAATTGTAGTTGGTGCCGCTGCAACCAATGCATTGACTGTAGCCAACAAAAAATTTGAGGACATTAAAGTAGTTTCTACTGGTGGAGGTGCTGCAGGTATCGCCTGTTTGAACGTTTTAATAAAATTGGGCGTGAAACGGGAAAATGTTTGGCTGTGTGATAAAGATGGATTAGTCTATAGTGGACGAAATGATGATCCATTATCACATAAATCTGATTACGCACAGTCGACTAAATTGCGAACACTAGATGAAGTGATCTTAGGTGCTGACCTATTTTTAGGCCTTTCAGGCGCTAATGTTCTAAAACCAAAAATGGTTGAAAAAATGGCAAATAATCCAGTAATTTTTGCATTAGCAAATCCCAGCCCAGAAATTATGCCGGAAGCCGCCCGAAAAGTTTCGCCAAACGCATTAATTGCAACAGGTCGTTCTGATTATCCCAACCAAGTAAACAACGTACTATGTTTTCCATTTATATTTAGAGGGGCCCTTGATGTAGGTGCTACAGATATCAATGATGCAATGAAAGTTGCCTGTGTTGAAGCTATAGCTGGTCTTGCCCGAGTTACAGCCAGCGCAGAATTAGGTGTCGCGTATCAAGGAGAGCGTCTTGCTTTTGGTCCAGAATATCTTATTCCAAAGCCCTTTGATCCACGCTTATTACCAACAATTGCAGTTGCGGTTGCAAAAGCCGCGATGGAAAGTGGCGTCGCTACACGCAAAATAGATTTAGATATATATCGTGCAAATTTAGAGAGCCAAGTTAACGGCTCAGCTTTAATTATGCGTCCTATCTTTGAAGCTGCTAAGAAAGAAAGTCGTAGAGTTGTTTTTGCTGAAGGTGAAGACACAAAAGTATTACGAACAGTTCAGGCAATGAGTGAAGAATTGAACGAAACTGCAATTCTTATTGGACGACCTGAAGTAATCGAAGCCCGTATCGAACGCGAGGGTTTATCGATAAAACGAGATATAGATTTTAAGATAGTTAACCCTGAGAACGACGAAAGATATCATGACTATTGGACTAGCTATCATAAAGCTATGGCTCGCAAAGGTGTAACGCCAGACTTAGCTAAAGCTATTATGAGGACAAATACTACTGCAATTGCAGCAACTATGGTGCAGCATGGTGAAGCTGATAGTATGATTTGTGGCACATTCGGTCAGTATCAATGGCATTTAGAATATATAAAACAAATTTTGGCAAATGATGCTTTGCAACCATTAGGTTCTTTATCTCTTCTACTTCTAGACAAGGGTCCGCTATTTGTTGCCGACACGCATGTAAATATTGACCCTACCCCTGAACAGTTAGCAGGCACAATGATTGCTGCTGCAAGACACGTTCGACGCTTTGGGTTAATACCTAAATTAGCACTTTGCTCTGGATCACAATTTGGCAATCTTAATTGCCACTCAGGTAACCTTGCACGCGCATCTTTAGAAATTTTAAATACAATCGAACGCGATTTTGAATTTGATGGAGAAATGCATACTGATGCAGCCCTAGATCCAATATTACGTGAACGTTTAATGCCTGGAAATAATTTAACTGGAGCTGCAAATGTATTAATTTATACAAATACTGACGCTGCTGGTGGTGCTCGAAATTTATTAAGATCAGTGACAGATAGCTTAGAGGTTGGTCCTATCTTAATGGGGATGGGCAATAGAGCACATATTGTAACTCCAGGTGTTTCAGTTCGAGGTTTGCTAAATATTGCTGCGCTAGCCGGCTCCCCAGTATCTAGCTATGGCTAGCTTTAATACATCGAATGTGAAGTGGCGTCGTATTAAATCCAGCTCCAAATCGTTATAAAATTCTTTGACTTTAATTCAAATATATTTATAGATTTTTGAGTAGCTGTAAAAGTTTTAAATCAAAATACTAACTTATGTTAATATTTTATATGGAAAGTTTAATATGGAAAATATTGGATCAATTACTACTTTAGTAATAGTTGCACTGGCAATTTTAACTTTATATCGTGGAATAAAAGTAGTTCCTCAATCAAAAGTTTTTGTTATTGAACGTTTTGGAAAATACTACAGAACACTTGATGCAGGCTTATCTATAATCATTCCATACCTAGACAGGGTTGCACATAAAGTTGACGTTTTAGAACGGCAACTTGAAGCACAAAATATATCTGTAATAACCAAAGATAACGTAGAAGTAGAATTAGAAACTAGTGTTTTTTACCGAGTGACCAATTCTTCACGATCTGTTTATAGAATATCTAATATTGATCAGGCACTTTCTACTGAAACATCTTCAGTAGTTAGATCAGCAGCAGGTAAACTTGAATTGGATGAATTACAGTCAAGTAGAGATCAAATGAATGCTGAGATAGCCAAAAGTTTGACACCGTCTACGGAGGCTTGGGGGATTGAAATAACTAGAACATCTATAACAGATGTAATTGTTGATGAATCTACGAAAGCAGCCCAACGGCAGCAATTAAATGCTGAGAGAAACCGGAGAGCTACCGTCGCCGAAGCCGAAGGTCAAAAAGAATCCATTCAATTAAAAGCAGATGGCGACTTATATAAAGCAAAAAAAGAAGCTGAGGGAGTTAAAGTTGCAGCTGAGGCAGAAGCTTATTCAATTGAAATAAAAGCTGCTGCTGATGCTAAGCAAACTTCTCTATTAGCAAAAGCAATAAAAGAAAATGGTAAACCAGCAGTTGATTTTGAGATAGCTAAACGACAGGTTGAAGCTATAGGACAACTTTCTGCTTCTCAGAATGCGAAAACTCTAATTTTGCCATCTGACATTAGTAGTATATTTAGTGCGGTCACTGCATTGGCTGAAATGCTTCCCACAGAGAAAAAATAAAAAATGGATAGTTTCACATATTTAGCTTTAATATTTCAGTTTTGGATAATACTTGGTGTCATTTTTCTAGTTTTAGAATTATTTGATGGCAGTACAATTTTTTTCTTCCCGCTAAGTTTAAGTAGCTTTTTAGTAAGTGGATATATTTTTGTATCAGAAAAAATGTCTATCAGTTCTTCGTCAATATTAGATACATGGTATGAACTAGTATTCTTGTGGGCTTTTTTAGGTGTATTAATATCGCTTATATTAGTAAAATTTTGGAAAAAATCTTCCGATGATGACGATATAAATAAATATTAATTTTATTATCAAAAAATAATTATTTCTAAACTATTTTAGGTTTATATTCAGATACTATTTTTAAAATCTCAAATGGTGCTGCCGAAGAGATTCGAACTCTCGACCTCTCCCTTACCAAGGGAGTGCTCTACCCCTGAGCTACGGCAGCAATTAGGATGAGCTGCGTTTTAGCGCAGTTAGGGTCAAACGCAAGTATAATCTTGAGAACTCCAACTAAAATACAACAAGACTTGCCAGCAACCATTTTGAATGCAAACCTACTTTAAACTTATTAAACTCAGGCTCTCAAAAATGACTAATAACGTCACAACTCACCAAGCTAACGAAGATGCGCGTAATGATAATATTTTAATCTACGTTAATGGTAATATAGTTCCGAAATCTCAAGCAGTTGTTAGTGTATATGATAGTGGCTTTATGTTGGGTGATGGCATCTGGGAAGGCTTGCGCTTGTATAATGGCAAATGGGCATTTTTAAACGAACATATTGATCGGTTATTTGAGGCATCACTAGCAATTGATTTAGATATTATAATGAACCGTGATCAAGTTATTCAAGCATTAGAGGACACTCGCGCAGCTAATAATATGACAACAGATGCACATGCACGGTTAATGATAACCAGAGGAGTAAAGAAGCGCCCATTCCAGCATCCAAGCTTGAGCCAATCAGGACCAACTTTTGTTATTATAGTTGAACACTCAAAGCCTAAGCTACCGCGGCCAATTAATTTAGCAACAGTTCCTCACATGCGTGGGTTACCTATGACACAAGATCCAAAATTAAATTCGCATTCTAAACTGAACTGTATTCTCGCCTGTATAGCTGCTGAAAAATCAGGCGCTGACGAAGCTTTGATGTTAGACATAAATGGATTTGTGAATACAACAAATGCTTGCAACTTTTTCATAGTTCGAAAAGGAGTGGTTTGGACATCAACGGGTGACTATTGCATGAATGGTATTACCCGGCAAAAAGTAATTGACCTTTGTCGTGAGGATGGAATTTCAGTCTTTGAACGCAATTATTCTTTAGTGGATACATACGGCGCTGATGAAGCTTTTTTAACAGGTACCTTTGGGGCGCAGACCCCCGTTGGATCAATTGATGGACGATTAATAGGCAAAGGTGAGCTTGGTCCAGTAGCAACTCGTATTCGCATATTATATAAAAGTCTTATAATAAAAGAAACAACATGAGAATTGCCATGTGGTCAGGCCCACGAAACCTTTCTACTGCAATGATGTATTCTTTTGGGGCGCGCAGTGATTTTGAAGTCAGCGATGAACCATTTTATGGTGCATACCTTAAGGCCACAGGAATTATCCACCCAATGCAAAAAGAAATTTTAGCCAGCCAAAACCTAGATTCAAATGCTGTTGCAAATTATTGCAAAGGGCCTTTGCCTGACAAAAAAAAATATTGGTACCAAAAACATATGTGTCAGCACATGATTAATAGTTTTCCGTTAGATTGGGCTAAAAGTTGTCAGAATGTTTTTCTAATACGCCACCCTGCTCGCGTTATTGCAAGTTATGCAACCAAACGGGAAGAGCCCACATTAGAAGATATTGGCTTTTTACAACAATGTTCAATATTTGATAAACTTGGAGGTACTGTAATTGATAGTAGTGACATTCTTCAAAACCCAAAGCTTTTACTTTCTAAGCTTTGCAAAGCCATTGATTTGCCCTTTGATGATGCCATGTTGAATTGGCCAGCTGGGGGTCATAAGTCTGATGGGGTTTGGGCAAAACATTGGTATGGGTCAG
Organism: uncultured Amylibacter sp.; assembly: GCA_905181935.1. Lineage (GTDB taxonomy): Bacteria > Pseudomonadota > Alphaproteobacteria > Rhodobacterales > Rhodobacteraceae > Amylibacter. The sequence goes on along the minus strand of CAJIZV010000003.1, from coordinate 368,531 downwards.
TTTGGAAATCAACACAGTTTTCTGGAGAAGAAGCCCCATTGCCTGTATTGAGCAATAAAATGTTTGAATTGTGCCAAAAAGCTTTACCCTTTTACGAAAAATTAAGACAGCATTCTCTTTAAACCTACATCTAAGATTTATTTGCTAGAACAGAAATTAAATGTAAATTAGCTTCTTCTACTGTAAAAAATATGTAACCAATACTGTCTCGTACTAGACGCGTCCTTAAGCTTACATTACAACCAAATTATGGACAAATCAGAAGACCCAAAAGAAATCCCAAAGTCATCAGCAACTATAAAAGCTGAAGCTCGCGAAAAGCGGCTGAAAGAACAGTTGCGCCAGAATATGCATCGGCGTAAGGCACAAAAACGGGCACGCAAAACGCAAGAATAGAGGATATTCCAACATGGATTCAATTATAGTTCAGGGCAATGGACCAGTATCAGGAGAAATCCCAATTTCAGGTGCAAAGAATGCGGCTTTGACACTAATGCCAGCGGCCTTACTAACAGATAAGCCTGTTACTTTTACAAATGTACCTCGCTTATCCGATATTAAAACTACTAACGAATTACTAGCCTCTCTTGGCACCAAAATTTCAATGATAGATGATGGTCAAAAAATCACACTGACTACACCCGAAATAACTAATCATTTAGCACACTACGATATTGTACGAAAAATGCGTGCATCAATTCTTGTTTTAGGGCCAATAGTTGCACGACATGGCATTGCGGCGGTGTCCTTACCTGGAGGCTGTGCAATTGGTGCTCGGCCTGTTGATATTCACCTTAAAGGATTAGAGGTATTAGGTGTCGATCTAGATTTAAGAGATGGCTATATTCATGCAAAGGCGCCAAATGGTTTAAAAGGGGCAACATACGAGTTGCCTTTTGCATCAGTGGGCGCAACCGAAAACCTCTTAATGGCGGCAACTTTAGCAAAAGGGACAACGGTTCTTAAAAATGTAGCTAGAGAACCTGAGATTATTGATTTAGCTGACTTATTACGCCTGATGGGTGCAAATATAATAGGCGATGGCTCGAGCGTTATCAAAATTGAGGGTGTCGAGACACTTCACGGAGCTACACACCAGGTTGTGACAGATCGTATTGAATTAGGGACGTATATGATGGCCCCATTAATTGCAGGTGGACAAGTCGAATTATTAGGTGGCAAAAGGCGAATTCTTGAAAGCTTTTGCCAAAAGTTAGAAGAAGCTGGTGCAGAAATTACTGAAACAGAAAGAGGCTTGTTGGTTGCCCGAAATAATGCAGATATCCGGGCCGTTAGTGTCACTACTGAACCTTACCCAGGGTTTCCAACAGATTTACAGGCTCAAATGATGGCACTTTTGTGCACTGCTGAAGGAAAATCAGTTCTAAACGAAACTATTTTTGAAAACAGATTTATGCATGCTCCCGAATTAATTCGTATGGGTGCAAACATTGAAGTTCATGGCGGTACAGCAACTGTGACTGGAGTTAATGAATTGCGTGGAGCACCTGTCATGGCTACAGATCTACGTGCCTCAGTTTCATTGATATTAGCTGGTCTTGCTGCCAAAGGTGAAACTAGAGTAGCCCGAGTATACCATCTTGACCGTGGCTATGAAAAAGTAGTTTCTAAATTTCGTGCTATTGGTGCCAATATTGAACGAATTAAAGAATAAGTATAACTATCTAGTTAAAAGAAACCACAGAGCACAAAAAGTTTTTTAAGTCTCTCCATATTAAGGGCATATTATGCCAATAGTTTTAAGAACCACCGATGCTGAATTTGATTTGCAATTTGAAGCATTGCTTTTAACCAAACGTGAAGCAGATCAGGATGTTGACGATATTGTATCTCAAATTTTGAGTGATGTTCAAACTCGCGGAGATAAAGCTGTTATCGAGCTAACTTCAAAATTTGATCAATTAGATTTAACGCCTGAAACACTGGCTTTTACGCCTAAAGAAATTAATGCTGCCATTGCTACTGTTCCAACTGATGAGCGTAGAGCTTTAGAATTAGCAGAAAAGCGCATAAGGGACTACCATGAACGCCAGCTTCCTGAGGATGCATGGTGGATAGGAGAGCATGGTGAAGGTTTAGGCTGGAGGTGGAGCGCTGTAGAAACAGCTGGTTTATACGTTCCAGGTGGTTTGGCTTCTTATCCCTCTTCAGTACTTATGAACGCAATTCCAGCGTCAGTTGCAGGTGTAGATCACATGTGCATATGCGCTCCCACACCTAATGGAAAATATAATCCGCTAGTTCTATTGGCAGCCCATTTGGCTGGTGTAGAAACAGTTTACCGAATCGGTGGGGCTCAAGCGATTGCAGCTATGGCTTATGGAACTAAAACAATTAAAAAGGTTGATACTATTACAGGTCCAGGCAATGCATTTGTTGCTGCCGCCAAACGTCGAGTATATGGGCGTGTAGGAATTGATATGATAGCCGGCCCTTCAGAAATTTTAGTAATAGCAGATCGTGATAATAATCCTGATTGGATTGCAATTGATCTGCTTTCTCAAGCCGAACATGATGAGAACGCACAGTCCATTTTAATTACAGATGACACTGAATTTGCAAATGCTGTTATAATTGCAGTCGAAAAACGTCTAGAAACTCTTGAACGTAAACATATAGCCAACCCATCATGGGAAAACTATGGATCGGTCATTATTACTAGTGACTTAACTGAAGCGGCCAAGTTATCAGATCGTCTAGCCCCTGAACATTTGGAGCTATGCGTTAAAGATGCCGAAGAATATTCAAAAAAAATTCGGCATGCAGGTGCAATTTTCATAGGATCACTTACTCCAGAAGCAATTGGGGACTATGTCGGGGGCCCAAATCATGTTTTGCCAACAGCGCGTTCAGCAAGATTTTCATCAGGTTTATCAGTTTTAGATTTTATGAAAAGAACAACTCTGACAAAAATGACACCTGAATCAATGGCCGCTATTGGCCCTGCTGCAGAAGTACTCGCAAAATCAGAAAGCTTGGAAGCACATGGGCTGTCATTAAGGGCACGCCTTAACCAGTTAAATACAAATGGCAAAGAAAATTAAGTGACTTATTTAGTAGATATAATATTAGATGATAGTGCGCTACCAGAGCCTACACCTGAAATAGCACAAGAAAGGCGTGTTGCAATCTTTGATTTATTGCAAGAAAATGAATTTATAGTAGTACGTGAAGGCTCACCTAAAGGTCCATATAAATTGTTATTGGGCATGCAGGACCGGCGCCTAGTGTTTACAGTTAGCACCGCATTAGGTGAACCTGCGGGTCAATTTATGTTATCTTTGTCACCATTAAAGCAGGTAATCAAAGATTACTTTGCTATTTGTGAGAGCTATTTCAAAGCTGTCACTACAATGCCACCAGCACAAATTGAGGCAATTGATATGGGCCGGCGTGGCATCCACGATGAGGGATCAGAACAATTACAAGAGCGATTAGAAGGTAAAATTGAAACTGACAAAATGACTGCTAGGCGTTTATTCACGTTAATCTGTGCTTTGCATTATAGGGGATAAATATGTCACTTCCATCTTCAGTTTTATTTTGTTGTAATCACAATTCTGTCAGATCCCCAATGGCTGAGGGTTTGATGAAATTACACATAGGAAGTCGTATTTATGTACAATCGGCTGGTGTAGCATCAGATCGTGACATAGACGGCTTTTCTATTGCTGTATGTGAGGAAGTAGGTGTCGAACTAATTCGCCATAAAGTTAGATCTTTTAAAGAGCTAGAAGAATGGGGAGAAGATTTGCATGGTTACGATCTAATAGTTGCTTTGTCTCCAGCAGCAGAAAGCATAGCACGTGAAAATACATTTAATGCTGCTGTAGATGTAGAGTTTTGGGACATTACTGACCCAACATCTATTGGTGAAACTCGAGAGGCTAAATTAATTGCCTATCGGGATGTACGCGATGATATATTGAACAGGATTAAAGCCAGGTTTCCAATATAATCTGAATTCTTCTTATCAAGAATCTTTTTAACTAAGTTAGAAAAAATATAAATATTACAAGGTTATTTTTCATTTAGTACCAAACATTCGATCTCCCGCATCTCCAAGGCCAGGCAAAATATAGCCTTTTTCATTTAAGCGTTCATCTAAGCTAGCAGTAACGATAGGAACATCAGGGTGAAGCTCTTTCATCAATGCGACGCCTTCAGGGCTTGCTAGAAGACATAAGAACCTAATATTTTTTGCTCCTGCTTCCTTTAACATATCAATCGCAGCTGCAGATGAATTACCTGTGGCAAGCATTGGATCAACCGCAATTACTAAGCGCTGCTCCAAATGACTTGGAACTTTAAAATAATACTTAACAGGCTTTAAAGTTTCCTCATCACGATACAAACCAACAAATCCAACTCTTGCAGATGGAATTAAATCTAAAACACCGTCTAACAACCCATTACCCGCACGTAGAATAGAAACTAATGCAAGTTTTTTACCAGCAATTACTGGTGACTCCATTTCTTGCATAGGAGTTTTTATGGTTTTATTTTCCATTTTCAAGTTACGTGTGACTTCATAGGCCAGTAATTGGCTCGTTTCTCGCATTAATTGTCGAAAATGATTGCTGGAGGTATTTTTATCCCGCATATGACTTAGCTTATGTTGGACCAATGGGTGGTCTACGATGGTTAAATGCTGATCCATGACTATCTCCTATATTTCATTCAACTTTGCTTTGAAACGAAGCTTATTTCAACCCTTACACCAAGTATTAGATTTATAAAATCATATAAGATAATAGTTTTTAAACCCTCAAATTGATACAAAACATAGTAATTACAGCCTTTTCACTTGATATTCTGCACAATCAAGCGCATATGCCCTTCATCGGGTGAAATAATCATCTAAGTAACAAAAGACGGAGACCACATGGCTAAAGAAGAACTTCTCGAATTCGATGGTGTTGTTGTAGAGCTTTTGCCGAATGCAACATTTCGGGTAGAGCTGGAAAACAGCCATGAAATCATTGCTCACACTGCTGGAAAAATGCGTAAAAACCGCATTCGCGTTTTAGCTGGAGACAAGGTTCAAGTTGAAATGACACCTTATGACCTATCAAAGGGCCGTATTAATTTCCGCTATAAATAATCCAATGCAACTAATTCTTGGTTCTGCGTCGCCAAGGCGACGTGAGCTATTGGCTCAAATCGGCGTAACTGCTGATAAAATTATTTCTGCTGATATAGATGAAACGCCATTGCGCGGCGAACGACCTCTCACTTACGCATTGCGAATAGCTTCAGCAAAGTCTCAAGCAATCAGTGCTGTTGAATGTGATTTAGTCCTCTCAGCAGACACTGTAGTATCAGCCGGAATTCGCATCTTAGGCAAACCTAAAAATGCAGGCCAAGCATTCGAATACTTATCATTACTTTCAGGCCGGCGTCATCGTGTCACAACTGCTGTATCATTGAGAAAAGGCAGTAAAGTTTGGGCACGAAGTGTAACAACTGCCGTAAAAATAAAAAATTTGTCTGATACAGAAATTTCAGCTTACATTCGCTCTAATGAGTGGCAAGGAAAAGCCGGTGGTTACGCAATACAAGGGATAGCCGCCGTGTTTATACCTTTTATATCTGGAAGTTATTCTAACGTGGTTGGATTACCACTCACCGAAACAGCAAACTTATTAATTGCTGCAGGCTATCCAGTTTCATACGAAGGGCACTCATCATGAAAAAAGGTCGCATTGTCGTTTTAGACACAGTTAATGGAAAATCAGCCGCAGCATTGCTAGTAAATGGCCAATTACATGATTTGTTAATTGAAGCAGATAACAATGCGCCAAAGCCAGAAGCTATTTACCGTGCCCGCACAACCATACCCATGAAGGGTCAAAACGGAATAATTTTAGATTTAGGTAATGGGCAAAAAGGTTTTTTGCGCAATGCTAAAGGCATTCCACAAGGCACTCAAATGACGGTTCAGGTGGCTACGCACGCTGAAATTGGCAAAGCTGCACCAGCAGTAAGTAAATTAATTTTTAAAAGTCGCTATTGCATTGTTACACCTGACGCACCAGGTTTAAACATAGCAAGATCAATCAAAGACGACGATGAACGTGAGCGCTTATTGGAGATTACCCATAATACTTTGGGTGATCGAGACAATAAATATGGTTTAATTATTAGGTCCTCAGCAATGGGAATTGATGAAGATTCAATAATAGACGATATAAATGCCATGTATGACTTAGCAGATGATGTGATGTCGCAAACATCAGGCGAACCTGCCCTCATTATGCCCGCTCCTAGTGCTGAAATGCGTGCCTGGCGTGATTGGGTAAATCCTTACCCTGACGAAGTTGTTAATACAGCAGGTAGTTTTGAAAATATGGGAATTTGGGACCATATTGAACGATTGAAGCAAAGCCGTGTAAGTATGCCAGATGGGGCTTCAATGATAATTGAGCCTACATCTGCACTAGTTGCAGTAGATGTAAATACCGGGAACGATTTTTCACTTCATGCAGGCTTAAAAGCCAATCTTTCTGTTGCTAAGGAATTACCAAAACAGCTGGCATTGCGCGGTTTAGGTGGCCAAGTTGTAATTGACTTTGCACCTTCACCAAAAAAGGATAGACATACTATTGAAACAGCTCTGGCATCTGCTTTCCGTAAAGGAAATATAGATACAATAATCGTTGGCTGGACTACATTGGGAAACTTTGAGTTACAACGTAAGCGCGAAAGAATTCCGCTAACAGAATTATTAACTGATTAAGTTAAGGCACTTAATAATCCAGCTATGCTAAGGCACATTAGTAAAACAAGGCAAAAGCGCTTATAAAATGCCTGTAAGGCTGGAGAAAATAAACTATACCCAATAAAAACACCTGCAAGTAAAACAGGTGCAAATACTATACCTCGCGTAACTGCCTGCACATCCATAATACCATAAATTAGGTGCCAAATTAAGGATGTAAACAGTCCAATAAATAAATACATAACTAGAGCACCGCGCATCGAGCGTGGGTCAATTTTACTCGCCAACACGTAAAGCGCTACAACCATTCCACCCAGTGCTGCCAACCCAGAGACTATACCAGCTATTAACCCTGTACCGTATAAGCCAATGCGGGTTCCAACAAATTTTGGTGTAAAATTAAACAGCTGCATCACTGCAAGAATTAAGATTAATCCCAAAGCTACAATTCGCGTAGTTTCAAAAGGCAAACTTATGGTTGCCATTAAGCCAATAGGCACACCAATTGCAGAGCCTATCGATAATACCCAGACAATAGACATATCTGCATCACGAATACCCCCTCGCAACATAATCAAACTAGCAAAAGCTTCTAACAAATAAACCATCGGAATCAATTCAACTGTAGATAAAGTCCCAGCCATACTTGCTACTACAACTGCAGATAGCGCAAAACCCGAAAAGCCACGCACCAATCCCGCTACAAAAATAGCAATTAAGCAATATATAAATTGCATTTCTGTTAAATCGGTTAACTCTGAAAAATATACTAGCATATAATCGTCCTAATACTTTAGAATACTTAGACAAGTTAAAAACCACTTTCGTCACAATACGTATTAATCTAGACAGTTTAAAACCAAAGGATTTTTAAATGCCCTGCCCAATGTGTAACAAAGACCCAGTCACAAAATACCGTCCATTTTGCTCTAATCGTTGTGCAGATTTAGATTTAGGAAAATGGCTTACTGGCGCTTATGTTATTCCTGCAGCAGATACTGATGAAGAGGACAGTATTTCATCAGATTTCATCCCTAACGAAAGTAATTTGCATTAGTGCCAAAATTCCCCTTGCACCATGTGATACATAATCTTAAAACGCCACAACCTAAGACAGCCTTCATGGCTAATCTTAACCCGTGCCCGGGTAGCTCAGGGGTAGAGCAGTGGACTGAAAATCCTCGTGTCGGTGGTTCAAATCCACCCTCGGGCACCATTTTAAAAATATTATCTGTAATGCCATGATCTATACGCCTATAATAATTTATTTTCAAAGCTAACCTAATGATTTAAATTTATTTCACACATATCAAACAATAGATTTAGTTTCATACCCTTTGATGATATCAATTTATTTTTAATATTTTATGATATTATATGACTAATCATTATAGTCTTATTTATTAAAAGAGCTCTATATTTATTGAGTTTCAAAACTTATCAAAGCCATGCCGAGAACTAACAGAATTAATCCAGCAATGCCTACAAGGCCAATATGCTGTTTAAATAAAATAACACTTACAATCACTGATCCAACTGATCCAATTCCAGTCCAAACTGGATAAGCAATACCAAGCGGTAAAAATCGCATAGACCAGTACAATGCAGCCAGACTAGTGAGCATCAAGACTAGTGTTATAGTAAGCAAGCTAAAACTGAATTTTTCAGCACCAAGCTTCATGGTTGTTGCCCATGCAGTTTCAAGTAAACCCGCAATAATTAAAACTATCCAAGCCATGCTAACCTCCATAATATTGGACGTTTCAAAAATATACCAAAACGCTATCAAGAATTTGGACTTCATACACTAGGTATAAAACAAAATATAGATAGAAAAATAAAGCTGGGACCCAATATTTATGAAAATAGAATAAATATAAAAAAGGCAAAAAATTATAGCTCTTTTTAAAACATTATAATCTTTTATTAAGACATTACATTTACTAAGGCCAAGAATATAAAGCCAGAAATAATAGCAGCCGCTGGAACTGTTATTACCCATGCAGCTATAATTGTCATAAAGTGAGATCGACGCACCAACTTACGATGTTTACGCTTTTTAGATCCTTGTTTTTCAGCTTCAGCCAACTTTACAGCTGCAACTTTTTTATTACTGGTTGTAACGCGCCAATGTACTTCACGAAAAAATCCAACACCAAATACAGATCCAACAGCTATGTGTGTAGAACTAACAGGCAGTCCTAACCAAGATGCAATAATCACAGTAATAGCTGCAGATAAGGCAACACAATAAGCGCGCAGAGGATTTAATCTTGTAATTTGTTCACCTACCATGCGGATCAGTTTTGGGCCAAATAACAATAAGCCAAACGAAATACCAAAAGCACCTACAACCATTACCCAAATTGGGATTGTAACTTTAGAAACAACTTCTCCAGCTTCAACTGTGTGGACAATTGCAGCCAGTGGACCAACTGCGTTTGCTACATCATTAGCGCCATGCGCAAATGATAACATCGCTGCTGCAAATATTAATGGAATTGTGAACAAGCCACGTACAGTTTCTTTTGTGTTTGGCTTACCTTGAGATTGTCTATGTATTATCGGGCGAGTTATACCATAAGCCAATGCTGCAACTATACCACCAATTATTAGAGCTGTTTGCAAATCTATTTTAATAATTTTCTTAAAGCCTTTGACAGCCAAATATGTTGAAAAAGCCATTGCCATAATAGCTATTAATACAGGTACCCAACGGCGTGCTGCTGCAATTTTATTCTGCTTGTCTGATACCTGTGATTTAATAAACCATAAAAATAGTGCTGCAATCAAACCACCCAAAAGAGGCGAAATTACCCAAGATGCTGCGATTTGGCTCATTTTTGGCCAATTCACAGCGCCAAAACCAGCTGCCGCAATACCTGCACCCATTACGCCACCAACCACTGAATGTGTTGTTGACACTGGCGCGCCAACCCAAGTAGCTAAATTTACCCACATCGCTGCAGAAATTAATGCAGCAAACATTGCCCAAACAAAAATTTCAGGATCACCCACAGCAGATGGGTCAATAATCCCTTTTGAAATGGTGCCAACAACATCGCCACCAGCTAAAAGAGCCCCTGCACTCTCAAAAATAGCGGCAATAATTAGAGCGCCTGTCATGGATATAGCATTTGCACCAACTGCAGGGCCTACGTTATTAGCAACATCGTTAGCACCAATATTTAATGCCATGTATGCACCAATCGCAGCACCAGCAATTATGATATAACTATCAGAATTCCAACCAAGAATAAGGCTGGCGATTAAGCCCGCAACAATAATAAAAGCAAATGCAATTGATGGTGCTAAAAATTGCTGCCGTGTGGCAACAGCTGCTTGCTCTAATGAAACGCGGCTCTTCAGGTCACGGTCTAGAGTTTTATTTGGGCGTGCTTTTTTAACCATTGTGTGACCTCTCACATTTACCGCAAAGAATGAATAAACATTTGTTCATGAATCTTTATTGAAGTATTAATTTAATGTAACAACTATGTGACAAATCTAATAAACTATGTCCAAATATCGATTTTTATAAAATGAAAGAATACAATGCCACGCACAACTTCTAATAAAGGATTAGTTTTAATCGTTGAAGATGAGCCATCACAAATGGAGCTCTTGTCTTTTAACCTTACAGCAGAAGGATATAATGTACTTCGCGCTGAAGACGGCGAAGAAGGATTGTTATTATTCCAAGAAAACAATGTTGACTTAGTTTTATTAGATTGGATGTTGCCCAATACTTCTGGATTAGAAGTTTGTCGCCAAATAAAAAGATCGAAGAGAGCAACGGATTGCCATGTAATCATGTTAACAGCTAGGGGCGAGGAAGATGATAGAATTCGCGGGTTAGACATCGGAGCAGATGATTACATTGTGAAACCTTATTCAATAAAAGAACTTTTGGCGCGCGTCCGTTCAGGCATTCGCATTAGATCTGCCGCTAAGGTAGATGACATGTTAACTTATGGAACCATTAAAATGGAAATAAACCGTCGGTCCGTCACAATCAAAAATTCTGTTATTTCAATGGGGCCTCTAGAATTTAAATTATTACAGGTTTTATTAGAATCTCCCAAGCGCGTATTTTCAAGGACACAGCTATTAGAACGTATTTGGACTGATAATTTAGATGTTGAAACGCGAACAGTAGACGTTCACATCGGCCGATTACGTAAAGCAATAAGAGCAGTAAATAATGAAGATTTAGTAAAAACAGTGCGCGGATTTGGCTATTCTTTAGATAATATTTCTTAACTCATCAGTTAATAATGCTGCTTCACTCAAACTATTATCTAAATTTTGCAAAATACAATCTATATCATTGTTACTTATTGTCAGAGGTGGTCTGATTTTCAAAATATTGTCAAACGGCCCCTCTACCCCAATTAGTATTCGCTCCTGCTTCATTCGATTTACTATAAAGCTAGCTATTTCAGTTGCTGGTGTAAGACATTCACCAGTAATTAGCTCCACCCCAACAAATAATCCAAAGCCTCGCACGTCCCCAATCAAGGAATGGCAATTTTGAAGTTTACGCAAACCTTCAAATAAACGCTCTCCCTTTAAACGTGCATTTTGTTGAAGGTTTTCATCTTCAACAATTTTCAAAACCTCAGCACCAATGCAACAAGATAAAGTCGACCCACCAAAAGTAGAAAAATATTCAATCCCATTTGCAAAATTTTCTGCAATTTCATTAGTCGTTACGACAACTCCAATTGGATGCCCATTTCCTATTGGTTTACCCAAAACAACGATGTCTGGTATGACTTCTTGCTGCTCAAAACCATAAAAATAGTCCCCCAGTCGCCCAAGACCCGTTTGAACTTCATCTGCTATGCAAACACCCCCTAAACTACGTATTTTTTCATAAACCGCCGAAAGGTAACCTATTGGGGGAATGATTTGCCCCCCAACACTTGGAAATGTTTCAGCAATAAACCCAGCTAACTTACCCCCACGTATATCAATTTGAGCAATGGCATCATCGATTAGGTTTGCATATTTAATAGCTCGATCTGGATCATCTCGGCGATACTTCCCTCGATAATCATCTGCTACATCTACAAGATGTATCCAAGGCTTACAGCCAATTCCATTTGGTTTATTAAATTTATAAGCTGACACTTCTAGTGCAGCGTTTGTATTCCCATGATAGCCATGATCTGGGGTTATAATATCTTCTCCACCGGTAGTAGTCCGCGCCAACCTCAAAGCAAGTTCATTAGCCTCTGAACCTGAATTAACGAAATAACATACATTAAGATCCGCAGGCATTTTAGCTAAAATAAGGTTAACAAATTTATTTTGTGCAGGATGAAGGTATCTTGTATTAGAATTTAATAATTGGAGTTGCTTAGAAACTACGGCCTGAATGCGCGGATGGGAGTGACCAACATGTGGAACATTATTATAAGCATCCAAGTAAGTTCGACCCATCTGGTCAAATAAATAATTTCCCCATCCACGTAAAAACATTACAGGCTCATCATATGATAATTTTAGATTTTTACCGAAATGGTTCTGACGCCCCCGCAAGATATCATTTTGATTGAGTGGATGATAAGCTGTTTTAGTATCTAACAGATTTAATAATGCTGCAGGGTTTGGGCATAATGCTCCCCACAAATCCATTTGGTCAGGATCAGCAACACCAGGCCAATTATCACCCATTTCATCAATAGATAAAGCAAGTTGAAAATGTAAGTGAGGTGCCCACCCACCGTTTTGGTTTTGAGCACCCAGATGACAAAATGCTTCACCTTTTTTAATAGTTTGGCCTATTGAAAGTGTATGCAAAATTTCTGGATTTAAGTGACCGTAAAGTGTAAAGAATGTATTTTTATCGGGCGTTTTATGGCGTAAAATCACAACACCCCCATAATCCAAATAATCCTCACGGTTTTCAAGAGCCTCAACTACACCCACCAAGGGGGCGTAAATTTTATGACCACTTGAGGCAAAAATATCTATTCCAATATGTACTGTTCGGCGATTAGCAGTTTTATAAACCCCATTTTGAAAAGCTTCAGACGTATAAATCAAACGGGGCTCTCCCCAATAGCCCAGCCAATAATCTGCATCAATTTCATCACCAATTGCAGATGCTTCATCTAGACTTAATTCAAACGGGTTTTGTGGAACAGCTGATCCTGTAACCGATAAGTCCCCCATGGGCGCACCATTTAAATCACACTTAAATATTGGAGCAAAACTACCACGTGCCTCATTCAAATATGTCAATATTTGTGTGGCATTGCTTGTTATACTAAACCCACAAACAATACGTAGCTTGGCTAATACCATGCCTTCACTTAGCTGTTGCTCCAAGAACCGCCAAGCTGGCGCTTGAGAAATGGTTACATAAGGATCTTCTGGGTTTTCTACAGCCATCAGCGTTGAATTTATTACACTCACAGCTAACCTCATGCGTAGAAAAGTATAAATCATTTTAAGTTCATTAACTTTGAGGGGATATATTAGATGATAGCCTTCAACTAACTTAGCTAGTGCATCTATTGGATCATCACGGTCTAAAACTGCATAAGCCCCAGCAATAGCTAATTCACATATCCTTGGATTTAGTACCATGTCGCCAAAATCAATTATACCTGAAACCTTAACACCACCTAAATTTCTGGAAGTCGCGAGAACATTATAGTCATTTAAATCATTATGAATGGCGACATGTGGCAAGTTCTGAGCTTGCTCTAAAATTATCTCATACTGATCAATAATTTCAGATATAATGCCTCTACGTAATTTACATTTAATTAAATTTAAATGATCTTTGATCCAATTAGATTGCATTAAATTCCATTTGAAATCACGCTTCAAATATGGGTGGTTAAAGTCTGTAAGTGCTAAATTTAAAACTCCAGACTTTATTCCTAAATCATAAATAAAATTGAGAGATTGAGGCTTAATATTTGCATAACAGATACCATCTAAAGCAGTAATCATCCAAATTAGCCTTGGTATGCCTTCTTCATCATCGAAGACAACATAATCAGTACCTGATAAACTAGGTATAATCTTAGGTATAGGTAATTTTTTCTTTTCTAACCTTCGAATTGCAGCACATTGCATATCAACCAAATCAGAAGGACAATCTGCTCGCATAACTTTTAAGATATATTTCTGTCCTGAAGTCTCCAACACCATGAAGTTTAAATCAAATTCTCCATCTAGACATTTAAGCTTTGCATCGATACCAAACTTTTGCCTCAAGCATTCCGCCCAGTAGATTAACATTTAAGAGATCCTCAGTTTCATCACACAAAACCCTACGCCAGGCTTTTAATGGCATCAATATTAAAAAATAAAAGAAGTAATAGTATCCAATAAAGTATTTAGTTTATCATAATAAAAAATAGAATATTTGTTAGGTAGTAAAATATATTTAATGAATGCATTGCTTTGTTGGCAATAATTATTAATCGTATTAATTAAGATGCAGATAAAATTTTTACTAGGAGTAAAAAATATTAATATATTAAAAACACTAATTGCGGCAGCTAGTTTAATTATTTTGGCAAGCACATCGTCCGCACAAAATAGTAAAATTTCGATAGCTGAATTACCGTGGAGCGGTGCAAATGCAATAGCTCACATTATTCAAGCAATTATAATTGGTCCAATGGGTGGAGAAGCTGAGATAATTAAAGGTACCTCTGATAGCTCAATCATCTTCGCATCTATGGATAAGGGCAATGGATATGTTGATGTCCATCCAGATATTTACATGCCAATTCAAGCTCACAATTGGAATAGGTATGTAAAAGAAAATAAAACAGTTGTAGTAAACAAACCTTACAAAGGCACCCAAGGTATGTTTGTACCAAATTATTTAGCTGCAAAAATTACTTCCTTCGAAGATTTAGCAAATCCTAAAATTGCAAAAATTTTTGATCAAGATGGCGACGGCAAAGGGGAGTATTGGGCTGGTGACACTTCCTGGACATCCACTAAAGAATGGCAAATAAAATTTAAATCTTATGGTTTAGAAAAACTGTGGGAACCACTAATTATTTCTGATCTAAAATTTCAAGAAAGATTAAGAAAGTCTTATAATGCTCAAGTACCAATTTTATTTTATTACTGGACGCCAGAGTGGATATTTTCTGGCTATGATTTATCTCAATTGGATGAACCAATTATATATGAAGGCTGTCGCACTCTAGATTTGGAAAAAGAAAATTGGCTAGAAGTTTCAACATTCAAGTGTAAGCACAGCGACACAGAAATTTGGGTAGGCCACTCTAAATCACTTGAAGAGCGCAACCCAGCCGTGGCAAAAATGTTAACAAACATAGCTATTAATCCAGAAACAGTTAACGAATGGATCATGAAGATTAGGTATAACGAAAAAAATGCACAAAATATTGCTAAAAATTGGGTTGAAGAAAATATGGATATAGTAAATTTGTGGATTAACGGCTAATTTGAGTACTATACACCTTAAAATTACATCTTAATTTAGAAGACATTTTTATTTTAGATTGTTGATTCAAATATATTTAATAATTTAAAAATATTCTAAATCAACTTATTATCTACCAAATCCGCTGCAATCAGTCCACGTAAAGAATTACCTACAAACACTTCGGCTGCATCTCTTAGATCTTCCAAGAACAGAATACCTTCCTGCGCTTGCCCACTTAAAAGCATTTCTTCTCGCAATACACCTGGCAAACATCCACAACTGATAGGTGGTGTTACCAAAATATTATTTTTTCTTACAAATATATTGGTAATTGTACCTTCACAGACTTCACGCTTTTCATTTAAAAATAAAACCTCATCAAAATCTATTAGTTGAGATCGAACCGTATCATAGAGAGCACGGTTAGTTGTTTTTACACCTAACCAAGGGTCGTTAGATTGAAGGAACTTATCTGAAATTCCAATAGACCAACGACTTACCTCTGTAATACTAGCAACTTTAACATTAACTATTCCATCTAGGTTAATAGTTACACGTAATCGAACTGGCGTATCATCTACAGATTCACCCAGCGCCATCAAGACCGCCCCACGGTCAAACAAATAGTGCAGTCGAGAACAAGTTTTCTCCATGCGGTCCATATGTCGAGCCAAACGCATGAAACCATGTTCAGGAGTATAACCTAAGGTTTCTATTACCTCTAATCCTTTAGGGGTAATTTTGTGTAACGCATTTTCCATAAAGCTTCCTCATATTCAGCAGCTGCAGTACTATCATAAACAATTCCTCCACCCACATTTAATCGTACTTCACCACCTGCAAATAAGCTAAGTGTTCGTATACAAACGTTGAAGCTCATAGAACCCGCAGGCGAAATCCATCCCATTGATCCGCAATATACGTCACGTGGCTCAGGTTCTAAATTACGAATAACTTCCATGGCTCTAATTTTAGGTGCTCCCGTTATAGAGCCACATGGGTACAACGCTTTAAATAAATCAAAAATGCTTAAATCGTTCAGCAGAGTAGCGCGAACCTCTGAAACCATTTGGTGAACAGTTTTGTAACTTTCAACAGTAAAAAGTTCTGGAACATGTACTGAGCCCAAGGTAGCTACACGAGAAATATCATTGCGAAGTAGATCAACAATCATAAGGTTTTCAGCCCTATTTTTTGGATCATTGGTTAACCAATCAATAAGTTTTGCATCTTCGCATGCATCTTTTCCTCGAGGCACAGTACCTTTCATTGGGCGAGTGAAAATATTACCATCATCATCAACCTTAAAAAATAGTTCAGGAGATCGAGAGACTAAAATAGGCCCCTCTCCAAAGCTAACCACGCCACCATAACTGACAGGTTGCACGGAGCGCAGTGCCGCATATAACCCTAGTGCAGTCCCTTGATACTTAGACGTAAGTGGAAAAGTTAAGTTGGTCTGATAAAAATCGCCTGAAGCAATATATTCAGCTAAGACTTTGAATGGTATAGTATATTCAGCTTCTGACCAGGTAGGTTTGGGGTCATCTAGTTTTGCATAATCTTTTTCAGCTAAAGCCTTATTCATTAGGTTTTCTTTGACACTAACATCTGGGCCATCAAACACTCCAAAACAAATTAGCGGAGACCGCCTATTTTCTGGCATAAGATTTGCCAACTTGGGCTCCAGTGCATAGCCGAGTTCATAGCTCGCAAACCCTGCAAGCCACTTACCCGATGCACGAGCACGCTCCATTTCATCAAAAGCATTCCCAACATCATCAGAATTCCACGCACATATCAAACCTTCAGGATTAGCAAACGCTTTCGCTTCCCCATTTGGACCATCTTCTAATAAAATATAAGTATCGCCCATTACTCGAGCCTTTATTTTTGATTCTTACTTATCTAGTGCGATCATGCATTAGTTTCCACAAAAATCACTTCTTACTTTATTCTATTTGATTCAATGCAACTGATACACTTTGAAATGCAATAAAAGTGCATAAAAACACAATACTCTCAGTGCATAATTCCTCAAAATTCCCTTGCACCAGCCCCTTCAAAACATTAGACGCAGAACAATTTGGAAATCACGCGTGATTCACCTTGCGCGGCAGACAAAAGGGCCATGCCATGCCAAAAAGAACCGATATTAATACAGTTATGATCATCGGTGCAGGCCCCATTATTATTGGCCAAGCATGTGAGTTCGACTATTCAGGGGCTCAGGCATGCAAAGCATTAAAAGAAGAGGGGTATCGAGTAGTTCTTGTTAACTCTAATCCAGCTACAATTATGACTGATCCAGATATGGCTGATGCAACCTATATAGAACCCATTACACCAGAGGTTGTTGCTAAAATTATTGCAAAAGAAATTTCTCTATACCCAGAAGATAAAATGGTATTGTTGCCAACAATGGGCGGCCAAACAGGATTAAATACTGCGTTAGCATTAGATGAAGATGGCACCCTGAAAAAGTATGGCATTGAATTAATTGGCGCTGATCGTAAAGCAATTGAAATGGCTGAAGACCGTAAATTATTTCGTGAAGCAATGGATCGCTTAGGGATCGAAAATCCTCGCGCTACAATCGCCCATACTCTTGGAGAATCCATGGCTGCCATAGAAGATATTGGCTTGCCAGCAATAATTCGTCCAGCATTTACAATGGGCGGTACAGGTGGTGGTATAGCTTATAATCGTGAAGAGTTTATTCACTTTTGCACCACAGGACTAGATGCATCACCCGTAAGCCAAATCTTAATAGATGAAAGCTTATTAGGTTGGAAAGAATTTGAAATGGAGGTCGTTCGTGATAAAGCAGACAATGCCATAATTGTTTGTGCAATTGAAAACGTTGACCCAATGGGCGTCCATACAGGTGATTCAATAACTGTAGCTCCAGCATTAACGCTCACAGATAAAGAATATCAAATGATGCGAACACATTCCATTAACGTGCTGCGTGAAATAGGCGTTGAAACAGGTGGTTCAAATGTTCAATGGTCTGTAAATCCTAAAGATGGTCGAATGGTTGTAATTGAAATGAACCCACGGGTGTCACGTTCGTCAGCTTTAGCATCAAAAGCTACTGGATTTCCAATTGCTAAAATTGCAGCAAAACTAGCAATTGGTTACACACTGGATGAATTAGATAACGACATCACGGGTGTAACGCCTGCCTCCTTTGAGCCTAGTATCGATTACGTTGTTACAAAGATTCCTCGTTTTGCTTTTGAGAAGTTTCCTGGCGCAGAACCTATTTTGGGGACTGCTATGAAATCTGTTGGTGAAGTTATGTCAATAGGGCGCACGATTCACGAATCTTTACAAAAAGCATTAGCATCATTAGAAACTGGTTTAACTGGTTTTGATGATATAGCCATCCCAGGTGCACCTGAAAAACCAGCTATTATTCAGGCTATTTCTAAACAGACACCAGATCGTATGATATTAATAGCCCAAGCCATGCGGCATGGTTTATCAAATGATGAAATCATTGCTGCAACATCATACGATCCATGGTTTTTAAACCGCATTCGCGAGATAGTTGATGTTGAAACTGATATTATCAAAAATGGTCTTCCAAATAACGCAATAAAAATGCGTGAAGTTAAGATGATGGGCTTCTCTGATGCTCGATTAGCAATCTTAACCGGAAAAAAAGAACGCGATATACGTGTATCTCGAAATGCATTAGGTGTTGTTGCAGTATTTAAACGCATCGATACCTGTGCTGCAGAATTTGAAGCGCAAACCCCATATATGTATTCTACATATGAAGCTGATGCTATGGGCGAGGTCGAATGCGAAGCTTGGCCCTCGGATCGCAAAAAAATTGTTATATTAGGTGGTGGGCCAAATCGTATTGGCCAAGGCATTGAGTTTGATTATTGCTGTTGTCATGCATGTTATGCATTAACAAAAGCTGGTTACGAAACTATTATGATCAATTGTAATCCGGAAACAGTTTCAACAGACTATGACACGTCAGATCGTTTATATTTTGAGCCTGTAACGATGGAATCTGTAATGGAGATTCTACGTATCGAACAAGAAAATGGTACATTACATGGTGTTATTGTGCAATTAGGCGGGCAAACTCCCTTAAAGTTGGCAAATGATCTAGAAGCTGAAGGAATACCAATACTAGGGACGACGCCAGATTCTATTGATTTAGCTGAAGATCGCGAACGGTTCCAAAAATTACTGGAAAAATTAGAACTTAAACAACCGTATAACGGTATTGCACACAATGATGATGAAGCATTTATCATAGCTGCCGATGTTGGATATCCCTTAGTAATCCGCCCATCTTATGTTTTGGGCGGGCGCGCTATGGAAATAATTCGCTCAGACGAGCAATTAACGCGTTACATCAAAGAGGCCGTTATAGTATCTGGAGACAGCCCAGTACTATTAGACAGTTACCTTGTGGGTGCCATCGAAGTTGACGTAGATGCCCTCTCAGATGGAAAAAACGTACACGTTGCAGGTATAATGCAACACATTGAAGAAGCAGGTGTCCACTCGGGTGATAGCGCATGTTCATTGCCACCTTACTCACTTCCCCAACATCAAATTGATGATATGATCGGCCAAACCAAAGCTTTAGCTTTAGGATTAAACGTAGTTGGATTAATGAACATTCAATTTGCGATTAAAGATGAAGATATTTTTATTTTAGAAGTTAATCCACGCGCATCGCGTACAGTCCCATTTGTGGCCAAAGCAATTAATTCACCAATCGCAGCAATAGCTGCACGTGTAATGGCGGGTGAACCATTAACCAATTTTGAGCTTAAATCACCCTCTCCAAATCACTTTGCAGTTAAAGAGGCAGTAATGCCATTTAACAGGTTCCCCGGCGTTGATGCACTCTTGGGTCCTGAAATGCGTTCTACCGGCGAAGTGATGGGTTTAGATAAAAATTTCGAACGTGCTTTTTTTAAATCACAACTAGGTGCCTCAACACCATTACCTACTTTTGGTACTGTATTTATCTCTGTGAAAACAGGTGACAAAGGTCCACTAATTCTTGAAGCTGCAAAAATTCTTTTTGCACTTGGATTTAAGATTGTGGCCACTGGAGGTACATCGAGTTGGCTAACAGAAGGCGGCGTGCTAAATAATCGTGTTAAAAAAGTTTATGAGGGCCAACCAAACATCGTAGACTCATTGAAAAATAATGAGATAGATTTAATTTTTAATACGACAGATGACAATCAAAGCTTAACTGACAGTCGCTATATTCGGGCAGCTGCTTTATCAAATAAAATATGTTATTACACCACTGCGGCAGCCTCAAACGCAGCAGCAAAAGCTATCCGTGAGGCAGAGAACAATGAGCTTGAAGTTAATGCTTTGCAAAATTATCAAAATCTAAAATAATAAATTCTTTTTGTATTGAGCACGGCTCTAAAATATTAATAAAAGTTTACATGTAGATAAAAAATCTAGTGTCCATTTTCTGATCAAAAAAAGATTGAATAGTAAAAAAATTAGCTTTTATGATTGATAACAATTACACAGCTGTTAAAAATATAAAAATGTATTAATAATGTTTTATATCAACCAAGATCTCACCAATACGCCCGTGAACCAAGTTTGAACAATAACCAAAATAGTATTTTTTCAGTATTATTAGCCGAAACGGATATCAAATGAAAAATTTTAAAAAAATTCTTATTGCTAACCGTGGTGAAATCGCAATTCGAATCATGCGAGCTGCAAATGAAATGGGAAAAAAAACAGTCGCAGTTTATGCTGAGGAAGATAAACTTGGATTACACCGTTTCAAGGCTGATGAAGCATATCGCATTGGTGAAGGCATGGGCCCAGTTGCAGCATATTTATCAATCTCAGAAATTATTCGTGTAGCAAAAATGTCTGGTGCTGACGCTATACACCCTGGCTATGGTCTTTTATCGGAAAATCCAAATTTTGTGGATGCTTGCGAAGAGGCTGGTATAAAATTTATTGGCCCAAAAGCGAAAACAATGCGGGAGTTAGGTGACAAAGCATCAGCACGTAAAGTTGCAATGGCTGCTGGTGTTCCTGTCGTTCCTGCCACCGAAGTATTGCCAGATGACATGGACGAAGTACGTCGCATGGCAAACAAAGTTGGTTATCCTTTTATGCTAAAAGCATCATGGGGTGGCGGAGGGCGAGGTATGCGCCCAATTATGAATGCTGATGAACTTGAAGAAAAAGTTCTGGAGGGTCGTCGTGAAGCTGAAGCTGCATTTGGTAATGGCGAAGGGTATCTTGAACGCCTTGTCCAACGTGCACGACATGTTGAAGTTCAAATTTTAGGCGATAGTTTTGGTGAAATTTATCATTTATTTGAGCGTGATTGCTCTGTACAGCGCCGCAATCAAAAAGTTGTAGAACGTGCACCAGCTCCATATCTAACGGAAGAACAGCGTACAGAAATTTGTAACTTAGGGCGCAAGATATGTGCACATGTTGGCTATGAATGTGCTGGTACAGTTGAATTTCTTATGGATATGAACACCGAAGAATTCTTCTTTATAGAAGTTAACCCACGTGTTCAGGTGGAACACACTGTTACTGAAGAAGTTACAGGTATTGATATAGTTCGAGCGCAAATTAAAATTGCCGAAGGTAAGACACTGGCGCGCGCCACAGGAGCTCAAAGCCAAGCAGATATTAAATTAAACGGGCACGCACTTCAAACACGTATTACCACCGAAGATCCACAAAACAATTTCATTCCAGATTATGGCCGTATAGCTGCATATAGGTCAGCCACCGGTCTTGGCATTCGGCTGGACGGTGGTACCGCATATTCAGGTGCTGTGATCACACGGTATTACGACAGTTTATTAGTGAAAATTACATCAAAAGCATCTAGCCCTGAAAACGCAATTGCACGTATGGATCGTGCATTGCGTGAATTTCGAATTCGAGGCGTTTCGACTAATATTGCGTTTGTAATAAATTTATTAAAACATCCAACGTTTTTGAACAATACCTATAGTACAACATTTATTGATAATACACCTGAGCTTTTTGATTTCAAACCTCGCCGTGACCGAGCTACAAAGATTTTAAATTTTATTGCAGATATTACTGTAAATGGCCACCCAGATGTTCGTGGCCGTCCAATGCCAGATGCAAATGCTAAGTCACCAAAGCTTCCAATAAATAGTGCGGCTAAACCATCATATGGCACGCGTAATTTGCTAGAAGAAAAAGGCCCACAAGCTGTCGCTAATTGGATGGCTGATCAAAGCCAATTATTAATTACTGACACAACAATGCGGGATGGACACCAATCACTATTAGCAACCCGTATGCGTAGTTTTGATATGATCAAAATTGCCGATTCATATGCTCACAACTTACCTCAGCTTTTTTCTATGGAATGCTGGGGCGGTGCAACGTTTGATGTAGCTTATCGCTTCTTGCAAGAATGCCCATGGCAACGTCTTCGAGATCTGCGCATTAAGATGCCAAACCTAATGACTCAGATGTTATTACGTGCAAGTAACGGCGTTGGTTATACCAACTATCCTGATAATGTGGTGCAAGAATTTGTACGACAAGCCGCTGAAACTGGCATTGATATATTCCGTGTATTTGACAGTTTAAACTGGGTGGAAAATATGCGTGTTGCAATGGATGCTGTTGTTGAAAATGGTAAGATCTGTGAAGGAACCGTTTGTTATACTGGTGATATATTAAACCCAGATCGGGCTAAATATAATCTAAACTATTATGTTAAAATGGGTAAAGAATTAAAATCAGCTGGTGCACATATTTTAGGTCTCAAAGACATGGCAGGTCTGTTGAAACCTGCTGCTGCTCGCATTTTAGTAAAAGCTTTAAGGAATGAAGTTGGCTTACCGATACATTTTCATACACATGATACATCAGGTATAGCTGGAGCCACAATTTTGGCGGCTGCCGATGCCGGCGTTGATGCAGTTGATGTAGCCATGGATGCATTCTCAGGTGGAACATCACAACCATGCTTGGGTTCAATTGTAGAAAGTTTACGCCATACTAAACGTGATACAGGCTTAAATATTGAATCTGTTCGTGGAATAAATGATTATTGGGAAGGTGTTCGCAAACAATATACAGCATTTGAAAGTGGTATATCTGCACCAGCATCAGAAGTATATTTACACGAAATGCCCGGAGGGCAATTTACCAATCTCAAAGCACAAGCACGTTCGCTAGGGCTAGAAGAGCGTTGGCCAGAAGTTGCTAATACCTATGCTGATGTAAACCAAATGTTTGGAGACATTGTCAAAGTAACACCATCTTCAAAAGTTGTTGGCGACATGGCTTTAATGATGGTAACTCAGGATTTATCACGTGATGATGTAGAAAATCCTACCACGGATGTCGCTTTCCCTGAAAGTGTTGTTGATATGATGCGTGGCAATCTGGGGCAACCTGAAGGTGGCTTTCCTAATAAGATCATGTCAAAGGTTCTTAAGGGAGAAAAACCAGATACATCACGCCCTGGTGAGCATCTAAAACCATTAGATTTATCTGCTAAAAAAATTGAACTTTCGAACCTCTTAGAAGGTACTACTGTCGACAGTGAAGATTTGAATGGCTACTTGATGTATCCTAAAGTATTTTTAGACTACCGAAGTCGCCATCGTGATTATGGTCCTGTAAGAACTTTACCAACAAATACATTTTTTTACGGAATGAAATCACGTGATGAAATAAGCGTAGAAATTGATCCCGGAAAAACATTAGAAATCCATTTAATAGCTGTGGGTGATGCCGACGAAGAAGGCAAAGCTCGCGTATTTTTTGAGCTAAATGGTCAACCCCGAACTGCCCGTGTCACTGATAGATCTAAAGCTGCAACAACCACTAAACGTGTTGTAGCCGAGGCAAACAATACCGCACATATTGGCGCTCCAATGCCAGGTGTCATAAGTTCTGTAATCGTAACCATAGGACAGAATATTAACGCAGGGGATTTGTTATGCACCATAGAAGCTATGAAAATGGAAACTGGTATAAGTGCTGAAGCTGATGGAATAATTAAAGCTATTCATGCCCCTGCAGGATCTCAGGTAGATGCTAAAGATTTGCTAATAGAATTTGAAGCGTAGTATCTTTAGGTCTAGGAAAAATTTCTACAACTTATTTTTTTGCAAAAGCTAGCTTCACCGCTAAAACAATAAAGATGGAACCAGCTAAACGGTTCATCCAAAGCATTGCAGTGTGTGAACTACGCAACCAATTCCCCAAAATACCCGCTGCCAATGCAATTGATGTAAACATAATAATAGTGGCTATAATCATCAGCCCACCTAATTGATAAAACTGCGGCACTATTGCACCCAACTGTGGGTCTACAAACTGTGGCAGAAACGCTAGAAAAAATATAGTCACTTTAGGATTAGCAATATTCATTATTAAGCCACGCCTGTACAATATTATCCAAGGTTCTTTAGGCGGATTTTCATTATCTAATTTTGTGCCAGAAGCGCGAAACGCTTTATAGGCAAGATAAATTAAATAAATTGCACCTAAATATTTTAAGGTATTAAATGCAAATTGGGAGGTTTCAAAAACTGCAGCAACACCAAATGCAACAGCAGATGTATGAAATATTAATCCAGTTGCCAAACCTAAAGTAACAAATATCCCAGATAATCGCCCATACAACGCAGATTGCGTCAATACAAATATGTTATCAGGGCCAGGCAAAATCGCCAATGCAACAGCAAATCCAAAAAATGTAAGGGCTGTATCTAGCGGTATCATCGTGATGCACGCGCAATTACGCCAACGGCTATCATTCCAACTAATATTACTACTATTGATGCACCAGATGCCCCCTGAATATCCTCCAGTGACGCTGAGTTATATATTTGCGTTGATAAAGTATCAAAACCAAAAGGACGTAATAACAATGTTGCAGGTAATTCTTTAATACTATCAACGAAGACAAGTAGTAGTGCAATTAGCATCGATGACCAAATCATTGGGACATGGACACGAACTAACGTCTGAGTTGGGCTTAAACCTAACGACCTTGCAGCATGACCAATGTTTGGTGAAAATCGACCCATAGCACTATCAATGGATCCAAATGCTAGAGCAAAAAACCTTACACTGTAAGCAAAGATAACTGCAGCTGCAGATCCTGTAAGAAGAAGACCAATGTCTGTTCCTGTAATTTTTTCAACTAAATCAGCAAGATTTCTATCAAAATATGCCATTGGTAAAAGAATTCCTAAAGCAAGAACTGCACCGGGTGCAGCGTAACCTATAGTAGCAATCGGTGCTATTATTTTTGGTATACTAGATCGCGAAGAACGTATTGCAAAAATCAAAATTAATGCTGCACCAACAGTCAGCATAGAAGCTAAAAACCCTACCCAAATAGAAGTCCATGCTGCGCGCAGAAAAATAGAGTTAGTCCAAATATCATCAACACTCAAAGCATGATCAAGCATAATAATAAAGGGCATAATAAAACCAAATAAGACGGGTAAAGTGCAAAGCAACATAACCAAAACTCCATGCCAGGAAGAAAGGCTATCACGCACAGGTACTATAGATTGGTTATCCCTTTGATGCACTCGCATCTTACGACGGCTAAACCTTTCTAAGAGTACCAAAAAAATAACAACTATAAAAATAATCATTGCAATTTGTGCCGCACCACCAACATTTGATGCTTCTAACCAAACTGTAAATATTCCTGTAGTGAGTGTTTGAACCGCAAAATATTCTACCGCACCAAAATCATTTAATGCTTCCATCATAACCAAAGCAATTCCAATAGCTATTGCAGGTCGGGCTAAAGGCAACGAAACAGTCCAAAATGCACGCCAAGGACCAGCACCTAACGCTCTTGATACTTCAAACGTACGACTAGACTGGTCACGAAATGCTGCTCGTGCTAACAAATAAACATAAGGATATAGTGACATAGCTATAACGAAAATTGCTGCACCAAGCGATCTTACTGGTGGAAAATAATAATCAGTAGAATTTGACCAACTGAACCATTCCCGAAGAAATGTTTGTGCAGGGCCAGCATATTCCCAGAAATCAACAAAACTATACGCACCAATATATGCTGGAATTGCCAATGGAAATAATAAAACCCATTCTAAGGTGCGGCGCATTGGGAATTCCTTTGTAACCACCATCCATGCACAGCCAGTACCAATCACGCTGGAAATAATTGCAACTGACCCCATAATAATTAATGAATTAGATAAATAGCGAGGTAGGCTCGTTGCAACCAAATGTGGCCAAATATTTTCAGTAGGAAAAAAAGCAAGCCAAACTACGGTTGCAATAGGTAAGAGAACAAGCGTCGAAATTAGTAGCGCAAATACTGCCCAACGATCCCAATTTAGTTTATTTTTGAGGCTTATCCTCATGTCTAATTTGTTTGCCATTTTATTTTCACTAATCTTATGGCCATTTGTATGTCAAGTAATGGTTAAATGTTAAACTAAAAATATCATATTAATAATTCGATAAAAAATAAAATGTTACCAGATTACACTATTAGCATAACCTGGGCTTTAATTACATTCCAAGCGCTTCTTTATATAATTCAAGAACGGCTTCTTCTTCTGAAATTTCATGTGGCTCGCGTTTGCGAAGTCCAACTATTTTTCGTAGAACTTTAGTATCATAGCCACGGCCTTTAGCTTCAGCCATCACTTCTTTTTGTTGATCAGCAATATCTTTTTTCTCTGCATCCAAACGTTCAAACCGTTCAATAAAAGCACGTATTTCATCCGATGCCACTCGGTAAGTTGATTGGCTTGTTTCTTCGTTCATGGATAACCCCTATTATTACTGAACAAATGACTACTTTGCCCTTGCCGCATCCGCAAGGGCTGGGGTAATAAAAGTTATTAAATTTTTACTATTAATTGATAAAAAAATAAGGACTAAATTCATGGTTATTATAGGTGCAATAGTCACACTTTTAGGCCTAGCAGGCCTAATCTTTTGCATAATTAAAGCATTCAAAGCACGCAATGCAGGCTTGAAGGGGGAAGAACTATCCAGCCAGCTTAAAAGCCTTGTAGCAGTTAATTTAATATCTTTTCTTTTATCTGCTATTGGACTTGGTTTGGTGATTGTCGGAATTTTACTATAATCAATGCTTAGGTGAACGCTGTAAGAGTCTCATTTATAGCCTGATTCTATCACTGAGTGGATAGCTTCACAAATTAAACTTAAACATTTATCATCTGAAAATCTATGGTCAGCATCTTTAATTATGCTTAATTTAATATCAGGACCTTGGGCATGTTCAACTAAACGTAATGCTACATCTAATTTAACGTCATTGTCTGCAGTGCCATGCAATAACCTAACAGGAAACGGCAATTTCAACTCTGAACGTAAAACTAATTGTTTTCGCCCATCTTCAATCAAGTGTTTGGTAATTGGATATGGTTTGCCATATTCACTAGGAATATAAACTACACCAGTGCGCATTAGAGTTGCGCGCATCATTTCATCCATCCAATCCCACATACTATCTTCTGTGAAATCAGGTGCAGCTGCAATACCTACCATACCTGCAACCTTGTTGGGTATGAGCTTTGCCATTAATAAAGTTATCCACCCTCCCATAGATGAACCAACCAAAATTTGCGGCCCACTTGTCAAATGTGAAATCACTTCAAATGCATCTTCAGCCCAGTCTCCAATACACCCATCAACAAACTGTTCTGAACTTTGACCATGGCCCGAATAATCAAACCGTATAAATGCACGTCTAAGTTTTCGAGCCCAATTCTCTAAATGAACGGCTTTAGTGCCATCCATGTCAGATGAGAAGCCACCTAAAAAAACGACGCCAGGTCCTTCGCCATCTGTTTTGTGATATGCTATTTTACGACCCTGCGCAGTAATCAAAATTTCAGGTTTTTTCATTGATGCCTCTTTCTAATTATTGAAACCATTATCCCAGAAGATAGTCAACGTCACCAACTCCTAATTAAAAAAACTACAGAAATTTATCAACACCTTGACAATATAACCCGGTCTGGCAAAAGCATTAATATAAGTTCAACCGAGCGTTCAGTAGGCGCTAAACCGAAAGAATCGACCACATGTCAAATATTACTATTACTCTTCCCGATGGCAATTCACGCAATTATCCAACTGGCACCACAGGCATGGATATTGCAAAAGATATTTCTTCTTCACTCGCAAAAAAAGCTATTAGTTGTTCAATCAATGGTAAACATTCTGATCTATCACGTGAAATAAAAGGTGACGTTAATTTTGCAATTCATACAATGCAAGACGATGTGCAAGCACTGGAATTAATACGGCACGATTGTGCACATATTATGGCCCGAGCCGTTCAAGAATTATGGCCAGATGTGCAAGTCACCATTGGACCAGTTATAAAAAATGGTTGGTATTATGACTTTGATAGAACTGAACCATTTACTCCTGAAGACCTAACTATCATCGAAAAAAAAATGCGGGAAATTATAAATTTAAAAGATCCTGTGCGCCGAGAAGTGTGGGAACGAGAACGTGCAATTCAATATTATAAAAATAATAATGAGCCTTATAAAGTTGAATTGATCGAAAGTATACCTGGCGACGAAGATCTATCCATGTACTGGCATGGCTACTGGCAAGATTTATGCCGTGGCCCACACCTAGTACATACAGCACAAATTCCTGGTGATAGTTTTAAACTGATGTCAGTTGCTGGAGCTTATTGGCGCGGCGATAGCAATAAAGCCATGTTACAAAGAATATATGGCGTAGCTTTTAAAAATAAGAATGATCTTAAAGCTCATTTAACGATGTTAGAAGAGGCAGCATTGCGCGATCACCGTAAATTAGGTCGGGAAATGGATTTATTTCACATGCAGGAAGAAGCTCCAGGTCAAATTTTTTGGCACCCAAACGGCTGGCGTATTTACACATCTTTACAAGATTACATGCGCCGTATGCAGGATAAAAATGGCTATGTAGAAGTTAACACCCCACAAGTCTTAGATCGCAAGTTGTGGGAAGCTTCCGGACACTGGGAAAAATATCAAGAGAATATGTTTATAGTCGAGGTAGATGAAGAGCATGCCCGTGAAAAAGCCGTCAATGCGTTGAAACCCATGAACTGCCCATGCCATGTACAAATTTTCAACCAAGGCTTAAAATCTTATCGCGATCTACCTTTACGTATGGCTGAATTTGGATCCTGTAATCGTTACGAACCATCTGGTGCTTTGCATGGCATTATGCGTGTGCGCGGATTCACTCAGGATGATGGTCATATTTTTTGTACAGAAAGCCAAGTTGAACCCGAAACAAAAACTTACATAAACTTCCTATCAAATGTTTATAGAGATTTAGGTTTTGATGAATTTAAAGTCAAATTTTCTGACCGCCCAGAAAAGCGTTCTGGTTCTGACGAAGTTTGGGACAAAGCAGAAAAAGCATTATTATCGGCTACCCGCGCAGCTGGAATCGAACCTGAGATGAATTCAGGCGAAGGTGCGTTTTATGGGCCTAAACTAGAATTTGTTTTAACAGATGCAATTGGCCGTGATTGGCAATGTGGTACCCATCAAGTTGATTTTGTTCTACCTGAAAGACTTGATGCTTCATACATTGGTCAAGACGGAAACAAACAGCGTCCTGTTTTGTTACACCGTGCAACATTAGGCTCATTTGAGCGTTTTATTGGAATTTTGATTGAGAGTAATGCAGGCAAATTACCATTCTGGCTGGCTCCAAGGCAAGTGGTTGTGGCATCCATTATTACTGATTCAAACGACTATGCTTTGGAAAAAGTAGCCATGTTAAATGCAGCTGGAATTCGAGCTGAAGTCGATATTCGAAACGAAAAAATCAACTACAAAGTAAGAGAACATTCTTTAGGTAAAGTTCCCATTATTTTAGCTGTTGGTGCCCGTGAAGTTGAAGAAGATACAGTAACAGTTCGCAGATTGGGACAAAAGCAGACCGAGGTTCAAGCATTTGATGATGTGATAAAAGAACTCAGGCTGCAAGCAACGCCCCCAGATATGAGAGCATAAAATATTTGCGTCCACATATTTATGTGGGCGTATTTAATTTATTTATTTTGCATACTTTAGATTAATTTAATTGAATTTATTTATAGCTCTGGAGGTAAGCCTAAGCGCTTACGAAATCCATTCAAACCTTCCTCAAGATCATCTAAAGTACCATTTACTTTCATATGCTCACGAAGTGTTTGGTTCAGTCCACCTTGTGTGTTTAAAGCAATCAAACTTTTATTAATATGGCCTTCTCCCCCCTCGGGAAAGGCATTTAAAAACCCACCTAACATTGCTAAAATATATTGCTCTGCGGCAACCTTATCTTCCGTTAAATTAGCCAACCATTTACTAACTGTTTCAGCTTGAGCAAAAACAACAGAAGCCATGGCTGTTACTGCGAAGTGTGCATTTAAGCCTGCCTCTGTTTTTGTGGAAAATATTGGATTATTATTACCAAATAGTTCACTAATAATAATATTAGATGGAAAGCATGGTAATGGGCAATTCCCAGTAGCAACAAACGGTAGAGGTATTGTGATTTCAATTGCCTGCACTGGTGCACATAACTTAGCTAATTGTGAAAATGATACATCTACCATCACAGATATCACACGGTGGCCTTTACGGAAATTCAGCTCAGGCAAGATTAAATGTGCAACATCTTTTAGCAGGCACAAAATGACTATATCAACTTTGTCCAATAAGTCTTGGTTTTCAAAAATTTGAACATCGTCAAATAGAGCTAGATCATCAGCTATATCAGCTCCCCGTTTAGAGACATAAATTTCATGCCCTTGACCAGTTATCCCTCGCACCATAGCAGCCGCAATCTTACCAGTTCCTAAAAACCCAACACATGCCATTAAGCACGCAACCTTTCACCTTTTGGATCAAAAGGAGGTTCTGCTAGTTGCACAGCCGTATGCGGTAAACCCAAAATTGCAATATCGAATTGATTACCCACTCCAACGTACTCTGACTTTATAAAACATAGAGCTAATGATTTTTTAACAGTGTACCCATAGGCTCCTGAACTAACTCTGCCCACTGGTGTTCCGTCACAAAGAAACACAGGCTCACCACCACTAGCATCTGCATTTTTTACGTCTACTTCAAGAATTACTAACTGTTCGCGAGGTGCCTCATTGATTAATGCCGCATAAGCTTCTCTCCCCAAAAAGTTAGGTTTCTCCATCTTTATTAATTTACTCAACCCCACTTCTTGCGGCCAATATTCTGGACTATATTCACGCCCCCATGAGCCATATCCTTTTTCTATTCGTAAACTTCCTAAAGCACGTCCACCAACAGGGCGTACCCCTAGATCAAAACCTGTATTAAGTAATGCTTCATACAATTTGAGTTGATCAAACTCTGGAACGTAAATCTCCCAACCCAAGTCACCCGTAAAAGATACACGGATTGCTATGGCTTCTATACCTGCCACTGTAATCTTTCTTGAGTGCATAAATTTCCAACTATCTTTGCTGAAATTTGCTTGGCTTAAGCGTGATAAAAGTTCACGCGATCTTGGTCCAGCTACGTTAAACCCACAAAAAGCATTAGTACGACTTTGAAAGCTAACTGTTTCTGCGCGCTTTACAGATGCAAAATAACGTTGATGATATCGTTCAGCCATACCTGATCCAATCATCCAATAATGATCATTACCTAACATCGTTATGGTAAAATCACCTGCTATTCCGCCACGTATTCCAAGCAAGGGTGTCAAACAAGAGTGGCCAATTTCATAAGGGACTTTGTTTGCAACTATTTCATTTAGCCAGTCACCAGCTCCAACACCTTTAATTTCGTATTTACCAAAATTTGATATATCAATTATACCAACATTCGAACGCAAAGCATGACACTCCTCACCCACAGGTTCAAACCAAGCCTGCCTATCAAACCCATAATTTTCTTGCCCATCTACACCCTCACCAGCAAACCAAAGTGGATGTTCCCAACCATAGTTCAAACCAAACACAGCACCCAAAGTTTTTTGCTTTTCATATGCGGGGCGCATTTTTAACGGGCGTCCAGCTTGGCGCTCTTCAAATGGAAAGTGAATCTTAAAGCGGTTAGCATATTGATCTTCAACTCTTGCTTTAGTAAATCCCTTATCTGCCCATGACCCAAATCGTGCAATATCCCAAGGGAACATATCAAATTCAGGCTCACCTTCAATAATCCACTGAGCAGTCATCAAACCCAGTCCGCCTGATTGGCTAAAACCAGGTATAATACCATTACAGCAAAAGTAACCTTTTAGCTCTGGGACTGGCCCATACAAAGCTGAACTATCCGGCGACCAAATCATAGGGCCATTTATTACACGTTTTATACCAACATTAGCAGCAGCAGGAACCCTATCCATTGCACGCATAATATTGTCCATTATACGATCAAGATCATCTGCAAAAAGTTCATGGCCAAACCCTTGAGGCGTTTCATCTTCTGCCCAGAATTTCATATCTTTTTCATAAGCACCAATTAGTAATCCATTGCCTTCTTGTCGCATATAATATTCACCATCTCGGTCAGCCACAGATGGTAGGCGACAATTCATTGCCTCTATTTCAGGAATCGTTTCAGTTACAAGGTATTGATGTTCAGTGGGCTGTAAGGGGAGTACAACGCCCGCCATTGCAGCAACCTCACGACCCCAAAGGCCTGCAACATTTATGACCCACGGAGTATTAATTATGCCATTAGGGGTTACAACATCCCAAGTTTGATCAGGACGCTGAGTAGTTGCTGTGACTGGGGTAAACCTATGAATATCAGCTCCCATCTTGCGAGCTCCAGTGGCGTATGCTTGTGTCACACCAGATGGATCAACATTGCCACCATCTGGTTCAAACATTACGCATCGAACTCCATCAAAATTAACTAGGGGATTTTTAGAGCGTGCTTCATCGATAGTAAGTTCATAAAATTCTGCATTAAAGTAACGAGCTTTGGCAGCTTGAATTCTAAGTTGGTGTTCGCGTTGTTCAGTTTGTGCCAGATACAAAGAACCAGGCTGAAATATTCCACAGCCTTGGCCTGTCTCAGCCTCTAAGTCTTTATACAATTGCATAGTATAGTATTGTAATTTTGATATATTATTATTGTCATGCAAACCATGTAGATTAGCGGCGGCATGCCATGTTGATCCTGATGTCAATTCATCACGCTCTAATAAAACGACATCTTTCCAGCCTAGTTTAGCAAGATGATATAGAATCGAACAGCCAATCAAACCACCCCCAATGACTACTGCTTGTGCATGAGTTTTCATTATTCTTCCCTACCGTAGTACTTTAATATTTTATGAATCTTTGATGCGCGTTTATCTCCAGATTCCAGAGCATAAACATAAGCTTGGGTTAATAAAAAGCACCCCGATGTAATTGCACCTTTTTCCAGCTCCTCAGCACCGAGCAAATCATAGATATCTATTAGCGAAGACGTTTCTCCAATTTTATGTGCTTTTATTACCTGAGAGTTGAGGTGCTCAAACCTTGTCATTTTATTCCTCTTTTTTTTCGACCTATATTTATTTGTGTAGCAACCCATTCATGAAATAAATGCGTAGGTCCATCCATTATAGGTGAGAATTTTCCTCCATCAAAAAATTTTCCATGACGCCCCTTTTGCATACCCTCAACAACAAATATATCCTCTTTAAAAACCTCTTTCCAAAAATTAGTATTTTTAGCGCGCAAGTCGTTGTATTCTAAATCAATAGCTTGTTCAGTTGCATAATAAATAGCTATACGTTCTCGGGTTTTATTAATTGTTAGAGGATCTAATATAATTGCATATGTATGGTCACGATGAACACCTAATAATACATTTGGGTAAAGTGATATATATTCCGAAGCAGTATCCCATTTATCACTAACTCCTTCAAAATCTGGAAATACCTGATTATTTTCATCTTTCAATTGGGAATACACTAAAGAACCTTGACCTGAGTATTTTAAATGCTTTTCAAGATGATAATGATCTTCAAGCCGTGAAACTAAGTTCAAGCCTGGGTGAATCCAAGGCAGATGATAACTCTCACAATAGTTTTCGACAGCCAACTTCCAGTTACTATCAACGAGTAATTCAAATGAGCTATCTGGGTTATGATGAAATGGCTTATCAAATTCTTTCCACCTATCTAAAAGGTCGCTGTGCACTTCTTCAAAGGTATCAGCGTCATCTGATATATTTACAAACACTACATCCATGTAGACATGACTACGAATTTCAAACAAATTTAATTCATCGCGTTTGATATCTGTATGTGTGTTTTGTCCAGGCCCCCCAACGTGTGGTGTTGAGCGTAATTCACCATCGAGCCCATAACACCAGGAATGATAGGGACATCTTATTGTGCCACGAATGTTACTTTTTTCTGATATTAAGATCATGCCACGGTGCCGGCAGGTATTCTGATAAACACGTACCTGTTCGTCATTATCACGAATCATCAATAATGGCATTTCAAGAAAAGTAATGGGGTAAGCATCACCCACTTTAGGCACATCCTTAGCAAACCCAACAGCAGACCAATTTGCATATAAAACACTGTCTCGCTCTTCTTTGAAAGTTTGATCATCAATATAGTGCTCGTTTGGAAGGCCTTTTGCAATATTAAGCGGTTGAATGACTAACGATAAATCTGACATGATAAAATCCCCTATTATATTGTAATTCTTACATAGTAATTAGATTCTAACAACCGAGTTTTATTCATAAATAAGTGAAAAAAATTCATCTAATTTAAGGTAAGATCCACGAGCTGAAAACTCTTACTTGCTCTTTTATCTTTCCACGTGATGGTATCAGATAAAATTTACCAGGAGCGTCAATTTCGAAACTAGTCAGTGGAACCAACCGTCCATTATCTATCAGCGGGTTAACAAGGTGCTTCCACCCTAAGACGACCCCTAATCCATCCTGAGCCAATTGTAGCGCAATGGCATAATTGTTAACCCTGTGTCGTACTGATAGTTCACCAGCATAACCAAGTGCAGCAAACCAGTTAGGCCAACTAGTCCAATTTGTTTCATTCGCATCCAAATGTATTAGATGCGATTGGGAAAGTTCTTTTAATGTATTTATATTTGTTCTCTTAAACTCGGGACTACATAATGGTAAGAGTTTATCTTCAAATAAAACTTTTGCTATTTCTTTGGGAGGACTTACAGCATATTCAATTGTTAAATCTAAACTTAGGGGCCGCCTAAATGGTCGATCTCTTACTTCTTGATTAATTTGAATATGCCCAAAATCACGCCAAAATTCTGCTATTTTAGGAGTAAGCCACAAAGATGATACTGCTGTCGTTGATCCAATTGATATTTGGGCTGTTTCATTTACAGCTAATATTTTTTGAATTGATTGGCGAATTTCATTAATTGATTTGCTAGCTACTTCGTATAGAGCGATCCCTTCAGATGTAAGTACCACGGTTCGTGACTGACGGACAAATAAATTAATTTCAAGCGATTGCTCTAATCCACGCACTTGATGACTAACGGCACCTGGTGTTACACCCAATTCACCAGCGGCTTTCTTGAAGGATCCCAAACGTGCAGCAACTTCAAACGTTTCAATCATTTTAAGCGAAGGTAATACGAAATCACGGCTAGTCATTAACATTCCTTTAGGTGAAAAAATCTCATTTAATATGCCCCACAAAATATGATTAAGCAAATAATATATAACTATTAGTAAATAGTTTTATGGTTAGCCCCATAATAATTTTAATATTTTATGACCCTCTAATCAAATCAGCCTTGGGCTCATCAAAATGGCATGATAGGGACTACTCATGAAATCCTTATTCCACTTTGCATATCATGTTTCCAATCTGGAAACTTCTCGTCATTTTTATAGCAATCTTTTAGGCTGTAAAGAAGGTCGTTCAACAGATTCTTGGGTTGATTTTGATTTTTTTGGGCATCAAATTTCGTTACATTTAGGTAAACCTTTTGAAACAGCTAATACCGGGAAAGTTGGAGACCATATGGTCCCAATGCCTCACATGGGTGTCATTTTACCATTGGATGAATGGGTGAAATTATCCAAACATTTAATTGTTTCTGGTTTAGAATTTGAAATACCCCCCATTATTCGATTTAATGATGAATTAGGGGAACAACGTACCATGTTTTTTCGTGACCCATCTGGCAACCCAATTGAAATAAAAGGTTTCAAAAGCTTTGAAGCCATATTTGATAATTAAAAATGATAATCTATAAAATATTACGCGCAAATGAGTGGGCTATACTCCGTGATAATGGTATATCAATGGGAGCACCCATCGATATTGATGATGGTTACATCCACTTTTCAACGGCTCAAACCTTAGAAGAAACTGCTAATAAGCATTTCTCAGGTGAAAGTGATTTAATGTTGTTAGCATATAACGACGCCGACTTCCCAAAAACATTGATATATGAAAAATCGCGAGATGACCTACTTTTTCCACATCTTTACGATAAATTAAAGCTAGATGATGCCCTATGGATTAAACCTCTTCCACTCATAAATAATACTCATTTATTTCCAGAAGATATTATATGAAACTAATTGAAAAAGTAGGCTTACGTCTTTTGTATAGGACAGATCCAGAGCGAGCGCATGATTTGGCCATACGTGCATTAAATTTAGGGCTAACCTCCAAACCTGGAGTTTATACAAGTACAAGATTAGCACAAAACTTAGCAGGACTTGAATTTCCTAATCCAGTTGGCTTAGCAGCTGGTTTTGACAAAAATGCTCAAGCAATAGCACCATTATTACGTTCCGGTTTTGGATTTATAGAAGTTGGTGCAGCAACACCTAAACCACAGGATGGAAACCAAAAACCACGTTTATTTCGTCTTAATGAAGATTATGCATCAATCAACAGATTTGGCTTTAACAATGCTGGAATGCAAATAATTTCTGAACGTTTAGCTTTACGTCCACCTGTAGGCATTGTTGGGTTAAATTTAGGTGCTAATAAAGATAGCTCATATCATGCCGTAGATTTTATAAAAGTTCTTGAAACTTGTGGGAAATATATAGATTTCGCTACTGTAAATGTATCTTCGCCAAACACAGAAAAACTACGGGATTTACAAGGTGAAAAAGCATTAACCTCTCTGTTAGCTGGAGTTATGAGAACTCGCGATGCACTTGAAAAACAAATACCGATTTTTTTAAAAATTGCACCCGATTTAACAAATGAAGAAATTGTACAAATAGCTCAGGTCGCCCGCAAAACGCGGATAGACGCAATAATTGCAACAAACACTACCGTAGATCGTACTGGGTTAAAAAGTGAATATCGCAGCCAAAAAGGTGGATTGTCTGGCAAGCCATTACTTGAGAGATCAACACAGGTTTTAGCAAAACTAGCTTATGAGCTTGATGGCAGTATTCCACTCATTGGAGTTGGAGGTATTGATTCTGCCCAAAGCGCATTTGAGAAAATTCGAGCTGGTGCATCTGCAGTACAACTCTATACAGCATTAGTATTTCATGGGCTATCTCTTGCATATGATATAGCGGAAGAATTAGACCAAATATTAGAAAATAATGGATTTAGCCATATAAGCCAAGCTGTTGGAACTGGTATACGAGATTACCTTTGATAAGATCTGTCTCAAATAAAGCTTTTATAAATTATTAAGAGTATACATTTTATAATAATCACAAATAGTTTCGAATTTACTAAAACAATCATTAACTCATAAATAGTTCAACTTTAGGGTACTTCCACCATAAAGTAATACCACGTGCAAATAAGAAAACATTCAGTGCTACCCATAAACCGTGATTGCCAAAACTAGGTAATAAAATAATTAAACTGAACAGATATACACCAAAAGATATTAACATCATGTTTCGCATATCTGCAGTTCGTGTTGCACCAATAAAAATACCGTCAAACATCCAAGATGCTCCACCTGCAAGCGGTGCTAAAATCATCCAAGGTAGATATTGTTCAGCAACGAATCGAACATCAGTTGCTGTTGTCATTAAATTAATTATATAGCTGCCAAAAATAGCAAAAAAGAGTGACATAAAAACTGCCGTAATTGCTCCCCATTGGCATGTTAAAACTACAGAACGGCGAAGGTTTCCTAGATTTCTCGCACCAATTGCTTGTCCCACCAATGTTTCCGCCGCAATAGCAAATCCATCCATACCATAAGCAGTAATATGAAGAAATTGTATTAACACTTGGTTCGCAGCCAAAGTAGCGTCATCAAACGAAGACCCTAAAAACATAAAGCTAAGAAATGCTGTTTCAAGAAAAATTGTCCGTACCAAAATATCACTATTTACAATTATCATTTTACGCAGACGTAACCTATCTAAAATTTGACTCCAATTTTTCCAAGAACCATTTTTAAATGCTTGACGTGTCATCCATAATCCAAGAACTGCACCCGACCATTCCGCGATTAAACTTGCGTACGCAACACCTGCAACTCCCAATTCTAACTTCAATACAAACAATAGATCCAAGACAATATTTAACCCATTCATTAACAATTGGATAACCAAGACAGATCGAGTGCGCTCAGAAGCAATTAACCAACCAGTTACCCCATAAAGAGCTATTACAGCGGGGCCGCTATAAATTCTTATATGTAGATATTCACTTGCTAAACTTTTCACCTCTGCTGAAGCGGGTGCAAGCCATAATGCTCCCCAAAATAGTGGTATTTGAATAATAATAAAAATTAAGCCAGCAGCAAACCCAATCGATATGGAGCGAATGAGCAAAGCATTAGTTTCGGCAAAATCCCCTGCACCAATTGCTTGGGCAGTTAACCCGGATGTCCCCATACGTAAAAAGCCAAAAAGCCAAAATATAGAAGTGATGATAATTGCACCGATACCAACTGCTCCTATCGGTACAGCTTGTCCCAATTGTCCAACAACAGCAGTATCTACAGCACCCAATATTGGTACAGTTGCATTCGACAACACAACTGGAACAGCAATATATAATATTCGTTTATGCGTAAGACTGGAGGAAATAGATTTGCTCATTTTTGGCTTCCTAATTGCCTTAACCTCTAGGAAATAAATCCTACTTGCAAGGTTAGTAATAATATTCAAAATTATCTAATGGAGAATAGTTGTCATTTGTATTAAGAAAAAAATGAAGCCTCAGAATACATAAAATCATCCCTTTAAGCTTGGTTATCTAATCGGAACATTCCAACTTAAATGCTTACTTATAATAATTTTTTTATTGGTTTTAGTGTCAAACCTTGGCGCTTTAAGAGGAACTACGCGAGTTGCATTAAAAAATGCATGTATTGTGGTTTCAGTTTTTGTCAAAATAACTTTAATATTATGTTAATGATGAAAAAAGTATTTGGATTTGATATTTGTGTATATTTTGCAAAGCAAAGTATACACAAATATCATTAGCATCTATCCTTGGTGCATTACCAGAATGTGGTGGTGGTAGTGCTGTTATTGCAGCCACATACTGATCAGGATCAGTTAGCTTCGGCGCTTTAATTGGAACTTTAATTGCTACATTAGTCAACTTTATTCCAGAATGTGGGCTACAGATTTTGATCACAATATTTTATATATTTAGATTAATCACTTAAGCAGTTTTAATTAGTAATTCCATTGCCAATGATGGATATTTTTTATATTCAGTTATAGCTCTAAATCCACAAGCTGCCTTTATTACAATTATATATAGAACTATTCCCGCATTTATTGTAGTTTATACTTTCTATTTTTAGCTTCAAACTACTTGGCTCCTTGAACTTTATGTAAACTTTCGTAAAGTGCTAAAAGAGGTGCCACATGACAGTATGCAAAATGACTTTGAAAGAAATGTGTGAAGCTTATGATGTCACTCCTAGAACATTGCGCTATTATGAATACATCGAGTTACTTATACCAGAGAAGCAAGGTCGAAAACGATTTTATGGAAATAAAGAAAAAGCACTTTTAACCTTAATCAAACGTGGACGACGATTCGGATTTTCTTTAGAGGAAATTCGCCAATGGTTAGCAATGTACGATCGTAAAAACCAAAACCAAACACAAGTTGAAGCTTGGATAGCTATGGCGACAAAGCAGACTATAGAGTTAGAGGAACGCAAAGCTGAGATTCAAGTTGCAATAAATGACATGCAAAATTTACAAAAAGATGCGGAAAGAGAATTAAAAACTCTGAAACAAAAATAAAACTCAATAAATAAAATAAATATTTTAAAAATTAGATAATATCTATAAATATTTAATAATGATCCCGAATGGGCAAATGTATTATGACAGCAATTAAAGAATTTGAGAGATTAGAAGCTCTTGGTTTATGGCGTGACTATAAAGATTCTCAACGCCGCGAGGTTGTTGTTTCTTTTGGTAATTCCACTTTAGTTTTAAGCGATATAAATAATCGCCCCATTACTCATTGGTCACTTGCCGCAATTGAGGATGCTGGAAATAGTGATTATGGTGTAATTTTTACAGTTGATGACTTGGGCGAAGAGACGTTAGAAGTTGAAGATCAAACCATGATAGCTGCAATATATAAGATAAGAGCTTCAATTGACGCTCGGCGCCCACATCCTGGAAGATTGAGATGGTTGATAGGTTCTGGAATCTTATTTTTTTTCCTAGCAATATCTTTATTCTGGCTACCAAATGCGCTCACACAATACGCTGCAGGTATTGTTCCTGATTCAAAAGCAGTTGAAATTGGAGATGCCTTACTCAAGTCCATTCAAAAAACAACAGGGTCAATTTGCACAACACCCGCTGGTGAGCGCGCTCTTAGGCGTTTAGAAAGCCGAGTCATTGGAGCACCGTCAAGCAGGATACGGATTATTGAAATGGGCAGTCGCCCTAGCTTACATTTGCCAGGTGGAAACATATTATTAAATCATAATTTAGCAATTCAGCACCCAGATGCTAATTTACTTGCTGGGTATGCAATATTAGAGCGTGCAGCTGAGGATGAACAAGCATCCTTATTAATGTTGTTTAAATCAATAGGTTTAAGAAAGACATTAAGCTTTTTGGGAACTGGCGATATAAATAACTCTGATTTAGAAACCTTTGCGGATGAAAGGTTATTTGGACCACTTGCTTTGCCAAAAACACAAACAATATTAGACCTATTTACAATAGCTGAAGTCCCACGCACCAAGTTTTCTAATCATTCAAATCGCAATGATTTATTGGAAAAGCAAGATTTAAGGCTCGAAGAATATCAACCCATATTAGATGATAGTGATTGGATAAATTTACAAGAAATTTGTACAAATTAAAGTCTAGTTAGCTTACCTTGGCGAAGGGATAGTTGACAGTCCATTTTCTTGGCTAATTCATGGTTATGAGTTGCAATGACTGCAGACATACCTGTCTCATTTACCAAATTCATCAAAATACTAAGCACACGCTCCGCAGTCTCTGGATCTAAGTTTCCTGTGGGTTCATCAGCAAGCAATAATTTTGGTGAATTTACCATTGCCCTGCAAAACGCAACTCTTTGTTGTTCACCACCTGACAATTCCGCTGGGCGATGTGTAGCTCGTGATGAAAGTCCAATAGAACTCAACAACTCCAAAGCACTGCGTTCAGCCTTAAAATAATTAACACCATTTGCCATCTGAGGTAAAATAAGGTTTTCTACTGCGGTAAATTCCGGCAGCAGATGGTGAAATTGATAAACAAACCCAATATCTTGTCTGCGTACTTGCGTGCGCTTAAAGTCAGGCAGATTAGTATAGTCAACGCCATCAATCATTACCTCTCCCCCATTAGGTAAATCTAGAAGTCCTGCTATATGTAATAATGTCGACTTACCTGCTCCCGAAGGAGCAATCAAACCCACAACCTCACCTTTTTTAACTTGAAGATTTATATTATCAAGAACAGTAATTTGATTTGGCTTTCCAGTTTTGTAGGATTTCGATACATTGATTAATGATAAAACATTAGTCATATTGCAACGCCTCAACAGGGCTCATCCGAGCCGCACGGCGTGCAGGAAAATATGTGATAATAAAAGTTAGGCCCAACGAAAGGGAGCACGCTTTAATCACGTCTTCTAAACGCAATTCAGCCGGTAGGTTAGACAATAAGTATTTCTCAGCAGTCCAAACTCCACCACCTGCAATATAATTAATAGTATTAAAAATAGGATCAATAAAAATTACAAATGAACATCCCATTATAACACCAATTAATGTACCAAGTATTCCAATTGAAGACCCACAAATAAAGAAAATTCTTAGGATAGAGCCTTCAGTCAGCCCCATAGTACGTAAAATACCGATATCATGGCTTTTGTTTTTTACTAGCATAATAAGACCTGAAACAATATTCATTGTAGCTATCAAAACTAGAATGGAAAGAATAATAAACATAATATTATCTTCCATTTGAAGCGCATTCAAAAATCCACCATTAGCATCGCGCCAAGTCCATATTAAACCTCGCTCAGGAGTAACGTTTATCAAAAAAGATTTTAAATTACCCACATTTTCAGGATTACTTACCATAATCTCAAACTCATCAACAAGATTTTCACGGTTAAAATAAATTTGTGCGTCCAAAAGTGGCATATAAATACGAGTATTATCAATATCATAACGTCCAACTTGAAAGATGTAGACTACTTCAAACCCACTAATACGTGGACTAGTTCCAAAAGCAGTCTTCACTCCGTTGGGTGAAATCAAAGTTATAATATCACCAATATGTAATCCCAAAGATCTTGCTATACCAGAACCAATTGCAACACCTTTGTCAAAGTTCTCAACAGATCCCATTGAGGACTCAGGATTTACAATTAATGGTAATTTTTTAACATCAGTCAAGGTTTCACCAAAAACCTCAACACCTTTATTTTTTCCATTGGCTGTAGCCATAACCTGGCCTTTTACAACTGGTGAAACACTAACAATACCATTAACTGATGCAATTTTTTTACTCGCAGCCTCATAATCAGAAAAACCCGAAGTCACTACACCGTCCAGATTAATATACGGGGAATTATAAATACTTGCATGTGCGTTGGCGCCCAAGATCGTACTAACAAATTCGGTTCGAAAACCAGATCGTACAGCCAAGGTTGCGATTAAAGCAAATACCGCAAGAGAAATTCCAATTAAAGAAATCCATGTCATTAAAGACACTCCACCATCTGCACGCTTAGACCGCAGATACCGCCAAGCTATTATCCATTCAAAATTGCTAAATGGCTTTGTTGAGGGTTTCATATAGTTCACTTCTCTCTTTGCAAAAAAAATATGCTATGAACACTGATATGCCCTTTTTAAAAGCATATATTAATTTTTGTATATTTTATAAATCAGCATAAATCTTAACTAATTTCTCCAATGCCAACTCAGGTGTTAATTCTTCGCTTTTACCAGTCTTACGCGAGGTCAACTCAACAATCCCGTTTTTTAAACCCCGAGGGCCCACTGTAATTCGCCAAGGTAACCCAATCAAATCCATTGATGCAAATTTAGCACCAGCTCTTTCAGAACGATCGTCATATAATGGATCAATACCTAATAAAGTTGAAGACTTATATAAGGCTTCACAGGCTAAATCAGTTACTTCATCACCTTGTTTAAGATTTACAATGCCAACACCAAACGGAGTTACAGCCTCTGGCCATATAATTCCATTATCGTCATGGCTTGCCTCAATAATTGCCCCAATCATACGTGATACGCCAATACCATGACTACCCATATGAATTGGTACTTCACTATTCTCTGGCGTTATAACTTTAGCATTCATCGATTCAGAGTATTTTGTACCAAAGTAGAATATTTGGCCCACTTCAATACCTCGAGATTTCATTTGTCGTTCTTCTGGTATTTGAGCAAATAAAACAGGATCATGTGTTTCATCAGTTCTCGCATAAGGCTTTGTCCATTCATCAAATATAGCCGCACATTCATCCCAGTTTTCATAATCTACAATTCTATCACCTAGGTGAAGATCAAGTATATTACGGTCATAAAAAACTTCTGACTCACCAGTTTCTGCCAAAACTAGAAACTCATGCGTATCTTCTCCACCGATAGGGCCACTATCTGCACGCATTGGGATTGCTTTCATACCCATACGTTCATAAGTTCGTAGATAGCTTACCATATGACGATTATAAGATTGCATAGCTGATGCTTTATCTACATCAAAATTATACCCATCCTTCATTAAGAATTCACGACCACGCATAACCCCAAAACGTGGGCGAACTTCATCGCGAAATTTCCATTGTATTTGATACAATGTAAGCGGTAAATCTTTGTAAGATCTTACATTATTTCGAAAAATATCTGTTATTAGCTCTTCATTGGTAGGTCCAAATAACATATCCCTTCCATGGCGATCAGTAACACGTAACATTTCTTTGCCATAATCTTCATATCTACCAGATTCACGCCATAAATCAGCAGATTGCATGGTAGGCATTAACATCGGGTTGTGTCCTGCACGGATTTGTTCTTCGTGAACGATATTTTCTAATTTACGCAACACTTTGAAGCCCATTGGCAACCAAGAGTAAATTCCAGATTGCGCCTGACGGATCATTCCTGCTCGCAGCATCAAACGATGACTAACAATCTGCGCATCACTTGGATTTTCTTTTAGAATTGGTAGAAAGTATTTACTAAGCCGCATAGATTGTTTCCTTGAAAATATACCTTCAATTTGTCTAGGCTATTGTTGTGAGACGCGCAACACT
Organism: uncultured Amylibacter sp.; assembly: GCA_905181935.1. Classification (GTDB taxonomy): domain Bacteria; phylum Pseudomonadota; class Alphaproteobacteria; order Rhodobacterales; family Rhodobacteraceae; genus Amylibacter. The sequence continues at coordinate 323,586 of CAJIZV010000003.1, read as the reverse complement.
ACAAGGCTAAACGTAATCAAGTGAAGCACTACGATCCATGCTATTTGCAACCAATTGCAAACGTTTGGCAATTCCTTCACCAAATATTTTTTTATTTTTTATATCTAGCTTCAGAATTAATGTGTTTGGGGTTAATAATAATTCACCCATATGATTTGAACTTGAACTGCTCAAAACCTCTCCAAGTCTAATAAGATAGCCAATGGTTTCCGCTAATGAAATTAGACTAGTAGAAAGTAACTTACTAATTTTCATGTGTTTCTTTAAAATAGGTTTAGCTTTGTAGCGATGTAATAAGCTCCATGCCAAAAATACACGGCCAGTATGATCAAGCCCACCTAAATTTATATGTATGGCAGATTCAAAACAGACTTCAGATCGGCAATCAGGATGAGTTCGCCAATGTATGTCATGTATTAAACAAACAGCATGAATAAGTCGCCTAGATGTTTCATCAAAATCAATAAATAAAGGTAATATCCATTTATATAATATATCTCCAAAGCCTGGAAACCGTGCTTTATTAAATTCAAATATGCGAGCTGCACCGATCAGTGGATCATTCAAGCGAACAGACAGAGGCATACTTTTGTACAAAAGTCCTTCACGTAGCCCATAATTAGAAAATATAATCTTCTCAATTTCAAAAGAATCTAAAATCTTTAATAGTATTTTAGCAGCTATGGGTAATAGTTTAATACGAGAATTACTCACATTTAAGTTTTCCCATAAAACCTCAGGTGTTTGTTTTACTACTTCATGAAGCGTTGGAAATAAGTCTGATGGTTTAACAGCATAGCCATGGACCACGCTTATGGGGCAACCTGCTCTGATCATTTGCAGTCCAGCCAGTGCCCGCCATGCGCCACCTACTAAAAATAACGCATCTGTTTTTTCGGAAAAACCATTAATTAAGTGTGTAAACTTTGAGTTAATATAATCCCACTGTTTCACAGGATCGCTGAATTTTCCTAACACAGTCATAGGTCCCAATTTAGAGCTACATAAACGTTTTATTTTACCACTATTTAATTCTGCTAGCTCCATAGACGCTCCGCCAATATCACAAACTAAACCAGATGCTTTTGGCCAGCCTAACAATACACCTTGTGCAGACAACATCGCTTCTTCGTCACCACTAATTGGTACCAGACTTATACCAGTTTTATCCAATACAGTTTGGCAAAAAATTAGGCCATCAGATGCCCTGCGTACAGCCTCTGTTGCAACAGCTTTAAGGCTAATTAAATTCATACTTTTTGCAATTTTGCCAAACCGTACCAAAGCACGTAATGCACGTTCTTTACCTTTAGGATGTAATTTTCCTGTTTGAGCTAAATCAAGTCCTAACCCAGCCATTACTTTTTCATTATAAAAATAATTTGGCATCCTCATAGAATTATCAAAAACTACGAATCTAATTGAATTCGATCCAACGTCAATTATACCAACTCGATTTGATTTTTCACTATCAATATGGTCAGTCATTTAAATGTGCAAACTTGAGTACATCTTTTGCACCTATTTTACCTCGGCCAGACAATGAAGGATTCTCCATAAAAAACTGATGGCAATTAAACAATGCAGTGTCTCCAGCATCCAAATTACGGTGATAAGTACCATCGGCACGTAAAACCCATGAGTTTCGAGTATCAGCAAGATTTGCTGCCATAATTTGGCTTAAAATTTGTGCCTGAACTGTTTTATTTCTAATTTTTACCATACTTTCCACTCGCCCGTGTAAGTTTCTACCCATCCAATCAGCCGATGAAATAAAAACTAAAGCATTTTTGTGAGGCATTTCAGTACCATTTGCGAAACAGACTATGCGCGAATGTTCAAGAAATCGTCCAACTACTGATTTAATGCGGATATTTTCAGACAGGCCAGTAACGCCAGGGCGAACTCCACAAATACCGCGAACAACCAAATCAATTTTTACACCCGCTTGGCTAGCTCGGTATAGAGCATCAATAATATTTCGCTCCATAATTGAATTCATTTTAGCCCAAATTTGCGCAGGTTTACCACCTAGAGCAGCTTGGGTTTCTGCCTCTATGTATTTTAATAAGTCATTAAACAAAAAACTAGGTGCGATTGATAAATCATTAAGACCCTCAGCTTCAGCATACCCTGAAATAAAATTAAATAATTTTGTAGCATCTTTTCCTAATGATGAATCGCACGTGAAAAATGACAAGTCAGAATATACATTAGCAGTTACTGGATGGTAATTACCTGTGCCAAAATGTGTATAAGTAATTAATTTCTCTTTTTCTTTACGTACAATAGTTGATACTTTTGCATGCGTTTTCATGTCAATAAAACCATAAACCACATGAACACCAGCACGTTCCATTTGTCGTGATAGTTTAATATTTGTCGCTTCATCAAAACGCGCCTTCAACTCTACTACAGCAGTTACAGATTTTCCTGCCTCAGCGGCGGCACATAAAGCTTCAACAATTGGAGATTGATTAGATGTCCTATAAAGGGTTTGTTTAATTGCAACCACATAAGGATCTCGCGCTGCTTGCCATAAAAAATTTACAACAATATCAAAAGATTCATAAGGATGGTGTAGAAGCATATCTTTTTGACGAATAGCGGCGAAAATATCCTGATCAAAATCTTTTACGCGTTCTGGCACACGGGGCTCATTTGAGGGCCAGCAAAGAGCTTCTGGACCCATTACACAGATCTCACTCAAGTCTTCTAATCCAAGAATACCATCAACTTCAATTACTTCACTTTTATGAACACGCAAAGCCCCCAAAATCATATTCCGTAAATTTTCAGGAGCCTCTTTTGTAATTTTCAAACGCACAACATCACCGCGCACACGGCGCTTCAACGCAGTTTCAAATTCACGAACTAAATCTTCAGCTTCATCTTCAATCTCGAGATCACTGTCACGCAAAACACGAAACATACAATGTCCAACTAGATTATAACTTGGAAATAAAACACTTAGAGCTTGAACAAGAATAACTTCTACTGGCACAATTCTTAAACCAACACCATTTTTACAAGGTAATTTAATAAAGCGATCAGTATTATTTGGGATAGGTAATAATGCCTGTAGCGCTTTTTTACTATTCTTCATTTCCAAATGAAGTGCGATCGCTAAGCCACCAGAATGGATAAACGGAAATGGGTGTGCTGGATCAACAGCTAGAGGGCTCACAATTGGGAAAATTCGCTCTAAAAATACTTTATCCAAAAAAGCTTTATCTTTGTTTGTTAATTGATCTTGCTGTAATATTGATATTTCTTTTTCAGCCAATTCAATAATTAATTTATTCCATGCTGTTTGTTGTGCATGAGATAAGGCTTTTGCGTTTACATCAATCAATTTGAGTTGCTGTGCAGGAGTTAATCCATCAGCATATAATTTTGTTATTCCGTTTCGTGCTAATTCTCGGAGACCCGCAACCCGAACAGTATAAAACTCATCTAAATTACTAGATGAAATAGATACCATTCTAACTCGTTCCAGTAAAGGCCATGTAGGGTCTTGAGCTAACTCTAAAACGCGCCAATTAAATGCTAACCATGATAATTCACGATTTAAAAACCGTGCTGAACTTTTTATATTTACACCCTCTATTTTTTGAGATGGTAATATATTATTCTTTAAAAAATCTGCATTCATTGAGGATTTAGTCCCAAATTTCTAATTGTTAAATAATTAAATCAATTATGGCATCTTAAATATAAGAGTCTAGGACGATACGAGCTAACTTTATAGAAATAGGTTTTTTTAATTTTAAGGCAGTTTCATCAAGCTCAGTTACAAGACGAGATACCCCTGTAAACGATCGTTCCATACGTTGCAAAAGGTACCCTATAATTTTAGGATCAATAGCGATTTGGCGATCATTAAACTGTTTTATTAACAAAGCGTTTAATAACATATCATCAGGTGCACGTAACTCAGTCACAGCAGTGCCATTAATTCGACTAGCAAGATCTGGCAATGTTAAACCCCAAGTAGCGGGAACACCAATACCAGTTATCAAAAAGGGTACTCCATTTTCTTGGGTAAGATTATGAAGATGAAAAGCATGTGCTTCTAATTCCTCATTACCTGCAATTTGATGTAAACCTTCCACACATAATGCCACCTCTGAAATAGATCGAAGGTCTATATCCATTAATGACTTTGCATCAATAACAATTCCAGCAGTCATCTCAGACCAGATGTATGCTAAATGGGACTTACCAGCACCACTTGGCCCAGCTAGAATTAACTTTAATAAAGGCCAATTTGGCCAATTTTCAACAATTTTAACAGCTGTTGCATTAGTTGATGTGACAAAGAAATCTTCACGCCCAAAGGCTGTTTTAATTGGTAAGTCAAAGATAAGTTGTTCAGGCATTCTTAATTTACTCTATGTATTTTAATTATTTAAAATTTAAAGCCGTATTAACAGCACTTAAACAAATTGCTCACGGATCAAGCGCTCTTCTAAACCATGCCCAGGATCAAAAAGGATCCTATGCTTTTGATCAGGTGCGCTAAATATATCAACTGATAATATGTCATACGCTTTTTTGCTATCTGCACTAGCCGTAACTGGACGCTTTCCTGGTTCTAAAACATCAAAACGAACACGCGCAGATTTTGGCAATAGAGCACCACGCCAGCGTCGAGGCCTAAAAGCAGCCATTGCTGTCATTGCCAGTATATCAGCACCAATTGGTAGAATTGGACCATGAGCAGAATAGTTATATGCCGTAGAGCCTGCCGGAGTGGACAATAAAGCACCATCACAAACCAATTCAGGTAATCGCACACGGCCATCTACCGAAATTTGAAGCTTTGCTGCTTGTGGACCCGCACGAATTAAAGAAACTTCGTTTATAGCCAATGCTTCAAATTCAGTTCCATCGGAACAATGCGCTTGCATCCTTAATGGATGGATTACAGCTTCTTCTGCCTGAGAGAGACGTTTGATTAACTGATCTGGAGAAAATTCATTCATTAAGAACCCTACACTGCCACGATTCATTCCATAAACTGGACAGTTTAAATGAAATGTTGAATGAAGTGCTTCAAGCATAAAGCCATCACCACCTAGTGCAACAATCAATTCAGCCTCTTCGATTGTAGTGTTCCCATAGGTTTGCTCTAAGACAATCAGGCTTTCTTGAGCTGTTTTAGACTTACTAGCTATAAAAGCAATTTTTTGCATAATTATATTTCCAATCCAATCATCAATTTTTATTAAAAAAATCAAATATTATCAGAGTTCATTTCCTGTTATTAAAAGCCGCTCTTATTGTCGCAACTGTCGCATTATTTCTTTCATAGCGTAAAGTAATGAATTAGGACAAACATGAATTGTATTTTACTACCAGGAGCCATCAAATGAACAACATTGTCCGTGACACAGGATTTTTTACCGAAGATCTTTCAGATCGTGATCCAGAACTATTTGATTCAATCAAATTAGAACTAGGACGTCAGCGTGATGAGATTGAACTCATTGCATCTGAAAATATTGTATCAAAAGCTGTTATGCAAGCTCAAGGCTCTGTAATGACGAATAAGTATGCCGAAGGTTATGCTGGTCGGCGTTATTATGGTGGTTGTCAATATGTTGATATTGCAGAAAATTTAGCAGTAGACCGCGCTAAAGAACTGTTCGGATGTGATTTTGCAAACGTCCAGCCCAATTCAGGATCTCAAGCTAATCAGGGAGTATTTTTGGCTCTATTACAACCTGGAGATACAATATTAGGCATGTCATTAGATGCTGGTGGCCACCTAACGCATGGTGCAAAGCCTAACCAATCTGGAAAATGGTTTAACGCAATACAGTACGGAGTTCGTAAAGAAGATAACTTACTAGATTATGATCAGGTACAAGCTCTAGCCACAGAGCATAAGCCTAAAATGATTATTGCAGGTGGATCTGCTGTTCCTCGCCAAATTAATTTCAAACGTATGCGTGAAATAGCTGATTCTGTCGGCGCATACTTACATGTGGACATGGCGCATTTTGCAGGATTAGTTGCTGGAGGCGTCCACCCAAGTCCATTTCCTTACGCAGATGTTGCTACTACAACAACACATAAAACATTACGTGGTCCACGTGGTGGTATGATTTTAACTAATAATGCAGACATGGCTAAGAAATTTAACTCAGCAATTTTTCCTGGCTTACAGGGCGGACCCTTAATGCACGTAATTGCAGCTAAAGCAGTAGCATTTGGCGAAGCATTACGCCCTGAATTTAAACAGTACCAAACTCAAGTAATTATTAACGCACAAGCTTTGGCAGACCAATTAATAAAAGGTGGTTTGGACATTGTGACTGGTGGTACCGACACGCACGTGATGTTAGTAGATTTGCGCCCCAAAGGAGTTACTGGCAATATTGCTGATAAAGCATTAGGGCGAGCTCATATTACTTGTAATAAAAATGGCATACCATTTGATCCAGAGAAACCAATGGTTACATCTGGTTTGCGTTTAGGTACACCAGCAGGAACTACACGGGGCTTTGGCGAAGTTGAATTTCGTAAAATAGCAGACATGATTGTTGAAGTCATAGATGGACTGGCTACCAATGGTGCAGATGAAAATTCTAAAGTAGAAGCTTCTGTACGTGAAAAAGTTGCAGCATTATGTGGACAATTTCCTTTGTATGAAAAATTATAAAATTAAGCTGCAAAACTGTACTTATTTATTATGTAATATTGCGCAATGCCATTCTTAACCATAGTATGGCATTACGTTCCTGAGAGGCTGTTTTGTATAAGTTCATCACCCTACTCTTTCTTACTATATTTTCAGCTTGTTCTGCTCAACAAAACAAGCCTGAAAACGTTTATCCAAAATTGCAAACATCGTCTCAAGAAAAATGGCTAAAACTATTACCTGCTAGTCAACTAAATTCAATCAACATCTTATCAATAAATAACACTACAAAACCTATGTTGGATCATATTAATCGAGTTAAATTACTCAAAGAAAAAGCGCGCAAACTATCCGCATATAAATTCTAAGCCGTTGTCCTACTCCCAAATTTTTAGTAATAAAATACTTCAACTTATTGCATAGGAACCACTCAATATGGCTGATCCAATTAAACTGGGCATTGCAGGCCTTGGCACTGTCGGTGCTGGTCTGATTAAAATAGTACAAAACAACCTGAGTATTTTAGAAGCACGTTCAGGTAGAACTATTCAAATATCAGCTGTATCGGCATTATCAAAATCCAAAGATCGTGGCGTAGATTTGTCTAGTTATGCGTGGGAGTCTGACCCTGTAGCTTTAGCCAAAAGGGATGATATAGATGTATTCGTAGAATTGATTGGTGGCGATTCAGGACCCGCCAAGGCAGCTACTGAGGCAGCAATAGCAGGCGGCAAACATGTCGTTACAGCTAATAAAGCAATGTTAGCTTTACATGGCCAAGAACTGGCCGTTTTAGCTGAAAAAAAAGGCGTTAATTTACGATTTGAAGCTGCTGTAGCTGGTGGCATTCCAGTCATAAAAACTTTAACAGAAAGTTTAGCTGGGAATAACATAACACGTATCATGGGCGTAATGAACGGTACGTGTAACTACATACTTACACGGATGGAAAATACTGGTCTTCCATATCAAGATATCTTTGAGGAAGCCAACCAATTAGGGTTTTTAGAAGCAGATCCAAATTTAGATGTTGGTGGAATTGATGCTGCTCATAAATTAGTTTTACTGTCATCTATTGCTTATGGCACACAGGTAGATTTTAAAGGTGCTGTTCTTGAAGGCATAGGACGTATTACAATTGAAGATATTCATGCCGCAGCAGATATGGGGTACCGTATTAAACTATTGGGTGTATCTATTATGACTGACATTGGCTTATCACAAACTATGAGACCTTGTTTAGTGCCTAATGAATCCCCATTAGCACAGCTAGATGGTGGAACTAACATGGTAATAATAGAGGGTGATTCAGTCGGACAAATCATATTACGTGGTGCAGGTGCAGGTGAAGGTCCAACAGCAAGCGCTGTTATTGGTGACATTATGGATATAGCACGAGGAATTAATATTCCAGTATTTGGACAACCCGCTAAAAATCTGATCAAAGTTGCATCAATAAGCACATCTGTTGAAAATCCGTTTTATTTGCGATTAAATCTACGTGATGAAGCAGGTATTTTAGCAAAGGTCTCAGCTGCCTTAGCTGGCGCAGGCATATCAATTGATCGTATGCGCCAAGAGGGCCACGAGACAGACGCAGCACCTGTTATTATAGTTACACATCCAACAGATCGTGAAACTCTTAATAAGGCAATAAGTGCAATCGAAAAAACAGGCGCAGCTGTTGATACACCAATAGTTTTACGAATTGAAACAGTTTAAACATTTTAGCATGCTTTAATCGTATTAATTTAGTTTCGAACATTACCCATGATCATATTCCATCAAACATCAAAATTTTATTACTACGTAAAAATAAGATTACAGAATAAAATTTTATAATATATAAAGCACTTATAGGTAACGTATGTCACAAGTTTTTTTAGGTGTAGAAAGTTCGATATCCGGTCGCCGCTGGATAGGACCAGATGCAAACTTGGATCGCCAATCACAAATGATCACTCAGGAAACTGAATTTCCACCCGCTATGTCAAATGTATTAGCTCGTTTGGGAATAGGCGCACAGCAATCAATACTATTCACACAACCGTCTTTACGCGATTTAATGCCAAATCCCATGAATTTAAAGGATATGGAAAAAGCTGCTAATCGAATAAATTATGCAGTGAATAAATCTCAGCGTATAGCTATTTTTGCAGATTACGATGTCGATGGAGCTACATCTGGAGCGTTATTGCATGACTGGCTAACACAATTAGGAAATACGCCAACTTTGTATGTCCCTGATCGAATTGATGAGGGTTATGGGCCAAATGATGAAGCCATGCAAACCTTAGCAAAGAGCCATGAGCTGATTATTTGTGTTGATTGTGGAACTTTGTCACACGGTCCGATTAATGCTGTTGCAGGTACAGACGTTATCATTCTTGACCATCATCTCGGGGGTGAGACATTGCCATCGGCTTTAGCAATCGTAAACCCTAATAGGCAAGATGAGGCAGGTGACTTAAATTATCTATGTGCTGCAGGTGTAGTATTTTTAACTTTAGCAGCAATAAACAGTTTGCGCAGAGCCGAAAGCATGCAAACACCAGATCTATTAGCAATGTTAGATTTAGTAGCTTTGGGGACAGTTGCCGATGTAGCTCCATTAATTGGCTTTAATCGTGCATTAGTTCGCCAAGGTTTAAAAATTATGGCTAAGCGAGAACGCGTTGGTTTAATGGCATTATCAGATGCTGCAAAATTAAATACAGCGCCTTCAACATATCATCTCGGATACCTATTGGGGCCGCGTATTAACGCTGGTGGGAGAATAGGCAAAGCAGATTTAGGCATTAGACTTCTAACATGTAGAGACCCACATGAAGCAAGTTCAATTGCTGAAAAACTTAACCAACTTAATGACGAACGACGTGCAGTTGAAGCAACAGTTCAATTGCAGGCAATGGAGCAAGCAGAACAGCGAGAAATAAATGGTGCCTTAGTTTGGGCTGCTGGTGAAGGTTGGCATCCCGGTGTCGTAGGCATTGTAGCATCCCGATTGAAAGAAACCACTAATCGCCCCGTTGTAGTAATAGGCCTAGACGGCGATGAAGGTAAAGGATCTGGAAGATCCATCAGTGGAATCGATTTAGGCTCATCTATAGCAACTTTAGTAAAGGAAGAGCTACTCATCAAAGGAGGTGGCCACAAAATGGCAGCGGGCCTTTCAGTAAAGCGTGAAAAATTAGAGCAGGCTATGAGCCGCTTAACAGAACTGCTAAAAAAACAAGGTGCAGATAAAGTTCTTGCACGTGATTTAAGGTTAGATGGTGCCCTTAACCCATCTGCAATAACTGTTGAACTACTTGAACAATTAGAAACCGTAGGCCCTTTTGGAGCAGGTGCTCCAGGCCCACGGTTTGTACTTCCATTTATGCGAATAGCCTTTGCAAAAAAAGCGGGAGAGACCCACTTACGTTTAACTCTTGTAGACGATTCTGGATCACGTATCGACGCAATTGCTTTTGGTGCTTTTAAAACCAACTTGGGAGCAGAGTTAGAAAACCACAAAGGTCAAATTTTTCATATTGCAGGTAGATTAGAAATTGATACTTGGAATGGCCGAATGCGTCCAAAGCTAACTTTAGAAGATGCAGCACTTGTATGCTAAAGTTCCTATTCTAGTTAATTTTATGTTTAAATTGAATTCAATAAATAAAATTTATTATAAACCAGTTTAACTACTTTTTAACCTATAAAAATTTTGTACTTTTTTTAAAATACGTCTTGCAAGACCCGCGCCCTTCGCCTAAATAACGCCACATCACAGTGCGGTCCCTTCGTCTATCGGTTAGGACGCCAGGTTTTCAACCTGGAAAGAGGGGTTCAATTCCCCTAGGGACTGCCAGTGATTATCACCAATTTTTAAAATATTTTTTATTTTTGATAAATACTTAATTTACAAAAGTAAATTTTACTTAATTATATTCAAAAAACTTGATCCCTGGGGGCTTTGTTTCCAAAGAAATCTTCTAAATTATCCATAACACGAAAACCCATCGCTTCACGTGTTTCCTTAGTAGCACTGCCAAGGTGGGGCAATAACACCACATTTTTACAATCTAAATAGTTTAGATTCAGGTTTGGCTCACCTTCAAAAACATCTAAACCTGCCCCACCAATGATATTACTTTTCAAAGCATTTATTAAAGCCTCATCATCTACAATTTCACCACGAGCCGTGTTGATCAAAACTGCATCATTTTTCATTTTAGAGAGCTCATATGAACTAATTAGATGACGATTTTCGTTACCACCAGGACAATGCAAAGATAAAAAGTCTACGGCAGGTAAAAGATCGTTTAAGTTGTCAACTTGACTTGCATTAGTTTGTAAAAGTATCTCATCTTTAATTTGAGATCTATTCTGCACTATAATTTTCATACCAAACCCATAGTGGGCTCGCTTGGCTACCTCCTGACCTATTCTACCAAAACCAATAATACCAAGAGTTTTCCCAGTTACTTTCGTTCCTACTAAATGAGTTGGCCTCCACCCAGACCATTCACCTGTGCGCAACTCACGCTCTCCTTCACCTGCCCGTCGTGCGGCCATCAACATGAGCGTAAGGGTAATGTCAGCAGTACAATCTGACAAAACATCAGGTGTGTTTGTAACTATAACATTAGATGACTTTGCAGCAACAGTATTAATATGAGAATACCCAGCACCAAAATTAGCTAGCACACGCGTGCGGCAATTTTTAACTTCAAAAACCTCTTCTGGAATTAGATCAGTGACTGTTGGCAAAATAGCATCAAACTGTCTAATAGCCTCACGAAAGTCATTAATATCCATTGGCATATCTGATATATTTAGAGTTACATCATATAAGTTTTCTAACTTTTCTTCCACTACTGTAGGCCAACGCCTAGTAACCAGAACCTTAGGTTTTTTCATTTTTGCAATCCTATAGCATTTAATTTTTTTATATCGAAAAGCTTTTACAACCTATTCGCAAGCATAAATTTTTGTTATTGATAATTAAACTATGTGAAAACTTTTTATGAACAACCAAACTATCACCAATTTGCGTACTAATGCTATCACAGCGTTCCAAGCTGGCATATCTGCTGCTGACCCAAAAAAAGCATTAAAAATAGCTTTAGAGAAAACACCTATTCCGCTCATAAAAAATAATGGTTCATATATAATTATTTCCATAGGAAAAGCTGCTTGTAAAATGGCAGAGTGCGCTCTGGAAGCTATACCTAAATCTGAAAAAACGTACGCTATTGCTGTGACAAATTTTGAAAATATAGTTCCTGTAGAGGGCTGTGAAGTTATTGGAGCATCGCATCCAATTCCGTGTATAAATGGATTTAATGCATCAAAAAAAATAATTAACTGTCTAACAAAGACCACCCCAAATGACATCGTTGTGATGCTGGTTAGTGGTGGTAGCTCAGCTTTAATTCCTGCACCAGTAGATGGAATTTCTTTAGAAGATAAAGTGATAGTAAACAAAGTTTTAATATCAAGTGGATTTGATATTTATGAAACAAATTTAGTTCGACAATCTTTATCATTACTTAAAGGTGGAGGTATTTTAGAGATTGCAACACCAGCAACAGTACACTCATATATTTTATCCGATGTACTTGGAGATGATTTGCGTGTGGTTGGGAGTGGCCCAAGTGTTGGGCCTTTGGGAAATTTATCTGATGCAAGAAAATTGTTAAAAAATAAAAATATTTTTTCACTACTACCAATTAATGTTCAAAATTATTATGATTATTCACTGCCACCAAACAAATTATTCAGTAAAGAACACACAAGTTTAATTGCAGGCAATGCTAACAGTGTCAGAGCTATGGCCAAAAAAATTAATGCAACTTTAGTCTTGGATCCTTTAATTGGCGATGTTCAAGATGCTGCCAGAAAAATTGTAACATTAATTGCCAAACAAATTGGAAAAGGCCCATTCTCTATTGCAATTGGCGGCGAAACTACAGTTAAAATTACAGGCAGTGGTAAAGGTGGCCGCAATCAGGAGTTAGCACTTCGTGTAGCATGCGAACTAGAACTTTTAAATATAATAACACCTTGGTGCTTCCTCAGTGGCGGGACAGATGGGCGTGATGGCCCTACCGATGCGGCTGGTGGGTTAGTAGATAATACTACTATAAAAAGAATTATACAAAAAGGTAAAAATATTAATGATTACCTTGAGTCTAATGATAGCTATCATGCACTTGAACTAGTCGATAATTTATTGAAAACAGGTGCTACAGGAACTAATGTAGCTGACTTACAGTTATTTATCTCTGCCTAAATCAATATAATTTTTGTTTAATTCAATTTGTATTTAAATAAGATATAAATTTTATGATTGGTAAATAAAGTCTCAAACTATTAAATCTTTTGTGAAAAAAAATTTATTTCTAGGAAACTCCTTAAAATTTACTTTTCTATTTCAGATTAACTCAAACCAAATTACGTAAGATTTCATTTTTATATTCCTGCCTAAATATCAATTTTTCATTTTCATAAGCACTGACAACTGCTGTCACAAAGAAATTTACTTTGTCTGAAGTCATTTTTGAAATAACATGCGTACGCCACATTTCACCCACTCTTCCACCAGTATGTTCCCACTCTGAAGAAACACTCGCTGATGTAGAATCTTTTGGATGAATGCTCCAGTTTTCTTCCATCCAGCTACCAGAAATCAATCCATGATCACTGTCTTCATTTTCACCGTTGTCACAAAAGATCTTAATATGAGACAAACCAGTTTCAGGATCTGAATGACTGGTGCGCTCATAATTTGCAGATCGTAGTTCGTTTTTTACCCATGCTGGAGCACCTTCAGCAGTTTCAAATGTAATTTCATCCTCACTAGCCAAAGGCCTCACTGGCAGCTCTATACGCCCAGCAGAAAGCTTAATTTTCGTTTGCTCCTGCGATGGCCAAAGTGTTGGCCAATAACTAGTAGATATTGCAATGCGAAGTTTATGATTTATTGGAATACGATATGCAGCATGATCAAGTTTTAATTCAATTTCAAAGACTGAATTTAAAGGAGTACTACTCGGTTTTTCAAAGCTATCACGGTGAGTTAAGTTTAGGCAGCCATAAGTAATCAAACTAGACGAACCGTCTGGCCTCAAATCGCATAAACGTACAACTATTATTCCTTGGGGTTTATCTAATGATAGGCTTAAATTAACATTTGTTGCCCCAACAATATCTATTGGAGCAGATAATGAGTCACTATCAAAACATACTGAAACTGCATCATCACATCTTTGATCATCAGGAAGTTCATTACTGAAAGCAAAAGGGAAGTATTCGCCCGCAGCTGAACCGCAATCCTGAGGTGATGAAATAAGTACTGAAAATATAGTCTTAAAACTGTTTAAATTTCTATTTTTTCCTAAAAATAGCTTCTTGAATTTAATATTTTTAGAGGGCCAGCTCTGCTCTTTTATCCAACGGCCAGGACGCGCATCAAGCCAACGTTTTGGTCCAATACTATCCATTAAATAGACTCTGTAATCAGGATCGTTTTCTACACCTGTATTTACTTCCATTAGCCACTGATCCCACCATCGTTTTGCTTCTTGTAAAAACCCAATTGCCGGTGAAGGCCCCGCATAATGTGGGTATTTGTGAATCCACGGCCCCACAATACCCTTTACTGGCGCCGATAAATTTTCAACTAAATGACTAATAGTATTTCGGTAACCATCGTGCCAACCACCAAGCGACAAGACAGCAGCTTTTATGGTTGAATAATCTTCACAAATTGAACCGTGCTTCCAATAATCATCTCGATGTTGGTGGTATAACCATTTTGAGGTCATTAATTCTAAATTCTCAAGGCGAGCCAACCACATTTTTTTCCAGCGGTCGCCAACTATTTTTGGATCAGGCGGGCGCGATGAATATGCTAACATATTAGCTGCCCATCCAAAATTTTCTCCCAGCAAACATCCACCTTTATAATGAATATCATCTGCATATCGGTCAACGCTCGAGCACAGAGTAATTACAGCTTTTAAGGATTTAGGCGCCAAAGCTGCAACTTGAAGCCCGTTAAACCCACCCCAAGAAATGCCCATCATTCCGACGTTACCATTACACCAAGATTGCTTCGAAGCCCATTCAATTACTTCCACGGCATCCTGTAACTCTTGGTCTGTATATTCATCAAACATCAATCCATCACTGTCACCATTTCCACGCATGTCAGTCCGAATACAAATATAGCCATGCCCTGCAAACCAGGGGTGAGTATATTGATCACGCACAATTGTACCGTCCCGCTTTCGATATGGCAGATGTTCTAAAATTACAGGAGCAGGATTTTTTTCCACCCCTTCAGGCATCCAAACCCTAGCAGATAAGCGGCACCCATCAGACATTATAATTGGCATATCAGGGTACTCAATAACTTGGTGAGGAAATTCTATAACTGTTTTCATCAAAAGTACTTTTTAATTGAATTAGGATTTGTAAAATTAAAGATCTATGATGCATCATCTTCATTAAAGTTCGAACATATTAACACTTTTTTTCTCATGAATATAAAAAAGGCAGCTACTTTCATAGCTGCCTCAATTATTACAATATTAATATTGAATTATGCTGTCCACCAGCGCTCTCCAAATTTACCCCCATCCGATGACCAGTTACCTGCTACATCCTCACTATGCGAAATATTTTTAGAAACCGCATGAATGTGATTTGCAAACATTGGGACAATAGCACCCCCATCATCACTGATAAGTTGTTGGGTTTCAGCATACATTGAACGACGTTTATCAACGTCTAACTCTGCACGAGCCTCCTTAACAATACCATTAAATTTTATTGCATCTGGCGTTGTACGCCAATCTGTATCATTCCATTCAGTGTCATCAACATATGCTGATGAATACATCCAATCTTCAGTCGGACGCCCACCCCAATAGCATGTGCACCAAGGTTTTTTATTCCAAACGTTTGACCAATAGCCATCTGCCGGCTCACGAACAACTTCGATATCAATACCAACTTCTTTGGCTGAAGCTGCAATCAATTGAGCTGCATCAACAGCGCCAGCAAATGCGGCATCAGAGGCAGATAATTGGATCGTACCACTGTGGCCAGATGCTGCGTAATGCTCCATAGCTTTTTCAGGATTAAATTCACGCTGAGGCATTTCAGACGCGTGGAAAGGATTAGCTGAAGAAATAGGATGATCGTTTCCAAGAGAACCGTGGCCAAGTAAAATTTTATCAACTAGTTCTTGACGCTTTATTGAATGTTTCAGAGCAAGTCGAAGATCCCGATTGTCAAATGGTTCTGATGTCACACGCATTGGCATAGTATAATGCAATGTGCCTGCAACTTCTAAAATCTCGAGTGTTGGAACCCGAGCTAGAAGCGATACTGTTTTGGGGTCAACACGATCTATAGCGTCAACATCACCAGTCATTACTGCATTTTGGCGCGCAGTTGTATCCAATAAAGCGATAAGTTCGATTTGATCAAAATGCGCAGCACCATCTTTCCAGTAATTTGGGTTACGGTTAAATGTAGCACGAACACCAGGTTCAAAAGTCTCTATAATATAACCACCAGTACCAATACCTGATTGTGGGTCAATTTTTCCATCAACTGATGGCAGAATTAACAAATGGTAATCACTTACAATATAAGGGAAACCAGCGTTTGGAGCTTTAAGTTCAAAAATTACGCGATTTGGGCCATCAGCAGACATTGATACAACTTGGCTTAGTAGGCCTTTTGCCGCAGATTTACTGTCTTCACCACTATGATATTCATAAGTCGCTATAACATCATCTGAAGTAAGAGTTTTCCCATTATGAAACTCGACACCTTGGCGCAGGTTGAAAACCCAAGTTTTGCCGTCAGTGGATTCATAGCTTTCAGCTAGCTCAGGACGTAATTGGCCGTCACTACCAATTTCAGTAAGATGGTTACCAAACGACATACCAATATTAGTTGCCATTGAGTTTTCAAAAGTTCCAGGATCTAATGTGTCCGTGGTAGAGCCGAAACCAGTGCCATAGCGCAGGTTCCCACCTTTTTTAGGTGTTGCGGCTACAGCCTTGTCAGCCATCATAAGAGCAGTTGGCAGGACAACACCCGCTGCAACTGCAGACATTACAAATTGGCGTCTGTTAATCTGACCTGTGGATAATTTAAATGATTGTAGTGAAATAAAACGTTTTTTCATATTCTTCTCCTTCGTTAACAGCTTAATTTTTCTTAATTTCAACACTAAGAATCAATCGCTAGATATATTGTCGCATAATTATTGATGAAATACTAAATTTTAAAAATTTAATAATGATATACGTATTATTATATTTTAGTAGACATGAATTTTATTAAAATAATTAACTTTTAGAAGAGACTTTATAGATATCACTTTCAGCCATAGCCTTTTTTAACTTTGTAATGTTATATTGAGATTGAATGATACCTTTACAACAAGCCCATCACAGGCATTAAATATTTTTAAAGACTGGAGTAATTTTGTGCACCCAATTTTAATTACTATTATACAGCGCTTATTACTTGGTCTTTTAACACTTTTCTTTGTTTCGATTATAATATTTAGTTCAATCGAGTTTTTACCAGGCGATTTCACTCAAGCAATTCTTGGACAGGCTGCAACAGAAGAGACAGTAGCAGCTTTTCGCCGCGAACTTGGATTAGATCAACCTGCATATATGCGCTATTTTGATTGGATCGGAGCAGTTCTTCAAGGCGATTTTGGGTCATCTTTTTCTGGACGCAATTCATCAGGAGTAGATCGATCACGTGCAGTTATCGATTTAGTTGCCCCTCGCCTTGGAAACACTCTTTTTCTAGCTGGCATGGCAGCAATAATTTCAATACCTTTATCACTAATTCTTGGCATAACAGCCGCTCTATACCGCAATTCAATTTATGATCGATCCGTTAACGCTTTGACACTTACAACAATTTCATTTCCAGAGTTTTTCTTAGCATATTTATTAATTTTGTTTTTCTCTTCGCTTTGGCCTATTTTTCCATCGCTAGCAAATGTCAACGTAGACACAGCTTTAGGAGAGCGCATTTATAAGTGCGTCTTGCCAGCACTTACATTAACACTTGTTATTGTGGCACACATGATGCGAATGACACGCGCCGCTTTAATAAATTTGCTCGCTAGCCCATATATTGAAATGTCACAACTTAAAGGCATTTCAAAAGCTAAAGTTATTTTGCGTCATGCCCTACCAAATGCTTGGGCTCCAATAGCTACAGTCATCGCATTTAACTTGGCCTATTTAGTGGTCGGTGTTGTAGTAGTGGAGGTTGTATTTGTTTATCCAGGCATAGGACAGTTAATGGTTGATTCTGTAACCACACGGGATATTCCAGTCGTTCAAGCCTGCGTTTTAATTTTTGCGACAACATATATTTTACTTAATCTAACAGCCGATATTATTGGTATTGTTACAAACCCAAGATTGTTACATCCAAAATGACAAATCCTCCAAAAGGCTATTCAGCTGCCGCGGAAGTCAACAAAATGCGCGAGCGCCGTTCTCAATGGCAAATTGTAAAGCTAGAATTGAGTAAAGCACCATATTCAGCATGGTTTGGAATATTAGTTATTTTAGCCTATTTTTTTGTAGCGCTCTTTGCACCATTACTTGCACCACATGGTGAAGCTGAAATATTTACATCATCTTTCGCACCTTGGGGAGGTGAACATATTTTCGGAACTGATCAGATTGGGCGTGATATTTTTTCACGCTTAATTTATGGCGCCAGAAATACGATAGGCATAGCCTTAGCAACAACACTAGTTTCATTTGCTATCGGTGGTAGTCTTGGCTTAGTGGCTGCAATTTCAGGAGGCTGGACCGACCAAATTTTAAGTCGTTTAGTTGATGTTTTAATGGCTATTCCCGGTCTTATTTTTGCGCTTATGTTACTCACTATATTTGGTTCAAGTGTCCTTTCACTAATCTTAATTATTGCAGTTCTAGACAGTACTCGCGTCTTTAGGTTAACAAGATCAGTGGCAATAAGTGTTGTCGTTATGGATTATGTTGAAGCAGCAAAACTTCGAGGTGAAAAGCTAGCTTGGATTATGCGCCGGGAAATTTTGCCAAATATTATGCCACCGTTAATTGCTGAGTTTGGATTAAGGTTCAGCTTTGTATTTTTAACAATTGCAGCTCTTAGCTTTTTAGGTCTAGGAATCCAACCACCAACAGCCGATTGGGGATCGATGGTGCGGGATAATGCTTCTATGATCCAATTTGCAAAATATGATCTTACAGCAGCATTAACTCCTATGATTCCTGCTGGAGCCATAGCTCTTTTAACTGTGGCTGTAAACTTTGTGGTTGACTGGTTTCTCGATAAAACAAGTGGATTAAAAGATGAGCACTGAACGTGGTAAAAAGGGTGATATACTTCTCGAAATGAAAGACATCCGTGTTGAAGGGTTTTCTGATGAACGCTGGCACAAAATTATTAAAGGCATAGATCTCACACTCCACAGAGGGCAAGTCATGGGGCTTATAGGAGAGTCAGGGGCAGGAAAATCTACGCTTGGACTTGCAAGCATGGGCTTTACAAAACCTGGCTGTAAAATAACTTCTGGGTCAATTATTTTTGATGGCCAAGATTTAATAAAAGCAAATGATGATGAAAAACGTATGCTCTGGGGAACTAAAATTGCCTATGTTGCACAGTCAGCTGCCGCCTCATTCAACCCTGCTCATAGACTACTAGACCAAACTGTAGAAGCTAGTTTAAATCGAAATCTACAAACTAAAAATGCTGCAGAAACAGACGCTCGCAATCTTTATGAACAATTACAGCTACCAGATCCTAACAACATAGGCGATCGATATCCACATCAGGTATCAGGGGGGCAATTACAGCGGATGATGACTGCTATGGCTATGTCTCCACGGCCTGACCTTATCATCTTTGATGAACCTACCACAGCGTTAGATGTAACTACTCAAGTTGAAGTTCTAGTTGCAATGCGCAGTATCGTTGAAAAGTTTAATACTGCAGCACTTTACATTACTCATGATTTAGCAGTTGTTGCACAAATGGCTGATGTAATTAAAGTTCTGCGGTATGGACACGAAATTGAAGAAGCTAAAACTAGAGAAATGTTAGTGTCGCCTAAAGAAAATTACACGAAGTCACTTTGGTCAGTTCGCTCTTTAGAAAAGCCTGAGTCCCCTAGTGATGATTTTGTAATATCAATTAATAATGTTGATGCCGCATATATTGGTGGGCCAAAGGTCTTGCATAACGTAAATATTGATATCCCCCGTGGAAGGACTGTTGCTGTCGTTGGTGAGAGTGGGTCAGGAAAATCTACAACAGCTAGAGTTATAACTGGATTATTGCAGCCAATAACAGGGTCAGTTTATTTTAATGGAGAAGCCCTTCCTCCAGCACTCAAAGATCGAAGTAAGGGGCAACTACGGCGCATCCAAATGATATATCAAAGTGCTGACACAGCTATGAACCCACGCCAAACAGTTTCTGAAATAATTGGGCGCCCACTGGAGTTTTACCACAATCTAACTGGCTCTCAAAAACAAGAACGTATTCTTGAATTATTAGAAATGATCGAACTTGATGAAAGCTTTTATGATCGATTTCCTGGTGAATTATCTGGTGGCCAAAAACAACGTGTTTGCATAGCTCGCGCATTAGCAGCTGATCCTGAAGTAATTATTTGTGACGAAGTCACATCTGCACTTGATCAGATTGTTCAAGAAGGAATTTTACAACTCTTATTGAGGTTGCAAAAAGAGTTTAATATTACATATTTGTTTATTACCCATGACATTGCGGTTGTTCGGGCCATATCTGATGAGATTGTAGTCATGTATGAGGGGGCTGTTGTTGAACAAGGCCTAAAGAGTAAAATTATGGCACCACCATATCCTGATTATACAAAGTTATTATTAAAATCAGTTCCAGAGATGGATCCTGATTGGTTAACAAATCTTGTTGATAAACGCGATTAAATTCGAAAAATAGATTACAGCCTCTAATGAAAGAAAATCTCTTTCAAAATACGATCACACATTACTTTTGGCTTTGTCTCTTTCACTTTCTAATGTGCAGAACCGCTTGGCGCAGGCACACCCTCTATGATCACGTTGACACAGGCAACCTTGCCGCTTTTCACGGCTCGATCCAATGCGTCATCAAGATCTGCAAGATCAGTTACATATTCACCATGCCCGCCAAGCCCCTTGGCCGCTTCATCATAACGCGCATCACTGAGATAACAGCCTATCAACCTATCCGGACCATAGTCGCGCATTTGTATTTGGTGTTCTGCATTCCAGCATCGATCGTTACCTATTACTACAATGTAAGGTATTTTGTTCCGGGCGGCTGTCTCAAACTCAGCGAAGTGGAACCCTACCGTCCCGTCCCCCATAAGAGCAAAAACTAGTGCCCCAGGGTCTGCCTGCTTTGCTCCAAGGCCATAACATAGCCCCCCACCTATGGCCCCGGAGATACCGTTTATAACGCGTCGATCTGCTTGGATCGCCGACTGTGCCCACTGGCCAAATTCACCGCCGTCGCAAATCAGAATAGACTTGGATGCCCTCTCTAATTGTCGTTGAACCGCAGCACACAACTGGGCTGGAGTAATCTTACCACTATTTACCTGATCTTTTTCAGAATAATCTCGTGTCGTAATCAAATTAGCGACTTCTGTACGCCATTCATAACGCCCCATATTGCCTATGGCAGCAACGATTAAATCATCTATGATATCACGTGGATCAGCGGCAAAACACGCTGCCAACTGAGTGCCTAAATTTAAGTGAGCACGGCTACGTTCATTCACATCAGCTTCGACCACGATCCATTTACAAGATTGGTCAAATGTGGCGGGGCTGCCAAAGTTTAGTGTAAAATCAATCCGCTTACCCAGACAAACGATTACATCAGCTTGCAAAAGAGCTTGCGAAAAATTCCCGAGTGCAGGGTCTTTGAAACCTCTTGGGCTCTCCATCACGACAACAGGTGCGTCCAATGCGTCACTTAATGCATGAAGGCGGCCAGGATTTCGAGTTTCATTCATCGCAGGTCCACATATCACCAGCGGGCGCTTTGCTTCTGTTAGAGTTTGCAAAACCAGTCGAATATCACCACCACTAAGCCGCATCCGTTCTTTGGTAAATGCAATTGAATTTGGCACAATACTGCCAGAGACGTCGGCATCGACCAAATCAAAAGGTAACGCCATGTGAACAGGTCCAGGGCGGCCTGATTTTGCCGTCCGAA
This sequence comes from uncultured Amylibacter sp., assembly GCA_905181935.1. Taxonomy (GTDB): domain Bacteria; phylum Pseudomonadota; class Alphaproteobacteria; order Rhodobacterales; family Rhodobacteraceae; genus Amylibacter. Next base: position 301,652 of record CAJIZV010000003.1, on the reverse strand, counting down.
TGGCACGTGCTGTATCAAAACCAAAGTCACTGACTCGTTTCGACCTAAATGATAGCTTCGTTACTGGGGCTGTCATTGGCACCTGATCGAGTTCTTGAAACGCGCCGCGTCCATCTTGGCTAATCGGGGAATCGCCTGTCAGAAACAGAACTGGTGTCTGAGATTCCAAACAAGTAAACAAAGAGCCTAACGCATTGGCAGTCCCTGCTCCAGCAGTTACCATCGCCACAGCAATCTCACCCGTCAACTGAGCATAAGCCTCAGCCATAAATACGGCTGCAGCCTCGTGCCGAGTATGAATAATCTGAATTTTAGCATCAAAACAAGCGTCATATATTGGCATAATTTGATTCCCAGAAAGCGAGAAAATTCTGGTGACACCCGCCGCTGATAATGTTTTAACTAATAAGTCAGCACCCCTCATTTTATCTTCCTTTTTTCATTAACATCTGTTGCAATCATGCAGAAAGCCCGCCCATACAGCAATATTTTATATCAAGGTATTCGTCGATTTCATATTTTGAGTCTTAACGACCAAATATTTTTTTCTTGGCACCAACGAACGGAACAACTTTGCTTGGCGCCACGATTTCGTTTATTCTAACCATATCGTATTCCAGGGCGTCAGAGACGCTCCAAACTCTAGCTAAATTAATAGTAAGTCATTCTTATTAAAAAGCACCAATGCCTAACATTAAGTGAAAGTTAAACTTACATAATAAGAAATAAGTCATGTTTACCCTAATGCTTAAGATCCTCATTGATAATGAAGAATACAGTATTTTCAGCGCCATCATAGTTTCTATTTTTATGATACACACAGCCGTTAGTCAGCAGAAGAAAGCGTTAGAAGCAGAATCGAATATAATTTTACGTGATCGCATTAGCCATACTCCAGCGCTTTCACTGATAATCTGCGCAATGGCCACTAGTACGAAGAAGTTTGCCAATACGCTATGTAGTAAATATAAAATATTGATTTATTTGGAAAATTGGTAGCGGGACAGGGACTTGAACCCCGGACACGCGGATTATGATTCCGCTGCTCTAACCACCTGAGCTACCCCGCCACAGAGTGTGAGCTAAGTATGTCAAAGGTGTAGATGCGTCAAGCTACTTTTAATAAAAATATAACTTAATCTGGGCATTATATGTCAATCATCATATGATCTGCTAAATCTGTACCATTGCATAGATTCCACGAAACCTTATAAGACTTCTCATGTCACAGAACCCATTAAAGCTCCGTCCTGATCTTGCACCTCGATTACGTATCAATGAACCCGCTCGCAACGGTCAGCCAAAAATTGGTATGGTTAGCCTTGGCTGCCCCAAAGCTTTAGTGGATAGCGAACGCATCCTAACACGCCTACGAGCAGAAGGTTACGCCATCAGCCCTGACTATAAAGATGCTGAAGCTGTAATCGTTAATACATGTGGTTTTTTGGATAGCGCTAAAGCTGAAAGTTTGGAAGCCATTAGTGAAGCATTATCTGAAAATGGCCGCGTTATAGTGACTGGCTGCCTTGGTGCCGAAGAGGATTACATTCGTGGCACTCATCCATCAGTTTTAGCAGTTACGGGCCCACATCAATATGAACAAGTATTAGATGCAGTTCATAAGGCTGTACCTCCCAGCCCTGATCCATTTATTGATTTATTACCTGCTACTGGAGTATCGTTAACACCACGTCATTATAGTTACTTAAAAATATCTGAAGGTTGTAACCATAAATGTAAATTTTGCATCATCCCAGACATGCGGGGCCGTTTAACATCACGTCCAGCACACGCTATTATACGTGAAGCCAAAAAGTTAGTTGATGCAGGGGTTAAGGAACTTTTAGTTATATCCCAAGACACCTCCGCATATGGTGTAGATATTAAGCATAAGAATACTAATAACCACCGTGCACATATAACAGACTTAACACGTGATTTAGGCTCATTGGGTGCTTGGATACGTTTGCATTATGTATACCCTTATCCACATGTACGTGATCTAATTCCTTTAATGGCAGATCAATCTAATAATATTTTACCTTATTTAGATATCCCATTTCAGCATAGCCATCCTGACGTATTGAAACGTATGGCTCGCCCTGCAAAATCATCCAATACTTTAGCAGAAATTGCAGCCTGGCGAAATGATTGTCCTGACATTACTCTACGGTCGACTTTCATAGTTGGTTATCCCGGTGAAACAGAAGCAGAATTTCAACACCTCTTGGATTGGTTGGATGAAGCACAATTAGATCGTATCGGTTGTTTTCAATACGAAAATGTAGATGGAGCACGATCAAACGCTTTGTCAGATCATGTTGATCCTGATGTTAAACAGGATCGCTGGGAACGCTTTATGGAAAAATCGCAAATAATTTCAAAAGCAAAGTTAGCTGCTAAAGTTGGTACTCAATTACACGCAATTATAGATGACATCGACAGTGAGGGCATTGCAACTTGTCGTACTAAAGCTGATGCTCCAGAAATTGATGGCAATCTATTTATCGATGAAGGCACCGAGGCATTAAGTATTGGTGACATTGTTAAAGTTGAAGTTGATGAGGCCTCAGAATACGATTTATGGGGTCAGATCATAAAATAATTATTTTACCAGTCTAATGTTAATTCCAGAATTCATTTAAAATTAAATAATAATTATAAAGTAGATATGTATGTATCCATACATGTTTTGATATGCCTGAATCTATCCCCACCAAGATGAGTACCACCATACCACCTAGTGACAACAACGATGTGGTCATACAACTCTGCAGTTTCTATCATGCGTAGCATAATTGCTCCTGCACCAGCCTCACCATCATCATTCTTGATTTGTATTCCGTTTGATAAGATTAATGCCCAAGTATTATGTGTAGCTTTGGAAAACTTCTTATTTCGCTTTAAATCTTTTATAAAATCAGAAGCCCCCAACTTAGATGTCACAGATCTTCCACTGACAGCATATTTTGAGCCTCTATCTGATAAAAAGTTCAAAATAATTTTCATATTGGCAAAGCAATATAGATTTGTTTTATGCTGTTAGACCCTCAGGCTCTTCCAAGCCATTCGAACGGCAGCAAGCAGTAAGAGTATTAGCTAATAAGCACGCAATGGTCATAGGGCCAACACCACCAGGAACCGGCGTAATAGCACCAGCTTTGGCACTTACACTTTCAAAATGCACATCACCCACTAATTTGAATTTTCCATCTTTTTCAGGGTGTGGGATACGATTAATTCCTACATCAATAACGGTTGCTCCATCACCAATCCAGTCACCTGTAATCATCTCAGGTTGCCCAACAGCTGCAATAACAATATCAGCATTACGACATATAGATTCTATATTTTTAGTACGGCTATGAGCTATAGTGACAGTGCAACTATCGCGCAAAAGGAGGTTTGCCATTGGTTTACCAACGATATTTGAGCGGCCAACAACAACTGCATTTAAACCAGATAATAACCCAAGATGATCACGAAGCATCATTAAACAACCAAGCGGTGTACAAGGAACCATAGATTTTTGACCAGTTGCAAGCATTCCCACATTAGATATATGAAAACCATCAACATCTTTTTCAGGTATAATTGAATTAATCACTAACTCTTCATTCAAATGACCCGGTAAAGGCAACTGGCAAAGAATACCATGCACTTTTGGATCATTATTTAATTGGTCAATTAAAGCGAGTAAATCTACTTCAGGTGTATTTGAGTCCAAACGATGTTCATAGCTATTCATACCAACCTCAATAGTTGAAGTATGTTTATTTCGAACATAGACTTGGCTAGCAGCGTCTTCACCAACTAAAATTACAGCTAATCCTGGTATAATATTTTTTTCATTCTTTAATCGCAAAACCTGCTCCCCAACCTGGGCTCGCACACCTGCTGCAAAAATTTTGCCATCTATAACTTTTGCAGCCATTTGCTATTTCCTTTTGTTGTTGGGTACTAGATGCGCTTAAACAATAAGCACATTTATTTTTTATTTAAAATAAGCCGTCTATTTGACCTTCACTATTAAGCATGATTGCTTCAGCTGAAGGTACTCTGGGTAAACCTGGCATTGTCATGATTTCACCACAGATAGCTACAATGAATCCAGCACCCGCTGCTAAACGCACTTCACGTACTGGAACCGAATGCCCTGTAGGTGCTCCACGCAAATTAGGGTCAGTACTAAAGCTGTATTGAGTTTTAGCCATACATATAGGTAAATGACCATAGCCTTGCTCTTCCCATTGGCGCAATTGGTCACGAATTTTCTTATCTGCAAGGACTTCATCTGCGCGATATATACGTTTTGCAATTGTCTCTATTTTCTCAAATAAAGGCATATCATCAGGATAGATAGGGGCGAAATTTGCCATATCAGCATCTGCTATCTCAGAAACCCGTGTTGCAAGTTCTGCGCAACCTTCTGAACCGAACTCCCAATGTTTTGATAAAATTGCTTCAGCACCTTGCCCAACAACATAATCTTTAACTGCTTGCACTTCATCATCAGTATCCGTGACAAAGTGGTTGATAGCTACGACTACGGGTACACCAAATGATTTCAAATTTTCAATATGACGGCCAAGGTTTGGACAGCCATCTTTCACGGCAGAGATATTTTCTGGGCCCAAATCAGCTTTAGCAACACCACCATTCATTTTCATGGCTCTAACCGTGGCAACAAGAACTACCACGCTTGGAGCAATACCTGCCTTACGGCACTTAATATTCATAAATTTTTCTGCGCCCAGATCAGCTCCAAAGCCAGCTTCAGTCACAACATAATCAGCAAGTTTAAGTGCGGTAGTTGTAGCAATTACAGAATTACAACCATGCGCAATGTTTGCAAATGGCCCACCATGAACAAATGCTGGGTTGTTTTCTAAAGTTTGTACTAAGTTTGGTTGCATTGCCTGCTGTAAGAGGACTGCCATAGCACCATCTGCTTTAATATCTCGTGAATAAACTGGCGTACGATCTCGGCGATATGCAACAATAATATCACCTAAGCGCTTTTGTAAATCTTCCATATCTAATGCTAGGCACAAAATTGCCATTACTTCCGATGCAACAGTTATGTCAAAGCCAGACTGTCGAGGAAAACCGTTCGATACTCCACCTAAAGAAGTTACTACATCTCTCAAAGCCCGGTCGTTCATATCAAGAACACGTCTCCAGACGACACGCCGCTGATCAATTTCTAATTCATTACCCCAATAAATATGATTATCAATCATTGCAGATAATAAGTTGTGCGCAGAAGTAATAGCGTGAAAATCTCCAGTGAAGTGTAAATTCATCTCCTCCATTGGAACAACTTGAGCATACCCACCACCAGCTGCGCCACCCTTCATGCCAAAACAAGGCCCCAATGAGGCTTCTCGAATACAGACAGCAGCTTTCTTACCAATTTTATTCAGGCCATCGCCTAGACCAACAGTGGTTGTTGTTTTCCCCTCACCAGCTGGTGTTGGGTTAATTGCTGTAACTAAAATTAATTTTCCATCTTTTTTACCACGTTGTGCCTTAATAAATTCGGCACTAACTTTTGCTTTATCATGTCCAAATGGCAAAAGATCTTCAGATGGGATCCCTAATTTAGCTCCAATTTCTTGAATTGGTTTTTTATTTGCTTCGCGTGCAATTTCGATATCAGTTTTATATGCCATTTCAAGCCCCGTTAAAAAGAATAATCTGTTTGTGTGTGGCCTACTTTAGTAGCTTTTACACAATCAGTTTCCGACCTAATTATTAGATTTATCGTCGTTTGTATAAATTTACCTCTAGTAACAACCTAATCAAATAAAAAAAGTCCGCGATTAGCAGACTTTTTTTATTCAAAATTTTATTCTGTATCTAATTTTTTAGGTTTTCGAGGCTTACGAGAAGTTTTAGGAACTGCAGCTAAACTTGGTTTTGCCTTTGACTTTGAAGGTTCTTCATCATCAATATTAACAATTTTTTTGCCTTTTATAACTTTTTCAATTTCATCACCAGTTAATGTTTCATATTCCAACAAACCTTGTGCCAAGCGTTCAAATTCTTTTTTCTTTTTCTTAAGAATAAAAAGAGCACTTGCGTAACCTTCATCGATTAGGCTTTTTACTTCTTCTTCGATAAGTTCTTTAGTTTTAGCAGATATTGAGAAGCCACCAATGTTACCACCAGAGTAACCTTCATGAGCTGCCTGGTAATCAACATCACCTACTTTATCGGACATTCCCCAACGCATAACCATAGCACGTGCTAGTGAAGACGCTTGCTGAATATCACCAGACGGACCATTAGATACGTCACCCTCACCCCATTTTAAGATCTCAGCAGCTTTTCCAGCCATTGTCATAGCAATCTTTTGCTTACATTCATCTTTATGCCAGTTTAGACGCTCAATTTCTGGTAAAGAGACAACCATTCCTAAAGCACCTCCGCGTGGTATAATAGTAGCTTTATAAACAGGATCACATTTATCTAGGTTGAGACCAACAATTGCGTGACCGGCTTCATGGTAGGCAGTATGCTCTTTCTGCTCGTCAGTTAAAACCATTGAGCGACGCTCAGCTCCCATCATGACCTTATCTTTTGCAAACTCAAAATCTTCCATAGTGACAAATCGCTTACCTGTTCGAGCAGCCGTCAAAGCAGCTTCATTTACTAAGTTAGCCAAATCTGCCCCCGAAAACCCAGGCGTACCACGTGCAATTATGCGAAGATCTACATCTGGACCCAATGGTGATTTGCGCGCATGTACAGTTAAAATTTTCTCTCGGCCTTTTATATCAGGGTTAGGCACTTGTACCTGACGGTCAAAACGACCAGGACGTTTTAATGCTGGATCTAGTACATCAGGACGATTAGTTGCCGCTAATAAAATCACGCCTTCATTTGCAGAGAAGCCATCCATTTCAACTAGTAACTGATTTAATGTTTGTTCGCGCTCGTCATTTCCACCACCATGGCCCGCACCACGATGACGGCCAACAGCATCAATTTCATCAATAAATACGATACATGGAGCATTTTTCTTTGCCTGCTCAAACATGTCGCGTACTCTAGACGCGCCTACCCCCACAAACATTTCAACAAAGTCAGAACCAGAAATAGTAAAGAATGGGACGCCTGCTTCACCAGCAATAGCGCGGGCTAATAAAGTTTTTCCAGTACCTGGAGGACCAATTAGCAATGCACCTTTTGGAATTTGTCCACCAAGGCGACTAAATTTTTGTGGATTACGAAGAAACTCAACTATTTCTTCCAATTCTTCTTTAGCCTCATCGATGCCTGCAACATCATCAAATGTTTTACGATCTTCATTTTGGTTTAATAGCTTTGCTTTAGACTTACCAAAGCCCATAGCGCCACCTTTACCACCACCCTGCATGCGGTTCATGAAAAAGATCCAAACCCCCACTATTAAGACGAACGGCAACAAATATTGTAAAAAGGATGCAAGACCTGATTCTTGTTGTTTAATCGCTTCAACTTCTACTTTGTTATCAAGTAGTGTTTCAATAGCACCTTCATTAAATGGCCAGTTTGGAATAATGGCTTTTAATCTTGCATTATTCGCATTTAGTGTAATCGTCAGATTTTCACCATCAATCTCAGCTGACTTTACGTCACCTTTCTCAATGCTTTCAATGGCTTGAGAGTATGAAATCTCATCTAAAGCCTTCGTTGATGAATTTCCACCGATAACTTGAAAAACTGCAATCATTAAAAGAAAAAGAACTACCCAAAAGGCGATATTCTTATTATTTCCCAAAATCAAAACTCCTTATTTATGCAGGGAAGATCCTGCATTATTATTAACATAGATGTATAGTATTCTTTAGAAGTTTCAATGCGTCACAATCATTGAAAAAAAATTTTTATAATCTTTTGTTAAGTAACATTTCCAGTTCATTTCTAAACCAGCCATAGGTGCAGCTATTAAGACATTATCCTTCCAAATAGCTGGACTGCCCATGAGACTGATGCGAGAAAATTTGAGTTTTCTCCATCCCTCACATTGAAGCAAGCCCTCTTCACCAAGTGGACCAATTACAAGTCCATCATACGAGATATTATTGGTTAAGACCCATTTATTATCAAATGGTTTTGAAAAATCTTTTATACTTTCTATTTTTGAAACTTCACGGCACACTTCTGCAAAAATACCATCAGAAATGATATGACATCCCATGAGTGTGTGATCTTTACCAATAGATAATCTGTTGCTGCTTTCTATCAATGAATTAAAACGTGGGCGATATTTTGAGCCTGAAACCCATTTTAATACATGAGCAAATAGACGGTAGCGCAATTCGAGTGGTAAGAGGCTAAACGCTTTAACATCTAATTTTACAGTACCTAATATTGTAAGTGAAGTAACATTTTCAGCACACTCTTTGGTTAAAAGCTCTAAAGCGCTTCTAGCTGTAGCCATCTTGTCGGCAGTTTCAACTAATCTATCAACTGTTAATCCTAAATTATCTAGCATATTTTGAGCTTGGCGCATTTTTATACGCTCAAATCGAGTATCTTCATTACTAGGATCATCAACCCATTTAATACCTTTATATGATAAAAAAGCACGTAAATCTGAACGCCGATAAGCTAGTATAGGCCGAAACCATAGCATAGCCTTTTTATATCCAAATGGCGCCATTCCAGACAATCCATCCACACCTGATCCTCGGGCAAGACGCAACAAAAATGTCTCAGCTTGATCATCTGCTGTATGACCAGTTGCCACACTATTTAACCTTAACTCATCCGCCCATTCACCTATTAACTCATTGCGTGCATTACGAGCTGCATCAAGAAGGTTTCCAACCTTATTCCAACCGTTCCATTTTAAAATTTTGCATTCAATATTAAGTTTTTTACACTCAGTTTCTACTATTTTTGCCTCAGAAGCAGATTCTTTACGAAGCCCATGGTCAACGGTAGCGACATATAGTTTTTGTTGATTTTGGCTCGCCCACTCATCCATCAAATACAACAAGGCCATAGAATCTCCTCCACCAGAAACAGCTAGCCCAATTTTATGTCCAGATAGTTTTGGTGCCATGACACACATATTTTCTGAAAATTTTAATGAAAGGTCTTGTGGGATGATGCAGGTCACATGCAGCCTAATATTTGCATTTCATTGCTGGCATCCAAAACAATTGTGTCTTTTGGAAAAAGAAGTCCTACCTTAAGTAAAGTTTTACACGCCTCTTCTACTTTATGTAATTTTCCCAAACTAACTCCAAGTTTGTATAAGGCTTTTGGAGCAATTTCACCTGATGGATCAGACTTAAAACTTTCTAAGAAACTTCGGCCAGCAGTTCTCCATTTATTTAATCCTATAAAAGCTTCACCTTTAGAATAGTGTGCGGCAGATATAAGTGGACCACCTGGAAATTCAATTATAAGTTTATCAAATTGTTGTACTGCTAACTCGAAATTACCTACATTTAATAAATCTAATGCCGTTTTATAATTAGATTTTTCAATAATAGTAATTTCGGCACCGCCTTTAATATTATTTAAAGTCCAATCGGCACTTCCACCAATGGGCCGAGGCTGGCCTAACTGAGTAATATCCCCACCTTCTAATTCTACTATGCGAAATTCTAAGTCACCTATACGATTTGTTGAATCATTAGCTATATCTTCGATGCGAAATCGTAATTTTTCTATTTGGCTGATTAAAGTACGCACTTCACTTTCAATAACATCTATTCGCATCAATGCAGCACCAGAAGGCGTAATATTTAATGTAGTATTATTTTCTGCAAGTTCTGATTGAATCTTTTTAATTTTTGACGATAAGTTTTCTAATTCAGCTCCAACACTAGTCAGTTCTTTTGATGTGCCTTCAAATACTGCTCCAAGATTTTGAAAAGTATTTTGGGCAACTACATTAGATGCAGTTGCCATAAATATTAATAAAAATAGTATTTTAAAAAAGCTTTTGAGCATTAATTAACTGCCCAAACCGCCGGCAACTAATGTTACAGATCGCCGATTTTTAGACCAACAAGCTTCATCTGAACAAATTGCCAATGGGCGTTCTTTTCCAAAAGTTACAGTACTAATGCGTGCATCAGTTAATCCACGGCTCACTAAATAATTTTGAACAGATGCAGCACGGCGCGCACCTAATGCTAAGTTATATTCACGCGTACCCGTTTCATCTGCATGTCCTTCAATAATTACTGATTTATTAGGGTTGTTTAGTAACCACTCAGCCTGCTTGTTGAGCAAATCAGTTGCTACAGGTGTCAAACTAGATTGGTCAACTAAGAAAACAACAGTATCACCAATCTCTTGGTTGAAGTAAGCAACTCCAGCAGGATCAAGCGAAGATTGCATAATACCACCATTCTTACCAAACCCTCCCATAGAGCCAGCTGAATCACATGCTGTCAGCCCAAATAAGGCTACTGCTGCAAGTGTTAGTTTTAATGAGGTCATTATGCTCTTCCTCTTATATAGTCGGCTTTGTGCCGTTTTTATTGTTAATATTAATTTATGATAATAGAAATTAATTGTTATTTCAACAGTCCAGACCACGCAGGATCAGATCCAGAGCTGGGTGTCTTTACTCGTTTAAGATTACGGCCCGTTACATCCACAGAATAAATCTCTGGGGCACCATTAGCTCCAGCTGTTTCTCGAAAAAACATAATAACACGACCATTTGGTGACCATGAAGGCCCTTCATCCAAAAACGATGCTGTCAAAAGACGTTCATTTTTTCCATCAGTACGCATAACACCTATATGAAAGCGCCCTTGGTTAATCTTTGTGAAAGCTATCATATCTCCACGTGGGGACCAAACAGGCGTGCCATAACTACCCTTCCCAAAACTGATACGCGTTGCTTCGCCTCCAAGGACCGACATCAAATATATTTGCTGCCTACCTCCTCTATCTGATTCAAATACAATCTGCTTTCCATCTGGCGAATAACTTGGCGCAGTATCAATTGAAATACCAGATGTAAGACGCGTTTTCCGGCCATTCTTTAGATCAACAGTATAAATATCTGTGTTACCCCTATCCGTCAAAGACATTACTACACTACGCCCATCTGGTGAAAAACGTGGAGCAAACGTCATTCCAGGCTGTTCATCCAAAAGGCGTTGATCCAAAGTATCAACATTAATTAGATATACTTTAGGGGTGCCCGATTTATAACTAGTGTAAACAATTTCCTCATTGTTTGGCGAAAAGCGTGGTGCCAAAACGATATCATTATCATCAGTTAAAAAGCGACTATTGGCCCCATCATAGTCCATGATAGTAAGTCTCTTTTTACGAGCATTTTTTGGACCTTCTTCTGAAATATATGCCACTCTACTATCAAAATATGCTGCTTCACCAGTTAAACGTGAATATACTGCATCAGCAATCTTATGTGACATGCGACGCCAATTGTCTTTATTTGCTTGAAACTGTAAACCTTCACCTAACGCAGTTTGTGCAAAAACATCAAATAGTCGAAACTTTAGAATTAGTACATCACCTTGAATATTTACAGAGCCAGTAATAAGTGCATCAGCATTAATCACCCGCCAGTCAGCAAACTGCACTGGTAAATTAAAATCAGTGGAAGCAGAGATATGCGCCGACCTAGGAATTTCTCTAAATAATCCAGAACCAATTAAGTCAGCCATAATCACAGATGCAATTTGTTCAGAATATTCTGCTGAAGTGCCTCCAACAGTCATAAATTTAGACAATGCTATTGGCATAGGCTCAATAACACCTTGGCTAATTTCGATGCGTAATGGCTTGGACTGTGCCATCAAGGGCGAATTTTTAAATATAATCAGGGCTAATGCCATTATAATTAATTTAGTATAATATTTCATCTCAGCACCATCTGTTCAGGGTTAAACACAATTTCAATATCGCGCCATGCTTCATATTTTTCAGCAGGCAAATCATAAGGTTGGCAACGAATTAAAGCCCTTCTTGCAGCTTCATAAGCTTGTAACATACCCGCTTCAGAACCAGTATTTGGCGATAACTTTTTTGGTTTTTCTTCTAATCTACCATCTTGAGTTAACTTTATTCCCATAGTTATAATGTTAGAAGAATCATTTTCCAACCCCACAGGTACATTCCAACATTCTTGAATGGCAAACATCAAATTATTTGTCTCTCCCACAGTTAGAGGTGGTCCAGTAACTTTTTCAATTTGATTATCTCTAACAATAACTTCATTTACTTTATCTTTAGCCATTTCCTTAGCAATCGCATCTTTTATTGAAATAGTTTTATTTGTTTCTTCAATTTTTAATTCAGGCTTATCTACTTTAACAATTTTTAGATTTTTAGGTCGTCTTTTAGGCCTTGATGAACTACTTGGAACAAGTTCACTTTCGCGCTTTTCTGCTTCAGTTACACTTTTAGTTGTACTTTCTTTTGCTGCTGAAGCAGGTTCTTGTTTCTCAACAAACTTGGGTTCTAATTTATCAGGAGATGGCACGTCTATACTTGATGGTTTTGATGGTGCTTCTGGCTTTACTGGATCTTTTGGAGCTTCAATGATTACATTTGAAATTGTGTCAGATGGTTTTGGCGGTGTAGTTTCATTTAATTCTGCTGTTAACTCTCCAATGATATCAATAGAAGCAATTGGAGCAGTAGGTTCAATTTCTGTATCACCAATTTCAACAGGTGTTGGCTCTACTTCAACAGGTGTTGGCTCTACTTCAACAGGTGTTGGCTCTACTTCAACAGGTGTTGGCTCTACTTCAACAGGTGTTGGCTCTACTTCAACAGGTTCAATAATATTAGGTAAAATGTTTGATACAGAAGGAGGAGTTGAAGTTAATGATGCAAAATCCTCAAGCGTAATTAGTGAAACCTCAGATATCTGGATTGCATTTTCCTTATCTGAGCTAAATAAGGGCGCGCCAAATATTGCAATTCCAATAAGCACCACATGTGCAAAGCCTGATATTTTGACGCCAGCATCCACTATGATTACCTAAGGATCCGAACCATTTAGTTTAGGACCACCTGCATCCGTCACCAAACCAATATTGTTAAAGCCACCAGCATTTAATGCACCCATAACTTCCATTACATCCGCATAATTTATAGTACCGTCAGCACGTAAAAAGACTTTATTACCACTCCGCTCTGCCAAAATTGCCTGTAATTTTATTATTAGATTCTCTCGATCTATTTCAGTATTTTGTAACATCACACGCCCATCAGAAGTTAGTGCTATTGTGAGTGGTTCTTCTTGTTCAGTCGGCAATGCCTGAGCTGCAGTTTTAGGTAATTCTATTGGTACACCAACTGTAAGCATTGGCGCTGCAACCATGAATATAATTAATAATACCAACATAACATCTACAAAAGGTGTCACATTGATTTCAGCCATAGGCCGGCTTTTAGCATGGCTCCGGCGGCGCTTTCCACCTCCACTACCTCTTGGTGCAATTGATGCCCCCATGATTGGCTCCTATGTATCGAGTTGACGAGACAAAATAGTGGAAAACTCATCAGCAAAGCTTTCATATCCACCAATCAAACGGTCTGCATCAGCAGATAATTTATTATAAAAAATAACAGCTGGTATAGCAGCTAGAAGCCCCAAAGCAGTGGCAACTAAGGCCTCAGCAATACCTGGAGCAACAACAGCTAAGTTAGTATTTTGCTGAATAGCAATTTCTTCAAAGGCATTTTTAATCCCCCAAACAGTTCCAAACAAGCCAATGAAAGGCGCCGTTGATCCAACAGTTGCTAAAAAAGTAAGCCCATTATTTAAATTTTCACTTTCTCGCGCAATAGCAACATCCATGGAACGATCTATTCTCTGTTGTGCCCCACCAATTAAATCCTCCCCGCGGTGAGATCTCTCCCATTCACTCATTGCCGCTGCAAAAATCTTTTCATTGGCGCCAGTTGGATCTGATCCTACACGCTCATATAATTGATCTAGTGGTGCTCCAGACCAAAAAGCACGATCAAATATATGTGCGCTTTTTCGTGCTGTTCTATAATTAATAAATTTTTGAATTATGATTGACCATGACCATATAGATGCGAATATCAACATCAACATTACTAACTTAACAGTGAATGTTGCTCGTAAAAAAAGTGCAAGTACAGAAAAATCAATCTCTGATGCTGCCACAAGTGCTTCAGTTGCCATTATAATGCTCGTTCTGCCTAGGGTCGCTATTTATTAGCAACGCATTTATTGTTTATTATAACATAACGGATAAATAATCAGAAAACTATAATTTTCATACCTATTTAAACCTTAAGCGGCAAACTGCTGTAATTTTTCTATAGTTTTAGATGGTAATCGGACTGGCCGACCTCCAGTTGTTACATAAGCAATGGTTACAATTGATGAGAAAAGAAGTTTATTTGAATTAAACACACGTTGATCAAAAATGATTTTTGCCCCTGAAACGGATATTAAAACAGTTTTTACTGTTAGCTCATCATCCATTTGTGCAGATGCATGATAATCTGCAGTTAGACTTTTTACTGCAAATAGATACCCCTGCTTCTTTAAAAAAAGTTGATCAATTCCCACTTCACGTATCAATGTTGAGCGTCCTCGTTCAATAAATTTGAGATAATTTGCATAGTAAACGATACCTGCTAAATCTGTGTCTTCGTAATAAACACGTAAAGAAAAACTATGTATCATTGAATCATATCTAATAAAAGTATGTTGGCTCGTGCAGATAGTCGCAACGAATGGCTTGGCTCTTGAGTTGCATGAGGCAAAACTGGATCGTAAGCCGCACGTATCAGCGCAGCATAATTTGGTTTAGGTATACAAAGACTATTTTCTTTTATTACAGCAATTGGGCTTTCTTTTAAAAATGCATTGGGCCCAAACAATGCCAAACATTGATACGTTTCGCCCGTTGTAAGTGCTTGAATAGACATTTTAGCAGTATCTCCAAAAACTTTTATCAATTGCACACACATGTTGATTCCACCGTCAGGGTCAAAAGAAAAAATGCGGTAAGTACTAGTCTGAGTAAATTGTAATTTCGTAATAATATCTTTTAAATTTGGGATTAGATTTTCAAGATCTGGCACTGCTAAAATTTCATCCCAATTATGGCAAAAAAACCACATAAAATTAGCTCCTAATTCAGGGTCAGTTTCTTCAATTTTAAATCCAGTTATACCAACTGTGGTAACGATGGCTGACTTAATATGCTTAAGAGTTTCATCATCAACACCAAAAACAACTGGCACTATAGGACGGCTCCAACGAGCAAATCTAAAGATTCCATCTGCGTGGCTAAAAAGAGCTTCTATTTTAGCACTGCTTAAAGCAAGTTCAGTCATTTTTTTCCTGTAAATAAATCTGTCTGATTTGAAGACTTTGGTGCACGCATTCCCAAATGTGTCCAAGCTTTTTGCCCCAACATTCTTCCGCGAGGTGTTCGTTGGACTAAGCCTTGTTGCAATAAGAATGGCTCAACAACTTCTTCAATAGCATCACGTGATTCAGATAATGCTGCAGCGATAGTTTCTACACCAACAGGGCCACCAGCATAATTTTCAGCAAGCATTCGCAAATAGCGCCGGTCAGCACCATCTAACCCCAAATCATCAACACCTAAACGCGTCAAAGAGTTATCAGCTAATTCTTTGGATATAGTTCCGTTACCCTCAACTGTTGCAAAATCAACAACGCGTCGCAACAAGCGACCTGCAATTCTTGGAGTACCCCTTGCGCGGCGTGCAATTTCGCGAGCACCATCAGGTGATGCATTAATACCCATAAGCCGCGCACCACGTTCAACAATGAAACATAATTCATCAATAGTATAAAACTCTAACCGAACAGGAATACCAAAACGATCACGAAGTGGAGTTGTCAACAAACCTAACCGTGTAGTTGCACCAACTAGTGTGAATGGCTGAAGGTCGATGCGAACAGATCGAGCAGCCGGGCCTTCACCAATCATTAAATCTAATTCAAAATCCTCTAGTGCTGGATATAAGACCTCTTCGACTACGGGGTTTAAGCGATGAATTTCATCAATAAATAAAACGTCTTTTTCTTCTAAATTTGTTAGAATAGCAGCTAAATCTCCTGCTTTTGCTAACACAGGTCCAGAGGTCATACGAAAATTAACACCAAGTTCTTTAGAGATTATCTGCGCTAAGGTTGTCTTACCCAAACCTGGAGGTCCATAAAAAAGTGTATGGTCCATAGCTTGGCCACGTTTTTTTGCACTTTCAATGAAAATCTTTAGGTTAGCACGCGCATCTGCCTGACCTGTAAAATCATCCAAACTTTGTGGGCGCAATGCACGATCAACATCATCAACCAAGGGTTGTGGTCGCAAATTAGGGTCAGGCTCTATCATATCTTATAATAACCTATCAGCCTTTCGGAGCCAAGAGCTTCAATGCCGCTTTAATCAAACCAGTAGCGCCTAAATCAGGCATTTCTCCACTAGCCTTTGCTACGGCTGTTGCTGCATCACCATGTCCATAACCAAGATTTATCAAAGCAGATAATGCATCTGCTTGCGCACCAGCTTCTGATTTTAGCACTGGTGAGATCGGAGGCATATCTATAGGAGTCTGAACGTCAATCACCATACTCTCATCAGCTTCAACCAGCGCCGCTCCCTCACCACCCATAGCCATAATTTTTGGTGCTTTGTCTTTTAGTTCCGTAATAACTCTTTGTGCAATTTTGGGCCCAACTCCTTGAGCAGATTTTATCGCAGCTACATCACCCAAAGCGATAGCGCGCGACACACCATCAGTTCCTAAAGTTGACGCGATTGCTAGGGCAGCCTTTGCTCCTACTCCTTGTACTGTTGTTAATAGCTTATGCCATTCTTTATCAGCCAAAGTAGTAAAACCAAACAACTGCAAATTATCCTCACGTACTAATAAGTCTGTGTATAAAGCGATTACACCACCCCTTGCAGGTAATCCCGATAACGTTCTATCAGAACAGTAAACCATATAACCTACTCCCTGCACGTCCACTAAAACATGGTCAGTGCCGCGATAATCAACCCGCCCCGTAATTTTACCAATCATGCTGCCCCCTGTGCGCGCGCAACCGCAGCATTTAATTTTCCTGAAAACTGTGCGTGATGCGCATGACACATTGCAATAGCAAGCGCATCAACTGCGTCTGGACCCACAAAACTTACACCTGGTAATTGCATTCGAACCATATGTTCCACTTGTTTTTTATCAGCATGACCAACACCTACAACAACTTTTTTAATTGTATTGGGTGCATATTCCGCAACATCAAGTCCAGCCTGGGCTGGAACTAACAAACAAATACCACGCGCTTGTCCCAATTTTAATGTTCCAGCACCATCTTTATTTACAAAAGTTTTTTCAACCGCAGATGTCGTTGGTTGATGAGTGCGCATAACATCAGTTAACTGTTCGTGTAATTCAAGCAAACGCTCTGCAAGTGTTCCCGTAGAAGATTTGCAAACTCCATTGCCTACATGAGTAATTTTAGAGCCTACAACATCAACGACGCCCCAACCCAAATTTCGCAATCCAGGATCAATACCGATAACTCGCATGTATATATACCATTTTTTTTTATTATAGCACGAAACAAGAACATTCGCCAAGAGAAGAATTAAGCTCCCCCAATAAATAATAATTTTATATTGTTCGGTAGCTATGCATAAACTGCACGTCGGGAATGCATTAATGGCATTGGTAAGTAACCCAATACAAGCATACTCAAGTTTCATAGACACTCACTGATAAAGGGAATTTTATCATGGCAAATTTCGTAAACACATCTTCACAACCACTTGGCTCAATAACGATTTTTCGTGTAGCAAGCTTCTTGGAAGCAGCTTTTACAGCTGTGATCAGAGGGCATCAATCGCGCAAAACAAAAGCTGCTTTATCTAAACTTACAGAACGCGAACTGAAAGATATTGGACTTACGCGCGGTGATATTAATAACTTATTTTGAGTTAAAAATATTTATTTGAACATAAGTATAAGCTTATAATGAATCCAGGTAATAATATACGCCTCAGAGAACAATCTTTGGGGCGTATTTATTTTCGACATAGCATGCTACCAAAATTTGTATAGAAGCAGCCTCCTAATACTTACAAAGAGTTAGTGTTGACCATTCTGTTAATTTAGTATGGGCAACTAAATCAAACCCTTCATCAGCATATGTTTCAATCACGTCCTCTGCTTGGGTGTTTAATAGGCCTGACAAAATTACATATCCACTTTTTGCAGAATATTTAACCATATCAGGTGCTAGGGCAATTAGTGGCCCTTTTAAAATATTAGCAAAAATTAAATCATAGGGCGCGCTTGCTTGAAGATGAGGATGATCAAACCCTGCACATGTTAATACGTTAATTCTACCCTCTAAACCATTTGCAACAGCATTAGCTTTAGATGTTTCTGTGGCAATTTCATCAATGTCGCTCGCTAAAACTTGGCCGGGCCAACATAAGGCAGCACCCATTGCTAACACAGCAGTTCCACAACCAATATCCAGAACATTTTTAGCAGTAAATCCAGAATTCACTAAAGTATCTAACGCGGTTAAACAGCCTTTAGTAGTCCCATGGTGACCTGTACCAAACGCCATGGCTGCCTCAATTAATAATGACTTAGAGCCATAAGGAACTTTGTCAGCGTCATGTTCACCATAGACAAAAAAACAGCCTGCTTCTACTGGTGCTAATTCGCGGCGGACCTCTGCAACCCAATCTTTGTCAGGAAGCTCTGAAATTACAAATGGTTGTGCTCCATATGCTGCACTCAGAATTAGAAGTTCAATTTCATTAGGTGTTTCAATAAAATATCCACTCACCTCAAATATACCAGAGCCGTCTTCAATTTCCGATATTCCCACACCGTAAGGAGCATTATTCAGGCTTTCCAATGCAAAGCCTAAACTATTTGCGGTATCTTTTCCTTCAAGTGATGTGAGCGAAGTATATGTTGGCATTTTTATTTCCAAAATTATTTTATTTGGAATTAATTCAGATCAGACCATGCGTCAAGCATCCACACCAATTGGGCAGCTAACCCCCGTACCTCCAATTCCACAATATCCACTAGGGTTTTTTGCAAGATATTGTTGATGATATGTTTCAGCATAGAAAAATTTAGAACTATTTAAAATTTCAGATGTAATTGTCCCAATTTCATTCAAATCTAAGCGTTGCTGGTATAAATTTTTACTAGCGAATGCAGCCACTCGTTGGATAATATTATAAAAATATATACCAGATCGATATTGTGTTCCTTGGTCGTTTCCTTGGCGCATGCCTTGGGTAGGATTATGTCCTTCCCAAAATGCTTTTAGAAGTGTTTCATAAGTGACAATAGATGGATCAAATACAACCCAAACGACTTCATTATGGCCTGTCTGCCCAGAGCAAACTTCTTCATAGGTTGCATTGGGCGTGTGGCCTGCCGCGTAGCCTGCCGCTGTTGTCCAGACACCTTCAATTTGCCAAAAAATACGCTCTACACCCCAGAAACATCCCATTCCAAACATTGCTTGTTCAAAACCTTCTGGAATGGTACCTTTAATTGGTGTACTAAGCACGAAATGCTTAGAAGCTGTTTCAATTTCATAATCTCGACCAGGCAAAGCATTGGATGCATTCGGGATATCTATTGGGCGTTTAGTGAAAAACATGGGGCTTTCCTCAGTTTATATTTGAAATAATTAAAGACTATCGCATTTTCATTTTACTTTGATATGACTTTTAAATGTGTTTTTTCAACCTGTTTAATAAACCACCATCCAAATATCACACTTGCAATACCCGAAATAACATATGCTATACCTTGGCCATAGACTACACCAGAGGCGCCATAAATCGAGGCGCCCCAAATACAAAGTGGTAACATAGCAACGCCATCCTTAATCCAATTAAATAGTGTCGAATATAATGGCTTACCTAAATTATTGAACGACGCATTAGATACGTATAAGGCACCAGCAAAAACATAACTGCCTGCTGCAATATAATTAAATGCTTCAATTACTGTTCTAGCACCTTCGCTTAAATTAAATACCTGCAAAATAAATGGCGTCAATATCGCAAGAAGCGACCACACAACAAATACATAGAATGTTGAGAAGATGAGTGCATCACGATAAGCAGTTCGTACACGATCAAACTTTCTTGCTCCAAAATTTTGACCTATGATCCCCCCAATAGCCCCAGACAATGCAAATACACCTCCAAAGGCTACTACAGTGACACGCCCTAATACAGCCCAACCAGCCATAGCAGATTCACCAAAATCAGAAATAACGCTTGTTGCCAACAGGTTACCCGCAGGCGACGCCAATTGAGTTAAAATTGTTGGAACTGCAATCATTGTGAAAGGTATATACCAACGTCTAATATCAATGAATGTAATGGCAGCAGCTAAATTTTTGACTTTGACAACAAAATAGATTGCTAAGATTGCTGAAGTAATACGTGCCACAGAAACACCAAGGGCGGCACCATCCATGCCCATATCAAATCCAAAAATAAATAATGGATCAACAATTGCAGCTACACACCCAGATGAAACCGTCACCATCATTGAACGTACACCATCTCCCTCTGCACGCAAAACAGCTGACCCAATCATACCAAGAGCCATAATAGGCAATGAAGGTACAGAAATTAGTAAAAAAGTTGAAGCTGACTCCAACGTTGCACCTTCTGCACCAATAGAAATCAATATTTCCCTTCGAAAAATTAATAAAAATACTACGGTGATCAAAAGAATGCAAAAAGTAAGGAGTGCAAAAACAGAAGTTTGTTTGCGAGCGTCTTCCCAGTTTTCTGCTCCCAAAGATCTAGACACTAATGCAGTTGTTGCAATCATAAATGCTATACCAACAGATATTGTAAAAAATTGAACTGTCCATGCAAATCCCATTGCCGCCATAAAGCTTTCGTTATCCAGCTGCGATACCCAAAATAATGTAATCGCATCTATGAAAAACATAAATGTTAACCCAATCATTCCAGTTGTAGTCATTACAGCCACATGACGCATTGTGGAGCCTGTAGTAAATCGAGCTCTTCGCTTCATTTTTATTCTCTAAAACTTGAAAAAATAGTTTCGTTACCAACCATAGGATGCCTTGGAATACAAAATGATAACCCCAAAGATATAGCAGCAATGAGTGCTGCGACTGCAAAAACTGATGCGGGCGAAAACAGCCAAACATATCCTAGCAAAGCGGGTAAAGCTACAGCCCCAATATGATTAATTGTAAACGCTACTGCCGCTGTTGAAGAAATATCTGCAGGATCTGCAATTTTTTGAAAATAAGTTTTTTGAGCTATGGATAGGCCAAAAAATAAGTGGTCAAGAACATATAGTGTAGCAGCAATAAAGACACTCCAGCCAAACAAATAAACACCGCCATAAGCAGCAAAAATTACAATTAAACCAAAATATTCAAATATTAATGCATTGCGTTCACCAAACCTGAAAACAATACGCCCAATAATAGGCCCAAAAATCATGTTTGCTATATAATTAATTAAAAATAATACAGTTACTTCATGTACTTCAAAACCAAATCTTTCCACCATCATAAATGCTGCAAAAACAATGAAAATTTGTCGACGTGCACCAGCCATAAACTGCAAAACATAAAATAACCAATAGCGCTTACGTAATAAAAAGGTTTTATTTTGGACAGTTGGCCCATGGAAACGTGGATACGCAAAAAAACAAAATACTGCGATCAAAATCGTAATACTACCACTAATCATATATAGTGTATTGTAATCCCAACCCAAAACCCACCAAGTAATAGCAACTCCGCCATAAGCAATAAGCGAGCCTGCTGAACCAATCGCTAAAAGCCACCCTAATATTTGGGGAGCTTTATCTTTAGGAATCCATTGCAATTCAAGACTTTGCTTTACGGTCTCGTAATAATGAAACCCCAGACTAGAAATAAAAGTTGTTAGCAACAGCCCACTAAATGTGGGAAACCAAGCAGTGACAGCAACTGCAGAGCCTAGCATTACCAATGAAACAATGGCTAATATTTGTTCACGCATAACCCATAAGACTACAATTACTGCAACAGCAAAAAACCCTGGAATTTCACGAATACTTTGAAGCCACCCCAAGTCAGACCCATCAAAATTTGCACGCTCATGTACAAAATTATTTAACAATGCCATCCAAGTAGCAAAAGCCATGTGCATGCCAAATATCATTATTGCCAATAAAGTAATTGGCCTCCTCCAAAGAGGAAGAGTATGGGCATCATAAGTGGATATACTGTTTGAATTCATTTAAAAATGCTACTGATAAAAATTACATAGGGAAAGGGCTAAAACAGAAAAAAGCCGCACCAAACGGTACGGCTTTCTGATATTGATAGTTAATTCTACATTTAGTTTTTCGCGTAATATTCCACAACCAAGTTTGGCTCCATGATTACCGGATATGGCACATCAGCAAGTGTTGGCGTGCGAACAAATTCAGCTTTCATTTTAGATGCATCAACATTGATATATTCAGCAAAATCACGCTCTGACGATGCCAATGCTTCAATAACTAAGGCCATTTGTCGTGACTTTTCACGAACTTCGATAACATCACCCTCTTTAACACGGTAGGAAGGAATATTCACTTTTTTACCATTTACCGTTACATGGCCATGATTTACAAACTGACGCGCAGCAAATACTGTTGGTACGAACTTTGAACGGTAAACAACAGCGTCTAAACGACGCTCTAACAAACCAATCAAATTTTCACCTGTGTCACCATTTACGCGAACTGCTTCAGCATAAACGCGGCGGAACTGTTTTTCAGTCACATCACCGTAATAACCTTTTAATTTCTGTTTTGCGCGTAGTTGGGTACCAAAATCAGATAGCTTTTGTTTACGGCGCTGACCATGTTGACCTGGCCCATATTCTCGACGATTTACTGGAGACTTTGGACGACCCCAGATATTTTCACCCATGCGGCGGTCTAATTTATGTTTGGCAGCTGTACGTTTAGTCATACGCTGGACTCCTTATATTAAGATAAGGGCGCTTTCCTTTCCCGCGGCAGAACTGCTTTGGGTGACAGGCATCTTCTTACGAAGGCCACAAACACCAATATGGTCACCTAAAAATAGGCGATGTCCGGCTTATAGAGGTACAACAAGCAGAGTCAACGCTTTGAACTTAAGTTTTTTGCATTGACCCAACCGAGATGCATATCCAAGATTGCTTTATGATATTTAAAGAACCCATTCTACATTTTCCAATTCCGTTTGATCCCATTGTAGGGGGGCAAGTAAGTGCCACTTATAATGGCTTACCTGCAGACGCCTTACGTTTGATTGAAGGCATTGCAGGTAGTAGCACTTATTTGAATGGATTGTTGAACCGTCATCGCGATTGGTTACTTATTCACTGGACTAAAACTCCAGAAGAAGCCGTTCTAGCAGCTCAAACCTTAAATGGAGAACTTCGAATTGCTTTACGTTTAGCCAAAGCTCGGACAGCGTTAATTTTAGCATTATGTGATTTGTCACACATACGTACTATGGAATGGATTACAGAAAAATTAACAAATTTTGCTGATTATGCAGTTAAGACCGCACTAGAAAGTGAATTGCGATCATCTGTTGATAAAGGTGTATTAAAAGGCACTTGGTTAAATAATGATTTATCAGCAGGTATGTTTGTTTTGGCCATGGGAAAGATGGGCGCAAAAGAACTAAATTATTCATCAGATATTGATTTGATTTTTCTTTTTGATGACACCAGATACCCTGCTGACAAAATTGCTGAATATCGTATTATTTTTGTAAAAATTACTCAAAAAGTTTTTTCCTTATTATCAAAGCCAAGTAAAGATGGGTATGTATTTCGAACTGATTTACGCTTACGCCCCAATCCTTCTGTAACAACTATATGTCCGGCTATGCGCAGTGCAGAAGCCTATTATATTCGTGAGGGAAGAACTTGGGAGCGTGCTGCATTTATTAAAGCACGTTTTTGTGCTGGCGATAAAAAAGCAGCGCTTGGGTTCCTATCTCGCATGCAAAAATTCATTTGGCGCCGAGAATTAGATTTCGCTGCGCTTGGCGAAATAGAACAGCTTTTGATACAATCCCGAGAGCACAAAGGAATATCTGGACCAATTACACTCGAAGACCACAATATGAAATTGGGCCGTGGTGGAATCCGAGAAATTGAATTCTTTGCACAAGCAAACCAAATGATATTTGGTGGAAGGCATAGAGAATTACGTAATACCTCAACACAAGGCGCACTCCAATCATTGGCTAAACAAGGGATAATAACTCAACAAAAAGCTCGTGTCTTAATAACCTCTTTGCGCCATCATAGAAAAATTGAGCACCGCATCCAGATGCTTCGTGATGCGCAAAGTCATTCAATCCCAAAAAATCCAGAAGAAAAAATACGCCTATATAAATTGTCAGGGTATGCAACATTAAACGTATTCGAAACAGATGTAGTTAAACAATTACAGATTACTCACGCCGCTACTGAGACGCTAGAAACAATAGATAGCCATCGTATCGATCCAACGAATAAACAAAGAATGCGTTTTGATAAATGGCAGACACTTCCAGCCTTTCGCTCCGAACGTGCTGTTGAAGTATTTGAAACTCAAATTCCACATATTTTGAATTTAGTACAAAAAGCTAGTAATCCAGAACAAACCTTAGATTATTTTGAGTATTTTTTATCTGGACTTACTTCTGGTGTACAATTATTTTCATTATTTGAACGTCGCCCCGATATTTTAAAGCAAGTAATTTACGTGACGAGTCTTTCTAAACAATTAGGAAATGCCCTAGCACGGCAAGTTAGCGTCTTAGATGGCCTCGCAGACATTGGGCCAAACGCAATTCCATCCAATTTAGCCACCTATTCAAAAAACTTAGGCACGAGAATTCAAAATGGTTTAGATTTTGAGTCTATTTTAATCGAAACACGAGCATGGAAATCAGAAGAGCATTTCAAAATTATTTATGCACAATTGACACAACAGATCTCGACCAATCGAGCTGAAAAAGCTTTTTCAAATTTAGCACAAGCCTGTTTGCAGATATGTTTGGAACAAGCTTCATCTGAAGCAATGCGCCGATATGGAAATATTCAGGGCAGTTCTGTTGCAGTTTTAGCTATGGGTAAAATGGGATCTCAACAAATGACCTGTACATCCGACCTGGATATAATAGTAATTTATGATGGCCATTCAGATTCAGTTTCTAGCATAAAAGGTTTAGATATACGTACTTATTTTCAAAAAGTTACACGTACTTTAATTAGTGCTTTGTCATCTTCAATGTCCTATGGCCGCTTATATGAAGTTGATATGCGCTTACGTCCTTCTGGACGTGCGGGCACTGTAGCAACCAGTTTGGTTGGGTTTAAAGATTATCAAAAAAACAAAGCTTGGGTTTGGGAACAGCTCGCATTAACTAGGGCAAGAGCTGTAGCTGGGAACCCAGAACTATGTCATGCAATTAATGCTATATTGAAAGACGTATTGAGCCAAGCAAATAATAAAAAAAAGGTATCTAAAGAAGTTAGTGAAATGCGTGCTCGGATTTCAAAACTAGAGATTGATAGACACCAAAGCTGGCCAGTGAAAAAGCCTTTAGGCGGTGTTTTAGATTTAGAGCTCTTAGCTCAAAGCTTTACTTTGCTAAGCAATACCAGAAACCTCAAGCCTCAAGAACAACTGAAAAGTGCATTAGACTTAGGTGTTATAACTCTTTCAGAAGAAACATGCCTAAATGAGGCGTTAATTCTATTTGGCGAAATTGAACATTTAAAGCGTTTATTAGGCATGGAAAAATTTAATATTTCAAACCTTAGTGATGCCGCAACTGAACTATTTATTCAAACAACTGGCATTAACTCTCTAGAATTAATTAATAAAAAAATTGAAAAAAGTTTAAAAATAAATAATGAGCTCATCTATAAATTAATGTCAAAATTATGACTGAATAATTAAAGCTTATTAACTTCAAATAAACACCCAATACAATTTTGCGATAAACCAGCCATGGCTAATTTTGCCATATGCCACGCTAATACCTGGTTGCTAGACAACACAGGTTTACCAATTTCATTTTCTATTTCTTTAATTATGGGTAGCGTGTTTAGATTTGTGCATGAAATAAAAATTGCATCGATCTCTTTAGTATCAAGCTTAACTGCTGCATCAAATATAGATTGAGGTGAAATCTGTACAACCTTCTCCTCTGTTCCTTCATTAAAACTTCCAAATATAGGGGTCTCAATACCAGATGCTTGAAGAGTTTCGCATAATGTTTTGCTAACTTTTTCTACATAAGGTGACAGTAAGCCAATACGACTTAATCCAAGATGGTTGCAGGCAGCAATTAATGCACTAACGGGTTCAGTAACCCACCTTGTCTTACAACTACTTTTTATAAGTTCAGAAATCTTTGCAGCACCAATAACTGAAGTTCCTGATGTGCAGCCATATCCCACAACATCAAAATTTGCTGCACGTGGCAATAATGATGTAACTGCAGGCAAATCATTTTCCATTTTCATCAAAGTATCAGTATTAACTTCTGCGCCCGATGGAATGCGCGTGATGTGCATGTTAGTAATAGGGTCAAATAATTGCCTCATATCTAACTCAATTCTTTGATCGGCTTGAAGAACCACTAGACCTATTGTCGGTTCTTTACTTACTTGCAATTCATAAGAAAAATTATTCATCTAATTATTTCCATTTCTGTGGCAAAATCAGAAAGTTTTTCTGCACTACCTTTCCTAATAACTATATTTTCTTCATGAACCAAAATACGTCCATTAATAGTTTCGATAGATGGCTCTAATGTTAACACCATGCCCTCTAGCAATTCAGTGTGATCATCAGCTATAAACGATGGCCATTCAGTTAGTTGCGTTCCCAAGCCATGCCCAAATCGGCCTGCTTCCATCGCTTTTCCTGAGCCTGTTATCTTTGCCATTGCATGAAAAATATCTGCAGCAGTGGCACCAACAACAGCTGCCTCTAATCCAGCCGCCGTTGCGTCAATTAAACAGGCGTGTGCTGAGGCCGCTCGTGGATCAGGATTTCCTAAAGCAAAATTACGATCAAAATCACAAAAATAACCGTCCCACATTAAACCAGTATCCAACATTAATATATCACCAGTTTGGGCTCGAATATCTGTAGCAGGAGAAATTACATCAAAATATCCACACGCACCAAGCCCCATTGCTACATAAGGCACACTATCCGCTCCAGAATTAAGACAAGTTGATTGGAACTGGCGATTAATTTCGGATTGGGTCATACCAACTTTAGCAAAACCTTTCACAGCACCAAATGCATCACTAGCTATCTGACATGCATAACGGATTTTGTTAATTTCAATATCTGATTTAACCATACGCAGTTCGCGCATTATGCCCATATCGGAGGATATCAACACGCTATTAGATAAGCGTTGCACATCAGAATAAGGCATACGGATGTGTGTTTCTGCACCATCAGGAACTGCAACTTTACCGTTAGAAACTACTTCTAATAAAGTATCAATTAACAGGCCTATTCCATCATCAAACATATCAGGGGAAGACCATGTTCGCACATCATCAATCCAAGTGGCGTTCATTAAAGCTTGTCCAATACTCGGAATAACCGCAATAGGTTTACCTGAAACAGGTATTACAAGAAACCAAGGTCGTGTTGGGCTTTGCCAAAATTGTGTTAAAAATCCTGTAAAATAACGTACGTCCGGCTCTGTTGTTAGTAACAGTGCTCCAATATCATTTTTCTCCATCAGAATCTGTGCAAGCTTTACTCGATTAGCAAACTCCAAATCTGAAAAGCCACGTTGCATTATGCGTCAGGTCCCTCAGATAAAATGCATAGAACACTAGAATCAGTGGGAAGGTTCGACAACATCATAGCTGCAAGTCCTGCGCCGCCTGACGATGAAGTCGCTAAATCATGTTTGGGTAATTTTGCAATAGTTTCAAGGCATTCACTCTCTGTCAAAGTGACAAATTGGTTAGCGTCTCGAGACAAGCCAGCTAAAGCAATTAAAGACGCTTCCTTGCAATCAAGTCGTCCCATATCCGAAACAGGCCCCGGAGCTGAAACAAACTTTCCCTCTACAATTGAATTTAGCAACGCAGGAGCAAAAGCAGGCTCTACAACTGTTATATGAGGTAAATCTCCCCAAGAGGCGCGAAAACATGCTGCCATTGCCCCAGCCAAACCACCAACACCAGCCTGCAAAAAAATATGGGTCGGAACATGATCAATCTGCTCTACAATTTCAGCGGCCATAACAGTGTAACCTTCCATTAGACGCCAAGGCAGATCAAAATATCCATCCCATGAGCTATCTGATAGTAAAACCCATCCATTATGTACTGCAGCATTTTGAGCGGCTTGCATAGAAGCTTCATAATTATCACCAGAGCGCACAACAGTGGCACCAATAACCGATAGCCGTTCTGCAAAATCTTCAGGTACAGTAGAAGATAAATAAACAACTGCAGTAGCACCAAAAGCTGCTGCACCCGCAGCAACAGACATTCCATGATTTCCAGCAGATGCTGTTACATATGTTACATTAGAAACATCACGTTCAGCTGCATCACTCGCAATCACATAGGCTGCCCCCAAAGCTTTGAAACTGCCTAATTTCATTCGGTTGCGTTCATCTTTTATTTGAATAGATGCTATATTTAAATCAGCCGCCAATTTGTCTGCGTAAAGCAAGGGTGTTTGGGAGTGTGCAGGGCAATTTTTCAACATTCCAATAGGGCGTGCGCTATTTGTGCTTGGGAAAGGAACCCCCGCCATTTGAATGCCCATCTTAAAGTATTGATTGGTAACGTGATGCATTTAATTCCCCATATTAATCTTTATAATACAGTAAAAGAAAAGCACCAAGTTGACTAGTCTCATTACGACCCAGATAGTAACACAAGCGCAGAAAACCACCCGTTTAAAAGTGGTTTTTTAATTACTTAATCATTATTTCAGGACCCATAACTGCGTTTGGTAAGACTGTAGAAATCCAGGGGATGTAAGTAATCATAATAAGAAATACGAACATTATAGCTAAGAATGGAAGTGCCGCGCGTACTACGCCCATCATAGACATATTAGCCACACCTGCAGTCACAAATAGATTCAAACCAACGGGCGGAGTAATCATCCCAATTTCCATATTCACAACCATAATTATGCCTAGGTGAATTGGGTCAATGCCAAGTTCCATTGCTATAGGAAAAACTAAAGGGGCTACAATAACTAAAAGGCCTGAAGGTTCCATAAACTGACCACCAATTAGTAATATTATATTTACAATTATCAAGAACATCACAGGGCCAAACCCATATGAAATCATTACTTCAGTAATTTTTTGAGGTAATTGTTCATCTGTAATAACGTGCTTTAGTAGTAATGCGTTCGCTATCACGAACATCAGTGTAACAACTAATTTTCCTGCATCAAATAATGTGCGGCGTGTATCTTCATGCCAAAAAGCAGTTAAAAGAGCCTGTGGATTTCGTAATAAACTTTTACGAGCTTCACCATCACTGCCAGCAAGAGGACCCATATCTCGGTAGATGAAACTTGCTACGATAAAAGCATAAATTGATGCAACTGCTGCAGCTTCTGTTGGAGTAAATATTGCACCTGTAACTCCTGGAATACCGTAAATACCTACCATTATAATAGCTATCAACGATAAGCCCCAAACAGCATCACTAAAACTTTCATATACTTCACGCCACCCCAACCACTCGCCGGATGGCATATTCTTTACGCGCGCCATGACATAAATTCCAATCATAAGCATAGTGCCTGCCAACAATCCTGGAATAACTCCCGCTAAAAACATACGCCCAACAGAAACTTCAACAGCAGCAGCATATACAACCATTACAATTGATGGCGGAATTAGAATGCCTAATGTACCTGCATTACAGATCACACCAGCTGCAAATTCTTTAGTATACCCAACCTGTCGCATTGCCGCTATTACGATTGATCCAATTGCAACTACCGTTGCAGGAGATGATCCAGATAGCGCAGCAAATATCATACAAGCCAAAACTCCCGCAATAGCTAAGCCACCCCTAAAATGTCCTACAAGAGCGATGGAAAATCTAATAATCCTTTTTGCAACTCCTCCAGTCGACATAAACGATGAAGCTAGAATAAAAAATGGGATAGCAAGAAGAGTTGAATGCCCTTCAAATGCTTCAAATATCGTTTGTGCGACAGACGCCAATGAGCTGTCAGAAAATATTAAAAGAAATAGTATAGATGAGAGCCCAAGT
Source organism: uncultured Amylibacter sp. (assembly GCA_905181935.1). Classification (GTDB taxonomy): domain Bacteria; phylum Pseudomonadota; class Alphaproteobacteria; order Rhodobacterales; family Rhodobacteraceae; genus Amylibacter. Next base: position 271,320 of record CAJIZV010000003.1, on the reverse strand, counting down.
GATACGGCTATTGGCACACCAATAAGCATCAAACCAATTACCATTGTAAAAAGTAGGAAAAGTTCCATTATTTTATCTCCGATTCAGCCATAGCTTTGTTTGCTTTATCAACATCATCTTCAGCTTCATGACTGACTATCATCATATCAATTTTACCTTTCCATATTGCTATGCCTGCTTGGATAAAGCGAAATAATAATAGAAACATAGACAAAGGCATTACTAAATAAGGAACTACTTTAGGCATTTTTTCATATTCGGCGCCTGCATTAAACGCATCCTCCAACCACCGCATAAAAAATGGTACTGGGATATCTTGAGTTTCATACCAACCACGACCACGAAAATTATCAACAAATCCTGTTGGAAACCATCGCCCTTCAGTCGGAGGAAGGTTTGCATATGGAGCCCAGTAATCCCAGGAACCCTTAAGTAATAAAAGTGCATATAAAATACATACCAACGCTGTAAATAAAGCCAGAATTCGGCGTTTATCAATACTCAGCATGTTTACAATTGCATCCACACCTAAGTGAGACGTTTTTTTGACGGCATAAGATGCACCCAGTAAAACCAGCCACGCAAATAAAAATACTGTCAGCTCTAACGCCCAAAAGATATTAGAGTTAAACACATATCGAGCAACCACATTTGCAAATGTAAGTAGGGTCATAATTCCTAACAACGATGCAATTAGGTTTTCTTCAATATGGTCAAGCCATGAAGTGTTTTGTTCCATAATGACCTCAAAATATTTTAGATGTTAAAATGGCGCGCTAATAATTTAACGCGCCATAAAGTAGTGGCTTAGTTAGCCATATTCATTTTTTGAGCAGCTGCAATGTTTTCAGTTCCTACATCACCTTCAAATTTTGCCCAAACTGGTTTCATAGCATCAATCCAAGCTTGACGCTGTTCTGTTGTCAAAGAACGAACAACTCCACCACCTGCAATTACTGCTTCCTTAGCACTTGCATTAACTGCAGTAGATTCCTTGTTACGTGTCTCAGTAACTTCAGCAACAATAGTCAAAAACTGTTCACGTACAGCAGCATCCAGGCCGTTTAGCCAATCAATATTTGTGACCAATAAATAATCTAAAATACCGTGATCTGTTTCTGTTGTTCCATCCTGGACTTCAAAGAATTTTTTTCCAAAAATATTTGACCATGTGTTTTCCTGACCATCAACAACACCCTGTTGTAGACCACCATAAACTTCAGAGAACGCCATTTTCTGCGGGCTAGCACCCATAGCTTCCATTTGAGCTACTAAAACATCAGATGACATAACACGGAATTTTAATCCATTTGCGTCTGAAGGTGCAACCAATGGAACGTTTGCTGACATTTGCTTCATACCATTGTGCCAATAACCCAAACCTTGCAGGCCACGGTTTTGCATGGAGTCTAGCATTGCTTGACCAGTATCAGATGCTTGGAATGCCTCAACCGCATTGATATTTTTAAACATAAATGGCAAATCAAAAATGCGGAATTGCTTAGTGAACTTTTCAAACTTTGATAATGATGGTGCGGCTAATTGAACATCGCCTTGTAACATTGCTTCTAAAACTTTGTTATCGTTGTAAAGCGTTGAGTTAGGAAAAACTTCCATACAAGCTTTACCATTCATCTCATCATTAATCCGTTGTTCCAGCAACGATGCTGCAATGCCTTTTGGATGCTTATCTGTATTTGTCACGTGACTAAATTTGATGACCACTTCACCGCTTTCACAAGAAGCTGATGCAATAGACGGTACTAGCGCAACTGCTGCAACACATGCAGCCTTTAAGAATGTTTTCATAGTTTCCTCCCAATGGAAATAAGCGGAATTTCCGCATAGCTTGAATAGCTACTCTTCATTTTTTTTAGCAAATTTTTTTATAAATATTTTTTTTTGCGTTATTTTTCAGTTATTTGCTGAAATCATATAAAGTTTAAATAAGCATTGTGCGAAAAATCGCACATAATGATTGTGTCCTCCATACCATGAACCGTAAAGTAGAGATAAATTTAAGCGATTCGAAATGCCTAAAAGTTCAGTACTAAATATCTATGTTTTACTTTATATTGCAGTGTCCTCGGCATTAATAATGGGCATGTATTTTTATTCCTTACAATCTGGATTAGACCGCTTAGGTGAAACTGCTAGAGTTCGCATTGATCAATCTAGCGACCGTTTACTAGGTCAGTTAGTAAGTTTTAAACAATTATCTAATATATTATCTCGCCATCCTGATATTATCACAGCCTTCAAACCCACCACTCAATTAACAAATATAAACGGTTTGTTAAAAGATACAGCCTTACTTTATGGCTCTGAGCAAATTTTTATCGTAAGTAGAAAAGGCAAAGTTATAGCCTCATCAAATGCAGATACATCAATATCAAATACTGATGAAATTAATCCGGATGAACCTTATGTTCAAGCTGCATTAAATGGTCGTTTAGGGTATTTTGGAGCAATTGATAAACAAACTGATGCCCGTACTATTTTTATAGCACGCGGCATTTACGCGGGCCAATCAGTTCCACAAGGTGCTGTTATTATAAAAGTAGACATTGCCACTTTAGAATATCAATGGCACGTAGATGATGTTTCACTAGCGTTTTTTGACGCAAATGACGTAGCCTTCGTTACAAATAGGCCAAGCATGGCATTACGACGGATTGGGAGTCCTGGAAAACCGTTTTCAGATCTACTTCATTATGCTCAAAATCAAGTTTTGAATTTTTTTGATCATAGCAAATCAAAGGTTTTCAATCATAATATTTGGAAATTTCAAAATACAGATGTATTGCCTAAAGAAGCATTGGTTTTTTCACAATACATACCCCGCTTAGAAATGACCGCACGTATATTTATGTCAACTCAATCCACTAAGTTTTATTCACGAGTGCAAGCAGGTCTAACCGCTGCTATTTTATTTGCTTTTGGCATGGGACTTTGGTCATTATGGTTGCGCCGTCAACGTTTAGCTGATCGTTTGGCAATAGAGGAAGCAGCAAATATAAAATTAGAAGCTAGAGTAGAAAAAAGAACAGAACAATTAAAACTAGCACAATATCAATTAGTTCAAGCTGGCAAATTAAAAGCACTTGGAGAAATGTCAGCAGGCATTAGCCATGAACTCAGTCAACCTTTAGCCGCTATGAAAAACTTTGCTGAAAATGGTACAAAAATGCTAGACCATAATCAATTTACTGATGCACAAAATAACTTTGGATTGATTAGTAATCAAATCGATCGAGCAACACGGATTATAAAATCCCTACGCGCCTTTGCAAGAAAAGAAAAAGAAACAATAGAGCCAGTAGACTTACAAATAGTAATCAGCGAGTCTTTAAGCTTAATGAACGCACGCTGCATATCTGAAAATGTTAGCGTGGTATGGCAACCAAGCATTGATCCAGCAATGGTAATGGGTGGGCATGTTCGATTGCAGCAAGTTATTATAAACCTTTTAACAAATGCTTTGGATGCAATGGACAATCTAAATCCCAAAATAATATTTATTGATTTGTCACAAATCAATAACACTATTCAAATGTCCTTGCGTGATACTGGTGCAGGTTTAGTTGATCCTGAACGAGTTTTTGAACCATTTTATACCACAAAAGAAATTGGAGCCAGTAAGGGAATTGGTTTAGGCCTATCTATTTCATATGGAATTATAGGTAGTTTTGGGGGAGAAATGATTTGTAACAATCATGATCATGGTGGTGCACAATTCACAATCAGCCTGTGCAAAGCACAAAAGCAAACATCATGAAAAAACAAGTAATTTTAATTGAAGATGACGATGCAATGCGCATGTCATTGGCCCAAACTTTGGATTTAGAGGGTATCAGTGTAATTTCAGCTAGCAGCTTAGGACAGGCTCGCCGTAATATACGAGCAAATTTTTCAGGTATTATTATTTCTGATATTCGTATGCCTCAACATGATGGGTTTGACGTTTTAGCTTATGTGAAGTCTGTAGATAATGACTTGCCAACAATCATGTTAACAGGCGAAGCTGATGTACCAATGGCATTACGGGCAATCAAAAGTGGCGCTTATGACTTCCTAGAAAAACCTTGTCCAAGAGATAAACTTTTAGATACAATCAAACGTGCTTTTGCCTATCGAAATATCGTCCTTCAAAAGCGTAAGTTAGAACGCGAGATACAACGAAATGATGCAGCAGCATTAAATTTTCCAGGACAATCAGATACCATTAAAAACTTACAAAATTTACTAAGAAAACTTGGCCCATTGCCATCACATATTTTCATGTCGGGCGAAAAAGGGGTTGGCAAAAAACTTGCAGCTTTTACACTTCATACATTGGGGAGAAAAACTGCAAAATTTAAAGGGTATAATTTTGAATTATTAGCAAATTCATTATCTGAACTTAATGTGGCTGAAGGTATTATAAATTTGTCAATTAAATCATTACATTTAGCTAATATTAATGACTTAAAAACTTTAAAAACTATGGTAATTAAAAATCCAGATTTGCGCATATTTGCATCAAGCACCTTGCCAATTTCTAAATTAGTTAAAGATACTAAATTCATGGATTTTTTTGATGCGATAGAGCCTGTAAAAATAACAATCCCTAGCCTGCGGGCAAGACGTAAAGATTTGCCAATATTATTTGAGCAAATTTTGCGTCAATTGGTTAGGAATTTAGATTTAGATATGCCCAATGTTCCTCAATCAATATATGCGCAAATCATGTCAAAAGATTGGAATTCAAACATACCAGAACTTCGTAATTTTGCCCGTAATTTTCTTTTAGATATTGGCCTATCCATACCAAAAGAAGAAGAAAAAACTTTGGCAGATCAACTTTACAGCTTTGAGGCTTTAGTATTATGCGAAACTTTGCGGCGGACTAAAGGAAAGGCTACTTTAGCATCAATGGAGCTAGGATTACCTCGTAAAACTTTTTATGACAGATTGGCACGCTATAATATAAAACCTAAAGATTTTCGTTAGCTTAAAAATGATTTCTATATTGGCTAGGTGTTTGATTAAATCTAACTTTAAATGCGCGCGAAAATGCACTGAGGTTTTGATACCCAGATCTTAAAACTATTTCTTGCACAGGCTTTTGGGTTGTCTGCAAAAGGTGACGCCCAAACGATAACCTAATATTTCGATACACTCCACTTGGCGACTGCTGTAAATCTTTAATAAACAAACGATGTAACTGTTTGGCACTAACTCCTAAATCATAAGCAATATCTGGAATAGTTAATGTATCTTCAATATTTGCATGCATTATTTCTAATGTTTTTTGAACCATTGGAATTCTACATACAGCATTAGATATAAATTGTTGAGGCGTATCAGTTCCACTGAGGAAAATTGACGCAACATCTAGAGCAACCGTTACACCATTAATTTTTCTAATAAGTGCTAGGCTAAGATCAAAGGCTGCCATTGCTCCAGCACATGTTCCCATCATTCCGTCAAAAATGAATTTCTGCCGTTCGATATTAATATCTACAAACTCTTCTGCAAACTCATCAATAATATCCCAATGTGCTGTAGCATGATAACCATCTAAGATCCCCGCCCCAGCCATTAACCATGGCCCAGCATCTAATCCAATAACCGTTTTATATCGTTTGATGGCTGCACGTAAAGCACGCCTTGACGCAACACTATCATGTTTACGAAAGTCATAAGATGCAATTACGAATAAGAAATCGCCTCGTTTAGTATTTCCAAATACTTGATCAGGCATCAACCTTAATCCGCTAGACGTTTGAATAGGCTCACCATCAAGTGTCACAAACTTCCATCTATATGTTTCGTTAGCACTTAGAGTATTTGCCGCTCGAAATGGCTCCAGGCAATTTGCCATGCAGTGATTTGAAAAGTTATCGTAAACTAAGAAATCAATAGTTATAGGCATTATTTGCGGTGATGGTAAAATATGCATAATATATGTCTAATACTGCATATAGATCTAATGCAAGATGATTAGCATCTCAATAAATAATAAAGGATAAAATTATGCCATTAACAATAAATCCCAAAGTTTTTATAACCTGTGCAATTACAGGCTCAGGGAGTTCACAAGATCGCAGCCATCATGTGCCACGCAGCCCAGAGCAAATCGCTAATAGTGCAATTGCTGCGGCGCAAGCCGGTGCAGCAATTGTGCATTGTCATGTACGCGATCCTGAAACAGGTGTGCCTTCACGCGATTTAGGACTTTATCGTGAAGTAACAGATCGTATACGTGCTTCTGATGTGGATATGGTGTTAAATCTTACAGCAGGCATGGGAGGTGATATTGTTTTTGGCTCCCCTGATAGCCCCCTTCCATTATCCAACACTACTGATATGGCAAGCGCCACAGAGCGTGTTGCACATATAGCAGAATGCCTGCCTGAAATTTGCACATTAGATTGTGGCACTATGAATTTTGCTGAAGCTGATTACGTCATGACCAATACTCCTGGAATGTTAAAAGCTATGGGCTCAATGATGGAGGACTTAGGCGTAAAACCAGAAATTGAAGCATTTGATACTGGCCACTTATGGTTAGCCAAAAACTTAGTGGAAAAAGGTATTCTAAAATCCCCTGCACTTGTACAACTATGTATGGGTATTCCTTGGGGAGCTCCAAACGATTTAAATACCTTTATGGCAATGGTTAACAATGTACCAAATGGCTGGAATTGGTCAGCATTTTCTATTGGACGAAACGAAATGCCATACGTAGCAGCATCAGTGTTAGCAGGGGGTAATGTTCGCGTGGGCTTAGAGGATAACTTATGGTTAGGTAAAGGTGAGTTAGCCACAAACGAAGCACTCGTTGCACGTGCCGTAACAATCGTCGAAGCAATGGGCAGCTCCATAATGGGACCAACGGAAGTACGCGAAAAACTAGGCTTAACAAAGCGTATGCCGAAATGATTAATAAACGTATAGTCATAACCGCGGGAGCCGCAGGGATTGGACTAACCATAGCCCAAAGCTATATAGCTGCAGGAGCAAAAGTAGCGATCTGTGACATTAATAAAATCGCAATAGATGCATTTCAAATAATGTATCCAGATGCACTCGCCGTCAAAGCCGATGTTACAATTGAAGCAGACATGTTGGATTTTTTTGAGAATTGTGACAATTATTTAGGTGGTGTCGATGTTGTAATTGCAGCTGCTGGTATCGGCGGACCCGCAGCATTAATTGAAGATTTAGATTATTCTGAATGGAAGTCTACAATTGCTACAACATTAGATGGCACGTTTTTATTGGTACGATGGGCAGCAAAACATATGCGGATACAAAAAGCTGGGTTAATTGTACTTCTATCATCAACAGCTGGACTATTTGGGTATCCTTATCGAAGCCCATATGCTGTAGCAAAATGGGGCATCGTTGGGCTAACTAAAACACTCGCAATGGAAATGGGTAGCGATGGCATTCGTGTAAATTGCATTTGCCCAGGCGCTGTTGAGGGTGATCGTATGGATCGAGTGGTTGGAAACGAAGCCAAAGCGCGTGGCGTTAGCGAACAAACAGTACGCGATGATTATGTTGCTGCGGTATCATTAAAAACTTGGGTAACCGCCGACGATATTTCAAATATGGTTCACTTTTTAGACAGCCCTGCCGGATCGAAAATTTCCGGCCAGGCATTAGCTGTTGATGGTCATACAGAAGCAATTACTTAGTTCAAAAATACTACCCAAAAATTTTAACAGCCCATGACATAAATTCAATAATTCAAAAGCTATATTTATAATATAAATTAAACCTTAGGCGTACATTATCTTAATAGAAATAGATTAAGTATTAAAAAAATTAATATTTAGATGAGGAAATCATGACACAAACAGCAGCAATTATTGGTGGCGGGGTTATTGGTGGGGGATGGCTAGCCCGTTTCCTGCTAAACGGATGGAACGTCAATTTGTATGACCCTGATACACAGGCAGAACGCAAAATTGCAGCCGTTTTAGAAAATGCCCGTCACGCTTTGCCGATGTTGTACGACGTCACTCTTCCAAAGGAGGGTAAACTTAAAATCTGCAGTACTATACAGGAAGCAGTTACTGATACATCTTGGATTCAGGAAAGTGTTCCTGAACGCTTAGACCTAAAACATAAGGTTTTTTCAGAAATTGTTGCCACAGCTCCCAAAGATGCAATAATTGGATCTTCCACATCAGGATTTAAACCATCGGAACTTCAACAGGGCCTCTCTAGCCCTGCTTCTGTGCTTGTTGCTCATCCGTTTAATCCTGTTTATTTGTTGCCTCTTGTTGAATTGGTGCCATCTTCTGCTAACCCAGTTTTGGTTTTAGACCGCGCCAAACAAATTTTGACTTCACTTGGTATGTTTCCATTACACGTGAGAAAAGAAATCGATGCGCACATTGCTGACAGGTTCTTAGAGGCAGTATGGCGTGAAGGGTTGTGGTTAATAAAAGACGGCATTGCAACAACTCAAGAAATTGATGATGCCATTCGTTATGGTTTTGGATTAAGATGGGCCCAAATGGGATTGTTTGAAACCTATCGTATTGCTGGTGGTGAAGAAGGTATGGCACACTTCATCGAACAGTTTGGACCCTGCTTACAATGGCCATGGACTAAATTGATGGATGTGCCAGAATTAACCGATGAATTAATTGTACAAATTGCAGATCAATCGAATGTGCAATCTGGCGATAAATCCATCCGAGATTTGGAACGTTTACGCGATAACAATTTAATTGCACTTTTGCGTGCCCTAAAGGGCCAGGACACTGCAGCCGGTGCGTTAATCAATGCACACGAAGCAAATATAAAACCTGCATTACCTGAAATAATTGAAGAACCACTAATGACAATCAAACGTGTAATTCCAATTGATTGGACAGATTACAACGGCCATATGAATGAAAGTCGTTATGGCCAGGTTTTTTCTGATGCCGCTGATATTGTAATGCAAACAGTAGGTGCAAATGCAGATTACATCAGGTCAGGCCTTAGTTATTTTACTGTAGATATTCAAATCAAATTTCTAGCTGAAACACATGCCGGATCATCTATACACGTAAAATCTTTTGTGCTTCAAGGTGAAGGTAAAAAAATGCGATTATTCCACCAAATGTTTTTAGATAATGGGACCTTAATGGCATCAGGGGAACAGATGCTAATTCACGTTAGCCTGGAGACAAGGCGTGCATGTGAGCCCCGTGCAGATGTGTTAGAAAAACTAGAAATGGTTGCGGCAATACATGCTAAATTGCCAGACCCCCGAGGAGTTTAAAATATGGATTTTGGATTAAGCCAAGAACAACAAATGATTGTCGAAACTGTTCGCAACTTTGTAGAAAAAGAAATTTATCCCCACGAGGCTGAGGTTGAGCGAATTGGTCATGTACCAATTGAATTAGGACAATCAATAAAAGCAAAGGTCATAGATCTTGGTTTCTACGCATGTAATTTTCCAGAAAGCGTGGGTGGTGCTGGCCTTAGCCATTTGGACTTTACATTAGTTGAACGAGAGCTTGGCCGTGGGTCCATGGCATTGACGCATTTTTTTGGGCGGCCCCAAAATATTTTGATGGCATGCGAGGGCGAACAAATTGAACGTTATCTATTGCCCGCAGTCAGAGGCAATCGAACTGATGCTTTAGCTATGACAGAACCAGATGCAGGAAGTGACGTGCGAGGCATGAAATGCAGTGCAATTTCTGATGGAACAGATTGGGTTATAAATGGATCTAAGCATTTTATTTCTGGTGCAGAGCATGCTGATTTTTTTATTGTATTTGTTGCAACAGGTGTAGACGAAACGGCCCGCGGTCCCAAGAAACGGATTACTACATTTCTTGTCGACCGTGGCATAGTTGGCTTTGAAGTTCGTGAAGGTTATAATTCTGTCAGCCACAAAGGATACAAAAATTATATTTTAGACTTTGATAATTGCCGCCTTCCAAAAGAAGCTATCCTGGGCAAAATTGATGGTGGCTTCGCAGTGATGAATGAGTGGCTGTATGCCACACGAATTACAGTAGCTGCATTTTGTGTAGGGCGCGCACGGCGGTGTTTTGACTATGCACTTAATTACGCAGCTGAGCGTAAACAATTTGGTCAGCCAATTGGAAAATTTCAAGGTGTAGGATTTCAAATTGCAGATATGATTACAGACATAGACGCAGCTGATTTATTAACATTAAAGTCTGCTTGGATGCTTGATCAAGGTAAGCCTTCTAACCGCGAAATTGCGAGCGCAAAGGTGTTCGCTTCAGAAACTTTAGCCAAAGTAACCGACACAACCTTGCAGATTTTTGGTGGCATGGGTCTGATGGATGATTTTCCAATTGAACGCTTCTGGCGTGATGCGCGCGTAGAGCGCATTTGGGATGGGACCTCTGAAATTCAGCGCCATATTATCAGCCGTGAATTACTCCGTCCATTGGGGGCATAAATGAGCCGCCTCAAACGTATGATATACCCAAAATCTATCGCCATCATAGGCGGTGGAGTTTGGTGTGAAAATGTTATAATTCAATGTCAAAAAATGGGGTTTAAAGGCAGTATATGGCCGGTTCACCCTAGGCGGTCCACAATAAAAGGTATTGCTTGCTTTTCATCCATAGAGGCGTTGCCTAATGGACCAGATGCAAGTTTCATTGGTGTAAATAGGTTCGCTACAATTAAAGTCATTCAGTCATTAAATACAATAAATGCTCAAGGTGCAGTTTGTTTTGCTAGTGGATTTTCCGAAGCTATTTCAGAGGATGCACAAAGTGCAGATTTGCAAGATCAGCTATTAATTGCAGCGGGCAAAATGGCATTGTTAGGGCCTAACTGTTATGGGTTTATAAATTATCTTGATGGTTCACTTTTGTGGCCTGATCAACATGGTGGCGAACGTGTAAGTAAGGGTGTTGCAATTATTACTCAATCATCAAATATTGCTATAAACCTAACAATGCAAAAACGCGGTTTACCAATAGCCTTCATTTCATCGGTAGGCAATCAAGCACAAGTCAGTTTATCCGATATAGGGAGCACAATTCTGGACGATCCCCGTGTCACAGCCTTAGGCCTACACATAGAAGGTATTCATGATGTAACTGCTTTTGAAGAATTAGTTATGAAGGCAAATTCCTTGAGAAAACCAATTATCGCATTGAAGGTTGGTGCCTCTGATCAAGCCCAACTTGCAACTATTTCACATACAGCATCGCTTGCTGGAAGCGATGCTGGAGCAAAAGCACTATTTACACGTTTAGGCGTGATCCAAGTTAATAATTTAACAACTTTTCTAGAGGCACTAAAATTAGCCCATGTAGTTGGAAAACTTCCAAATGCAGAAGTAATATCCATGTCATGCTCTGGCGGTGAAGCAAGCTTAATGGCTGATTTAGGCCAGAATGCAGGTGTAACTTTTCCCTCTCTAAATGAAACTCAAAAAAATAATTTACGAACCTCTTTAGGGCACATGGTTAAGTTAGCAAACCCACTAGACTATCACACATATATTTGGGGCGATTGGAAAGCCATGACATTAACATTTTGCTCTGCGCTTAAGGATACAAAAAGTTTAGGTCTATTGGTTCTTGATTTTCCACGTTTTGATCGTTGTGATCCACAAATGTGGCTTGATGTTATCCCATCATTAACGGAAACAGCAAAGGCAACAGGATGTCCAATTGGTATTGTAGCATCAATTTCAGATACTATGCCGGAAGAAATTGCAAAGGCATTAATAGCCCAAGATATTATTCCATTTAACGGTATGGAAGTTGCTGTCGCAGCTATTGCAGCTTGTGCAATAAAAAATAGTATAAATAAGGATCCAGTTTTACCACCAAAAGCACCGAAGAACCCTCAGGTTTTATTAGAAGCATCTGCCAAAAATATATTATCAAAATTCAATGTTCGCTTACCCCGTTCGGGACATGCATCAAATCTTGATGATGCTTCCAAAATTGCTGATCAAATTGGATATCCCATTGTACTTAAAGGTGAAGGAATCGCACATAAAACTGAAGTTGGTGCAGTAATATTAAATCTTAAAAACTATAATGAAATTTGCGTTGCAGCCACAAAAATTCCTAGTAGCACATATTTAGTAGAAGAAATGATAAATAATAGTTTAATTGAGCTTCTCATTGGAGTTGTTTTAGACAATGTTCATGGTTACGTTTTAACTATAGCTGCAGGTGGACAATTGACTGAGATTTTGAATGATAAGGTTTCATTGTTAATTCCTGCAAATAATGATGACATTATTACGTCACTAAAGACACTTAAAATATGGCCCATATTATTAGGTTATAGGGGCAGACCAGCTCCAGACTTAAATAGTATTTTAGAAGCGATTAATGCAATCCAAGAATTCACAATTTCTAATTATGGCCAAATATCAGAAATAGAGATTAATCCGCTTATTTGCACTCAAACAGAAGCAATTGTGGCAGATGCACTTATCAAAATAGGAGAAAAACATGATCCAATGCCCCATTAAAATAAAACGAGATGATCACGTTTTAGAAGTTACGCTCGATCGCCCTAAAGCTAATGCAATAGATCTAATAACAAGCCAAATTATGGGTGATGTATTTACTGATTTTAGAGACGATCCAAAATTACGTGTCGCTATTATTACAGGTGCAGGGCCAAAATTTTTCTGTCCGGGATGGGACTTAAAAGCTGCCGCTGATGGCGATGAAGTAGATGGAGATTATGGCCTTGGTGGGTTTGGTGGGTTACAAGAATTAAAAAATTTGAATAAGCCTGTAATTGCTGCAATAAACGGTATTTGTTGTGGTGGTGGGTTAGAGCTAGCTTTATCAGCAGATATTATTTTTGCTGCTGACCATGCTCAATTTGCTTTGCCTGAAATTAATTCAGGAACAGTGGCCGATGCCGCATCAATTAAATTACCTAAAAGAATACCGTATCATATTGCCATGGAAATGCTATTCACAGGCCGTTGGTTAAGTGCAGAAGAGGCTGCCCGTTGGGGTATGATAAACCAAATTCATGCTGCTGATCAATTAATGAATGAGGCTCGTAAAATGGCAATGGTTTTAGCATCAGGGCCACCTCTAGTTTATGCTGCAATAAAAGAAATTGTACGTGAAGCTGAAAATATGAAATTTCAAGATGCATTAGACAAAATTACCTCAAGTACATTACCAACTGTTAAAGCTTTGTATACATCAGAGGATCAGCTGGAAGGCGCAAAAGCATTTACGGAAAAACGTGATCCCATTTGGAAGGGCAAGTAAATTTAGTATTTTATATCTCAACCAAAATATTTAACACGCTGTTGAGTATAAAAGGAAGTTTTAAAACCTAATTATAATAAACCGCCTTAAATTCTTCCTCGCAGTTCATATTTTTGAATTTTGCCAGTAGCTGTCTTTGGGAGATCACCAAACACAACCTTTTTAGGGCGCTTGAACCCAGCAAGATGTTCGCGACAAAAATTAATAACCTCTATTTCAGTTGCAGATGCTCCGTCTTTTAGCTCAACAAAGGCACAAGGCACCTCACCCCATTTTTCATCCCTCATAGCAACAACAGCAGCTAACGCTATTGATGGGTGTCGGTGCAAAATTCCTTCTACTTCGACAGAAGATATATTCTCACCACCTGAAATAATAATATCTTTTAATCGGTCTTTAATTTCAACATATCCATTTGCATGCATAACTGCTAAATCCTCTGACCGGAACCAGCCATCAGCAAAAGCTTCAGATGTAGCTTGTGGGTTTTTTAGATAACCTTTCATTACCGTATTCCCTCGGATCAAAATTTCACCAAATGTTTTGCCATCTGCCGGAACATCTGCACCATTAATGTCAACAACACGCAATCCGTCAGTGTGAACCATGCCAGCACCTTGACGTGACTTCATTATTGCACGTTCATCTTGAGGTAAATTATCCCAATCACTATTCCACGTAGACATAACCGTATGGCCATAGGTTTCTGTTAACCCATATACTTGAGTAACATCAAAACCGAGCTTCTCTATACCCTCCAAAACAGCTGCTGGTGGAGGTGCGCCTGCAGTCATAACATTCACAGTGTAATCGAAAGGCTTTCGGTCGTTGTCATGTGCATTTAGGATCATACCTAATACAATAGGTGCTCCACCAAAATGCGTAACCCCATGATCATAGATAGCATTATAAACTACACTTGGTGAAACTGTGCGTGTACAAATTATTGTTCCTGCTAATGCTGCCATAGTCCAGCCATGGCACCATCCATTACAATGGAACATAGGCACAGTGTAAAGGTATTTTGGATGTCGAGGTAGCCCCCAATCAGCAATAACTCCCATAGACATTAAATATGCACCACGATGGTGATAGACTACACCCTTGGGCCTACCAGTTGACCCTGATGTATAGTTTAGCGCAATTGCATCCCATTCATCAGCTGGCATATCCCAATCTGCATTGACATTTCCTTTAGAAATAAAGTCAGCATAATCGATAGTCCCAATGCGATTTGGTTTTAAATTGTCCTGTAAATCTGCAATATCAATAATTAAAATATTACGCTCAGCAACTGCAACTGCGGCTTGAGGTGCAAGCTCGCCATCAACTATAAAAACTTTGGCTTCACCATGATCAAGAATGTAGCCAATAGTATCAGAATCCAAACGTGTATTAATAGTGTTCAAGACGGCACCAGACATGGGGATACCAAAATGAGCTTCTACCATTTCTGGAGTATTAGCAGATAAAATAGCTACCGTATCACCCTTTACTATACCATGTGCATTCAAAGCAGATGCTAGTTGTTTTGCGCGCCCATAAAGCTGTGACCAACTATAACATCTATCTCCATAAATTACGGCATCACGATCAGGAAACATTAACGCTGTTCGTTTTATAAACGAGAGTGGTGACAGCGCTACGTGGTTTGCTGAAGTCTTTTCGAAATCATCGTAAATACTCATCACATTTCCCTAATTTCTAATAGCTTCGCCAGTGTCTAACAGACTGGATATCCGCACAATAGTTTTTGGTGTTTTCGCCAAAACAAGAAATGCACGGCGTTCACGGTCATACATATCTTGCTCAGAAACAGTCAGACTATTATCACTTGAACCATTTACTACGATTTCAGCAACTTGCATCGCAACTATTTTATCGTGGGGGTAAAATAATCCATCATCAATACCTTTTTGCATAAAGTTTGACATTTTAGATAAAATTGCACAGCCAGGAAGCTCAAATACAGGTATAGAAGGCGGCATATATTCTTTTTGTAATTTTGCAACTTCAGCAATTGCCACATGCATTAATTTATCCCGATTCAGAACTTCAATATCTCGATCTTTTAAGTAATATTGCATGCGAGAAGATAAATCTGGGCTTGTGCCAATTTGGCCATATCCAATTTGCATCCATGTGTTCCATGATGCTTTTTCCCAATCACCAGTTGCTTGAAACCAACGCCATAATGTTTCCTTGACGCCCCCACCACCTGGAACAACACCAACACCTGTTTCAACCAGTCCAAAAACTGTATTCGTATGTGCTACCAATTTATCGCAATGGGCAAGAACCTCAAAACCACCCCCTATAGATAGCCCAGATGGTGCTCCTATTACAGGTACTGGTGTGTATTTCAGAGCTTTTACCGCTTGTTGGAAGTCATTTAAAAAAGCATCAATTCCGGCCCAATCCTCCGCTTCAATAAATGCGCGGAAACGATTAAGATCAACTCCCGCAGAGAAATGTTGCGCATCATTATGTACGATTATACCTTTACCATGATTTTTAGCAGCTGCTGCCACTATTTCCATAGACGCTCCCGTTAACGCGTTTGCTTTGGAGTGAAATTCTAACAACCGTAAATCACCTTCAAGTTCATACAAACTGGCAGCAGCGTTACTTATAATAGGTTCCATAGTTCGTTTAGTCATATGAAAACGAATTGTATTTTTAGGCAAAACTACTGGCGCATAAATTGGGCTATGGTGGAAGGTTAAAACGTTTAGAGTTTTATTATTTACTGAATAAAACGGACCTGTTTTACGGCTAACATTAATCGACATTGGCATATCTAATCCCACTTCTTGAATTAAAGTTGCAACCACATCAGCACCCAGTGCATCAATCAATTCAAACGGTCCTCGCACCCAGTTAAAACCAAGTTTCATGGCGTCATCAATGTCTTGAGGACTAGTTGTAACTGTCGGAATCAAATTCGCAGCATAAGCCAGCACACGAGCAAGGAACCGGCGACAAAACAAACTGTGGTTGTTTGTACCATCAATCATGATAGTTAATGTTTCTTCACCTACAGCTTGCGCATTAGCAGCGTGTTGGGCACTGGTCGGTAACGTAGTTTTGCGCAAACGCATTTGACCAGTCATTAGATCAACTGCATATGCGACTTTATCATCTAGACGGTAGAAGCCACCTTTACCTTTATCGCCTGTAAACCCATTTAAAATCATATCACGTATCAGAGGCATAACAGGATTATTTAATGTTCCAACAGCATGAAATAAATCTTCAGAAGGTAAAATATCTCCTAATGTATCAACAACATCTGACATCAAATCAACACCAATTAAATCATACAATCCAAATACGCCTGTTTTTGGAATACCCATTGGCCGGCCCATTAGCGCGTCAGCCTCTTCAACCGTTAGATTATTTTTTGCTGCTTCATCCATACCCACTTGTAGTGCAAAAACACCCACTCTATTACCAAGAAACCCTGGCGTATCATTGCATCGAACAACACCTTTCCCCATTACTGTATCGTTAAAATCAGCCAAGCTATCCATAATAGACTCGTCAGTATCAGAACCACGGACAAGCTCTAGCAAGCGCATATAGCGTACTGGATTAAAGTAATGTGTAATCGCAAATCGTTTACGAAATTCCATAGGCATGTCTTCTACCAACAAGGAAATTGGGATTGTTGACGTGTTTGACGTGACCACACATTCAGTATCTATAACTTCGTTAAGTCGCTTATATAAATCTTTTTTAATATCCAACCGTTCAACAACAGCTTCAACGATCCAATCACAATCAGCCAGTCTATCAAAATCATCGCGAATATTGCCAACTTCAATAAGATCAATGCGTGATTTATGCACTAACGCTGGCGGGTCTGATTTTAAGAGGCGTTTTTTTGCAGCTTTTAATACGCCAAGTGGATCATCGTCACGCGGCAAGTCCATCAATAAAACTTTGTGACCTGCATTTGCAATCTGAGCAGCTATACCACTTCCCATTGTACCTGCACCAATTACGGCAATACGTTTGAACTTTGTCATAATTTAACTCTTAGTAAAAAAGGGGCGCAGAGCGCGATTAACTTCTTCTGGGTGTTCAGATGGCAACATATGGCCAGCATTTTCAACAATAGTAACATTAACAGTCTTTAAAGCTTCTGCAGCCTTAAGCCCAAATTTTAGTGGAGTCATTTTATCTTGCTGCCCAATAATAAGCTGCGTAGGGCAAGTGATCATAGCCGCTGCACTCTGGCCATTATCGTAATTCACACAAGCCTTAAGGTCTGCGTGTAAAGCACCCGATTTATTTGCAGCCATCATTTGCACACCGTAGTTGAGATGGTTTTGACCTGGCATAGTATGATCATGGCTATGCCCTTCAGAACCATGCCCCCAATCTATCATTGCTTTAATTGCAGCTGGTTCTTTATTTTTTGCCATATCTATTAAATTATCATTAACAGGAATTGAGAGTGCTGTTGCAACCAATGATAGACGTGACACACGGTCTGTATATCGATGTGCCAAATCCAAACCAATCAAGCCACCTTGAGAATGGCCAACTATCTGTACTTTTTCTACCCCAAGTGAATCCATTAAAGCTATATGCCAATCTGACATTGCTTCAATAGTGTCTAAAGGTACTCCACTAGATAAACCATGCGATGGCATATCTGCAGCAATTACTGACCAGCCTCGGTTTGCAAAAAATCGCCCCTGTAACATAAAAGATAAGTGACTTTGGCCAGAACCATGTATGAACCAAATAGGTTCACCTTTTAGTTCAAAATTTCGCCCACCCGTGGATGCAAAAACTATTTCTCCATTCAAATTAATTTTCATATTTTATCCTCAAATTTTGGCAGCTGAACGTAGTGCCTGTTCAAAATCTGCCTGCAAATCTTCAAAATCTTCTAGCCCTACAGAAATGCGTAACATATCATCAGTTAAGCCAGCTGATTTCATTGCTGCAGGACTTAAGTGACTTTGAGTTGTGGATCCAGGATGAATAACCAAGGTTTTAGCATCACCAACATTAGCAAGATGTGAAGCAACTTTTACGTTTTCAATAAATGCCTGTCCAGCCTCTCGCCCACCCTTTACTCCACAGGCTATTACTGAACCTGCACCTTTAGGCATTAGCCGTTTAGCGACCTCGTAATCAGGGTGATCTGGTAAAGTTGGATGCTTGACCCAAGAAATACCTTCATGGTGTAACAAAAAATCTAGCATTTTTTTAGTATTTGACATGTGGCGTTCCATACGAAGCCCTAAAGTTTCTATACCTTGGATTAAATGAAACGCATTAGTTGGAGATAAACATGGACCAACATTATACATTCCTTCGGTGCGGACGCGCGTGATAAAGGCTGCTGGGCCAAATTCTTCATATAAATTTACCCCTTGGAACCCAAAGTGTGATTCAGTTAATGTAGGAAAGCGATTATTTTGGCCCCAATCAAAATTCCCTCCATCCACTACAATCCCTCCCAGCGCAATACCGTGGCCACCCATCCATTTGGTCAAAGAATGTATTACAATATTTGCACCATTTTGAATAGGCTTCAGAAGATATGGTGTATTAAATGTTGCATCAATAACTAGAGGTACACCTGCATCATTAGCTATTTTTCCAATTACAGTTATGTCCATAATATCAAGTCCGGGATTACCAATTACCTCCCCAAATACCATTTTAGTGTTTGGCTGAATTGCAGCTGCAAAAGCATTTGGGTCGTTTGGAGCAACAAAAGTTGTCTCAATTCCATAACGTGACAATGTATGCTGGAATAGGTTTATATTTGCACCATACATTTGTGATGAAGATACAATGTGATCACCAGCAGAACACAATGCTAAAACTGTTACAAATAACGCTGCCATTCCTGAAGATGTAGCCACTGCTCCAATGCCACAATCTAACGCAGCAACACGCTGTTCAAGTACTGCAACTGTAGGGTTTGAAATCCGTGAATAAAGATGCCCCCCAACTTCAAGGTTATATAATGCTGCAGCATGTTCGGTGTCTTTAAAGACATAAGAAGTCGTTTGATGAATAGGCACAGCCGCAGAACCATGTCGCTCATCTGGCGTAAATCCAGCATGTAAACTAAGTGTATTAAATTTATAATCACCGGTCATAATATTCTCCAACTAATTCTTATTGAACACGCATGCCTACTCAGAGTGCCTTATGTCAAGAGACCCTACATTTTTGCTTTAAAAGTGACCTAACGTTACAATTGATCGAAACTTCAATCCAGCGCAAAGAAAATAAAATTGATTTAATCATATTGGGAGGATTATAAATGTCTGGTGCAATGCTTTTCCCGTCGCGACGCCTACGAGCGACACCCTATACTTCACGCGTTACTGCTTTAGGCGTTTCTGGCTTTACTGTTTATAATCATATGCTCTTGCCAACAACCTTTGAGGGCCTTCGTGAGGATTATAGTCACTTAAAAAAATATGTGCAGATTTGGGATGTTGCCGTTGAACGTCAAGTCCAAATAGAGGGCCCTGATGCTCACAAATTAGCATGTATGATTTCAGCACGCGACTTAAGTAAAGCCCAAATTGGACGTTCTTATTACGCACCAGTTTGTGACCAAAATGGTAAAATGATTAACGACCCTGTTGCATTGCGTTTGGCTAATGATAAATATTGGTTTTCTATTGCTGATAGTGATCTACTTTTATGGGTACAAGGAATTTCCTTGGGATTAGATCTAGACGTTGATATTTGTGAACCTGATGTTTCTCCACTGGCAATACAAGGTCCAATGTCAGAAGATTTACTGGTAGACGTTTTTGGAGAAGACATTCGTAATATAAAATTTTTCCACTTCAAGGCATTTCCATTTAAGGGACGAATGTTAAACATAGCTCGTGCTGGATATTCCAAACAAGGTGGCTTTGAAATTTATTTAGATGATTCCAATCTTGGTGGTGACCTATGGGATGCTATTTGGGGGAAAGGCGAAAAATATAATATTCGTCCAGGTTGCCCAAACCTAATAGAACGTATTGAAAGTGGTTTATTATCATATGGCAACGATATGAACCGTGAAGATACACCTTTAGAGATTGGGTTAGAAAAGTTTATTAATCTAGATGGTGATTCAAATTTTATTGGTAAACAAGCCTTAATTGACCAACTAAATGTGGGCATAGAGAAACGTCTTATGGGAATTGAAATGGACGGAGTCGAAATGACGCCAGTAGCAATGCCAGAAGCCGTAATGGTAGACGGCCAAAAAGTTGGCACTCTGACATCGGCAGTTTACTCTCCTGATTATGTTGGCAACATTGGCTTTACTATGATTTCTGCCGAGCACGCGCACGATGGAGCCAAGGTAATAGTTGAGTCTGCCCAAGGCTTTCGTAACGGAGTAATTTGTGAAGTTGGTACACTCTTGAAGCGAGTTAAGGCTAATGAAGCGCTTTATTCATAACTTTGTGTGTTTATGAATAAAAATTATTATATTAAATAAAGATATTGGCTTATTAGAGTACATTATAGCCGCAATGTAATTATGCAAATATATTTATTTGAAATAACCAATGCAACATTTATCCCAGCACTATTAATAAATCATAATATTAATAATTATCACAAATATTATTGATTTATTAAAGTTAACGACATTATCCTTGCCGTTTTCATAATAGACTTATGCAAAAATTTGCTTAGGCTTTATTTTACATATTAGTCAATTTTGGAGAAAAGCTAGTGAAAATGTCCAGTGATCCACTACTCCAGCCTTACCAACTAAAACATCTAACTTTGAAAAATCGTATTATGACAACAAGTCATGAACCAGCATATCCAGAAGATGGCATGCCTAAAGAGCGTTATAGGGCCTATCACGAAGAAAGAGCTAAAGCCGGAATTGCCCTCGCCATGACCGCAGGTTCCGCAGCTGTATCTAAAGATAGCCCACCTGTATTTAATAATGTTTTAGCTTATAAAGATGAAGTAATTCCATGGATTCAGAACCTCACTGATGGATGTCATGAACATGGATGCGCTGTCATGATCCAACTCACTCACTTAGGCAGACGAACAAACTGGAATAAGCACGATTGGTTACCATCGGTTTCATCGTCAAAACACCGTGAGCCCGCGCACAGAGCATTTCCTAAATTAATCGAAGATTGGGATATTGAACGCATCATCAATGACTTTGCTGATGCAGCTGAGCGAATGAAGGCTGGGGGTATGGATGGAATTGAATTACAAGTAAGTGGCCATTTAATGGATCAATTTTGGTCACCACTAACGAACGATCTTGTTGGGCCATACGGTGCAGATACATTAGAAAACCGCATGCTATTTCCAATGGATGTATTAGGGGCCATCCGAAAACGAATTGGAGATAAGTTTATAATAGGATTTCGCTATACTGCAGATGAAATGCAAAAAGGAGGCATCTCTGCTAAAGACGGCCTTGAGATGTCCAAAATATTAGCGGCATCAGGACAATTAGATTTTCTTAACGTAAATAGAGGACGCATACATACAGATCCAGCTATGACAGACTTAATACCAGTTCAAGGAATGTCAGGCGCACCACATTTAAACTTTGCTGGCGAAGTAAAAAAAATTACAGGTATGCCAACTTTTCACGCATCTAGAATTCCAGATGTAGCAACCGCACGTCATGCAATTGAAAATGGAATTTTAGATATGGTTGGAATGACCCGTGCCCATATGGCTGACCCCCATATAGTTAAAAAAATCATTGAAGGTCGTGAAAGTGATATTCGCCCATGTGTTGGCGCTACATATTGCCTTGACCGCATTTACCAAGCTGGCGATGCGTTGTGCATTCACAACCCTGCAACAGGTCGTGAATTAACTATGCCTCACGAGATTGTGCCTGCTGAGATATTACGTAAGATTGTAATTATAGGCGCGGGTCCAGCGGGGCTAGAAGCAGCACGTGTAGCAGCTGAACGTGGCCATAAAGTAATTGTATATGAAGCTCAAGCTGATCCCGGGGGACAAGTTCGCCTTGCTGCCCAAAGCCCACGCAGGCGCGAGATGATTTCTATCATCGATTGGCGCATGTCCCAATGTGCAGCCCGAGATGTCGAATTTCATTTTAATACTTGGGCCAAAACAGGAGATATAACAGCATTAGATCCAGACATAGTCATCGTTGCAACAGGTGGCATACCAAACACTGAATTATTCGAAAGTAGCACTGATACAGATCATGTTGTCACTGCTTGGGATATTATTGCAGGTGATGTAAAACCTGCTGATAATATATTAATTTATGATGAAAGTGGCGATCATCCCGCCCTTCAAGCAGCTGAAATTGCTGCAAATTCAGGTGCAAAGGTTGAAATTATGACCCCAGACCGTACATTTTCACCAGAGATAATGGCAATGAATTTAGTGCCTTATATGCGCTCACTTCAAGACAAAGATGTTACATTCACAGTTACACGCCGCCTACTAGATGTGAAGCGATCTGGAAATAAACTAACAGCAACTATTGGAACTGATTATAGCGACTTCTCACAGCAACAAAGTTATGATCAAATAGTAATAAACTATGGAACAATGCCACTTGATGATTTGTATTTTGAATTAAAACCACTTAGTAAAAATTATGGTGCAGTTGACTATGACGCATTAATTAATGGCGATCCCCAAAACTTAATCCGAAACGATAGTGGAATATTTCAACTGTTTCGTATTGGTGATGCAGTGTCTGCACGTAACACTCATGCAGCAATTTATGACGCATTAAGATTGGTAAAAGACCTTTGATTTAATCAGATTTTTTATATATTTCAGTAAAAACTTACCCCCTCATTTTATCAAACGTTGGATCAAATGGACTTGCAGGAATTACACGTGCCCGTATTCTCTCACCAATTATATCAACAGTAAGAGTGCTTTTTGAATCTAGAAAGAGAGGATCTACGAATGCCAGTGCCAAATTTAAACCTGTCCTATGCCCCCAATCACCAGAGGTCACTGTACCGATGATACTTCCATTCATGCGCACTGAAGAACCACCGTGCGCAGGAGCATGATTACATTCGATATCCAAAGTTACTAAGAGTTTTTTTGGTCCATTATTTTTGCGGACAAGTAGGAATTTTTTACCTATAAATTCTTTTTTTTCTAATTTTACAAAACGATCTAAACCAGTTTCAAACGGGTCAAATTCAGTTAATATTTCTGACTTCCAATGTAAAAATCCCTTTTCCATTCGCATAGATTCTACGGCACGCAAACCAAACAAACACATACCATGCGCTTCACCTATTTTACGCAAAACTTTATATGCTGCATATAAATTTTCATTAGGAACATGAATTTCATATGCTAATTCACCAGAAAAACTTACACTCATCACAATTGCTGGGGCTATCCCAATAAAAGTCTCGCAGACAGACAGCCAAGGGAAAGCCTCACGTGACCAATCATCTCGACTTGCTTCCGATAATACATCCCGCGATTTGGGCCCAGCTAAAACAAGAGTAGTATGAGAATTAGTAAGCGATTTAATTTCCACATCTTCAGTTGCACGAAGTTGTGAGTTCAACCAATCCATATCATGAAATTCTGAAGCAGCTGCAGAACCATACCAAACACGGTTTAAATTTGCTCCTGGAATATTAGCAATAGTGGCTTCACCTTTGACCATGCCATAATCATTCAGGAGGTATCCAAGCCCGACACGTCCACTCCTCTGCGTAATATTGCCACAAATAATTCGATCTATAAAGCTATGTACATCGCTCCCAGTTAATTCAAACCTATTAAACCCTGACACTTCAGTTATGCCAACACAGTTTGTAATCGTATTTACTTCATCAGCAATAATTGCATGAACTTCATTAAATCTAAAGCCCAGCGCTGCTTTAAAGTTAACTGAAGGTTTTATGTAATCAATTCGTTCCCAGCCATTAACCAAACCAAATTCAGCACCTTCATTCTCTAAAGTAGTAGTTAATGGTGTTGTTTTCATTGGCCGACCAGCAGGCCGATGTTCATGCGGAAAATGGAAGCGGAATTCATTTTGGTAATCTTCTACAGCTTTTAATGCTGTTAACTCTACGGTCGCATGACCTGTAAAACGGCGTGGATCAATTTCCCAGGTATCATATTGTGCCTCACCATGCACTATCTTTTGAGCTAGTAACCAACCATGTCCACCACCCTCACCTAATCCAGCACGTAAACCAATAATACAAAAGGCATTAGATTTACCCGGGATTTGCCCGACTAATGGTGCACCATCTATTGTGTATGTAATCGGCCCATTTACAACCTCACGAATACCTGCTTCCATTAAAATAGGCATGCGTTCGAATGCGCCTTCAAGAACATCTGTCACACGATCTAGATCATCTGGGCACAAAGCATTGGTAAAATGTGGATCAATTCCATCCATACCCCAAGTACGACAATCTTGTTCATAAAAACCAAGTAACAGTCCACCCTTTTCTTGGCGGCAATAATAGTCACTAATTGGGCAGCGTAATAGTGGCATTCTAATTTCAGCATCCACGATTTCAGGAATATCATCAGTTAAAAAATACTGGTGTTCCATTGATGCTACAGGATGACTGACACCCATCATTGCCCCGACTTCATTACAGCGATAACCACCAGCATTAACAATAATTTCACATTTAATATCACCCTTTTTAGTATGAACTGTCCATGTATTATCTTTGTGCTGAGTAAGGCCAGTTACCGGAGTATGTCGGTTAACTTCAGCACCAGCGATCCGAGCACGTCGTGCAAGCGCTTGACATAATTGGGCCGGGTCAATGTGTCCATCAGTAGGATCCCAAAGTCCTCCCATTAAATTTTCAGTAGAAATAAGAGGATGGCGAAGTGCACATTCTTCAGCATTGATAACCTCAAAATCTACCCCCATTCCTGCTGCAACAGAAGCAAAGTGCCGATAGCCATCCATCTGAGCCTGAGTATTAGCCAGACGAATACCACCATCGCCATAATTATACCCAACGGGGTAATCAGGGTCATCCCGTAGTTCTTGATAGAGAGCAATTGAATGGGATTTTAACCCAATCATAGTTTGGGTCATTCCAAAATTGGTCACCTGTGCAGCTGAATGCCAGGTTGTTCCAGAGGTTAGCTCATCTCGCTCAATAAGCATGACATCAGACCAACCTTCTTGAGTTAGATGGTAAAGAGTTGAGCACCCAGCTATACCACCACCAATTACAACAACTTTTGCTTGATCACGCATTTAATTATCCCCAATCTATATTGGTAATATTAAAAAAATTACAAATATAGTTAAAGATAATAAATGCTAACGTATTTTCCAAATACTATTCAGCTATTTTTCAATATTAATAAGTTTAAAAAAATATATTTAGAATATCTCATCAAATAAATTGAAATATTAGCAGCATATAAATATAGAAAATTATATTTTAATTCTAATTAAAAAAGTTTTTAGATTTATCTATATTTAAATTTTTAAGAATTAAATTGGCAGGAGACTAATACTCCTGCCATTAATAGATTTATAGACCCCATTTTGCCTTATTTTTTTCAAAAAATCCTTTGGCTTTTTTAACTTTTACCCAGTTATTAACGTAGTTAATCCAAACTTGATCAGTTTGAGGTAGAAGCATTGCAATCGGTGTTGGGGAGCGTGCTTCAGCACCTTTCACACGAACAACACCAAATTTTTCTTCAAGGGTTGAGCCTTCAATATTTGAGGTAATAAATACATCAGCTCGTCCAGATAAAACTTCTTGATAGCCTCGCGCTGGAGCTTCTACTACTTTTATATCAGCTTTTGGATACCATGCCCTCACTAGTTTTTCAAAGGTTGTTCCAAGTGTCGTTGCAATCTTTACACCGGGTTGGTTAATTGAATCGTGACCATCATATTTTCCGGCATTTTCTTTACCTGTAAAAGGAACAATCTCAACTGAAATATAGCTTTCTGAAAAACCTGCAGCTTTCATTCTCGCGGGTGAAATAGACGCTGATCCAGTAACATGGTACTGGCCAGCTACAACACCATTTACTAATGTCTTCCAATCCGTCGGCACAAACTCAAGCTCTACTCCAAGGTCTGATGCAAGTTCAGTCATGATATCTATATCAAAACCTTTATAGGTATTAGTTGCAGGGTCACGTACAGTCATCGGATTCCAATCACCCGTTGTTCCTACCTTCAACACACCTGAACTTAAAATTTCATTTAAGGCAGATTGCGCATTTGCTGCACCTGACAGTGTTAGCCCTAGAACTGCAATAGCAGCTGTTTTGAAAAACTTATTCATCTTCTTCTCCTGTTTGGATATTATGCTTTTGCTTGAACTTGCAATTTATTTAAAGTAGCTCGGAAGATAAACAAGTAAACACAAACCTTCAGGTAAAAAATGTCCAATACCGCTATAGAGCTAAAAAACTTGAATAAATGGTTTGATGATTTTCATGCTCTTAAAAATATTAACCTGACAGTAAACAAAGGTGAAAAAGTTGTAATTTGTGGGCCGTCAGGTTCAGGAAAATCAACAGTTGTTCGTTGCATTAATAAATTAGAAAAACACCAAAGTGGCACTATTTTATTAGATGGAAAAAAATTAACAAATAACCCTAAATCTGTAACATCAGTTCAAGGTGACATAGGAATGGTGTTTCAGCAGTTCAATCTTTTTCCACACCTCACTGTCATGGAAAACCTCATTTTAGGCCCAATGAAAACTCAAAGACAGAGCCGCCAAAAAGCTGTTGAGATTGCTCTACACTATCTAGAGCGTGTTCGAATTACGGATCAGGCACAAAAAATGCCTTCACAACTTTCTGGTGGCCAGCAGCAACGAGTTGCAATAGCTCGATCTCTATGCATGGAACCTAAGGTAATGCTATTTGATGAACCGACATCTGCACTGGATCCAGAAATGATTTCTGAAGTTTTAGATGTAATGGTAGAACTGGCAAATGATGGGATGACTATGATAGTTGTAACTCATGAAATGGGCTTTGCACGTAAAGTTGCTGATAAAGTTTTGTTTATGGACCAAGGCCAAATAGTTGAACAAGCTTTAACTGAAGATTTTTTTAATTCACCAAAAACACAACGCTGCCAAACATTTTTAAACCAAATTTTAAAGCATTAAAGAGAGAATATGAAAAAAATCTGCCTTTCACTTTTTGCATTGCTTGGACTTTGCAGTTGTTCTTCAGATATTTGGGGTTGGTATGTTATTAATCCAACTACGCCTTCAGGATGGATAAACATAAAATTTTTAGTATCTGGAATGGGAAATACAATACTTATTTCAGTAACTGCTGCCGTTATTTCAATATCATTGGGCCTGATTGTTGCTTTACCTGGGCAATCATCCAAGCGGGCCTGGCGAATCGTTAACAGAGTTTATGTGGAACTAATTAGATCGATACCATTACTACCTATGTTATTCTGGGTCTTTTACGGTTTACCAATCATTTTCAAATCAATGGGTCTTAATATTCCTATCGATCCATTCTGGGGTGCAGTTATAACTTTAGCTATTTCAGATAGTGCATTTACTGCAGAAATTTACCGGTCAGGCATTCAATCTATCGCTAGAGGTCAAGCCGAAGCCGCACAAACTATAGGACTAAGTTATGCCCAATCCATGAGGTATATAATTCTACCACAAGCTATACGGCGTATTCTGCCACCACTTGCCAATCAATTTATATACATAGTTAAAATGAGCGCTTTTGCATCTGTAATTGGAATGCAAGAGTTAACACGACGTGCAAACGAACTTGTAGTTACCGAATATAGGCCGCTAGAACTCTATTCACTCCTTATACTGGAATACCTAGTACTTGTATTAATAATAAGCGCAGGTGTACGTTGGCTGGAACGTCGCATGGGATCAGATGAATAACAATAAGGATACAAGTATGGATTGGGAAAAATTTATGCATGAAACTGAAGAAAATTTAACTTCTTTTTCAAAGGAAATCCCCCAGACAGCCAAAGGTTTTGGACTAATGGGACAAGCGGCCAAATCAGATGGCGCACTCAGTGAAAAAACAAAAGAACTTATAGCTTTAGGGATTGCCGTAGCAACACGCTGTGACAGCTGTATTGGCTTTCATGTTCGATCTTTAATTCGCTTAGGCATTACTCGTGAAGAACTTTGTGAAGCATTAGAAATGGCTACTTATATGGGTGGTGGGCTCTCATATGCATTTAGCGCTAAAGCTCTCAAAGCATACGATATATTTATTGTGGATTCTAATTAAAACTAAGCAACCAAATATTTTAACTATTATCTTTTGTAGTTTTTCTACTTTCAATAAGCTCATCATCAAAATTGCTAGATACATCATAGCCTGCGTCAATGGACTTTGAGGTTTTAGCTCCAAGTGTTTTCAAACTTTCAACTTGAGATAGGACATTACCACGTCCTTTTGAAAGTTGACCAAATGCTACATCATACGAGTCTTGTGCTTGAATTAGCTTTTCACCAACTTTTTCCATATTTTGAACAAAACCACTTACCTTATCATAAAGTTTTCCAGCACGGCTTGCTATTAACTCAGCATTTTTATTTCGGCGCTCAACATCCCAAACATTAGAAATAGTTTTCAATGCCATCATCAGAGTTGTTGGCGTAGCTATCGTAATATTTTTATCCAAAGCGAATTCGGTTATTTTACCATCTTCACGTAAAGCTTCGGACAATGCACCCTCAATAGGGACAAAAAGAATTACATAATCAACTGAGGAACTTTCTGCCAATTGATACCCCTTAGCAGATAATCCATTAATATGATTTCTAAGAGATACTATATGCCTTTTCCTTGCTGCTATGGCATCAAAATCAGTTTCTGCATTTACCGCATCTGTGTAAGCAACTAGGGAAACTTTACTATCAATAACTAATGTTTTGCCACCAGGTAAGTTTACTACCACATCGGGGCGTAATCGTTCACCATCCGTACCCGTTCTATTAACTTGGGTTTCGTATTCTTCGCCTTTACGTAACCCTGACTTTTCAAGAATACTCTCTAAAATCATTTCACCCCAAGCACCTTGCATCTGGGTATCTCCCTTTAATGCTTTCGTCAGTGCTATTGCATCATGAGATATTTTTTCAGATTGTTTTGATAGTTGGCTTATCTCAGCCTTCAAATGCTCTCTATCTTTAATAGTTTGCTCATTGACTTGGCGCAATTCTTTTTCAAAATGTCCAACATGCTCTTTTAAGGGAGTTAACGTAGCTTCTAACTTTTCAATATTTGCCTTTGAAAAACTTTCCCCTTGGACCTTCAAAGCTTCTGCTGCGAGTTCTTTAAATTTAGATTCCATGTTATCGCGCACCTGTGACAAGATTTGAATTTTTTCTTCAGAAGACTTTTTCTCTGCTAAAGTTTGTGCATTTAACTCTGATATTTTGTTTGATAAATTAGTTTTCTGTTCATTTTCATATTCTAGCTTATTGCGTAACTTCGAAAGGTCTTCGTTTAATCTGCCTATTTCAGTCTTTCGTTCTTCAGCTAATGCCTCAAATTTTGAGGCAGCCGAACCTACAGCCAGAATTTTAACCTCAAAATTAAGGATTTTGTTTTCTAAAGTCTCAATCTGCTCATTAGAAACCAAAGAGCTTCCTGCTTTTTTTCGATTCAAAAACAAAATTAATAAGGAAAGCATAGCAAACCCAATCCAAGGTAGATTTTCTAACACATGGTTCATTCTAAATCATTCCTTAGTAAATTTAATTAAACTATTAGCTATAAATATTAAGTTAGCTATATTTATACTTTTTTGAAACCATCGATTGAAGCATAGGCCCTCAGCATAAAAGTTGACAATCCAATAAAGGAAGTAAAATTTATCATATAAAATAATAGGATTTTCTTACATAAACAATTACTTTTATTGGCGTTGTTAGCATCAATAACTCATAATATGTCAATTTTGCAAAATAACTTTGGCAGGGGCTGAGGGACTCGAACCCACGACCCTCGGTTTTGGAGACCGATGCTCTACCAACTGAGCTAAACCCCTATACCAAAGTAACGCACAATTAAAAGGAATTACGGACAGATGCAAGCCTTTGCTCTAAAACCAATGCTTTTTTTAAAAAAAGTTAGAATTAGCTAAAATGTACTAAAAAGGGCTGCTCACTTTGGCAGCCCTTTAAACTATTAAACTATAATTAAGCGATAATTTTAGAAACTACACCAGAACCTACTGTACGGCCGCCTTCGCGGATAGCAAAGCGCAAGCCCTGCTCCATAGCAATTGGATTGATCAGTTCAACATCAAACTTCAAGTTATCACCTGGCATTACCATTTCTGTGCCTGATGGCAGTTCAACAGTGCCCGTTACATCAGTTGTACGGAAGTAAAACTGTGGTCGGTAATTAGCAAAGAACGGCGTGTGACGGCCACCCTCATCTTTAGTCAAAATATAAACTTCTGCTTCAAATTTTGTGTGTGGAGTAACTGAACCTGGCTTAACCAAAACTTGGCCACGCTCAACACCTTCACGATCGATACCACGCAGCAATACGCCAACGTTATCGCCTGCTTCACCGCGATCAAGCAACTTACGGAACATTTCAACACCAGTACATGTTGTTTTTGATGTATCTTTGATACCAACAATTTCGATTTCTTCACCAACATTAATAGAACCACGCTCAATACGGCCAGTTACAACAGTACCACGGCCTGAAATTGAGAACACGTCTTCGATTGGCATCAAGAAAGGCTCATCAATTGCACGCGGAGGTTGTGGAATAAAATCGTCCACAGCCTTCATTAACTCAGCAATTTTCTCTTTACCAATATGATCATCACGCTCTTCTAACGCAGCCAAAGCTGAACCAGCAATAATTGGGATATCATCGCCTGCATAATCATATGCTGACAATAATTCACGGATTTCCATTTCAACCAATTCCAACAACTCATCATCGTCTACTTGGTCAACTTTATTCATGAATACAACCATTTCAGGGATGCCAACCTGGCGACCCAACAAAATGTGCTCACGTGTTTGAGGCATAGGTCCATCAGCTGCGTTAACAACCAAGATAGCACCATCCATTTGTGCAGCACCAGTAATCATGTTCTTCACATAGTCAGCGTGGCCTGGGCAATCAACGTGTGCGTAGTGACGAGCTTCAGTTTCATATTCTACGTGTGCCGTTGAAATAGTAATACCGCGTGCTTTTTCTTCTGGCGCACCATCAATTTCATCGTACGCTTTGAAGTTGTCTGAAAACTGCTTTGTGATCGCAGCCGTTAATGTTGTTTTACCGTGATCAACGTGGCCAATTGTACCAATGTTGCAGTGCGGTTTATTGCGTTCAAACTTTTCTTTTGCCATAATCTAGGCCTCCTAGGTATTTGCGCACCACTTGGCTACGCCTTGGTTATGCGGGTGCGCGTAAATGGATTTTTGGAAAAAATCAAGTAAAATGATATTTAATAGGGATACTAAAATAATTAGATTATATAAATTTTATTACAAAAACAGATTATACATATTTGGAAAAATTATATACCTTATCAAGTAAAAGTATTATCTTTTGGGAAACCACGAGGTGCCATTCGCCCTGTTCCAGCTCGTTTGCCAATCCAATCTATTAATTCAGTTTCAATACGTCGCCTTCCAGCTGGATCTAACCATGATAAGCCATCGTCCAAATAGAAAGTTGTTGCATCATTTAACCCACCATCTTTATATTTTTGGAGCCTAACACCTT
The DNA here is from genome assembly GCA_905181935.1 of uncultured Amylibacter sp. Classification (GTDB taxonomy): domain Bacteria; phylum Pseudomonadota; class Alphaproteobacteria; order Rhodobacterales; family Rhodobacteraceae; genus Amylibacter. Next base: position 239,338 of record CAJIZV010000003.1, on the reverse strand, counting down.
TGCCTCGGCTCATTTCTGGTAATTCAATTAATGGAAAAATTAATACTTTACGGTTTTCACCAACCGTAGCAACATGGTCTCCAGTAATAGGTTTACATATTAAAGCTTTAATATCACCTTTGACATTCAGCACTTGCTTACCAGTGCGCGTTTGGGCAACGACGTCAGTTTCACTAACTATAAAACCATCTCCTGCGTTAGAAGCAACTAAGAGTTTTCGCCCTGCCTTATGAATAAAAAAATCAATCATATCTGCATCATTTGGTAGATCTACCATCAAACGGATTGGTTCGCCCATGCCACGCCCACCAGGGAGGTCAGAGCAAGACATCGTGTAAAACCGTCCATTACCACCAAACATTAAAAGCTTATCAGTTGTTTCAGCATGAAAAACAAAACGCTCTTGGTCTCCATCTTTATATTTCAGGTCTTGGCTTAAATCCCCGTGGCCTTTCATAGCCCTCACCCATCCCATTGCAGAACATACAACAGTAATAGGTTCTTTTTCGATCATTGCTTCAATTGGGACTTCTTCAAATTCTGGTGCATCTGCTAACTCAGTACGACGCGCGCCATGCTTACTATTTTTACCAAATTTTTTCCGCGTTTCACGTAATTCATCTATAATCTTATCCCATTGCATTACTTCAGAACTTAAAAGGTCATCTAGATTAGCACGCTCCACCTGCAATGCATCAAGCTCTGTTCGTAATTCGATCTCTTCAAGTTTACGTAAACTTCGTAAGCGCATATTTAAAATTGCTTCAACCTGAGCATCTGACAAACTAAATTCTGTCATCATAGTTTGCTTTGGCTCGTCGTCATTACGGATAATCTCAATCACGCGATCAAGATTTAAAAAGGCAACAATATAACCTTCTAAGACTTCTAGTCGGCGGTCAATTTTTTCCATTCGATGCTTAGATCGTCGCAACAACACATCACGTTTGTGATCAATAAAAGCCCTTAATACTTCCTTCATAGAGCAGATTTTAGGTGTGCGCCCATCAATCAAAGCGTTCAGATTTAAATTAAATCGAGTTTCCAAATCTGACATTCGAAACAATGTTTCCATCAAAATAATTGGATCGACAGTTTTTGCACGTGGTTCTAAAACCAATCGAATATCTTCAGCACTTTCATCCCGGACATCAGTTAATATTGGTAACTTTTTTAGTTGAATTAATTCAGCAATTTTTTCAATTAATTTTGACTTTTGCACTTGGTAAGGTATTTCGGTTACAACAATTTGCCAAAGACCTCGAGGTAGCTCTTCTAATTCCCAGCGCGCACGTAGCCGCATAGGACCTCGCCCTGTTTTATAGGCATCTAACAGGTTTTCTTTTGGTTCAACTAAAATGCCACCAGTAGGAAAGTCTGGCCCAGGCACGTAATCCATCAAAGTTTCATCACGTGCATTTGGTGCTTTAATCAAGTGGATAGAAGCGTCAAGCAGTTCACCAATATTATGTGGTGGAATATTTGTTGCCATACCTACAGCAATTCCTGTTGAACCATTTGCCAAAAGATTTGGAAAACTAGCAGGCAACACCGAAGGTTCTGTTAAGCGACCATCATAGTTATCCCTAAAATCAACGGCATCCTCTTCCATACCAATTAACATCGCCTCAGCAACAGCGGTCATTCGGGCTTCAGTGTAACGCGCCGCCGCAGGGTTATCCCCATCAATGTTTCCAAAATTACCTTGGCCATCAACCATTGGGTACCGCACAGAGAAATCTTGTGCCAATCTTGCCATAGCATCGTAGATCGCGGCATCACCATGTGGGTGAAAATCGCCCATAGTATCACCAGAAATTTTTGCTGATTTTAAAAATTTACCATTAGAAACTAATTTTAATCGATACATTGCATACAAAATTCGGCGGTGCACAGGCTTTAATCCATCGCGCGCATCAGGTAATGCTCGGTGCATTATTGTAGATAACGCATAAGTTAGATACCGGTCACCAATAGCGCGCCGCAATGGTTCAGACAGTGTAGCACCGCCAATAGTTTCATCATTTTGTTCATTAATTATATCAGCCATAGAGGATGTCTAACGAGGCTATACATAAGCGTCCAGACCCTGTGTATAAAATACGTAGAATTTATAAAAAATATTTTCTAAATTCTATATTCAAACGAATAAAAATTTATCAAAAAATAAAATGTCTAAAGCAAACCTAATCAAATTTTAGATTTGCTTTAGACATATTTTTAATGCCCTAATATTTGCGACAAGAATAGTTTTGTACGATCGTTTTGTGGATTATCAAAGAATGCTTCAGGTTCATTCTGTTCAATGATCTGACCTTCATCCATAAAAATTACACGATTTGCAACTTCACGAGCAAAACCCATTTCGTGTGTGACAACAATCATAGTCATACCGTCTTCTGCTAATGTAACCATTGTATCCAAAACTTCTTTAATCATCTCAGGGTCTAGTGCAGAAGTTGGTTCATCAAACAACATTATACGAGGCTTCATACACAAAGAACGTGCAATAGCCACACGTTGCTGCTGCCCACCAGACAGTTGACCAGGATATTTATTAGCTTGCTCTGGAATTTTTACTTTTTCAAGGAAGTGCATTGCTGTTTCCAGTGCTTCTTTTTGAGGTACTTTCCGCACCCAAATTGGAGCTAACATGCAGTTTTCTAAAATAGTCAAATGCGGGAATAGATTGAAGTGTTGAAAACACATGCCAACTTCTGATCGTATAGTATCAATATTTTTTAAGTCAGATGATAAAATTGTACCATCAACTGTGATAAGGCCTTCTTGATGTTCTTCTAATGCATTAATACATCTTATTAGCGTAGACTTTCCAGATCCCGAGGGCCCTGCAACAACAATACGTTCACCGCGCTGGACGGTTAGATCAATATCACGCAATACGTGAAACGACCCGAACCATTTATTCATTTTAGTGATTTGGATTGCGACCTCATCACTGATTTCAAGTTGCTTTTTTGCGTTAGCCATAACAGACGCTCCTTTAATTAGTGACCCGTCGCGAGCTTACGCTCTAGATACATTGAATACCGCGACATAGAAAAACAGAAGATGAAGAAAATAAGGGCCACGAAGCCATAAAGCTCCCACAGAATACCATTCCATGCCATATCAGCACGAATATTTGTGGATAGTCCTAATGGATCCAACAGACCAATGATTGATACTAAGGTGGTGTCTTTAAATAAGCCAATAAACGTTGATACAATGCCAGGGATCGATATTTTTAATGCTTGAGGCAGAATAATTAGGCGCTGAGCCTTCCAGTAGTCCAAACCAAGACTATCTGCAGCTTCATATTGCCCCTTTGGTAAAGCTGCTAACCCACCCCTAATAACTTCAGCCATATATGCAGATGCAAATAGAGTAACCATTATCATAACTCGTAAAATTAAATCAAAATTAGATCCTGGTGGTAAGAAAACATTTAAGAGCGTTGATGCAACAAACAGTAATGTTATCAAGGGAACTCCCCTAATAAATTCAATAAAGCATACACAAACACCCTTCAAAATTGGAAGATCTGATTGGCGCCCAAGCGCTAATAGTATTCCGATTGGCAGTGATAATGCTATTCCTGTAACACCAATCAAAATAGCCAACATGAAACCACCTAATCTATCAGATTCAATTGCTTCTGATCCAAGTGGTAAAATGGAATTAAGTACTGAATTGATTGGGCTAAGTAGAATAAACCACCAAATAATTGGTAGTGCTATGGCTGCTAGTACCCCAATCAACGATCCAGCAGATTTATTTCCAATCACAAATCCAAAATAGCTAATAATGAAGCCTATAAATACTGATATAGGAAACCAAACAGAGCCTCCCCAGATTAACCAAAAGCATACGAAAGGATAAACAGCTGTGAAAAATAATATCTTACGTGAAACCCCATCAAATAAGACTGGCGCCAGTGCAACTCCAAGTAATAGAAATGACAAAACAGGTCGCCAATATAATTCAGATGGATAAAAGCCAAACATTAATTGTAGCCAGCGTTCACGAATAACACCCCAACAAGCCCCACCATTTCCGTGGCCATCTCGGCCTATTTCAGCTAAGATACTGCGACATTCAGTTAGTGAAACTGAGTTCCATGTGGGTGAGAATACCCACGGAAGTATATTGCCTAAAACCATAAATATAATATATAAAACTACCCCAGTTAGGATTGTATTTGGTATATCAGAGAACATATTTTTTCTGAACCAACCAATAATACCAGCTTGTGACAATGGTGCTGGTTTTTCTGGAACAATTTCTGTTCTTACGAACGATTGATCAACCATATTAACGCTCCACCAATTTAACAGAATTATTATACCAATTCATCACACTAGAAATTGCTAATGAAATAGCCAGATAAACAGCCATTCCCATCAGAACAGTCTCCAACTCACGTCCTGTTTGGTTTAATGTAATACCCATTAATGTACCCGTTAAATCCATATACCCAACCGCAATTGCTAAAGAAGAGTTTTTAGTAAGATTTAAATATTGTGAAATTAATGGTGGAATAATAATACGCAATGCTTGTGGCAAAATCACTAAACTCATTGTGCGACTGGATGAGATTCCCAAAGCATGAGCTGCTTCCGATTGCCCTTTAGAAACAGCTTGAATACCTGCACGTACATTTTCAGCGATGAATGCTGCTGTGTATAAAGACAAAGCAACCCAAAGAGCGATTAAGGAATTACGCATATACGTGCCACCTTTAAAATTAAAACCCTTTAGTTCTGGATACCCAAGGTAAAGTCCAAGGATCCACAATATGATAGCAACAGGGAAAATAATTAATGATAGTCTTTTCCACCATGTTGTTGGGCGCATACCAGTTTCATTTTGAATTTTATCAGCATTTTTTTTAACTTTTCTTGAAGCAAAAATACCACCAAACAAAATAATTAATATTACTACTAAATCTAAGCTGATACCAAACCGTAGGCTAGAAGTACCAAATAAATTCCAGTCACCCAAACTTCTGCTAAACAAAGGTTCAGGTACGTAAACACCACGATTAGTGATGGCTATAGAATCATATAGCATCATACTCGCCTCACCAGAACGAAACGCACTTGGGGTTGGCATGGTTTCAATCATTATTGAAAACACTATGATAATCCATAATAGTACAGGAATGTTTCGGAAAGTTTCAATATAGAGCGTCATCACACGCGCCACTAACCAATTCTTAGATAAACGCATTACACCAATAGCTACACCCAAAACAGTAGCTGTTATACAACCCATAAATGCAAGTATTAACGTATTGAGTAAGCCAATTAGACTGGCTCGGAGATGAGTATCTCGAGATGTGTAATCTAAAAGCCGTTGATTAATATCATAACTTGCAGGTTCACCTAAAAATTTGAATTGAATAGGCTTGCCTAAGGTCGCTAGATTCGATGCAGTGTTATTAATCAACCATCCGAAAAATAATAAAATACCAAACAAAGCGATGATTTGAATCGTCATTGATCTGTAACGTGTATCGTAAAGCAGCTGGCTAAACTTAAACCCTTTTTTGCTTGGGTCTGGGATTGCAGTCATTGCTTAATGTCCCCTGATTAAATGCAATTGCATTTTGCCCACTAGTGGCTGGCAAAATGCAATTATTTTTAGATAAAAAATTTAGATAAAGAATGGGCGCCACTATTTTAGCAGCGCCCAAATATCAACGATTAACGGAAAGGTGCAGAGTAGATTAATCCACCTTCAGTCCATGAAGCATTTAATCCGCGAGCAATACCAATTGGAGTGTTCACACCAATATTTTTCTCAAAGATTTCGCCGTAGTTACCATTTACAGCAATCGCTCTTGATGCCCATGCTTTATCTAAACCTAGCATGCCGCCCAAATCACCTTCTGTACCTAACAGACGGTTAACTTCTGGGTTTTTTCCTGCTTCTGAGCTATGTTGAGCAACGTTTGCAGATGTTACACCCAGCTCTTCAGCTGTAATCAAAGCATTCAAAGTCCAACGAACAATATCGCCCCAATTGTTGTCACCATGACGAACAAGTGGACCTAATGGTTCTTTGGATACGATTTCTGGTAAAACCATGTGGTCATCAGGTGACTCAAATGTAGCACGTGTAGATGCTAATCCTGATGCGTCTGTTGTGTAAACGTCACATGCACCAGCTAAATATTGAGCTTGTGCTTCTGAATTAGTTTCGATTGGCACTGGATCATAACTAATACCGTTTGCACGGAAAAAGTCTGCCAAGTTCAGCTCAGTAGTTGTACCAGTTTGGATACATACAGTCGCGCCATCTAATTCTTTAGCTGAGCTAACACCCAACGCTTTTGGTGCCATGAAGCCTTGGCCGTCATAGTAGTTAACACCAGCAAATTCAAACTTAAGATCTACGTCACGGCTGAATGTCCATGTTGTGTTACGTGCCAACATATCAATTTCGCCAGATGCCAAAGCTGTAAAACGAGTTTTACCAGTTGTTGGCACGAATTTAACTTTAGAGCCATCGCCTAAAACAGCAGCAGCAACTGCACGACATACAGCTACATCGAAACCATCCCAAACGCCATTTGCGTCAGCCAATGCGAAACCAGCTAAGCCAGTTGATACGCCACACTTTAGTTCGCCAGCAGCTTTGACATCGTCAAGTGTACCAGCAGCAGCAAAACCAGCCGCGAATGTTGCGGCAGCTAATGTGCCTAAAAAAGCAGATTTTTTCATCTTGTTCCTCATCCTCTGTGCCCTAATTAAGTATAGAGCGTTTTTAGAGCCCCTAAAGGCCTATTTTAAAAGTATCGAGGCAAACCTCAAAACCTAAGTAAGTGTGCGGCAAACGCCCGTACATCGTCAACCATAATCTATATTTAGTTAGTAAGAATAGCCTTACGATACATAATTAGGTAACATAGAGTTACCTTTACAACCACAGACACCAGAAATTACATTAAATTATTAAAAATAATCTATTTTAATTTTTAAAAATCTTTCTAAATATTTACAAAAAATATCAATCTACTCTCAATAATACTCATTTTTTAAACGTTACGTAATTAACTATGACCTATATTTATGGCTTTTAGAGCATCAAATCGGTTTGCAGGCACTTTTCCAAAAGTTGAAAGCAAACTCAAAGTCTAAACGTTTCTTCCCACGCGCTTCCTTTGCTTCAGCATCCGGTCCCCACTGTTTCTCCTGCCAAATTTCATCAACTGAAGATGCAATCCAAGCCTGATCAATACTTAAGTGATTCGAAATTAAAGCCATAGGAATTATTACAGAACCACTAATTGTAATTAGATCATGGACCCCAGCCAGTTGATATGGATTCATTTCTTTCAGCTTAGATCGATATACATCAATACTTGTAGCTGGCTGTTCTATGTACATAACGCCAGATGTCACATTCATTGGTGCTAGCATTTTTTTTGCTGACCAATCGAGCAAAGGATTCCAAACAATGCCTTGCGCATCAATTAAACTTTGTGGGCTTATTGCACGATAGCATAATAAGTCACTACCAGAGTACTCTGATAACATCTCTACAATGGCATCTTGATTTACAATAACTTTATCAATAACTGAGTTAGCCATCCGAGTTGCAGGCATAGCTGAAGGATTTACTAAATCTACTTGTGCCATCCACTCAGACGCAATGGCATCAGCAATAACACGAAACACAACAATAAGAGGCAATTTGGATGGAGTTTGCACGCGCTGCCCATCTAATTCAATTCCATATCCCCCTAATACTTCAACAACAGTTGCTTTTTTCCAAAATCGTTTTTTTAAGCTTGGTGTCACTTGTAAGCCTCAAACGGATCAACAGGTGCATACTTGACCTCCCAGCCAAATGTAGCCCAAGTTCGCTCCATGTGCTCTGGCATGTCTGCTGTAATGTGAATTTCTTTTTTTGTAATAGGATGAGTGAAAGTAAGAGATCTTGCATGTAAATGCATTTTACGACTTATGTCACCACCGAGCTGGGCGCCCCACCCATCACCTTCATTAGTTTGCGAATTAGTACCATACTTGCCATCACCAACAATTGGGTTGCCAAGCTCTGCCATATGCGCGCGCAATTGATGTGTGCGCCCAGTAATTGGGACTAAAGCAACCCAAGACGCTCGCTTACCTACATCTTCTAATACTGTATAATCTGTAGTGGCATGTTTTGCGTCCTTAGTCCCAGCAACTTCACTTGGATGTATACAGTGCATCTTCTCACCACCACCATTTGGACCATGGCCACCTGCTTTAACTAATCCATATTTAATAGTACCTAATTTAGGCTGTGGGCAACCCGCGATTGCGGCCCAATAAATTTTGCGTGTTTCACGTGATTGAAAAGCTTTTGTTAAACCTGCTGCTGCAAGGCCAGTTCGTGCCAACAATAGCACACCTGATGTATCTTTATCTAAACGATGTACCAATTTTGGTTTACTTTCTAAATCAAATTTTAGCGCAGCGCTCAAACCATCCACATGGCGAAGTTGTCCTGATCCACCCTGTACAGCTAAGCCAGCAGGTTTATTAATTGCAATAATATAGTCATCTTTATATAGAACAGCACCACGAATCATTTCTGCGTCAGCCTTGGTAATTTTGGCAGTAGCAGTATCTCGCGGCATATCAGATGTATCTGGTAGAGGAGGAATACGTACAGTTTGACCAGGCACTAAACGAGTTGATGCCTTAACACGCCCACCATCTACACGACATTCGCCTTTACGACACATTTTTTCAATACGTCCCTGCCCCAAATCTGGAAAGGTACGACGTAGAAATCGGTCCAAACGCTGGTCCTGACCATCTGCATCTACTATTATCATTTTTACACCGTTCATGCGATCACTGCTTTCATCAAAAACATACCTGCGAAAATCGCCAGTATAGAGAGTACGAAAGTCGCAAGAACATAGCCACCAACGTAAATATATTTTTCAGCTTCAAACAGGCGAACAACATCTAAAGAAAACGCGCTCAAAGTTGTAAAACTGCCTAAAAATCCTGTCATTAAAAATAAAGGCCACTGCCCCGTCATTCGGGTTGAAAACCAAATAAAGACAAGCCCCATCAAAAACGATCCAAATATGTTAACCATTAGCGTCCCAACCGGGAAAGCTATGGACAACATTATCAGGTATCTAGTGACAGCGCCTAAGGCACCACCTAATGCTATTAAAATATAGGTCATACCGCCCTAAACCACTTTAAAGTCAATTTGTCGATTTATTTTTCTTACCCCGAAGCTTAGCAAAGAAATCTAAACGTTTTTTTAGTTCACGTTCTTCGCCACGCTCTACTGGCAAATAATATACGCCGCGGGACATATTATCAGGAAAATAGTTCTGCCCGGAAAACCCATCTTCTTGATCATGATCATAGGCATACCCATCCCCATAACCTTGATCCTTCATAAACTTAGTAGGCGCATTCAAAATATGTTTTGGAGGCGAATTAGATCCAGTGCGTTTTGCCGACACTCGTGCATTTTTATAAGCTGCATATGCTGCGTTTGATTTTGGTGCTAAAGCTAAATATAACAAAGCTTGGGCAAGAGCCAACTCCCCCTCAGGTGATCCTAATCGCTCATAAGTTTGCCAGGATTGCAAGCAAATATTTTGAGCTTGAGGATCAGCTAAGCCAACATCTTCAATAGCCATTCGAGTTAAACGTCTTGCCAAGTATCTAGGATCTTCACCGCCCTCAAGCATTCTTGCAAACCAATACAAAGCAGCATCAGGGTCAGATCCACGCACAGACTTATGTAACGCAGAAATAAGGTTGTAATGTGCATCCCCCCCCTTATCATAATGAGCTGCACGCTTAGATAAACGTTCACCCAATTGATCTACATTTAGTACGCCATCCCCCCATCCAAAAGCTTGTTCAGCCAAGTTTAAAAGGCTTCGTCCATCACCATCAGCCATTTCAAGCAATGCTTCGCGTGCCTCACCATTCAGCGGTAATCCTTTTCCCATTTCCTTCTCGGCGCGCTGCCCAATCAATTCTAAATCAGTTAAAGATAATCGATCTAAAACCATCACTTGGGATCTTGACATCAAGGCTGGATTTAGCTCAAAAGAAGGATTTTCAGTGGTTGCGCCAACTAACACGATTGTACCATCTTCCATAAATGGTAAAAAACCATCTTGTTGTGACTTATTAAATCTATGAATTTCATCAACAAATAATAACGTACCTACACCATTCCTTCGGCGAATTTGTGCAGCTTCAAATTGTTTTTTTAAATCTGCTACACCTGAATAAATTGCACTGATTTGTACAAAGTACATATCAGTTTCATTTGCAAGTAAACGGGCTACAGTTGTTTTACCTACGCCAGGTGGGCCCCAAAAAATAATTGACGATAAGTTTCCAGTTAACAGCATCGTTGACAGAGAACCACTTGGTCCAACAAGTTTCTGTTGTCCTATTATATCAGTTAGTTTTACAGGGCGACATCTATCTGCAAGAGGACGTTTAGCCTCATGTGGTAATGCATTAGAGCTTAAATCAAATAGGTCTGCCATAAATTTATCTTATAGAGTTTAACCATAGATTCATATCGAGAATTAATAATTTATTAGTTATAATAAGTATTCAATTTAAAATAAAAAAGCGAGCCAATAAGCTCGCTTTTAATAATGTCAAAAAAAGTAAAATTAAGCTTCAGAGGCTTCTTCTGCTTCAATGCGTGCCTTATCGCCTGCGCCTTTTGCATTTACGTCACGGTCAACAAATTCAATAATAGCCATTGGAGCCATGTCACCGTAACGAAATCCAGCCTTTAATACGCGAACATATCCACCTTGACGATCTTTGTATCGTGGGCCCAGTATTTCAAACAATTTAGCAACGTATTGCTCTTGCTTTAATTTAGAGGCCGCTTGACGGCGTGCGTGCAGATCACCACGTTTCGCCAAAGTAATCATCTTTTCCATGATTGGGCGGAGTTCTTTTGCTTTAGGCAGTGTTGTTTTTATTTGTTCATGCTCAATCAATGATCCAGCCATGTTTGCGAATAAAGCTTTGCGGTGTTCGTGTGTCCGATTTAGGCGGCGGTAACCTTTTGCGTGGCGCATAATGTATTATCCCTTATTTAATTTTACTTTGTCTGGTGAGCCTGCGTTGGGTCTCACACTCCTTGGGGCGGAATTGCCCGAGAAAGGTTCTCAGAATTGAAAACTAATCCAGTTCCCCACTATTGTGGGCATTTAATAGGTACTCCCCTTAGGGGAGTACCTGAATTTTTAGAATTGATCTTCAAACTTCTTTGCGAGTTCTTCGATATTCTCTGGCGGCCAGTCTACAATGTCCATGCCAAGGTGCAGTCCCATAACAGTAAGAACTTCTTTGATTTCATTCAAAGATTTACGGCCAAAGTTTGGCGTTCGCAACATTTCTGCTTCTGTCTTCTGAATCAAATCACCAATATAAACAATATTGTCGTTTTTCAGGCAATTAGCAGATCGCACTGATAATTCTAATTCGTCCACTTTCTTCAATAGAAGTGGATTGAATTCTAAATCATCTTCTTCATCTTGACGTTGCGCAGCTTCTGGTTCGTTAAAGTTAACAAAAGTTGCTAATTGATCTTGTAAGATACGTGCAGCAAAAGCTATTGCATCTTCTGCAGAAACAGAACCATCTGTTTCAATCTTCATTGTCAATTGGTCATAGTCTAGAACCTGACCTTCACGTGTTGGCTGAACGTTGTAGGATACTTTCAAAACAGGCGAATATAAGGCGTCAATTGGTATCAATCCAATTGGTGCGTCTTCTGGCCGGTTTTGGTCAGCTGCAACGTAACCTTTTCCTGTATCTACAGTCAGCTCCATAAACAAAGATGCACCATCGTCTAAATGACAGATGATGTGATCTTTATTTAAGACTTCAATACCAGCAGTTTCAGCAATGTCACCAGCAGTAACCACTGAAGGGCCTTTTGCTGAAATTGATACCCGCTTTGGGCCTTCAACTTCCATTGAAATCGCAACGCCTTTTAGATTCAAAACCATATCAGTTACGTCTTCACGCACACCTGCAACAGAAGAGAATTCATGTAGAACATTATCAATTTGAACAGACGTAATTGCTGCACCCTGTAAAGACGATAACAAAACGCGACGCAAAGCATTGCCTAATGTCAAACCAAAGCCACGTTCCAAAGGTTCAGCAACAATAGTTGCCATACGCAATGGGTCAGCGCCCGGTTTAATGTCTAGTTGGGTCGGCTTTATTAGCTCTTGCCAATTTTTATGGATCATGTGGGCCTCCATTCTTGTTCGCTGGGATGAATCCGGCCTAGCGAACGCTCGAGGTTAAAATGATAGTAAGGCAAGCCCAAGGGCTTGCCTGTAAAGATTAAACGCGGCGACGCTTTGGAGGGCGACAACCGTTGTGTGCCATAGGTGTCACATCACGGATAGATGTCACATTCAGACCGATTGCAGCCAAAGCACGCAATGCGCTTTCCCGACCAGAACCAGGTCCTTGAACTTCAACTTCTAAAGTTTTAACACCATGCTCTTGCGCTTTTTTTCCAGCATCTTCTGCAGCCATCTGAGCAGCATATGGTGTTGACTTACGAGAACCTTTAAAACCCATCGTACCAGCAGAAGACCATGCAATAGCATTCCCTTGTGCGTCTGCGATTAGAATTTTTGTGTTGTTAAAAGAAGAGTTAATGTGCGCAACACCAGCTGTGATGTTTTTGCGTTCTTTTTTCTTTGTACGAATTTCACGTGCCATTGATTAGAACTCCCCTATTTCTTCTTACCAGCAATGGCCTTTGCAGGGCCTTTGCGAGTGCGAGCGTTAGTACTAGTGCGTTGACCACGAACAGGCAAACCGCGGCGATGACGCAGGCCGCGATAGCAACCCAAATCCATCAAACGTTTGATGTTCATAGAAACTTCACGGCGTAAGTCACCTTCAACCTCGAAGTTAGCGTCGATGTATTCACGGATGGACAACACTTCAGCATCAGACAACTCGTTGATACGGCGGGTAACATCAATTTTTGTACCTTCGCAAATCTTACCTGCAGAAGTAGGGCCTATGCCTGTGATGTATGTTAAAGCGATTGGGACCCGCTTATGGGTCGGCAAGTTAACGCCAGCAATACGTGCCAATATATTTATCCTTACAGTTGCGGTTCCGTCTTTCCAGAACCTATTTTCACAACGAAGCTCAGCAGTATTTTGCTGGTCTCCAATAATCTCTGATCTTCGAAGAAAGTTTTGCGAATCGCTGAATTTCAACTCAACCCAAAAGTTTAGGATCAGAAGGCTGTCCATTAGGCGAAAAAGGATTAGGCGTCAAGTAGATATGCCCAGAATTATTTGCTAAATAAGTTAAATTATACACAATTAAGTAGTATGATAAAAATAATAATTATTCATGATATTAAGTCCTAGCTTACTCCAGCCATTACTTTTGAAATATCTAATCCAACGCTATGGATGCTATTTAAACCATTAACCTGTTGCAACTGACCTTTAGCATAATAATATCCGATGAGCGGTGATGTTTCTTTATAATATGCCATTAACCGCGTCTTTAATGAGTCTTCGTTATCATCTGCACGCTTTTTAAAGGCACCAACAGCACCACATTTATCACATTTATCATGAGTTGCAGGCTTTTTGAACTCTTCATGATAGCCCTCACCACAACTACCACATGTAAAACGCCCAGTAATACGATTAACCAGAACCTTATCATCAACAGTCATTTGTATAACTGTATCTAACTTTTGATCAACCTTACTTAACAATTCGTTTAATGCATCAGCTTGGGCCAATGTACGTGGGAACCCATCAAAAATGAAACCACCACTACCATCACCAGCCTTTAACTGTTCTTCAATTAAACCAATTACAATCTCATCTGTAACAAGTTCACCGCGATCCATGACCCCTGAGACCGTATTTCCCATATCAGTGCCAGAAGTACGAGCAGCACGTAACATATCCCCAGTAGATAATTGCACCATGTTATATTTTTTAACTAGTGTTGCAGCCTGAGTACCTTTACCAGCTCCAGGCGGGCCAATTAAAATGATATTCATGTGATCTCTCCTAATTAGCGACGCGTCTTTCGCTTACGCGCCTTAGCGCGGTTTTTGCCAGTCAATTTAGAGCGTTCAATCAAACCTTCATACTGATGCGCTAACAGATGTGATTGAACTTGTTGAATAGTATCCATTGTCACAGATACGACGATTAATAAGCTTGTTCCACCGAAGTAAAACGGAATTGCAAATTGTGAACGTAAAATTTCAGGTAATAAACAAACTGCAACCAAATAGGCTGAGCCCAAAACAAGAATACGAGCGACAACATAATCCAAATAAGCTTCTGTATTTTTACCAGGGCGTATGCCAGGTACAAATCCATTTTGCTTTTTTAAATTATCAGCGACTTCATCCGTTTTGAATGATACGTTAGCTGTATAAAAATAGCTGAAGAAAACAATCATTAGTACAAAAAAGATAAGGTAGAGCGGTTGGCCAGGCCCAAACCAAGCTAACAAAGTGTTCATAAATCCAGATGTTTGCGTGCTAGAAAACGTTGCAACAGTTGTTGGTAACAGTAATAGGGCAGAAGCAAAAATAGGAGGGATAACACCAGCTGGATTTAATTTTATCGGTAGGTGGCTACTTTCACCACCATAAACCTTCATACCAACTTGACGTTTAGGATATTGGATATGTACTTTTCTTAATGCCCGCTCCATGAAGACAACAAATGCTATCACACCAACAACCATTAACATAACAGCCAAAATTACAGCAGGTGAAATTGTTCCTTGGCGACCTTGAACAAAAAACTGTGCTAGAGCAGCAGGTAATTCTGCAACAATACCCGTAAAAATAATTAATGATATACCATTACCAATGCCACGTGCTGTGATCTGCTCACCTATCCACATAAGGAACATGGTACCGCCAACTAAAGTAATTATACACGGCAATTGGAATGTTAGAAAACCAGGATTTGTGGCTAGATCACCGGCTTGCAGACCGGCCGATAGGCCATATGCTTGAAAAATAGCTAATGCCACAGTACCATAACGTGTATACTGATTAATTTTTTTACGCCCTTGGTCACCTTCTTTTTTAAGCTGTTCCAAAGCAGGCACCATTGCAGTTAATAACTGAACGATGATGGAAGCTGAAATGTATGGCATGATACCCAGTGCAAATATGGCCATACGGCTTACAGCCCCACCGGTAAACATATTTAATATACCACCAATACCTTGCTGGGCAGATTCAACAAATGTTTTCAATGCCACTGCATCAATACCCGGTACGGGAATAAATGTGCCTAGGCGATATACAATCAGCATACCCAAAGCAAAAAGTATACGACTTTGAAGCTCCTTGGCTTTACCAAAAGCGCCCCAAGAAATATTTGCTGCCATTTGTTCAGCTGCTGATGCCATGATCAAAACCCTTTTCAATGAGAACGCCGCGAAATCTATTTCCAGACCGCGGCGCTAAAAACTGTAGTATTTTTAGGCCGAGTTAACTCGACTCACAACCCTTATTCAGCTAATTTTGGCGCCTTTGTTACATTAAATGTGCCACCAAGCTTTTCAACAGCCTCAACTGCCGATAAAGATGCGCCTGTTACTGTAATATCAAGCTTAGACGTAAGTTCACCCTTTGCCAGTATACGTACACCATCTTTAATGCGACGAACTAAGCCACTTTCAACCAAAGACTGCTCAGTGATTGGTTTTTTTGCGTCTATTTTTTTCGCATCAATAAATTTTTGGATCAAACCAAGATTCACTACTGCGTGTGTTTTAGCATTGATGTTGTTAAACCCACGTTTGGGTAAACGCATGTACAAAGGCATTTGACCGCCTTCATAGCCGTTTATTGAAACACCTGAACGGGATTTTTGCCCCTTGATGCCACGGCCACCCATTTTACCGGTACCTGAACCTGGTCCACGGCCAATGCGCTTCCGACGTTTAGTTGCGCCTGGGTTATCTGAAAGTTGATTCAGTTTCATATCGCTATCTCCTTTGGCCGGAACTACCCCCGATTAGCGATAAAGGGCAAACACGGCGTTTGATTCTGTGATCTTAGTAATCACTCTGAGCGTATAGCTCCAAGATTAGCGCATTACAAGACGCTGTTGTGTGTCTTGTTCCAAAAAAAATAATAAAATATACTACTAAAAATATAAGACAACACACATAAATTTTATTTCACTAGAGAAATTTGATAAAATGCAGAGTTCTTAACTTTCACTTAGAAAATCTGCTGCAATGCGCATATCACGTAACGGACGCACGATAGAGATTGATTCTGCATAAAGTGGATGTGATTTGTAAGCATCCAGAGCAGTTTGGTTAACAAATTCTGCATAAACTACAAAATCAGGGCCCTCTTTACTAATTCGATCCGTCTTTAAATTACGCCCAACCTCAAATGTAGACGCGTGTGGGATTTTTGATAACAATAAGAGCCCATTAAAAATGGTTATCTCATCTTTTGGGTTTATAGCATTAAAAAAAACGATATGGCGGATCATGTTGTAGCTCATAATTTACTATTATACCCAATAACAATTTTTGCTAATAGCCTCAACGCATGATATTGCAAAATAGAGCATTAATAAAAAAAAGTCCCGCAAATGAATACGAGACGTTAAATCTTTATAAGAAAATGGGAAAGTTAACCTTTTTCTTCTATAATTTCTACCATGTGCGCAACCTTACGAACCATACCACGTACTGAAGGAGTATCTTCAAGCTCACGAGTTTTGTGCATCTTGTTTAGCCCAAGACCTATTAATGTTTGACGCTGGTCATTTGGGCGGCGAATCGGCGAACCAATTTGTTTTACAACGATTGTTTTAGCCATAATTTAAGCCTCTTCTTTTGGAAGGATGTCAGAAACCTTCTTGCCACGACGCTGTGCAACAGAACGTGGTGAAGCTTCTTTTGAAAGACCATCCATTGTCGCACGGATCATGTTATATGGGTTCTGAGAACCAATTGATTTCGAAACAACGTCTTGAACGCCTAACATTTCAAAAACAGCACGCATTGGACCACCGGCAATGATACCTGTACCTTGTGGCGCTGTACGCATGACAACTTTACCTGCACCGTGACGACCATTTACATCATGGTGCAAGGTGCGACCCTCTCGTAATGGAACTCGAATTATTTGACGCTTTGCCTGTTCAGTTGCTTTGCGGATTGCTTCAGGTACTTCTTTAGCTTTACCTTTACCATATCCAACGCGACCTTTTTGGTCACCCACTACAACAAGTGCTGCAAAACCAAAGCGCTTACCGCCTTTTACTGTCTTTGAAACACGGTTAATGGCGACTAAACGGTCTTGAAATTCTGGTGTTTCATCGCGGTCACGACCACGACGATTATCTTCTCTAGCCATACTGGCCTCCTGAATATGGGCAAAGCCCTAATAATACCAATCCAAGTGAGCAGTGCCCCCGGATTATCGAGGTGGGCCAAAGCCCACCTACAGTTTTAGAATTGCAGACCACCTTCGCGAGCTGCATCAGCCAATGCTTTAACTTTGCCGTGGAATATAAAACCCCCACGATCAAAATAGCAGATTTCAACACCAGCTTTTTTTGCACGTTCTGCTATTGCAGTCCCAACTTTGGCTGATGCTTCAACATTATTTTTACCAATAACACCCAATACTTTTTCAAGTGAAGAAGCGGAGGCTATTGTTACACCATTTACATCATCAATCAATTGGACGCTGATATTTTTTGACGAACGGTGAACGCATAGACGCGTACGACCATTAGCCATTTTCTTAATTTTGTTCCGGTTGCGCATACGACGCTTGAGGAACAATGTTCTTCTAGTTTGTGCCATTTTACACGCTCCTACTTAGACTTACCTTCTTTACGGAAGATATACTCGTCTTTATATTTGATGCCCTTGCCTTTGTAAGGCTCAGGCTTACGCCACTCACGAATTTTCGCAGCAACTTCACCAACTTGTTGTTGATCAATTCCTTCTACGATAATTTCAGTTGGCTTCGGCGCTGTTACGATAATACCAGCAGGCACATCAAACAACACGTCATGCGAATAGCCTAGTGCCAACTTCAGGACTACGCCCTGCATTGTGGCACGGTAACCAACACCGTTGATTTCCAGCTCTTTTTTGAAGCCATCTGTTACACCAGTTACGCAATTAGCGATTTGTGTTCGAGACATACCCCATTGTTGACGCGCACGCTTAGATGAACCACGCGGTGTCACTGACACGGCGCTATCTTCAACTGCGAGAGTTACGTCATCAGTAGCTTTAAAGGTGCGAACACCTTTTGGGCCTTTGATTTCTACAGTCTGACCAGAGACAGTGGCTGTTACGCCACTGGGAAGGCTGACTGGCTTTTTACCAATACGAGACATATCCGCTCCCTAGAATACTGTGCACAAGACTTCGCCGCCAACGTTGGCTGCGCGCGCTTGAGCATCTGACATCACACCTTGCGGTGTAGATACGATTGAAATTCCCAGACCTTGACGAACTGCTGGAATGTCAGAGCAAGCCATGTAAACACGACGACCTGGTTTTGACACACGTTTAAGTTCTTTTATTACTGGCTCACCATCAAAATATTTCAAAGAAATATCTAGCTCTGGATGACCAGCGTCTGAAGTTGCACCTTCATAACCACGGATATAACCCTCGTTCGCTAGAACGTCGAGTACCCAACCACGTAGTTTAGAAGCAGGTGTTTTCACTGTAGATTTGCCACGCATGTGTGCGTTGCGAATACGAGTGAGCATATCACCGATAGGATCGTTCATAATTGCTACTCCTTACCAGCTCGATTTGACCATGCCAGGTATCTGGCCGTCAGACGCCAATTGGCGCAACGCGATACGAGACATTTTCAGTTTACGGTAATAACCCCTCGGACGGCCAGTCACTTGGCAACGGTTGTGCAAGCGAGTAGCTGAAGAATTACGTGGAAGCTCTGCCAATTTAAGACGCGCTTTAAAACGCTCTTCCATTGGTAGATCTTGATTGTTTGCGATTTCTTTCAACGCAGCACGCTTTGCAGCATACTTAACAACAAGCTTTTCGCGCTTGAGTTGACGTTGAACCATTGCAGATTTAGCCATAAGTTTTCTCCTTCGCGATCAACTGGTGAAAGGCATGTTGAAATTCTTCAACAAGCTCAATGCTTCAGCATCTGTTTTCGCGTTTGTGCTGATAGCGATGTCCATGCCCCACATTTCATCGATTTTATCATAATCGATTTCTGGGAATACGATATGCTCTTTTAAACCCATGGCATAGTTGCCATTTCCGTCAAAGCTTTTTGCCGAGATGCCGCGAAAGTCACGGATGCGAGGCATTGCAACCGTGATCAACCGATCAAGGAAGTCGTACATTTGATCGCCACGCAATGTGACTTTACAACCCAAAGGCATCTCTTCACGAACACGGAAACCAGCAATAGATTTCTTTGCTTTCGTAATAATTGGCTGTTGGCCAGCAATAGACGCCATATCAGCAACTGCAGAACGAATCTTTTTAGAATCGTTTACTGTTTCACCAATACCCATGTTTAGGGTGATCTTAGTGATCTTTGGGATCATCATATCATTCTTATATGCGAATTCTTCTTTCATCGCAGGACGAACAACATCTTTGTAACTCGCCTTAAGGCGTGGAGTATAATCAGCCATCGATCAAAGCTCCTGATTTTTTTGCAAAACGAACTTTTTTGTCGCCTTCCATTTTGAAACCAACACGAGTTGCGCCACCTTCTTTTGGATCAATCAAGGCCAAGTTTGACAATTGGATTGGCATTTCCACAGAAACGCGACCACCTTGAGACGTTTGGGATTGTTTAGTATGACGAACTGCTACATTCACACCCGATACAATAGCTTTACCAGTAGACGGGTTAACAGAAGTGATTTCACCCTCTTTACCTTTGTCCTTACCAGAAAGAACGGTGATTTTATCACCCTTTTTCAATTTAGCAGCCATTACAGAACCTCCGGTGCCAAAGACACAATTTTCATAAAGTTCTTTGCACGCAACTCACGTACGACTGGGCCAAAAATACGAGTACCAATTGGTTCGTTATTATTGTTAAGAATAACAGCAGCATTACCGTCGAAACGTATTGCTGTGCCATCATCACGACGAACTTCTTTGGCTGTACGTACTACCACCGCTTTGCGAACGTCACCTTTTTTCACGCGACCGCGTGGAATGGCTTCTTTCACAGAAACGACAATAATGTCTCCAACAGAAGCATACTTCCGCTTAGAGCCACCTAACACCTTGATGCACTGAACACGGCGAGCGCCGCTGTTATCAGCTACATCCAGATTAGTTTGCATCTGGATCATTGGGTTTCCTCCGACCTTTGGGGACCATGCAAATTCGGCCCCAGGGTTTCGTTAAACTGATCAGCTAGTAAGAACTGTCCAGCGTTTAGTCTTCGAGATCGGCGCACATTCTTCAATGCGTACTTTATCACCGATTTTGAATTGGTTTTGTGCGTCATGTGCACGATAAGTCTTTGACTTACGGATAATCTTTTTCATCACAGGGTGCTGAAAGCTACGTTGTACAGATACCGTAATTGTCTGTTCATTTTGGTCACCTGTTACAGTGCCGGTTAAAATACGCTTTGGCATAGTAAGGCTCCTACTCAGCGGCCGCAGAAGCGGCCTTTTCGTTCAAGATTGTCAAAACACGAGCGGCTTCACGACGTGCAGCCTTCATTCGAACAGTAGATTCTACTTGCCCAGTAGCTTTTTGAAAGCGTAAATTAAATTGCTCTTTTTTAAGCATTACAAGATCTTTTCGAAGCTCGTCAGGTGTTTTATCGCGTAGTTCATTGGCGTTCATTGCCATTTCCTTTCAACATCACCGGAAGGCCCAACTTTGTATGCAACTTCAACACACTTAGGTCACCCCGAATCCGATGGAGTACATTAGAAATCTTGCTTTAGAGGGGATTCTACTCTCTGGCAAGAGCAAAGGCTTAATTTGCAAAGATTTAAAAGCTATACATTCTTCATTGACTCAACCCGAACAGTATATTTAATCTAATCCCATCCATAATTAAAACTTACACTAATTCGCTCACTTTCAGATAAGTTCATGGGCACTTCATGGCGCAACCAGCTTTCCCATAGTAATACATCACCAATATTTGGCTGTATGTAATTAAACGTACGTAGTTCTGTCTGCACATTTGGTAACCGTGGGGGTGATGCCATCATCATGGGCAAACGTGGGTCTTCAAATTTTATTGCACTAGCACCAGCAGGCATAGAAACATACATGGTTCCACTGATTACTGATTGAGGGTGAATATGGCTAGAATGCATCCCCCCTTCCGGCAGTACATTAATCCATAGACTATTTAAGGTTAATGATCTGTCACCTAGGTCAAACTGTGCATCCTCAGCAAAAATATTAATGTGTATATTTAAAGCTTCAACTAAACTTTTAAAAATTGGAAACCGCCAAGGAAGATCGTCTAATGAAGCGTAGCTAGTATAGCCAGGAAAATCATTTTCTTCGCACCAAGTTTGTCCAGCCTCATCATCATTTGAAATAGAGTAGCAGGTCTTCTCCAACTCATCCACATCAATTAAAGCTTCAACCTCATTTAAAGAGGCGCGATATACGCGTGTAACAAAAAAAGTAGAAATATTTGACATTTTTATCTCATATCGTAAGCGGAACATAAATTCTAGATACTTTTATTTTGTAATATCAAAATAATCAAAAATCATTATAAACAACTACAGTTCAATAAATGCCTTAGACAAACTTAAATCATAGTCTTTTTATATAATGATATTGTATCTAAAAAATACCCCCACCAAATTTTTGGAAGGGGTTTTACACATTATAAATATTTCAATGATTTACATTGATTTGATCAAATCAATAATGGCTATACAACCAATATGTATTACCAATCTTCGCGTTGCACTACGCGAGTTTTTACAGGTAGCTTCATTGCTGCAAGACGTAGAGCTTCAACAGCAACAGCTTCTGAAACACCATCAATTTCAAACATTACACGGCCAGGTTTGACCTTACATGCCCAATATTCAACAGAACCCTTACCTTTACCCATACGTACTTCCGTGGGCTTATTAGTAACTGGGACATCTGGAAAAATACGTATCCAGACACGTCCTTGACGTTTCATATGGCGTGTCATTGCACGACGAGCAGCTTCAATTTGGCGTGCAGTTACACGCTCAGGCTGTGTAGCCTTCAAACCGAATGACCCGAAGTTCAAATCTGAACCACCTTTTGCTAGACCTTTAATACGGCCTTTGAACATTTTGCGGAATTTAGTGCGCTTTGGTGAAAGCATTGTATAGCTCCCCTATATTAACGGCGTGGCGGGCGATTGCCGCCTTGCGGGCGTGGCCCACCGCTGTTTTGCATTTCTTCAATACGACGATCGCGGGCTGCTGGATCATGTTCCATGATCTCACCTTTGAAAATCCACACCTTGATACCAATTATACCATATGCAGTCATGCCTTCAGCACGTGCATAGTCTATGTCAGCACGCAATGTATGCAACGGAACGCGACCTTCACGGTACCATTCAGTCCGAGCAATTTCAGCCCCACCCAAACGTCCAGCAACGTTAATACGGATACCTAAAGCACCCATACGCATGGCATTTTGAACAGCGCGTTTCATTGCACGACGGAAGGAAACGCGGCGTTCTAATTGTTGAGCAACCGACTCAGCAACTAACTGCGCATCCATTTCTGGCTTACGGACTTCAACGATATTTAGATGTAATTCACTGTCTGTAAACGCTGCTAATTTCTTTCGCAATGTTTCAATGTCAGCACCTTTTTTACCAATGATAACTCCAGGACGCGCAGAGTGAATTGTCACACGGCACTTTTTATGTGGTCGCTCAACAATCACACGAGCAACACCAGCTAGAACACATTCTTTTTTCACAAATTCGCGAATTTTTAAATCTTCTAGTAATAGGTTACCATATTTTTCGCCTTCTGCGTACCAACGACTGTCCCATGTACGGTTGACTTGCAAACGAAAGCCAATTGGATTAATTTTTTGACCCATTATGCTTGCTCCTCTGTTGCGGCAGGTACACGGACAAGAATAGTTAACTGAGCAAATGGCTTCAGGATCTTGCCGTAACGACCACGCGCCCTTGGACGACCGCGCTTCATAGTTAGATTTTTACCAACGTAGGCTTCTGCTACGATAAGATCGTCAACATCTAAGCCATGATTATTTTCAGCGTTAGCAATGGCAGATTGCAAAGTTTTCTTCACATCAGCAGAGATACGCTTTTTAGAAAATGTTAAATCAGCCAAAGCTCTTTCAACTGGTTTATTGCGAATCATTTGCGCAACAAGGTTCAGTTTCTGTGGGCTTGTGCGGAGCATTTTGTTAACGGCCATAGCTTCGTTATCTGCAACGCGACGAGAGTTTTTAGACTTACTCATGGCTTATTTCCGTTTCGCTTTTTTATCAGCCGAGTGACCGTAATAAGTACGTGTCGGGCTGTATTCGCCAAATTTCTGGCCAATCATATCTTCTGATACGTTTACTGGTATATGCTTATGGCCATTATAAACGCCAAAAGTTAAACCAACAAATTGTGGCAGTATCGTCGAACGACGAGACCAGATTTTAATTACATCATTTAGACGGCCAGATTCGCGCGCTGCTTCGGCTTTTTTAAGCACATAAGCATCGACAAAAGGGCCTTTCCATACTGAACGAGACATCGATTAACGACCCTTCTTCTTCGCGTGGCGCGAGCGGATAATCAGCTTGCTTGACGCTTTGTTTTTGTTACGAGTGCGTGCACCCTTAGTGGGCTTACCCCAAGGAGTAACCGGGTGACGACCACCTGATGTACGACCTTCACCACCACCATGTGGGTGATCAACAGGGTTCATAACCACACCACGAACACTCGGGCGAATACCCTTGTGACGATTACGTCCAGCTTTACCAAAGTTTTGGTTAGAGTTGTCAGGGTTAGATACAGCACCAACAGTTGCCATACATTCTTGACGAACTAAACGCAGCTCTCCAGAGGAAAGGCGAATTTGTGCATAGCCACCATCACGACCAACGAACTGAGCATATGTACCAGCGGCACGTGCAATTTGGCCACCTTTGCCCTGCTTTAATTCTATGTTGTGAATTATTGTTCCGATTGGTAAGCCTGTAAACGGCATAGCGTTACCTGGCTTAATATCAGCTTTTGCACTAGATATAACTTTGTCACCTATAGCAAGGCGTTGAGGCGCCAAAATATATGCTAAATGACCATCTTCATATTTAATAAGTGCAATAAATGCAGTTCTATTGGGATCATATTCGATACGTTCTACAACAGCTGGCATATCCAACTTATTACGTCTGAAATCTACTATACGGTAAAGGCGCCGAGCCCCACCGCCTTTGCGACGCATAGTGATCCGTCCGGTATTGTTCCGGCCGCCGTTTTTACGCACACCTTCAGTGAGCGCTTTAACTGGACGACCTTTCCAAAGCTCGGAACGGTCAATCAGAACCAACCCACGTTGGCCTGGCGTCGTTGGTTTGTACGACTTTAATGCCATTCTTTCTGTCTTCCGTTTTAGCTCAGACCCATGTGGGGCCTGAAAGGTTAGGCGGCCCCGTAGGTCCGCGTATTTTAATAATTTTAATATCAACAAGCTTAGGAACGAATCCGGCTACTTGTGATCTGTGCCAAGTATCAGATAAACACAGGGGCGTCTATAGGAGCCAATCGGGTTTATCATTATAATGTGTAAGCAACTCAAAAAGCTTATTATTAGTTATTTTGAGAATATTTTTGCATATATTTTACGCAAAAGGGCCTTCACTTAAGTGAAGGCCCTTTTGTTAATCATTAATTGACTTAAAGCCCTGTTGAAATATCGATAGTGTTACCTTCTTCCAAAGTTACATATGCCTTCTTAACGTCTTTACGCTTACCTAACATACCACGAAATCGCTTTACTTTACCTTTAGTAATGCTTGTATTTACGGCTTTCACCTTCACATTAAACAGTGTTTCCACCGCTTCTTTAATTTGTGGTTTATTAGCTTCGATCGCAACTTCAAATACGACAGCGTTATGTTCGGACGCCATAGTCGCTTTTTCAGTTACAATTGGCGCGCGGATAATGTCATAAAGTTTGGCTGTATCACTCATTTTAAACGTGCCTCCAATGCTTCTGCGCCTGCTTTTGTCAGCACAAGTGTGTTCGACTTTAAGATATCGTACACGTTTGCACCAGCTGATGGCAAAATATCTAAACCATCAATATTGCGAGATGCTAATAAAAAGTTTTCATTAACACTAGTTCCGTCAATGATTAAAACCTTCTTCCAACCTAAATTAGCTACTACTTTAGCTAAATCTGCTGTCTTTGCTGTCTTAGCTTCTACTGCATCAACGATTACTAATTCACCCGCAGTTGCTTTCGCAGATAACGCATGTTTTAGTCCTAATTGACGGAATTTTTTCGTCAAATCATGTGCGTGAGAACGCACTTTAGGTCCCTTGTAAACACCACCACCACGAAAGATTGGTGCATTGCGGTCACCGTGACGAGCGCCACCAGTACCTTTTTGGCGATATATCTTTTTAGTAGAGTATGAAGTTTCAGAACGCGTCTTTACTTTATGTGTACCGGCTTGGCGTTTTGCCAATTGGTAACGTACAACACGGTGAAGTATATCAGCACGTGGTTCTAACCCGAAGATTGCATCATCAAGATCAATAGACCCCGCAGATTTTGCATCTAATTTAATTACGTCGGCTTTCATTATTCTGCGCCTCCTTCAGGTGTCGCTTCAACAGCAACTTCTTCTACTTGTGATGCTGCAGTTACAATGGCTGAACGCAAAGCTGCTGGAAAAGGAAGACCTTCAGGGGCTTTCTTTTTAACAGAGTCTTTTACTGTAACCCAACCACCTTTAGAACCAGGCACTGCGCCTTTTATCATGATCAAACCACGATCAACATCAGTACTAACAACTTCCAAGTTTTGCGTAGTTACACGAGCGGAACCCATGTGACCGGCCATCTTTTTGCCTTTAAACACTTTGCCAGGCTCTTGACACTGGCCCGTGGAGCCATGCGAACGGTGTGAAACCGAAACACCGTGGCTGGCACGTAAACCTTTAAAGTTATGGCGCTTCATCGCACCCGCAAAACCTTTACCAATTGATGTACCAGATACATCTACTTTTTGGCCACCAAGGAAGTGTGTGGCAATAATTTCTTCACCAACCTCAATAAGATTATCAGCGGAGACGCGAAATTCAGCAATCTTACGCTTTGGTTCAACCTTTGCTTTAGCAAAGTGTCCCCGCATCGCAGCAGATTGACGCTTTACTTTTGCTACACCTGCACCCAACTGGACAGCTGTATAGCCATCAGTTTCGTTTGTACGTTGTGATACAACTTGTAAATTTTCCATTTGAAGGACAGTAACAGGTATCTGTTTACCATCTTCTAAGAATACACGAGTCATACCGATTTTTTTTGCAATTACTCCAGAGCGCATATCTCAATACTCCCTTAAAGCTTGATTTCAACATCCACACCAGCAGCAAGATCAAGCTTCATAAGCGCGTCTACTGTTTGTGGAGTTGGGTCAATAATGTCTAGCAAACGCTTGTGCGTGCGAATTTCAAATTGCTCACGTGCTTTTTTGTTCACGTGTGGTGAACGTAAAACAGTGAATTTTTCAATTTTGTTAGGCAATGGGATGGGACCACGTACTTGGGCACCAGTCCGTTTAGCTGTGTTAACAATTTCCTCAGTGCTGGCATCCAACACACGGTAATCGAAAGCTTTCAGCCGAATACGAATATTTTGACTTTGCATTTAATTTGCCTTTCAAGGCGTTAGAGTTGATAGGTGGACCACTGGATCATTCCAATGGACCACATCGAACCCGAAGGGTCGTATTAATTAAGCGATAATTTTAGAAACTACACCAGAACCTACTGTACGGCCGCCTTCGCGGATAGCAAAGCGCAAGCCCTGCTCCATAGCAATTGGATTGATCAGTTCAACATCAAACTTCAAGTTATCACCTGGCATTACCATTTCTGTGCCTGATGGCAGTTCAACAGTGCCCGTTACATCAGTTGTACGGAAGTAAAACTGTGGTCGGTAATTAGCAAAGAACGGCGTGTGACGGCCACCCTCATCTTTAGTCAAAATATAAACTTCTGCTTCAAATTTTGTGTGTGGAGTAACTGAACCTGGCTTAACCAAAACTTGGCCACGCTCAACACCTTCACGATCGATACCACGCAGCAATACGCCAACGTTATCGCCTGCTTCACCGCGATCAAGCAACTTACGGAACATTTCAACACCAGTACATGTTGTTTTTGATGTATCTTTGATACCAACAATTTCGATTTCTTCACCAACATTAATAGAACCACGCTCAATACGGCCAGTTACAACAGTACCACGGCCTGAAATTGAGAACACGTCTTCGATTGGCATCAAGAAAGGCTCATCAATTGCACGCGGAGGTTGTGGAATAAAATCGTCCACAGCCTTCATTAACTCAGCAATTTTCTCTTTACCAATATGATCATCACGCTCTTCTAACGCAGCCAAAGCTGAACCAGCAATAATTGGGATATCATCGCCTGCATAATCATATGCTGACAATAATTCACGGATTTCCATTTCAACCAATTCCAACAACTCATCATCGTCTACTTGGTCAACTTTATTCATGAATACAACCATTTCAGGGATGCCAACCTGGCGACCCAACAAAATGTGCTCACGTGTTTGAGGCATAGGTCCATCAGCTGCGTTAACAACCAAGATAGCACCATCCATTTGTGCAGCACCAGTAATCATGTTCTTCACATAGTCAGCGTGGCCTGGGCAATCAACGTGTGCGTAGTGACGAGCTTCAGTTTCATATTCTACGTGTGCCGTTGAAATAGTAATACCGCGTGCTTTTTCTTCTGGCGCACCATCAATTTCATCGTACGCTTTGAAGTTGTCTGAAAACTGCTTTGTGATCGCAGCCGTTAATGTTGTTTTACCGTGATCAACGTGGCCAATTGTACCAATGTTGCAGTGCGGTTTATTGCGTTCAAACTTTTCTTTTGCCATAATCTAGGCCTCCTAGGTTTAAGTCGGTCGGCGATGCCTGACCTGTTAGTTTCAGATCAGGCGAATTTCGCCTGGATTTCTTCAGAAATATTGCTTGGAACAGCATCATAGTGGCTGAACTGCATGGTAAAGTTCGCACGTCCAGAAGACATAGAACGAAGGTTGTTAATGTACCCAAACATATTTGCCAGTGGCACTGCGGCGTCAATTGCAATTGCATTCCCACGAGTATCTTGCCCCTGAATCATACCTCGACGAGATGTTAGATCACCGATGATACCACCAGTGTATTCTTCAGGTGTTATAACTTCCACCTTCATGATTGGCTCTAGCATTTTAGCACCGGCTTTACGCATACCTTCGCGCATACCCATACGTCCAGCAATTTCAAACGCCATAACACTTGAGTCAACATCATGGTACTTACCATCAATCAATTCTACTTTAAAATCAATTACGGGGAATCCAGCCAACGGGCCGCTGTCCATCACAGATTCGATACCTTTTTGAACGCCTGGGATATATTCTTTGGGAATAGAACCACCAACAATCTTAGACTCAAAACTAAAACCTTCACCAGGTTCTGTCGGAATTATAACCATTTTAACTTCAGCGTACTGACCTGAACCACCTGATTGCTTTTTATGGGTGTAAGAAATTTCTGCTTCATGTGAAATCGTTTCACGGTAAGCAACTTGTGGTGCACCAATATTGGCTTCAACTTTAAATTCACGGCGCAAACGATCGACTAAAATATCCAAGTGCAATTCACCCATGCCCTTCATTATTGTTTGACCAGATTCGATATCTGTTTCAACACGGAATGAAGGATCTTCAGCAGCTAAACGAGCAAGCCCAGTTGACATTTTCTCTTGGTCAGCTTTTGTTTTTGGTTCAACAGCAATCTCAATCACTGGCTCTGGAAACGTCATTGTCTCCAAAATAACAGGATCGTTCACAGCACAAATAGTATCACCCGTAGTGGTGTCTTTTAAACCAGCAAGCGCTATAATATCTCCAGCGAAACCTTCCGTAATCTCTTCACGATCTATTGAGTGCATCATCATCATACGACCGACACGTTCTTTTTTACCCTTTGTAGAGTTCAGCATCGTGTCGCCTTTGGTCAACGTACCAGAATAAATACGTGTGAACGTTAGAGAACCAACAAATGGATCATTCATAATCTTAAATGCCAGACCAGAAAATGCCATATTGTCATCAGCACGTCGTGCAATCTCACGTGTCTCTGTTTCATCGCCCGGCTTAAAACCCATATAATCAACAACATCTAGAGGGGATGGTAAATAATCAATAACTGCGTTCAATAGTGATTGAACACCTTTATTTTTAAAGGCTGAGCCACCCAAGACGGGCACAAAAGTTAGAGACAAGCAGCCCTTACGAATTAATATACGCAACGCATCAACGTCTGGCTCTGTACCTTCAAGGTAGGCCTCCATTGCATCATCATCCATTTCAACAGCTGCTTCAACAAGTACATTACGCCATTTAGCAGCAACTTCCTGCAAACTTTCACGGATAGGTGCTTTAATCCAGCTCGCGCCAAGATCTTCGCCTTCCCATAACCATTCCTCCATCGTAACCAAGTCAACCAAGCCTTCAAGTTCTGTTTCAGCACCAATTGGAAATGATACAGGAATAGCAGAAGCACCAGTACGGTCTTCAACCATCTCTACACACTTAAAAAAGTCAGCACCAATTTTGTCCATTTTATTTACAAAAACCATACGAGGAACTTTGTAACGGTCAGCTTGGCGCCAGACAGTTTCTGTCTGAGGCTCAACACCGGCATTGGCATCAAGCACGCAAACCGCACCATCTAAAACAGCCAATGAACGCTCAACTTCAATTGTAAAGTCAACGTGACCCGGTGTGTCGATGATATTTAAGCGGTGCTTTGCTGAAGTTGGAGTTGTGCCGTTTTCAGTACGCTCCCAAAAAGTAGTCGTAGCAGCAGACGTGATTGTTATGCCACGCTCTTGCTCTTGCTCCATCCAATCCATAGTGGCTGCGCCATCATGAACTTCTCCGATGTTATGCTCTTTACCAGTGTAGTAAAGAATACGTTCTGAACAAGTCGTCTTACCTGCATCAATGTGAGCAATAATGCCAAAGTTGCGATATAGTTCGAGAGGGTATTCGCGTGCCATCTACTTGCGTCCTTTTCTTTATTACCAGCGATAATGGCTGAATGCTTTATTTGCATCTGCCATTTTGTGGGTATCTTCACGTTTCTTTACAGCAGAGCCTCGGCTATTGATGGCATCCATCAATTCAGCAGCTAAACGCTCTTCCATTGTGTTTTCATTGCGAGTACGTGAAGCTTTAATTAACCAACGAATGGCTAACGCTTCTCTGCGCTCTATACGCACCTCAACTGGAACTTGGTATGTAGCACCACCAACACGACGAGAGCGAACCTCTACAGCCGGCTTGATGTTTTCTAAAGCTTCTTCAAACACTTCGATTGGGGCACGCTTAAGCTTTACCTCAACACGCTCAAGAGCACCATATACGATGCGCTCAGCGGCAGACTTACGTCCGTCTAGCATTAAATTATTCATAAATTTTGTAAGAACTGTGTTGCCATATTTAGCATCAGGCAGAACTTCTCTTTTAACGGCGCTGTGACGTCTAGACATAATATACTACCCTTATTTCGGTTTTTTCGCGCCGTATTTGGAACGACGTTGCTTACGATCTTTTACACCTTGGGTATCTAAAACACCGCGCAAGATGTGATAACGAACACCTGGAAGGTCTTTTACACGGCCACCGCGGATTAAAACAACAGAGTGTTCTTGCAGATTGTGGCTTTCGCCAGGAATGTAAGAGATAACCTCAAAACCATTTGTTAAACGAACCTTTGCAACTTTACGCATCGCAGAGTTCGGCTTTTTAGGTGTAGTTGTATAAACACGTGTACATACGCCGCGCTTTTGCGGGCATGATTCCAAGTGCTGTGACTTGGAGCGTTTGACTTTTGGCTGGCGCGGCTTGCGGATCAGCTGTTGTATTGTTGGCATTTTGGGTTCCCCATCTTACCGTTTCAAACAAAATAGGCACATAATCTCTGATCATGCACCTGAAACCGTCGCGAACCATCATTAGCTCGAAACGATAAATTCCAGAGGATCAAGACTTTCGCCTGGATCGTGACTGCCAATTTGTGGCTTGTATGATAACAAAAGCAAACTTTTAGTATCAAGTAACGCGGCTATAAGGGGAGTCGGGTTTAGTGTCAACAGTGGCGAAAGGAAACTTAAAAACAAAGCTTCTTTTCAGCTAAAAAAGTTATGTAAATAATTCACATGAATATAATTTACCGAATCCATGACAGCGCTGCTTGTAAGAAAAACATTGTACATATATACAATAAATATGACACACCTTACTTACGCCGTTGGCGATATTCATGGCGATTTAGAGCAACTCCGAAGAGTACATACATTAATCATAGCCGATTTTGAAAAATCGAATGCGACGTCATATAAAGTTATTCATATTGGCGACCTAATTGATCGCGGCCCAAATAGTAAGGGTACAATTGACTACTTAATGCACGGAATTGCAAAAGGTTTTCCTTGGGAAGTCATAAAAGGTAATCATGACCGCTTAATGCAGTGGTTTCTTGATGATCCTCATCGCCATGATCCTCACCTCAAACCAGACTACAGCTGGCTTCATCACCGAATTGGTGGAATTGAAACATTAGCATCATACGGGGTAATTGTTCCTGAGAACTACCATGAATGTTTGGACGATATACTTATAATGGCTAAAAAAGCTATTCCAGAGTCTCATGTAAAGTTTATCCAAGAGCTCCCATTATTTTATGAAACTAATGATATATTTTTTGTTCATGCGGGCATAAACCTTGATCGTCCCCTAAATAACCAAACTGAAGATGACATGGTCTGGATTAGAGAAAACTGGCTAGACAATCCAAAGAAAGCTGCAAAATTAATATTACATGGCCATACAATAGTTAAAGAGATCACTCATTACGGTAATCGCGTAAATATTGATACAGGTGCCGCTTGGGGTGATAAACTCTCTGCTGTAGTAACGATTGGTGCCGATATATGGGAAGTAACTCAACACGGCCGGATTGAAATCAAACATAAAGTTTCAAAATAAAGACCAAATTTAAAGTTCTGAAATTTTTAATTACACTTATTAATATATTTATATGCTCACTTTGTATATTGGCACAAATTTTAATAAAAAAGCCCCACCTTAATGGGGCCTTTTTTGATTTTATAATCTTAACATATAATTAAAATATTATGCATCTTCATTATTTTGATTGTTAGCAACATCTTCTACTGGAATACTAAATACTGAATTAACATCCAGATCAGATGCTACAGGAGCCATTAGAGCTGCTGCTTCTTCCGCTGCTGCACGTTTATCTTCAATGATAATTGCATCACGATCAGATGCAATTTTCTTAATTTGGTGGAATGCGCCACCAGTACCCGCCGGAATTAAGCGCCCTACAATAACATTTTCCTTCAGGCCAATTAACTTGTCCTTTTTACCACGTGTAGCTGCATCTGTAAGAACACGAGTTGTTTCTTGGAAAGAAGCCGCTGAGATGAATGAACGTGTTTGTAGTGAAGCTTTAGTAATACCCAAAAGAATAGGACCACCTGTAGCTGGCTCACGCCCTGCGTCTACTGCTTTCTGGTTTGCTTCGTCGAATTCAGCTTTATCAACTTGCTCACCTTTAAGTAGTGTTGTACCTCCACTTGTAGCGATTTCCCACTTCTGAAGCATTTGACGCACTATAACTTCAATGTGTTTATCGTTAATCTTAACACCTTGAAGACGATAGACGTCTTGAACTTCATCAATCATATAGTCAGCCAAAGCTTCTACACCCATAATATTCAAGATGTCATGTGGTGCTGGATTCCCGTCCATGATGTATTCACCCTTTTGGATAAAATCACCTTCTTGTACAGGAATATGCTTACCTTTAGGAACCATGTACTCTGTTTTAATTTCTGCATCATCTATAGAAACAACATTTACGCGACGCTTATTTTTGAAGTCACGCCCAAACTCAACATAACCATCCATTTCAGAAATAATTGCATGATCTTTTGGACGTCGCGCTTCAAACAATTCAGCAACACGTGGCAGACCACCTGTAATGTCTTTTGTCTTAGCACCTTCACGAGGAATGCGCGCTACAACATCACCAGCTTCAATTTCTTGGCCATCCTCTACAGATAAAACAGCATCTACAGACATCGCATATTGGATTGGGTTACCAGCATTATTAATTACAGGGTCTCCAGTCTTAATGTCAGCAACAATTATAGAAGGCTTCAGGTCTGAACCCTTAGGTGCTGAACGCCAGTCAGTAACAATTTTCTGACTAATCCCAGTTGCATCATCAGTAACATCACGAACAGATATACCTGGAACAAGATCGACCAGTTTTGCAATACCACCTTTGTCAGCAATAATTGGTAATGTGTATGGATCCCACTCGTATAATTTGTCTCCACGAGCAATCTTATCGCCCGGTTTGACTAATACTTTAGTACCATAGTCCATTTTGTGTACAACTGCGTCTTGGCCATTATCATCAATAACAACCAATTCAACGTTCCGACCCATAACGATTTGCTCACCATCACGGTTAACCAAAACATTTGATTTACGAATGTCGATTGTACCAGCTTGGCTTGCATCTTGGAATGATTGTTGGCCACCTTGAGCAACACCACCAATGTGAAATGTACGCATTGTTAGCTGTGTACCAGGTTCACCAATAGACTGCGCAGCAATAATTCCAACTGCTTCACCAGGGTTAACACCTTGGCCACGGGCCAAATCACGGCCATAACATGCAGCACAAATACCGTCTTCTGATTCACAAGTTAGTGGTGAACGTATTTGCAAGGAAACAAGATTTGCAGCATCAATAATATCCGCTTGACGCTCATCAACCAAGTCACTTCGTTTGCCGAGGACTTCGCCTGTTGCAGGATGAATTACATCTTCAGCCAATACACGGCCTAGAATCCTTTCAGCCATTGATGATACAACTTCACCATCATTTACAGCGGCACGTGCTGTAATTGATTTCTCAGTACCACAATCCCACTCACGAACGATACAATCTTGTGCAACATCAACTAAGCGACGTGTTAAATACCCTGAGTTGGCGGTTTTCAAAGCTGTATCAGACAGACCTTTACGGGCACCGTGAGTAGAGTTGAAATATTCAAGAACGGACAAGCCTTCTTTAAAGTTAGAAATAATAGGCGTTTCAATGATTTCACCATTTGGCTTAGCCATCAAACCCCGCATACCACCGAGCTGTTTCATCTGAGTAACAGAACCACGAGCACCAGAGTGAGCCATCATGTAAACAGAGTTTGGTTCCATTTCGGCACCTTCAGGTGTCTTCTTCATGGAAGAAATACTATCCATCATAGCATCAGTTACTTTTTCGTTAACCTTTGACCATGCATCAACAACTTTATTATACTTTTCACCCTGAGTAATCAGGCCATCCATGTATTGCTGTTCAAAACCTTTTACTTGGTCACGAGTTTCGTTAACTAGCGTCCATTTAGTTTCTGGGATAACCATATCGTCTTTACCAAACGAAATACCAGCTTTGAAAGCTTCAGTGAAACCTAAAGTCATAATGTGGTCACAGAAAATCACAGACTCTTTCTGTCCGCAATAACGATAAACGCTATCAATAATTTCTCCTACTTCCTTCTTTCGCAAAAGCCTATTGATCAAACTATAAGGCGCTTTGTGATTCAAAGGCATAACAGTGCTCAAGCGAACACGACCTGGAGTTGTTTCAAAGCGCTCCCAAACAAGTTCACCTTCTTCGTTCACTTGTTCAACACGGCATGTAATCTTAGAGTGTAAATGTACCACACCAGTATCTAATGCATGTTCAACCTCTTGAGGGTTTGCAAATGTCATACCTTGACCTTTCATACCTTCACGCTCAAGCGTGATGTAATAAAGGCCTAAAATCATATCCTGTGACGGAACAATAATTGGCTTACCATTTGCCGGAGACAAAACGTTGTTTGTTGACATCATCAAAACACGCGCTTCAAGCTGCGCCTCTAAAGACAACGGTACGTGTACTGCCATTTGGTCACCATCAAAATCTGCATTAAACGCAGAACAAACAAGAGGGTGTAATTGGATTGCTTTACCTTCAATCAAGACAGGTTCAAATGCTTGGATACCTAATCGATGCAAAGTTGGCGCACGGTTAAGCATAACTGGATGCTCACGAATAACTTCATCCAAGATATCCCATACTTCTGGGCGCTGTTTTTCAACAATTTTCTTTGCTTGCTTTACAGTAGATGACAAGCCCTTAGCTTCAAGGCGCGAATAAATGAACGGCTTAAATAATTCTAATGCCATTTTTTTAGGCAGCCCACACTGATGCAATTTCAATTCTGGGCCAGTTACAATAACTGAACGTCCTGAGAAATCTACGCGCTTACCCAACAAGTTTTGGCGGAAGCGACCTTGCTTACCTTTTAACATATCGGATAAAGATTTTAACGCACGCTTGTTTGCACCCGTAATAACCCGACCACGGCGACCGTTATCAAATAATGCATCTACAGATTCTTGTAACATGCGTTTTTCATTACGAACAATAATATCAGGCGCACGCAATTCAATTAAGCGTTTAAGGCGATTGTTACGGTTAATCACACGGCGATATAGATCATTCAAATCAGAAGTAGCAAAACGACCACCATCCAATGGCACCAATGGGCGTAATTCTGGTGGGATTACTGGTAAAACAGTCATCACCATCCATTCTGGACGGTTACCAGAGTCAATAAATGCCTCAACAACTTTTAAACGCTTGATAATTTTCTTAGGCTTTAATTCACCTGTAGCTTCTGCCAAATCATCACGTAATTGATCAGCTTCAGCATCAAGATCAATGTTAGATAACATTTCACGAATTGCTTCAGCACCAATGCCCGCATTAAATGCATCTTCACCGAACATGTCTTGAGCGTCCAAGAACTCTTCTTCAGACATCATTTGACCATAATTCAAGTCAGTTAGACCTGGCTCAATAACGACGTATTGTTCAAAATACAAAACGCGTTCCAATTCACGCAATGTCATATCTAGCATCAAGCCAATACGTGATGGCAAAGACTTCAAGAACCAAATGTGTGCAACTGGTGAAGCCAAATCAATATGACCCATACGCTCACGACGTACTTTTTGAAGCGTAACTTCAACACCACATTTTTCGCAGACAACACCACGATATTTCATGCGTTTATATTTACCGCACAGACATTCGTAATCTTTGATTGGGCCAAAGATTCGGGCACAAAACAAGCCATCCCGTTCTGGCTTAAATGTACGATAGTTAATGGTCTCTGGCTTTTTAATTTCGCCAAATGACCATGATAGAATCCGCTCAGGGGACGCTAAAGAGATTTGAATTTCATCAAACGTCTTTGGCGGCTGGACGGGATTGAACGGGTTATTCGTGATTTCTTGGTTCATTTTCTAGATCCTAATCTCGAGTTCAGTTGAAGGAGCAGGCGCGAACGCCTACTCAGTCTCCGCATCCAGCAGTTGGATATTTAGACCCAAACTACGGATTTCTTTTATAAGTACGTTAAAGCTTTCAGGGATACCGGCTTCGAAATTATCTTCACCTTTTACGATGCTTTCATAAACTTTTGTACGACCAGCAACGTCATCTGACTTTACAGTTAGCATTTCTTGCAACGTGTATGCTGCTCCATATGCTTCCAGTGCCCAAACTTCCATCTCACCGAAACGCTGTCCACCAAATTGAGCTTTACCACCCAAAGGTTGTTGCGTGACCAAAGAATATGGCCCCGTTGAACGTGCATGAATCTTATCATCCACTAAGTGATGAAGTTTCAAGATGTATTTCATACCAACTGTAACAGGCCGACTGAATTCTTCACCAGTTCGCCCATCAAACAAGATAGACTGACCAGATGTATCCAGTCCAGCACGTGTAAGCATATCATTGACGTCAGCTTCTTTTGCACCATCAAAAACAGGCGTTGCGATTGGAACACCATCCGTTACGTTATCCGCTGCTTCAAGGAAGTTATCCTTTGGCATATCCTTTAATACTTCTTCGTATAAATCATCACCGTACGCAATTCGCATAGCATCTTGTACAGGTGTCATGTCGCCTGAACGACGATATTCCTTTAAAGAAAGATCAATAGATTTGCCAAGATTGTGAGCTGCCCAACCCATGTGCGTTTCCAAAATTTGGCCAACGTTCATACGTGATGGAACGCCCAAAGGATTCAAACAGAAATCAACAGGCGTACCATCAGCTAAAAATGGCATATCTTCCTGAGGAACAACTTTAGAAATCACACCTTTATTACCATGGCGGCCCGCCATCTTATCACCAGGCTGTAACTTACGCTTAACCGCAATGAATACCTTTACCATCTTCATTACACCCGGTGGTAAATCATCTCCACGGCGTACTTTTTCAACCTTATCTTCAAAACGTGCTTCAAGTGCACCTTTTTGTAAGTCGTATTGTTTATTAAGAG
Source organism: uncultured Amylibacter sp. (assembly GCA_905181935.1). Lineage (GTDB taxonomy): Bacteria > Pseudomonadota > Alphaproteobacteria > Rhodobacterales > Rhodobacteraceae > Amylibacter. The sequence continues at coordinate 201,515 of CAJIZV010000003.1, read as the reverse complement.
ATTCCATATTGGCTGCATCAGTTTCATCTTCTAATGCTAACTGCCACCATTGACCTTTAGATAAAGCTTCTAACAAATCATCATCAATTACAGAGCCAGCTTTAACACCTTTAGGGCCTTTTACAGCCTTTTTACCCATAATCATAGAATTTAGACGCGCATATGTATTCCGATCTAGAATACCAACTTCGTCATCACGGTCACGCGCTAAACGTTCAACCTCTTCACGCTCAATTTGTAATGCACGTTCATCTTTTTCAATGCCATGTCGATTGAATACACGAACCTCGACAACAGTACCATAATCACCTGGTGGTAAACGCAATGAAGTATCGCGGACATCTGATGCTTTCTCACCAAAGATGGCGCGCAACAACTTCTCTTCAGGTGTCATTGGACTTTCGCCCTTTGGTGTAATTTTACCAACTAGAATATCCGCTGGACCAACTTCGGCACCAATATAAACGATTCCAGCTTCATCCAAGTTACGTAAAGCCTCTTCACCCACGTTTGGAATATCACGAGTAATCTCTTCTGGGCCTAATTTTGTATCACGGGCTGCTACTTCGAATTCTTCTATGTGAACAGATGTAAATACATCATCTTTAACAATACGTTCTGAGATCAGAATTGAATCTTCATAATTATAACCATTCCAAGGCATAAATGCGACAAGAACATTTTTACCTAAAGCCAATTCACCAATATCTGTTGATGGTCCATCAGCAATAACTTCGCCTAGGGATACACGATCACCTACTTTAACAAGTGGGCGTTGGTTAATGCATGTATTTTGGTTTGATCTTTGAAATTTACGCAAGCGATATATGTCAACACCAGGATCACCGGCATCCATATTATCTGTTACACGAACAACTATTCGCATTGCATCTACTTGATCAATTATACCACCACGAGCTGCAGTTATAGCAGCACCTGAATCTCTCGCCACGACTTCCTCAATACCAGTACCAACGTATGGAGCATCTGCTTTTAGTAATGGAACAGCTTGTCGTTGCATATTTGAACCCATTAAGGCTCTATTTGCATCATCATTCTCAAGAAACGGTATTAAAGACGCAGCAACTGAAACTAATTGTTTTGGTGAAACATCGATATAATCGATATTTTCAGGTGCATTCAGCATATATTCACCCGCTTGGCGCGTGGATACTAAATCATTAGCAAATTTACCATTAACATCCAGTTTAGCATTAGCCTGAGCCACTGTGTAGCGCATTTCTTCTGTAGCCGACATGTACTGAACATCATCAGTAACTTTTCCATCATCTACGCGGCGATATGGTGTCTCAATAAACCCGTATTTATTCACTCGCGCAAAAGTAGCTAAAGAGTTTATCAAACCAATATTTGGACCTTCTGGAGTCTCAATTGGACACATACGACCATAGTGAGTTGGGTGGACATCACGTACTTCAAAACCTGCACGTTCACGTGTTAAACCTCCTGGCCCAAGCGCTGATAAACGGCGCTTGTGCGTAACCTCAGACAACGGATTCGTTTGGTCCATAAATTGTGACAACTGTGAGGAACCAAAGAATTCGCGTACTGCAGCAGCAGCAGGCTTAGCATTAATCAAATCTTGAGGCATAATGTTATCTATTTCAACAGATGACATACGCTCCTTAATAGCCCGCTCCATCCGCAATAAACCAACTCTGTATTGGTTTTCCATTAGTTCCCCAACTGAGCGTACACGGCGATTACCAAGGTGATCAATGTCGTCAATGTCACCTTTACCATCACGCAAATCAACTAATGCTTTAACTACACCAATAATATCTTCTTTTCGCAACGTACGTTGAGTATCTTCTGCATCTAATTGCAACCGCATGTTCATTTTAACACGACCAACAGCTGATAAATCATACCGTTCTGAATCAAAGAACAATGTATCAAAAAGTGCAGATGCTGCATCAACGGTTGGTGGCTCACCTGGGCGCATAACACGATAGATATCCATCAGGGCTGTATCACGACCCATATTCTTGTCCACAGACATCGTATTTCGAATGTATGGCCCAACATTTATATTATCGATATCTAAAGTTGGAATATTAGTGATGCCTGCTTCCAATAGTTCTTGGATAGTACCACCATTAATAACACCTTCTTTATCGTGCTCTAAAGTTAATTCATCACCGGCCTCAACATAAATAGCACCCGTTTCTTCGTTAATAATATCTTTAGAAACATAGCGACCAACAATAGCATCAAAAGCTACACGAATATCTATTACTTTGCCATCTTCAATTAATTTTTTAACAGTCCGTGGTGTGACTTTAGAACCAGCTTCAGCGATAACTTTGCCCGTTTTCGCATCAATAATATCTTCAGTTGGCTTTGTGCCACGTACACGTTGTGGGAAAAACTTAGTAACCCATGCATTTTTCTTTTTATCAAATTTGTAATCAACGGTATCATAATACGCGTCACAAACAGCCTCTTGGTCTAAACCAAGTGCGTACAACAATGTTGTCACAGGTAATTTGCGGCGACGATCAATACGCGCATAAACAACATCTTTGGCATCAAACTCAAAGTCTAACCATGAACCGCGGTAAGGAATAATACGTGACGCAAACAATAATTTTCCAGAAGAGTGCGTTTTACCACGATCATGGTCGAAAAATACACCAGGTGATCTATGCATCTGTGAAACGATAACACGCTCAGTTCCATTAACAACGAATGTACCATTTGGTGTCATTAAAGGCAAATCACCCATAAATACGTCTTGTTCTTTAATATCTTTTACAGAACGAGCACCTGTATCTTCATCGACGTCAAACACAATCAAGCGTAACGTAACTTTCAACGGCGCTGAATAAGTCATATCACGTTGCATGCATTCCTCAACGTCATACTTAGGCTTTTCTAGATCATACTTTACGTACTCAAGAACAGCTGTCTCATTAAAATCTTTAATCGGAAAAACCGATTGAAAAACCGCGTTAATACCTTCGCCATCTAAGGGCTGGGATTGATCACCAGAATTCAAGAATAGATCATAAGAACTTTTCTGAACCTGTATCAGATTTGGAATGTCCAAAACTTCACGGATTTTACCATAATATTTGCGGATACGTTTAATACCTGAATGCGTCTGAGCCATGCTCGTCTTCACCTTTTCTAATGTTCACTTCATGGTCTATGCGGGCATCACAAACCAATCGGCCACATGAAACAAAGCTCATCCTATTCTTGCCAAGGTGCCATCCCCAGCTCCCGAATGAACCCTGTCTTAAGCAAAGTCTTATTTGAAGGCTCTCTTTAAGACAGGAGCGGCTGACCCCACAAAGTGCGGAGCCAGCCTACAATAATTACGCCCTAAGGCGTATTAATTACTTTAATTCTACTTCTGCACCAACTGCTTCAAGTTGCGCTTTTAGTTCTTCAGCTTCTGACTTAGAGATACCCTCTTTAACAGCTTTTCCACCAGCTTCTACAAGATCTTTAGCTTCTTTTAAGCCTAGACCAGTAATGCCACGAACTTCTTTAATCACGTTGATTTTCTTGTCGCCAGGAGATTTTAGAATTACGTCAAATTCAGTTTGCTCTTCAGCAGAATCACCAGCATCACCAGCTGCAGCCATAACAACAGCTCCACCGGCAGCAGGTTCAATGCCATATTCGTCTTTAAAAATTGTTTTTAGTTCTTGTGCTTCCAAAAGCGTTAAAGCAACGATTTCTTCTGCTAATTTTTTGATATCAGCCATTTGATATATCCAGTTCAGTTTTTAAGTTCTATTTTTCCAGTGATGCACGTAATTACGAACACCGACAATTTCATTTGCAATTAAGCAGCTTTCTCTTCGATTGTTTCTAAAATAGAAGCAATATTAGAGGCAGGCGCGCCTATGGCTCCCGCGATGTTTGATGCAGGTGCAGCTATACAACCAACGATTGAAGCAATAAGCTCCTCACGTGATGGCATTGCGGCAACGGCTTTAACACCAGCGCGATCCAATGCATTATCACCCATTGACCCACCAAGAATAACGAGTTTATCGTTTCCTTTGGCATATTCTTCCGTCACTTTCGCGGCGGCAACTGGGTCTTCTGAGAAAGACAATACTGTCATTCCATCCAACAAACCTGAAATACTTTCACATGGCTTGCCCTCAAGAGCGATCTTAGCGAGCTTATTTTTGGCTACACGTACATTACCACCTACATCACGCATGCGCGATCGGAAGTCTTGCATTTCTGCAACTGTTATGCCGGCGTAGTGAGATACTACAACAACACCAGAGTCCGTGAAGATTTGTCCTAGTTCGTCGACTAAGGCTTCTTTTTGGGCTCTATCCACAGTGTTTCTCCAAATTATAGGGAACGTATTGTTCCCCAGCTCAGTTTAACTGATCTTTCAGGATCAGCAGTTAGGGTCCTGATTACGGGCCCCTTCCAAAATCACCCGAGGCATAACCAAAGGTATAATTTGTTCGGTTCCCATCTCAGGTAGGCATTATATTACTTTCGTAAAACCCACCATCTCGGACAGTACAAAAAAAATATCGACGAATCGACACTCTTTTAGATATCCGGTGTATAGGCGGGTTTGAACCTGATGTGAAGGGGGTAACATTTTATTATGATTGAAAAATTAGCTTTACTGTATGTAGCTATTATTATCATAAAATATAAATTTATTTATTCAAAATATTTTATTTATTGCTCATCTTAAAATTTAAATGCAAAGACTAATGGTCAAGGCCTATAATTAAGTTACATCAAAAAAAAGGTCCCATTATATCGGGACCCTTTAAGTTCTAAAACATTATAGCTTTATGCACCAGTTGCAGCGTCCACATCTAAAGAAATCGATGGACCCATGGTAGATGATAATACAATTTTCTTAATATAAGTACCTTTAGCGCCCTCTGGTTTAGCTTTGCGGACCGCATCTACAAAAGCTTGAATATTTTCAGCCAGTTTAGCTTCAGTGAAGGATGCTTTACCTACACCTGCGTGAATTACTCCAGCTTTTTCAACTTTAAATTGCACTTCGCCACCTTTGGCAGCCTCAACAGCTGATTTAACATCCATTGTCACAGTACCAACACGCGGGTTTGGCATCAAGTTGCGAGGGCCTAAAACTTTACCTAAACGACCAACAACACCCATCATGTCAGGCGTAGCAATACAACGATCAAAATCGATTGTTCCACCTTGGACAATTTCCATTAAGTCTTCTGCACCAACTATATCTGCTCCAGCAGCCTTAGCCTCATCTGCTTTTGCGTCACGCGCAAACACAGCAACACGCATTGTTTTGCCCGTACCGTTTGGCATGCCGATAACACCACGAACCATTTGATCAGCATGGCGAGGATCAACACCCAAGTTCATTGCGATATCAATAGTCTCATCAAATTTTGCAACGGCACTTGCCTTAATTAAGGAAACTGCTTCTGCGATTGTAACACTTGCTTTACCTTCAAATGAGGCACGAGCAGCTGTAGTTCTTTTACCAAATTTTGCCATTATTTCACCTCAATGCCCATGGAACGAGCAGAACCCGCAATAATCTTCATCGCTGACTCAATATCATTAGCGTTCAAATCTTTCATTTTTGCTTCTGCAATTTCTCGCAATTGCTTTTTAGAAACTGATCCAACGACTTCACGACTAGGGTTCGTAGCTCCAGATTTCAACTTTGCTGCTTTTTTCAAAAAATAAGAAGCAGGAGAAGTTTTTATTTCCATCGTAAAAGACTTATCAGCATAATATGTGATAACAGTTGGGCATGGCGCCCCGTTTTCCAATTCTTGGGTTTGAGCGTTAAACGCCTTACAGAATTCCATGATATTTATACCACGTTGACCCAAAGCTGGGCCCACCGGTGGGGATGGGTTAGCTGCACCTGCAGGAACCTGCAGTTTCATAGTACCAGCAATTTTTTTAGCCATAATGGCCTCCTTTAGCTCCGATCCGTAAGGCCGCGTGCCCCTTGGAACAATTTGGTGTGGTGCGGTTTTGATCGCGCGCGACCGTCTCCTCCCACATATACATCACAAGATTAATTTTGCTTCATAACCTGTGTGAATTCTAGTTCGACAGGTGTTGCCCGTCCAAAAATTGATACTGTAACCTTTAATCGTGAGTTCTCTTGGTCAACATCTTCAACCATACCAGAAAACCCTTCAAACGGACCTTCTGTTACATTGACCTGTTCGCCTATATCAAAGGTGATTAAGTTACGTGGATTTTCTGCGCCCTCTTCAACTTGATTTAGAATGAAAGCAACTTCCTTATCACGCATTGGGCTTGGCTTTCCAGGCTGGCCCAAAAATCCTGTTACACGATTTATGTTATTAATTAAATGATAGCCCTTTTCAGACATTTCCATCCGCACAAGCAAATAACCAGGCATAAAACGACGTTCAGCAGTTACTTTCTTGCCGCGACGCACTTCAACAACTTCTTCAGTGGGAACTAAAACCTGTTCGATTTCTTCCTGCATGCCTTCTTGCTCGACTGCTTCATTGATCAGTTCGGCGACTTTCTTTTCAAAATTAGAAAGAACACTTACTGAATACCACCGTTTAGCCATTGTTATTGTGCCTTTTCTTGGACAACACGTCGCCCGTTAATTCAGATTATTTTTAAGACCTTATAAGACCTCAGACCTATAAAAAAGCACACAAAGAGAATCACTGTATACCTTTTAGTAATAATTTATCGGCGTTTAGCGCCGAAACTGTGTGAATTCAAGTACCTATACCTAGAATTGTATTTAATCCAAGCTTGATAACCTGATCTGCGCCAAAAAAGAATATCGCAAACAGACTTGCCATAATAAAAACCATTACTGTTGTAATCGTGGTTTCACGGCGGTTTGGCCAAACAACTTTAGAAATTTCTGCTCGAACTTGCTGAATAAACTGCAATGGATTGGTGCGTGCCATTATGCACTCCTATAACTGATCAGGTGATGTGATACCCCGCAAGTGCTGGGATTTCAAGCCATGAGATGCTTATTCCATAATTCTATCCGTTGGGGCTAGTAAATTAAATCTAATTCAGCCCTCACGTTCAGATATTATAATCTTTGTCATTGCTTCTACTGGGATGTAGCCTCCAACCAACTCATTGCCAATAACAAATGACGGCGTGCCAGTAAATTGCAATGCATCAGCCAAATCCCGCGACGTCTGTATGTGTTCAGAGACTGCAGGTTGTTCCATATCAATAATAAGCTTATTAACATCTAACCCAATTTTTCTTGCTATTACTATTACAGAAGTTTCATCAACCTTTTGTGCTGACATTAAAGCTTCATGGAACTCTAAGTATTTGCCCTGGGCTCGAGATGCCAGCGCAGCGCGACTAGCAAAAACAGAGCCTGCAGACAAAATAGGAAATTCGCGGTATACAACACGCAAATTTTTATCATTTTCCATGAGTGCCTGCATCACCGGCATTGCTTTTTTACAATAGCCACAGTTATAATCAAAAAATTCAATAATTGTTATGTCACCGTTTGGATTACCCAAAACGGGAGCGTTGGGATCCATAACCAATAATTTTTTATTATCTAAATATGCTTGTTTTTGCAATAAACCTTTATTTGCTTCATCACGCTCACGCAAAATATTTATAGCATCCATCACAATCTGTGGATTTTCTAAAATTGCTTCTAACGCCAAACGTTTAATATCTTTTTCACTTAATGTTTGTGATGTCACAGGCGTAAAAGTGATAAACACTGAAATAAAGGCTAGTATTAAAATACGCACAATAAAACTTTCTTTTTTATTTTAAATTATATTAGTGTTTGTTAAATTAAAACAAAAGGGGGTAACAGTTATTTTATTTCAGTGTCTAATTAATAAAAAACTAATCTATATTTTTATAGTATTTAAAACTAATATCAGAAATATTATAAATTTAACAAAGTTATCGAGCTAACGTTTTTACATACTCATGACAAATACATCCAACGATATGATCATTAACTAATCCACAAGCTTCCATCCACGCATAAACAATCGTGGGCCCACAAAAACTAAAGCCAGTCGCCTTTAAATCTTTGGACACTTTAGTTGATAGATCAGTAAATGCTGGCACATTTTCATTTAATTTAAAGTTGTTTTGAATTGGCTTGCCATCAACAAAATTCCAAATGTAATTATCAAAGCCTTTTGTAGCATCAATTTCCTGCCATAACCGTGCACTGTTGATGGCAGAATTAATTTTGCTTCGATTTCGTACAATTCCAGCATTTTGCATCAAATTTTCAACATCTATATTAGTAAATTCAGCAATAGCATGAGGATTAAAGTCATTAAACGCGATGCGAAAGGCATCACGTTTTTTTAAAACTGTAATCCAACTTAAGCCTGCCTGAAACCCATCTAAAACTAACTTTTCCCATAAAGCCTGAGACGAGTACTCAGGCACTCCCCACTCTGTATCGTGATATTTTACATACAGTGGATCTTTGCCACACCAATCGCATCGTTTCATTATGTCCTGACCTTTAGTATTTACACAATTAAGATTAAGGATATCTCGAGCATATGATAGGTGACAAAATATATAAAAAAGCAAAAAGGCACCAGAGGTGCCTTATATTAGTTTGATAATCGGTTAATTTCTTCTTTTAACCTTAGCTTTTTTTGCTTTAAGCTCTTCAGGTCTAATGAATCTATAGAGGGACTTCTTTGCGAACGCTCCAGCTGCTCAGAAAGGTTGGAGTGTTTCTTTTTGAGCTCGATTACATGAGAACTCACTGCCATACTAATCTCCTTTATCTTATGATGACCCCCAAACGGATAGGCCTAAAAAGAATTCACCATAAAATACCTTCTGTGTCATCAAAATTTCTTTCAGCTGACCCTTATAGTAAAGTTCCGCCTATTAATAATAAACCATACGCATTTACAAACCCATTTATAGGTCAAGCTCAGCTCCATGGCGCAAAATTTTTTCAGCAAATAATGAATAATCATTGCCATCTTTATTATGCTGGTCACCATCATGAACTATAAATGGTGGCAACAACTTCATTGGGCTCTTAGATCCTTTAATTGCTTGAATAATTATGCGTTTGGCAGGGTGCTCCTTTCGCGATGATATTGGTAGAATTCGAATATTTCCACAACTTTGACCCATGTGAGTCAAAATTTCAGGTAAGCGTTCAGCCAAATGTATAATAGTAAAACTCCCATGCGACTTTAAGCGCTTTAGACTTAAAGTAATCCATTCTCCTAATTTCATGGTTTCAACATTTGCTAATAGTTTCCCCGAATCTAATGGCTTAGATAAAGTTTCAGGAATAAAAAAAGGAGGGTTTGTCATTATATGATCAAAACTTTTTTGCTTCAAAGCATCTGGAAGGTTTGCTAGGTCTGAATTTATTACTTCAAAATATAAATTATTGTTTGCCGCATTAACCTTAGCCAACTTAGTGTACTCCATCTGTAACTCAATCCCTGTTAAAGAGAGCCCAGAAATACGAGCGCCCAAACACAATGAAGCTACACCAACACCACAGCCAATATCTAAAATTGATTGTCCAGCTCGAGCGGGTACACTTGCTGCCATAAATACTGGATCAGTTGCGGCGCGGTATCCATTTCTTGGTTGTCTGATAATTAACCGCTGATTTAAAAATGTGTCTTGTGTTTCCATTATCTATTTTCCGATAGCTCAAAATCATTATCTCGCAAAATTATACATGCTAAAAAATAGTCATCATTGCTTACCATGACCCGGCACGGCATTATACCTATGCTACCCTCAAGCACGCTCATATGTGTGTCTAGAGAGAAACATATGATTTCTTCAGCTTTGAGGAGTGCTGAAGCAAAACTTATAAGTGTTGGGTCATTTGTCTTGAATAATTCTTTCATATTGTTGAGTTAACCTATACTTCAGCTATATGTACAGGGACGTCAAAAAGTTTAAGAGGATAAATTGCCTTTAAATAAGCCCCATGATCAGCTTGCGAACATATTTATCGATGATATGGAAGCAGTTAATAAATTAATAAAACAACGCATGGCGTCAAAAGCGGCACCACGTATACCTGAAGTTACTGCGCATTTAATTGATGCTGGCGGCAAACGTTTGCGCCCGATGTTAACTTTAGCAGCTGCAAAAATGTGTGGTAATAAGACCCCATATCATATTCACCTAGCCGCAACTGTAGAATTTATCCACACAGCAACTTTATTGCATGACGATGTTGTAGACGAAAGCCAACATCGCCGTGGGCGTCCAACAGCTAACTTATTATGGGATAATCAATCTTCTGTTTTAGTTGGAGACTATTTATTTTCGCGCTCTTTTCAATTGATGGTAGAAACTGGTAATTTACGTGTCTTAGATATTCTTGCCAATGCCTCTGCAACGATTGCAGAGGGTGAGGTCTTGCAACTTACCGTGGCACAAAATTTGAACACCTCAGAAGATACGTATCTTAAAGTAGTTCGTGGTAAAACTGCTGCGTTATTTGGAGCCGCCTGTAAAGTTGGTGGAGTAATTTCATCGGCTGATGAAAAAATTATAGATGCCTTAGCCGCTTATGGAGATGCATTAGGTATAAGTTTTCAAATAACCGATGACCTACTGGATTATGCTGGGGAAAGTTCCGATTTGGGCAAGAGTGTTGGAGACGATTTCAGAGAACGCAAAATGAGTTTGCCATTAATTAAAGTTTTAACACAAGCTGATCAGAAAGAGAAAGATTTTTGGATTCGTACTATTGAAAAAGGCGAACAGCAAGACGGTGATTTGGATTATGCCCTAGAGTTAATGATAAAGCATGATGCATTGGAAGCAACACGCAGAGATGCACTTTACTGGGCTAATAAAGCTAAGCAAGCAATGAATACCTTGCCTGAAAGTGAAATTCGAAATACCTTAATGGACTTACCAGATTATGTAGTACGTAGAATAACTTAACCCAACATTACAGGCTTAATCCACCAACTTGGATTTTTTTCTTGTAATTTCTTTACAACCTTGCATGCCTCCGAAAAATCTTTAAATAAACCAAAACATGTTCCACCTGAACCTGACATTCTTGATAGGCTTGACCCATAACCATCCAAAGAATTGATCACAATCTGAACAGAAGGTAGTAGTTTATTTACTGGCTCCTGAAGATCATTTCGCAACCATCGCAAATATTGTATAGAACCCATAAAATCCATTTTATTTAATGGCAACTTACCAATACTTTTATTATTCTTATTTTTTAACAAATGAAAAATATCTTGGGTAGATACCCCATCTCCTGTATTTATTAGTATAGCAGCCAGTTTTGGTAAAAACTCTATAGGCGTCAAGATATCACCAATTCCCTGCATTCTCTGACTATTTGAACTCAAGCAAACTGGGACATCAGCGCCCAAAGCTAAACCTTTATCTGATGGCAAAGCTAAATTCCAATGGTTTACGAGCCCTCGGAGCGCCGCAGCAGCATCAGCAGATCCACCACCAATACCAGACGAAATAGGCAAATTTTTTATCAAATTTATATCAACACCAAGCTCTAAATCCAGCATCTGAGCTGCTTTATAAATTAAATTATTTTTACCATTATTTAATTCATTGCCAAAAGGCCCTTCTATTGTAAGTCGTAGATTATCATTCTCAACAAAACTTAGCTCGTCGCCATAATCCGCAAATACGACCAAGCTGTCTAATAGGTGATATCCATCTTCACGCTGACCAGTTACATGAAGGCAAAGATTAACTTTAGCTTTCGCTATTTCATTACTGGACACCAGGCTGCACATCAACAATAGCTTCTTCAGCCTGGACAGCATCGAGCCCAATTTCTAATTTACGGCGAATGCGTATTAATTCTTTATCAGCAGGGCCAAAAGAGATAGCACGTCGCCATTGAAAGTTAGCTTCTCGTTTACGTCCTACTTTCCAATATACGTCTCCCAAATGGTCATTAACTATACTATCATCAGGAAGTAGCTTTACAGCGCGCTCCATTGGTCCAACAGCACCTTCAAATTTACCCAAAGTAAACAAACTCCACCCTAAGCTGTCAATGATGAAACCACTATCTGGACGCGCTGCTACAGCTTTCTCAATCATCATTTGAGCTTCTTCCAGGTTTTGATTTTTTTCCACCATAGTATACCCCAAATAATTTAGAATTAATGGTTGATCTGGCGCTAATTTCAAGGCTATGCGAAAGTTCATTTCTGCGCGCGGCCAATTATCCAATCGTTCATTACAGATGCCGATCACATAAAATAAAAACCAATGGCTTAAATCTGGTTCATCTATTAAAGTTAGTGCTTTATCGTAAGCATTTCGCGCTGCTGAATATTTTTTTTTCCCCCTAAAAACATCACCTAACGACATATATATACGTGGATTATCAACATGGCTGCGTATGAGGTCTCGCAGCAATTCGACAGCAGCATCTGGCCTTCCAGCCTCAACCAAAGTATCAGCCCGCCCAAGTGCTGCATTTAGAAATAAGCCATGACTTTGAGGTATTTTAGTGTAATTTTTAATTGCCAAATCATATTGTTTTTGATCACGCAATAATTCAGATGTTAACAAAATAGTTTCTACATTATCTGGGCGCAATTCTTGAGATAAGCGCCCATAGAGTAAACTTGTTTGTTCATTTTCTGGCCCGTTTAATGCAAATGCAAGTGTAAATAAAACTTCAGCAATGCCTTGCTGTGCATTAGTGATGTAATCATAATTCGAGGTTTCATTAATAATATTTTTACGTAGCTGTTCTAACTCTGGGTCTCTACCATTTAGAATGGTACGGTTTATTAGTTTTAGTGCATCATCTTTCCTACCTAATTCAGCCATTATTTGAGCATGAGCTACTAAGCTACCACGCGTAAGACGCAAAGTACCACTTTCATCCCCTATAAGAATTTTGTCTGCAGCTTCAAAATCTCCTACAGTAGCTAATGCTAAAGCTTTATGATATTGGCCGAATAGTTTTAGAGTTGGAGTTGTTTTCATCTCATCAAAAGTTTTAATCACAACACTCATTTTTCCACGACCCAGCTCAGTCCACCCAGTCAATAGCCCGAAAAATAATTCTGTATAATTGCTTTGGTTATCATTTAAGATATTTAAAGCAGCATCAAAATTACCTAATTCAATGTGATCAATAAAAATTAATAAATCTGCTAGATGGCTGTCAGCTTGAGATTCTAATGTAATGTTTTTAGCGTAACTGATTGCTGTAGCTACGTCTCCCATTGATAAAGAAGATAGCATTGCATTATGCTTTATAAACCCATTGGACGGGTCGCGTAATAAAGCATCCGCAAAATACTCGGAAGCTGCCTTATAATCTCCACGCATCGCAGCATTTGACCCTGCAAGGTAAGAGCCCGCCAGACTATCCGATTGCGCTAAAGACCCCCAAAGGCCAATGGCAAAAGTTGTTGCGTATATAACATTTTTTAATTGTATGCCCATTTTTAATCCAAAATAACATCTACTAATGCTAACTAATGACAAGTCCTATCGCAATACGCCATCATCAATAATTCATATAAAAAAGTTTAAGGATATTGTTTAGCATTACCACTAAACCTTCAGTAAGCTCTAAGTATCACATGTTGGGGTAATTAGGCCCATCCCCCCCCTGAGGTGTAACCCAAGTAATATTTTGGCTTGGATCTTTAATATCGCAAGTTTTACAGTGAACACAATTTTGCGAATTCACGTGAAATTTTGGATTAGATCCATCATCATTACGTATAATTTCATAAACCCCAGCAGGACAGTACCGTTGTGCAGGTTCAGCATAATCAGACAAATTCACCCTAATTGGAATTGTTGGATCAGTTAAACACAAATGACTAGGTTGATCTTCAGCATGATTAGTTCCTGAAAAGCTAACATTCGTTAAGCGATCAAAGCTAAGCTTACCATCGGGCTTAGGATACTCAATCAATGCATAGTCGGTAGCTTTACCAGTGCTTTCTGCATCTGTTTTGCCATGTTTAACCGTACCAAAAACACTAAACTTCAATAGAGTTTGACACCACATATCAAACCCCCCAAGTGCAACTCCTAAGATTGGTCCATACTTTGCACGAAGAGGTGCAACATTACGAACCTTTTTCAAATCCTGACCAATAGGTCCCACTTTTAAGTCTTGGTTATATTCTATTAACTCATCACCAGAACGACCTAGTTTAATTGCTGCCACAGCTGCTTCAGCTGCCTGACGACCTGAATGCATAGCATTGTGATTACCTTTAATTCGAGGTAAATTTACCAATCCTGCAGAACAACCCAATATCGCACCACCTGGGAAAACCACCTTAGGAATAGATTGGAACCCACCTTTAGTAACTGCACGTGCGCCATAGGAAACTCTTTTACCGCCCTGTAGGACTTTAGCAATTTTGGGATGATGCTTCCAGCGCTGGAACTCCATATATGGAAAAAGATGAGGATTCTTATAGTTCAAATCTACGATAAACCCTACATAAACTTGATTATTATCCAAATGGTACATAAAAGAGCCACCACTATCTTCAGTCATGGGCCATCCCATCGTGTGTAACACTTCACCTTCGTTATGGTTTTCAGGTTTAACTTCCCAAATCTCCTTCATGCCGAGGCCAAATTTAGGTACATCACTATTTGCATCAAGTCTGTATTTGCCTATTACTTCTTTAGATAAACTTCCACGTACACCTTCAGATAAAAATATGTACTTTCCATGAAGTTCCATGCCTGGCTCATAATTTGCCCCATTGGTACCATCAGAGTTTTTACCAAACTCTCCGGCAACAACCCCTTTTACTTCTCCATTTTCACCATAAACCAATTCTGAACAGGCCATTCCTGGGAAAATTTCAACCCCCATTCCTTCTGCTTGTTCAGCCATCCAGCGACATACATTTCCCATAGAAACAATATAATTCCCGTGATTATTCATAAGTGGTGGCATCAAATAGTTTGGTATCTTTTGACTACCTGTTTCAGTCAAATTTAAAAAATGATCTTCTTTAACAGCAACTGTAATTGGAGCACCCCTTTTTTTCCAATCAGGGATTAGCGATGTTAAGCCACTAGGATCAAGTACAGCACCAGATAAAATATGCGCACCAACTTCAGAGCCTTTTTCCAATACAACTACGTCAAAATCTGGCTCAAGTTGTTTGATTCTAATAGCCGCAGACAACCCAGCCGGCCCTGCTCCCACTATAACTACATCGTACGGCATGCTTTCGCGCTCAATAAAGCTCATCTTTTTCTCCGCTAGGTGATAATCTACTATTTTAAGATGATTTTAATCAGAAAAGCCGGTCTACTACAATAACAACACGACGTAACAATCACATCTTGCGTGTTTGCTAACATAAATTTATGATCAAATCTTATAATTAAATAAAGAGTTCTAAAATGGACAAAATACCAATGACACCTGAAGGCTTCAAGTCAGCTGATAAGGAATTAAAACAGCTTAAATCGGTGGATCGCCCCTCTGTTATACGTGCAATCGCAGAAGCGCGCGAACATGGTGACTTATCAGAAAACGCTGAGTACCATTCAGCGCGAGAACTACAATCCCACATTGAAGGGCGTATTAAAGAATTAGGTGCCATTATTAGTTTGGCACAAGTTATTGATGTAACTAAACTATCAGGGAGTGTTAAGTTTGGTGCAACAGTTCATATGATAGATGAAGATACAGAAGCAGAGCGAACACTACAGATTGTTGGAGAACACGAGGCTAACGTTGAAAAAAACCAGATAAATATGAATTCACCTATCGCCCGAGCATTAATTGGCAAAGAAAAAGGCGATAGTGTAGAAGTACGTACGCCTGGTGGTGTGAAAAGTTATGAAATCATTTCTATTAGCTTCATCTAAACGCCAAATTTCATTACTAAAGACTTCTGGTCACTTATTAAGGTAACTTCAATAATTTAGACCAGAAGCATCTTTTAAATATTTAAAAGTAAATTTAGTGTGATTTAAAAATAAGATTTGATCAGGTTGCATGCTTATTTAATTTCTAATCAATACCTCACTAAAATTTCAATGAAATTTTAGATCAATTGAATTTTTAAATATCAAACGGTATATATTTCACTATATCTCCCTGATTAACTTTTTGTGCATCATGGCTCAAAACAACTAGACCATCTGACCATGATAAGCCAGAAATACGCCCCGAACCTTCAGATTTGAAGACCTCAGCATGTCCGTCAGTGTTTAAACGTGCTCGTAAATATTCTTGGCGGCCAATTTTTTTATTTTTCGAAAATGCAGCCACCACCCTAACACTAAATGGCTCTAACCATCCTTGTCCAGATAGAAAACTACAGGCTGGGTAGGCAAATACATGAGTACAGACCATTGCTGCAACAGGATTTCCTGGTAGCCCTAAAACAGGTACATTATCCCAAAAGGCAAGAGCCAAAGGGCGCCCAGGTTTTAAAGCTATACGCCAAGTCTGTAAGTCAGCTTTTTGCATTAATAATTTAGAAATATGATCTTCGTCACCTGCAGATACACCACCAGTTGTTAAAATGATGTCTGCAGATTTTGCAGCGTGGTTTAGTGCTTCTTCAATCAAAATTGTATTATCAACAACAATTCCTAAATCAATAGGAACATAGCCCCACTTTTTTATTTGTGCTAATAACATTGGCCTGTTAGCATCTACAATTTGCGAATTCTGGGCAATACTCCCTACTTCTACTAATTCATCACCGGTTGTTAAGACTGCAACCCTTAATTTTTTATAAACCTTTACTCTACCAATTCCACCTGATGCCAAAACACCCAAATCAGCTGGCCGTAACTTTCGCCCTTTGTGCAAAATAATTGAACCTGATAAAATATCTTCGCCAATTGGACGAGTGTTGGCATTTTGCTTTAAACCACTATGAAAATGGATGTGAGTTTTAGTATCATTTACATCCTCCTCCAAAATTATTGTATCAACACCAAGAGGCACAGCGGCACCCGTTAATATGCGAATAGCATAGCCAGCTGGAACTTTTCCATTATATGGCTGACCTGCAGCAGATCGCCCGTCTAACAACGGTAATGTCAATTCATCACCTTTTGGGAGGGTATCCAATGCGAATCCATATCCATCAACTGCAGAATTCATAAAGGGAGGATGATTTACTATTGCTCTAACATCATGAGCTAGAATTCGACCAAAAGCATTAGTAACGGATACCTCTGATACCGCTAAAACAGATTCTAAACTCATTCGTAATCGATTTAATGCTTCATCGACTGGCGTCCAAACAACACCACGCGGCATAACAAAACAATCATCACGCAAAGGAGGCGCTTTAGTCATAATAAACCTTGGTGCTTTAAAATAAAATCCGATATAGACAGTGTATCGTTTAAATCAAATACTGGAACATTAATATCTTGAATTTGAATATCTGATGCTAACACACAGATAGTATCATCAGAATTTATAAGTAAAGGATCACATACTTCCTCACGATAGCATTCAAGTTTTGCATGCGTTTCTTTTTTAAATCCCTCAACTAAGATGAGGTCTACCGGTAACATTTTTGCCAATAATTCATTGAAAGTAGGCTCTAATTCACTTCGCAACTCATGCATTAATGCCCAGCGCTTATTTGATGCAAGCATCACTTCCGAAGCACCCGCAAAGCGGTGGCGGTAACTATCACGACCCACATGATCAACATCGAATGAGTGATGTGCATGCTTTATAGTCGAAACTTTTAAACCCCGAGCTGTCATATCAGAAACTAACCGCTCCATAAGCCCAGTTTTACCTGAATTTTTCCACCCAACAATGCCAAAGATCTTCATTTTTTAATACCTGTAAAAATTATTTTTGCATTTTCCATATCTTCCGGCGTATTCACATTAAAAAATGGATCATAATCTTTTTTGATCCAAGTTATGCTTCGCCATTCATGCTTCTTTACAAAGGCCATTACCTTACGCATATCACTCATCAAGGCAGCCCTCAAACTCTCACGTAACCCAACATCCCACAAACCAAACGTGGGGTGTAGGTTATGTTGATCCACCAAAGATTCAGTTTTTGCAATATTAATTTCATAACAATCAATTAAAAGCCTCTGACACAAGTCATCTGGAAAAAATGGCGTATCTGCAGCAACTGTTAATAAATGAGAATAGCCGCACTCAGCGGCATAATCCATGCCAGCTAATATGCCAGACAAAGGGCCTAGAAACCCATCTATACTGTCTGATACAATTGGTAGTCCAAAACGATCAAAGTCGGAATGATTACCGTTAGTATTTATAATTATTCGATCAACCTGACCAATTAAGCGATTTAATGCGTGTTCTATCAATGGAAGGCTCGCCAAGGGCATTAACGATTTATTTTTTCCACGCATTCGCGTAGATAAACCGCCAGCGAGTATCACACCTAAAACACTCATTTCGCATCATAGATCAGTCGATCTTTTCCAGCCAGGCACATGAATCGCTGCCCTCGCATTCGTCCAATTAACGTTAAGCCTACCTGGTTTGCAATTTCAACACCCCACGCAGTAAATCCAGATCGTGATACTAAAATAGGAATACCCATCAAAGCACATTTGATGACCATTTCAGAAGTAAGGCGTCCTGTAGTATATAAAATTTTGTCTGCGACTGTTTCATTATGAATATGTATCCAGCCTGCAATTTTATCAACTGCATTATGTCGACCGACATCTTC
Organism: uncultured Amylibacter sp.; assembly: GCA_905181935.1. GTDB lineage: Bacteria > Pseudomonadota > Alphaproteobacteria > Rhodobacterales > Rhodobacteraceae > Amylibacter. The sequence goes on along the minus strand of CAJIZV010000003.1, from coordinate 182,818 downwards.
CATATAAACTAATGGCTTATCTTTATCACACAGTACTGTACCATGAATTGCTCCAGCTTTTAAATATAAGCTTGGCGTCTGATTAATTACATTAGATAAATGATACAACCAAGAGGTCCGAAGTTCAGCACTGGGTAATACTAAATTATCCAGCCCTTCCATCATATCCCCAAAAACAGTACCAACAGCACAGCCTGATGTGCGAGTCTTCTTTTTTAACTTTTCTTCATAAATAGTTTGCCCATCAGTACGTACAACAACAATTTTTAGATCTTCATCATAATCAATTCCTAAAACAGCTTCGTCTACGCCCAGCATTCCCTGATTTTTCAAAAAGCCTAGTGCAAGATAATTAGGGTAATCACCAATTGTCATTGCTGTTACAATTTCTTGGCCATTTAAAAAAATTGTTAACGGTTGTTCTTCAACAACATTAATCTCACAAACGACACCATTTTGATCATAACCTTTTACAGATCGAGTTAACCCATCCAAATCAATATTTGGTTGTAAAATAAAATTATTTTTAATTTCTGACAATTGCGGCTCCAGCGTTATTCCCCTATGGAGAAATTACTTTTCTTGGAAACTATATCACATGAATATTGACCCAACATCCTCAAAATCGGCCTTTTGGCTAGGTTATCGCGACAATATTCCCTTTTGGCTAATAGTAGCGCCTTTTGGCATGTTATTTGGTGCAGTCGCCACAGAAGCTGGATTTACGATTATACAGACCATGATAATGACAGCATTTGTAGTTGCAGGCTCATCACAATTCACAGCACTAACATTACTTCAAGATGGTGCTCCAACTTTAATTATTCTAGCAACATCACTGGCAGTAAATCTGCGAATGGCTATGTATTCTGCTGCACTTGTGCCCCATTTAGGCCGTGCTCCATTGGGAATGAGAGCTCTTTTTGCATATTTTTTAGTTGATCAAAGTTATGCTACCTCTATTAACGCATACACCGACAACCCACAAATGACCTTAATACAAAAATGCCGCTATTTTATGGGAAGTTTTACATGTTTACTTCCTATCTGGTTGATATCTACATATGTTGGTGCACTTGTTGGCGCGAAAATTCCACCAGAATACGCCTTGGACTTCGCAGTGCCTATTTGCTTTATAGCGCTGTCTGCACCAATGATGAGAAGTTTACCTCATTTTATTGCAGCCTTAGTATCAATGGGAGGCACGTTGATATTTATATCTGCACCATATTCTACAGGTTTATTAATAGCAGCACTTTTAGCAATGATAGCTGGTGTTCAAACAGAAAATTGGCTTAAGCGAAGGACTGATAATGACTGACCCATTAAAAATTTGGATAATAATATTTTTTCTTGGCGTAGGCACATATTTAATTCGCTTTTCTTTTCTTGGATTAGTAGGGGATCGCAAATTACCTAAATGGTTCACCCAACACCTTAATTATGTTGGTGTTGCAGTAATGCCGGGGCTAATTATTCCATTTTTAATTTGGCCCGACGCAACTGGTGGAACCCTTGACGCACCACGTTTAATAGCTGCGTTTGCAGCATTTGGAATAGGTATATGGCAGCAATCAGCGCTCTGGTCTGTAATTGCAGGAATTGCGACACTTTATACTCTAATGTTTATCTTAGGATAGTAATGTTGGCCTTAAATCATACAGGCATTGCAGTAGTTTTAAATACTGTGCGCAATGCAAAGCTACTTTGCATTTTATTTACATGTGGTAATCGCACCAGATATTGACGATGAATTCTAGCAAAATCATCTGTGTCACCTGCAACAACTTTCAGCATATAGTCTGCTTTCCCAGCCATTAAATGACATTCCAAGACATCAGGTACTAAAGCAACCGCGCGCTCAAAAGCTTCTAAAATAGTATCCGCTTGGCCTGACAATGTGATTTCTACAAAAACTGTTGATTTTCTATTTATTTTTCTTGGGTCTAACAGAGCGACGTAATCTTTTATAATACCTTCAGATTCCAAACGCTGGACACGACGATGACAAGCCGAAGCAGAAAGGTTTATCTGATCTGCCAAATCTGAATTTGAAAGGCGTCCTAATTTTTGAAGTGTTTTTAGAATGCGTCGATCTGTTTCGTCTATTTTCATTACTCGAAGATTTCCACTAAATTTAATGTAATTTTTAGCACTATATTCTAATAATTCGATATTTGACAGGCTAAATGTGAAACCTTTCTCACCCTTTAAATGCAATTTTATTAATATCAAAAATCACTACTATGGAGAGACGTTATGATCTTAGGTTGCCCAAAAGAAATTAAAAACCAAGAATATCGCGTTGGGATCACCCCAGCTGCCGCCGCCGAGGCCGTTTCACATGGCCATACAGTATTAATGGAACATGCAGCTGGGGTGGGTTCAGGGTTTCCAGATCAAGAATACACATCTGTTGGGGCTAATGTGGTTGAAACGCCACAAGAACTATTCTCCAAATCAGATATGATCGTAAAAGTTAAAGAGCCCCAAGCAAGTGAGCGTGCAATGTTACGCGAAGATCAGGTTTTATTTACTTATCTACATTTAGCCCCAGACTTACCACAAACTAAAGATTTGTTAGCAAGTGGAGTTACCGCCATTGCATATGAAACTGTTACCGATCACAATGGAGGCTTGCCATTACTGGCTCCTATGTCTGAAGTCGCAGGAAAATTAGCTCCACAGGTTGGAAGCTGGGCATTACAAAAAGCAAATGGAGGTCTTGGCACCCTTCTGGGTGGAGTTCCAGGCGTCCTGCCAAGTGAAGTTTTAGTTATTGGAGGTGGTAATGTTGGCGTTCATGCAGCACGCGTGGCGGCAGGAATGGGAGCTGATGTTACTATACTGGATATGTCTCTCCCGCGGATGCGCTATTTAGATAATGTGTTTGGGGGACTATTTAAAACAGGTTACGCCTCAAGAGCCAATACTGCTAAATTAGTTCAAACCGCTGACATGGTTGTTGGTGCTGTTCTAATACCAGGAGCCGCTGCACCAAAGCTTATTTCGCGGGCCCAATTATCAACGATGAAGCCAGGCGCTGTATTAGTAGATGTTGCAATTGATCAAGGTGGCTGCTTTGAAACCTCTAAAGCCACTACACATGATAATCCAATCTACGAAGTAGATGGTATTATTCATTACTGCGTTGCTAACATGCCAGGTGCTGTGGCTCGAACGTCAACAATTGCTTTGGGTAATGCGACAATACCTTTTATGTTGGCACTAGCTGATAAAGGTTGGAAAAAAGCTTGTGAAAATGATCCCCATTTATTGAACGGATTAAACACTCATAAAGGAAAATTGACATATGCCGCCGTTGGTAAGGCATTAAACATTGACTTCATTGAACCAACTGAAGCTTTAAAATTATAAATTAATAATATTGTGCGGCTTTTTGAAACCACTCATCAAGGTATCAATAAGGTTTATATATATAAATTTTATTGATACCAAATTTACATATAAACTTTTTATGCTTTATATTGAACAATAGTCTAAAATAAATTAATTCTAATATTTAATTTATAAAAAGCTTATTTAATGACATATGATCTTCCTAAAAAATGGACTTGGGATACTGATAATGGCGGTAGATTTGCCAATATTAACCGTCCAAATTCTGGCTTTACCCATGAAAAAAAACTTCCAATAGGAAAACATCCACTTCAGTTACATTCTCGCGCGACACCAAATGGCGTAAAAGTTACTGTGATGTTAGAGGAACTTTTAGCTGCCGGCCACTCTGGTGCAGAATACGATGCTTGGCTGATAGACATCCAAAAAGGCGATCAATTTAGTAGTGGATTTGTTGAAATAAACCCAAATTCAAAAATTCCAGCATTGTACGATACAACTAATGGGTCACGTGTATTTGAAAGTGGTGCAATACTATTATATTTATCAGAAAAGTTTAATGCCTTTTTACCTAAAAATTTGACTAAACGTACAGAGGCTCTTAATTGGTTGTTTTGGCTTCAAGGATCCGCACCATATTTAGGTGGTGGATTTGGCCATTTTTACTCCTATGCTCCTGAAAAACTAAAATACCCAATTGATCGCTTTACAATGGAAACAAAACGTCAGCTTGATGTATTGGATAAAAACTTAACTAATCGTGAGTTTTTGGCTGGCGACGAGTACACTATCGCCGACATAGCAAGTGCACCATGGTATGGAGCACTTGTCCAAGGCACCATATATAATGCAGCTGAGTTTTTAGATGTGTCATCATACAAGAATGTCAATCGTTGGGCTAATGCTGTAATGTCGCGACCCGCATATTTGCGCGGGGAAATAGTAAACCGTGCATCAGGTGAGCTATCAGGACAACTACATGAGCGCCACGGATCTAATGATATTGATATTAAAATTGAGGCTAAAATTATACCTGAAAAGTAGCATTCTCTTGTACACTTGACTCTCAGCAGCGTGGGACGTAAACGAATAAAATCATTGGAAGTTCAAACGCTTCCGGTCTCAGGATCGACACCAGTCAGCGAGTATCGCCCACTGGTGTTAATTGCGTTTGGCAAAACACTTTGGCGGAAAGGGCCTGACATATGTTCGAAAATCTATCCGATCGCCTATCCGGCGTTTTTGATAAATTAAATAATAAAGCGACACTGTCAGATGACGACGTATCACTAGCTTTGCGCGAGGTGCGCATTGCGTTATTGGAAGCCGACGTATCATTACCTATTGCAAAAGATTTTATTAAAGCAATACAGAAAAAAGCATCCGGTCAAGCAATAACAAAATCAGTAAAGCCAGGCCAGCAAGTTGTCAAAATTGTTCATGACGAGCTAGTGCATTTTTTAACTGGTAATGATGAAAATGCTGGCCAATTAAAAGTTGATAATCCCCCAGCCCCAATTTTGATGGTAGGCCTGCAAGGTTCAGGCAAAACGACTACGTCAGCTAAGCTAGCAAAACGGTTGAAAGAGAAAAATAGTAAAAAAGTTTTGATGGCGTCCTTAGATACTAACCGTCCAGCAGCTATGGAACAGTTGGCTATATTGGGCGCACAGATTGGCGTTGACACTTTGCCAATAGTCAAAGGTGAAAGTGCCGTAAATATTGCAAAACGTGCAAAACAGCAAGCTACTCTTGGCGGTTATGACGTTTTCATACTAGATACTGCAGGTCGTTTATCCATTGATGAAGAGTTGATGGCAGAAGTCAAAGCAGTTCGTGATATTACAACTCCTCGTGAAACAATGTTGGTAGTTGACGGCTTAACGGGCCAAGATGCAGTATATACAGCCCAAAATTTTGATGATCGTATTGGAATTTCAGGCGTTATTCTGACACGGATGGATGGTGATGGACGTGGCGGTGCAGCATTATCAATGCGCGCAGTTACTGGCCGCCCCATAAAATTTGTGGGCCTTGGAGAAAAAATAGACGCTTTTGAAGAATTTCACCCAGAACGTATTGCGGGACGTATCTTGGGCATGGGCGACATTGTATCGCTCGTTGAAAAGGCCCAAGAAACTATTGAGGTCGAACAGGCCGAGAAAATGATGAAGCGCATGAAAAAAGGTATGTTCAATATGAACGACCTGAAAGCGCAAATCGAACAAATGATGAAAATGGGTGGCATGGAAGGTATTATGGGAATGATGCCTGGTATGAAGAAAATGCAGAAACAAGTTAGTGATGCTGGTGGCATTGATGAAAAACTTTTCAAGCGTCAAATTGCGCTTATCCAATCCATGACAAAGAAAGAACGCGCAAACCCTCAGATAATGCAGGCAAGCAGAAAAAAGCGTGTATCCTTAGGTGCGGGCTTAACAGTACAAGAGCTTAACCAACTTATGAAAATGCAACGCCAAATGGGCGATATGATGAAAAAGATGGGTAAAGGTGGAATGCTAAAGCAAGCTATGGGAGCTATGATGGGTAAAGGAGATGGTGTGCCACCTGCTGGAATGCCAAACAACATGAGCAATCTTGACCCTAAGCAATTAGAAGAAGCTGCTAAGAAATTGGGTGGCAACATACAAGGCGGACTACCTGGCTTAGGTGGTGGATTACCCCTTGGCTTATCTGGATTTGGGAAAAAGAAATGACTGAAACACTACTTGCTCAAGATATACTTAAAGAACACCGTAAAAGCATTGATCGTTTAGATGCGATTCTTGTCTACACACTAGCTGAACGCTTCAAGCACACTCAGGCTGTTGGATTGCTGAAGGCAGAGCATTCATTGCCACCATCAGATCCAACACGTGAAGCATCACAAATCGAACGCTTAGAGGATTTGGCAAAACGTGCCAACCTTGACCCCGTATTCGCGAAAGAATTTTTAAACTTTGTCATCGCGGAAGTTATAAACCATCACAAAAAATACCAAGAATGAAGGTCAGAGTTGAAAACTGACCTAATTAATTAGCTTTTTAGGAGAAATATCATGGCTATGAAAATCAGACTCGCTCGTGGCGGCTCAAAAAAACGTCCTTTTTATCGTGTAGTTGCTGCCGATTCACGTATGCCTCGCGATGGCCGTTACGTTGAAAAATTGGGTACGTATAACCCATTGGTGGCAAAAGACAGTGAAGAGCGTGTTCAATTAGATATGGAACGCGTAAAATATTGGTTAGGCCAGGGCGCACAACCAACTGAACGTGTTATTCGTTTCTTAGAAGCTGCTGGTGTTATGGAAAAAGCAGTGCGCAATAATCCTATAAAAGCCAAATTAGGCAAAAAAGCTCAAGACCGTTTAGAAGAAAAAGCAGCTGCTGGTATAGCAGCCCAAGAAGCAGCTGAAGCCGCAAAACTAGCAGAAGCTGAAGCAGCTGAAGCCGCAAAACTAGCAGAAGCTGAAGCAGCTGCCGCTCCAGCAGCAGAAGCTCCAGTAGTAACAGACACCACTCCAGCAGAAGAAGAAGCTAAAGAAACAGCAGCTGAATAATTAACTGAACTTTGACTTTGGTTGGCCTCATAGTAAAATTATTATGAGGCCACTTAAAAAGATTAAAGATTGGCGCCTAAATGCTCACAACTTAAATCACTTCATACGAATTAGACAATTATTTTATGTTTAATTTGTAAAAAATTACTAGTATTGGCTAAATATTAACCTAGTTTAAAATTAAAATAATTTTCACCGTATTATAAATAATTAAAAGCTATCAGTTTTATTATGCAAATGGATCAATAAATATATTAATGTTTAAAAAACGCCTTCAATACAGATATCGTGCAACCTTTTAATCATTACAGAACCACTCTAGTATATAATAGAGTTTATCTTGAATACCTTCAAAGTTTCTAATGCTAGTTTAACATTATTTTGGGTGCAGCACTAAAATGAATATTTCTGAGCGAGTTTGTATTGGCGCTATCATTGGCGCATTCGGTATCAATGGTGAATTGAGAGTAAAGTCATTTTGTGCTAACCCAAGCGCCATTGGTGATTATGGCCCACTTACTAATGAAGATGGGACTAAAACCTTTGATTTAAAAATAATAACCCCAATAAAAGGGGGCTATGCTGCTAGAATAAAAAATATTCGTTACCGCGACCAAGCAGAAGAGCTTAAGGGAGAGGCACTTTATGTCTTGCGGGACGCAATGCCCACTTTGCCAGATGATGAGTTTTATTATTCTGATCTAATTGATCTTCTTGTATTTGACACTGGTGGAGTAAAGTTAGGAAGAATTATGGCAATAAATGACCATGGCGCTGGCGACTTTTTAGAGATTAAAGCAATTGGTCAAAAAAATCTGGCATTACTCCCATTTACCAAGGAGGCAGTACCAACAATTGACCTGACTTTAGGGCGAATTATTGTTGATCCTCCAAAAGGAGTTTTTGGGCACGGTGAACATGAAAATCCTCCAGAACCAACAAATTATGTGGAACTAGGTGATGAGTGAAAAGTCAAAGTCTCATGGCCGACTAGCCATTAGGCCTAGCCTCAAACCAAGAGTATTAATGACTGATACGCCAGATATTGTTGGCGTCTGGAAAGCTAAGGTAATTACATTATTTCCAGAGGCATTTCCTGGTGTCTTAGATCGCTCTCTTACAGGAAAAGCGCTGCAAGATGGGTTGTGGCAGCTACAGACTATTGAATTACGAGGCTTTGGAATTGGCAAACATAAAGACGTCGACCACCCGCCTGCAGGCGGAGGCGCCGGAATGGTCCTTAAGGCTGATGTTGTTGGACCAGCACTGGAGGATGCACGCCGTGGAACCTCAGTCAATGCAGACTTATGGCCCGTAATCTATATGTCCCCCAGAGGAAAACCTTTGACACAAGCTATGGCTCAAAAATTAAGTGAAGCTGAAGGCGTAACTATACTTTGTGGGCGCTTTGAAGGTGTGGATGAACGTGTCTTGGAAGAGTACAATGTTCAAGAAATTTCATTAGGTGATTTTGTTCTAACAGGCGGTGAAATAGCAGCTCAAGCCCTAATCGATGCAACAGTTCGTCTATTGCCAAATGTATTGGGAAATGCCGAAAGTATAAAAAATGAAAGCCACTCGAATGGCTTACTTGAACATCCGCAATATACCAAACCTGCAGAATGGAAAGGGCGTAAGATTCCAGATGTTCTACTTTCCGGGCATCATGGAAAAGTAGCCACTTGGCGGGTTGAAATGTCAAAAAAGCTCACTAAATCGAGTCGCCCTGATTTATGGGAAAGTTATTTGAAACTTAAAGATAAATATTGATTTATACCCCTATCACTAAATCCGCGAAAACTAAACCTTTTGCTCATAATCAAACTTTTCAAACAAACTCAAAAGTTATATGTCAATATTCACACAAGCAAACAGGTCTTGATGTATATATAATTTCGACATATACCCAGCGAACTTGTTGTTAGATTCGTTTGATAACAGGCTGTCAAAACTTTATAGTAGAACGTGAAAATAACAAACTTTCTTCGGTTTGATTAATATACGAATAATTCTATTATATTTTAATGGCTGGAAACAAAACGTCGACTTTAAACTCTGGCAGGCGCTAAGGCGACCTGGAAGAAGACCAAGAGCTCTGAAGTCGGAAAATCAAAATTCCCATTAAGGGTCTCAAAGGAAAACGTTATGAACTTAATTGCACAGCTAGAAGCTGAACAGATTGCCAAATTAGGCAAAGATATTCCAGATTTTAAAGCAGGCGACACTGTACGCGTCGGCTTTAAAGTAACAGAGGGTACACGCTCTCGCATCCAGAACTATGAAGGTGTATGCATCGCTCGTCAAGGTGGTGGTACAATTGCTGCTTCTTTTACAGTCCGCAAAATCTCTTTTGGTGAAGGCGTAGAACGCGTATTCCCATTATATTCAACAAACATCGATAGTATTGAAGTTGTACGCCGTGGCCGCGTTCGTCGCGCAAAGCTATATTATTTACGCGACCGTCGTGGTAAGTCTGCGCGTATTGCTGAAAATACGACCTATCGTCCAAAGAAATAAGGAGCCAGAATCGTGAAAAAAGAATTACACCCTGACTACCACATGATCACTGTTAAATTAACAGATGGTTCAACTTATGAGACACGTTCAACATATGGTTCAGAAGGTGATATCTTATCATTAGACATCGACCCATCTGCACACCCTGCTTGGACTGGAGGAAACCAACGCTTAATGGATTCAGGCGGTCGAGTTTCTAAGTTTAAGAATAAGTATGCTGGACTAGGCTTTTAAACTATCCAATATATGAATTATTTAAACGCCGCTTTTTAGCGGCGTTTTTTATTTTAGAGCGTATTAAACTTTTATAAGTGCAACCAAACAAGGAGTCTAATGTCACAACTATTGGTATTTGGGAACGAAAAGGGTGGAGCAGGTAAATCAACACTGTCGATGCATGTTGCATGCGCTTTACTCCAAAGTGGCGCTAAAGTTGGTATTTTAGATTTAGATCTAAGACAATTAACTCTACGACGATTTTTTGAAAATCGAACAAATTTTGCACAACTCCATTCTCCCAAACTACCAGTTCCAACTGTCAGCAAAATAGATCCCACAGAAATAGGTACTCCTGAAAATCATTTTAACATGCTCACATCACAATTATTAAATACACATGATTTTGTAGTAATTGATTGCCCTGGCGCTTTAACAAAATACAGCGAGCTAGCACATGCAAATGCTAATAAGTTAATAACGCCTATGAACGATAGCTTTATTGATTTTGATTTGCTTGCTCATATTGATCCTGAAACAAATGCAGTCCAAGGCCCCTCGATCTATTCAGAGATGGTATGGGACGCACGAAAGGCTCGTTCTTTATCAAAGGGTGCCCCAATTGATTGGATAGTAGCCAGGAACCGTCTATCAGCTACCAATATGCACAATAAGCGTAAGGTTGGTGAAGCTTTAGAAAACCTATCCAAGCGCATTGGATTTCGATTGATTCCCGGCCTTTCTGATCGAGTTATTTTTAAAGAGCTCTTTCCAAAAGGGTTAACTGTAGCTGACCCAAGTACTCTAACAAAACAACCAACTACAATCTCAAACATAGCAGCCCGCCAAGAACTCCGTGATCTAATGGTTGGCTTAGAGCTACCAAATTTTACTATAAAATTTTAAGCACCAGGGCCAATAATCGTACATGGCTGATTACGCGCCCTTAAACGAGAGCAGGCCTTTAGTGCAGCTTCTTCACTTACGCCAATAAAACGTGCGCGGTAAAGATGCCGTCCATTTACAGTAGCTGGTACAATTTTATGAAAAGCTCCTTCTAAGGAGGCCAAGTCTGCATAGACTGTGCGTAACAACATTTTCTCTGCTTCATAGGCATTTTTATATGCACCTAATTGCACTGACCACGCAACGCCACCTTCATTTGTAGAACGTGTTATAATACGGCTTAAATAAGGTGTTGGCTCTATGTATCCACGCTGTATATGTGCTTTGGTTACAGTATTGACTATAGTACTTTCAGATTTAATTATTGAACCTATTGGTGCTAATAAGCTGATATGCGATGCAGGATTACGTGCAATACTAGCCTGTGCAGAAGCCAAGATTTCTGCTTCAAGATCTTCTCTGACAATTGATGCCATGATAATAATAGCTTTATCAAAGTTAGGACGGTATTTCGGGCTAGGACTATAAGTTACAACACGCGATGACTTAATAGATATACTGTTGGGAAGCACTAAGGTAGCTGATTCCAATTGAGTACCCCTTGATGGCCTGGCAGGGACTGTATCAGAGCCATAACTTTTTGGCGTACGGTTAAAGCCCATATCTAACAATTCAGCGACACGGGCATTACGCGTACGAGATGTTCGCCCACCAAAGACTGTTGCAATAATACGTTTATTTCCACGTTGCGCGGATGATACTAGATTGAATCCTGCTGCATTTGTGTAGCCAGTTTTAATACCATCTGCACCCTTGTAATTTGCCAACAGGCGCCGATTAGTATTTGGAACAGTGCGTAGTCCAGCATCAGTATTACGGCGCGAAAACAAATTATAATAATCAGGAAAATCATACATTAAATGACGCCCTAATACTGACATATCTCGCGCTGTAGACAGATGTCCCCTAGCTGTTAAGCCATGTGCATTTCTAAATGTTGTACGCTTCATACCTAATGCTTTAGCTTGCGCAGTCATAAGTGCAGTAAACTTTACCTCACTACCTGCGATGGCCTCACCCAATGCTGTTGCCGCATCATTTGCAGATTTTACAGCCGCAGCACGAATTAAGTGCCGCACCTTTACGCGCATACCAGACCGTAAACCTAATTTAGATGGTGGCTCCGATGCTGCATTTCTAGAAATTTTTACTTTTTGATCTAATGTAAGGTGACCACTTTCGACAGCTTTAAATGCCATATATAGTGTCATCATCTTAGTTAAAGACGCTGGATGGAGGCGAGTATCAGCATTTCTAGAATGCAAGACTTCTCCAGTGCGTGCATCCATAACGAATGCAGCATAGGGTGCAGCTTTTGCTAGCGTGCCCAAACACGAAATTATTGCTACGAGTACTAACCCTCGAATTACCTGTAAATGCATCGGTTTCCCCGATAACTGTTGCCACTGTTGCCCGCTTTTTATTACACGGTTAATTATTGTCAAACAGTATCATGTAGAAGCTCATCATAAAACTATTTTTTTAAATGGCTTAAAAACTGATTCATTCAAGATACACTTTCTACATGATGTATAACCAAAGATTTTATACACTAAATAGAGTGGGTATTTGACAAAACTGGCCTTTGTCATTTCTGGAAAGGCTCTATATAAGATAATTATAAGTGACAAAATTGATAAGTTAGCTATGACCCTTAATAAAATTATATTAATGTCTGAGGATGAAAATCTTGACGTCGGCTTGGCAACTAAACTTGCACCAAGAACTGAGAAGCCTAAAATGTATAAGGTGATGCTGTTAAACGATGACTACACTCCTATGGAATTTGTTGTTCATGTTTTAGAGCGCTATTTCGGGACAAGTGGAAATCTAGCTTATGAACTAATGATGGTTGTTCATCAAAAAGGACTCGCAGTCGTTGGCTTATTTTCTCATGACATAGCTGAAACAAAAGTTACGCAAGTCATGGAGCTTGCTCGCAAACACCAGCACCCATTACAATGCACTATGGAAAAGGATTAGAGCAAGAGCTCAAACTATAATGGCAAACCCAAACATTCGACTATCACTAGCCCTTGACGCAAGCATGCTAGAAAAAGCTGAAACTGATGCATTTATTTTCAATGCAGCCGACAATGCTAATTATTCAGATTTAGGCGCAGCAACTTGTATCCAGTGGTTTAAACCAACCTGTGATCGCCTCCAGACACGTGGCTTTTCAACCATGCAGACTGTGGCAGCCAAGACTAACTTAGCATTAGTTGAAATAACTCGTTCAAAACCTCAGACACTTGGCTTAATAGCGCAAGCGTTTGACTCATTATCAGTTGGCGGTTCACTTTTTGTAAATGGCGACAAAACAAATGGCATTGAAAGCCATCTGAAAACACTACGCAAGTTATTTGATATTCATGGCGTTATTTCAAAAGCACATGGCAAAATATTTTGGCTAACTAAGGCTAATAGGCCTAATATTTTAGATCAGTGGATAGCTGGAATGAATCCAATTGAAATTGAGTCTAAATATAGAACTCAGGCAGGTGTCTTCAGTTCAAATCATAAAGACAAAGGTTCAACATTATTGCTCGAAAACCTACCCGCACATTTAGCTGGAAAAGGTGCCGATTTAGGGGCCGGATGGGGATACCTATCACATGAGTTACTAATCAAATCTGAAAAAATAAAATCATTAGCTTTAATTGAGGCTGATTGGAATGCCTTAAACTGTGCTCGATTAAATGTCACTGATGAACGTGCCTCCTTTCATTGGTCAGACGTCACACAATTAGAAAGCTCTAGCTATGATTTCATAATCATGAATCCCCCGTTTCATCTAACTCGCAAAGCAGAGCCAGATATTGGTAAAGTATTCATAGAGCGTGCCAGCGTTTTATTAGCACCCAAAGGTCAACTTTGGATGGTTGCAAATCGACAGTTAGCTTACGAAGCAACATTAGATACATACTTTACTTCTATAAGCTCTGTAGCTGAAACTGCTCAGTTCAAAGTCATAAATGCAAGCCGACCTAAAAAACAAACATTCAGGCGATAAGTATTCTATTATAAATAGACCAATAAAAACAGGAAATAATACTCATGTCTTTTTCAATTCAGGGTAAAACTGCAATTATAACAGGTGCTGCAAATGGCATTGGCTTAGCTATAGCTAAACATTTTGCACAAAATGGCGCGAATGTGATGATGGCAGATATAGATGAAGAAAAGCTTGAAAACGAAACAAATTTATTATCAAAAGAATTTCCACAGACTAAAAGCTTTACTGGTGACCTACGTCAGAGACTTTGCTTAGCCAATCTTCTATCTGCAACTATTGATGAGTTTGAGCGCGTCGATATGTTAATAAATGCATCCCGCCAAATAATGCCTTCAAATTCTCTAGACCCAAAAGAAGACTGCTTTGAGGCCCTGTTTAAACAGAATGTATTGTCAAATTTACGGTTAAGCCAAATTGTTGCAAAGCGTATGATTCAGCAAACTGAAGAAAGTGACGAAGTTAATGAAACTACAGGAACTATTGTAAATCTTAGCTCTATAGCGTCAGAACGAACTCATCCAGATTTGTTAGCATACTCAGTATCTTGCGCTGCTTTAAATCAGATGACTCGCTCTTTAGCTGTTAGCTTTGCAAAAGAAGGTATTCGTGTAAATGCAATAGCAATTGGATCAGTTCATAGTGCTAGCCTAACAGAAGTTTTATCAGAAAACCCTGAGTTGCAAGACTCAATGGAAAAAGCCACACCAATGGGGCGTATTGCTGAAGCAAAAGAAGTTGCTGAAGTTGCTCAATTTTTATCATCTGACAGTTCTGGCTTTATTACTGGCCAAATAATTACAGTTGATGGTGGCCGCACATTAATTGATCCACTTGATACGCCAATACATTAAAATATTTTATCACAGGAAAAGGGGTAAAATAAATTCTACCCCTTTTTAATTTTATTAAAATTTAGTCTTATTTATCGCCTATTTTTTAAATACATTATCTACATTTAATACTGGCTCTTCTTTTTTCACTTCAGCTTTATCATTACCAAAAGTGAAGTTCTCCAAACCACCAATAGAAGTAGGGATTTTAGGTTCTACATCCATTGATAGTGATTGTTCTGTTGAAACAAGCTTACTACGTTCTTCATTTGAAATTACGACACCATCTTTAGCAGCCTTTTTAGCCGCTTTTTGAACAACTTCATCTAATTCTAACTGCTTGCATAAGCCCAGCGCCACAGGATCAATTGGCTGTATATTTGAAATGTTCCAATGTGAACGATCCCGCAAAGCTTGAATGGTTGGCTTAGTTGTGCCAACTAGTTTTGAAATTTGACCATCTGTTAGTTCCGGATGATACTTTACCAACCATAATATAGATGCAGGACGGTCTTGACGCTTTGATAATGGTGTATAACGAGGGCCACGGCGCTTCTCTTCACCATCAGCCGCTGCATTGTACATTAATTCCATTTTATAAATTGGTGAACCTTCAGCTTTCTCAATTTCTTCAGGTGTGAGTTGTTTGTTAGAAATTGGATCAAAACCTTTGATTCCTTGCCCAACTTCACCATCTGCAATACCATTTACTTCCAATTCATGCAGCCCACAAAAATCAGCAATTTGCTTAAAGGTAAGTGTTGTATTGTCTACAAGCCAAACAGCAGTGGCTTTGGCCATAATCGGTAGTGCCATAATATGTTCCTTTTACATAAATCTATCTCGTCCGAAGAATCGGCAGCAAGCCATTTTGGCTTGCGAATTTCCGTTTCAAGGGGGGGGAATTCTTATTCTATATATATTGAAATTATAAAAAGTGAAAGCCCCATGTTTAGAGGTATAACACCACACACTGTGAACATATTAATACAAAAAAATTATAATATAAAAATATGAATTAAATTAAATTACTTTGCTCATGAGCACTAGATAATGCAAAGTCCCAATATAAATCCCGTGCATGTTTGGCTAACCTAGCATTTCCCATATCACGACCCTCAAAGCGAGCAACCGGCATAACTTTAGCAATATTACCTGTACAAAAAATTTCGTTAGCATCATTAAAATCTTGCACAGTCATCGATACTTCATGAACTTTCACTCCATCTGCCCGTAGTAGTTTTATAATACGCTGACGATTTAGCCCATTCAAAAATGTTCCGTTTGGAATTGGTGTAAAAACTTCACCGTCTTTTACTGTAAAAACATTCGTTGAAGCGGTTTCTGCTACATTATCATTTATATCTAACGACAATGCATTATTAAAACCTCTAGCACGGGCATCAGCCATAATTCTCCCGTTATTTGCATATAGAGATCCCGCTTTTGCAGTAGTCAGCGCCATGTCCTGACGTGGGCGACGAAATGGTGATGTTGTTAACTTAAATGCTCCAATTTCTGGCATTGCTAACTCTTCAATACATACTGAAAATCCTGTACTTTCAGGTACAATATCAATGATTCCTGGTGAACCCTGATTTGACCACATCATTGGCCGAATATATAAAACGGCGTCAGCCTTAAATATGGCACAACCTTCTTCACATATATCGAACACTTCTTGAGCAGTAACTGGAGATATCATTCCAAACATTTCAGCTGAATGAATAATTCTATGACAATTAAGTATGAGATCAGGGCGAACACCCTCAAATTGTCGTGCGCCATCAAATACAGTCGAGCCAAGCCACGCAGCATGATCAGCAGCACCAATAATTGGGGTATTACCATGATGCCATTCGCCATTGAACCAAGTTATAATTTTTCCGCCTAAAGCCATAACTCTCTCCTTTAATTAATTTAGAGGTAACGGGATTAAACATTAGGCGCAACAGGCTACTATTATACAAAGGAATAGCACCCAAAATAAGTAACAAGTGTTTGTGAAATTATAGGTTCAATTTCTGCAATGCTTTACGCATTATTAATTGCATCAGATGATGGCTACAAAGTTTTAGGATTTGGTTTATTTTTGGTCTCCACATTACTCTTTATTGCGTGGTATTATATGGAAAAACGATGGGTATTTTTAGCATTATAATTTTTTTAGTTATATCTACAATAATTGGATTAATCTGCTGAAGCTAACCCCTGTAACCTGGAAATCCTAATTTATGATCGTCTGACGGTTTTCTCAAATACTTCAACACCCCAAAAATACTTTGCCCAATTAAAGTTTCCTTAATCTTAGATTTTGTTTTTTCAAATTCCATAATGTTTTTTATACGTCTATCTAAAAAATCCCAGGTATCCTTTGACCCAAGGCTTTCATCACCAAGCCAAAACAAAATAGTAGACGAATAAACAGCACTCAATGTAGCCCGCTTGGTATACCAATTGGCATCGGTAGACGTGTCTTGTAGTGCATCCCATATGCAATCCACAGTATTCCAAATTAACTTCCCACCCTCATTAAAATTGGATGGGAGTGCAAATAATGTTATACTACGGCGAACGGCTTCTTTGTGGACTTTAGACGCCTCAATACGAAACCGAACCATTTGAGCTACTTTTTCAGAATAACGCAAATTAGTTATATCAGTTGCTTCAAGTGTTATTAACATTAATTCATCTCCTTGACGGTGAAAAGCCACTGCCAAATCGATAGCACCACGTGGCGCTGCCTGGGCAGCAAGTCCCACATCGACCCCCGAATCATTAATTGCTGAATTTAACGCACCAGAAGACCAGCCATCAAAATCTACATTAGGCAAAATGAAAGATACCAACTTCCTTCGTGTTGCTTCAATATGATCAAATTCAGTTTTATTAAGCTTTATCATCATGCATTCCTGTGCTGGACAAGTTATTATACCCCTGCTATATCCCAATTTCCTGCAATTCTGCAACTCTAACTCTAGAAAGGTGGTGACACCACATGCAGGTATCAGTTCGTGATAACAACGTTGATCAAGCGCTTCGCGCGCTCAAGAAAAAATTGCAACGCGAAGGCGTATTTCGTGAAATGAAGCTTAAGCAACATTTCGAAAAACCTTCGATCCGCAAGGCTCGTGAAAAAGTTGAATCTATTCGTAGACAACGCAAACTACTACGTAAGAAATTACAACGCGAAGGTATGGTATAAGCCTAAGCATTTAGGTTTATACCTAAAGTAATTTAGAAACCCCGGCTTTTGTCGGGGTTTTTGCTTTTTGCAATACACACAAAAAATTATAATCTAGAGATACATAAAACTTAAAAATAATTTATACAGATTTATATCAAAAATATGTTGATATTACCTATAATTTTTAAATACTCATAAACTATTTAATTAATCTCAGATTAAGAATTAAAAATAGCCATAAAAATTAAAAGCCCGATAGACACACAAGAAACGCGAATGGACCAGCGTATAAAACCATCGAATGCGTGTTCCTGTGCAGATACATCCATTTTACCGTGCTTATGTGCTTTTGACATTAGGTAACCTTTTATTTTTAAACTATTATTTCATATTTCATAAAATGACAGTTTTGCAAAGAGACAAAATAAGAATTTTTATATAGATTTTACTATTAATTTTTATTTTAAACAGACCAAAGCCACTCATGGTTATCATTCATTTTTCTGGTAATTTTACCTGCTAACAACAGGTGATTTAAATGTGCCACTGCTTCTGCAAGTGCTAAACTGTATTCATCACTGCCTATTTTACGCTTATAAAGCACATCAAAACACCCAACTACTGTTCTTGGTGTTTTTAAATGTTCTATTAATCTCGGTAAAGAATTATTATGATTATCAATTAATTGCTGTAAACGTGTAGGCAATCCTTTAAATGGTAATTTGTGACCCGGTAAAACAAAATGCTCGTCAGTAGCAAAAATTTTGAAACGCTCACAAGTTTCAATCCATTCTGATAAAGGGTCAGCCATTGGTTCAGTTGGGTAAACGCCAATATTTGAAGAAATCCCTGGTATTACTTGGTCTCCAGCAATTATGATTTCATCACTTAAACTCCATAGCGTTGCATGCTCAGGTGCATGGCCATCACCACTTCGAACCAGCCACTCTCTCTGACCAATAGTGATTACATCATTGTCTTTTATACGGCTAAACCCTAGTGGCATTGGATAGCACACTTCAGAAAAGTTACGCGGACTGCGCGATGTCCACTCAGCAAATATCGCAGCATCAATACCAGCACCAAGATAAAAATCCAAAGTTTCTTGCGGCCAAGCACTTTGTGTATCAAGTGTCATCATCCGGCCATACATCCATGCTGTACGAGTAGCTAATAACTCGACACCTAATTCTGATTGAAACCAACCCACCATACCCATGTGATCAGGATGGTGATGGGTCAAAATAACCCGTGTTACAGGTTTCCCACCAAGTGGACCTGACAATAGATTTTGCCACAATTGAATTCCACGCTTTGAATTATATCCCGTATCAATAATACACCATCCACCCCCATCACGAAGAGCATACACATTTACATGATCTAACGCCATTGGAAGCGGCAAACGCATCCATAAGATACCCTCTGCAACCTCGATTGCTTCACCTTCAGACGGTGGCGTATCAAAAGGAAAACTTATTGGCATCATTTTTAACTCACATTCTTTTTGCATCTACCAGTGTAACACTGTATTTGATCTGGCTAACAGAGCATGCAAGGAATGCAAGCCTAACATAATATTAGAGAACCTATGGATACCAAAACATTAAATCCTAATACTGATGGCTACTTTCAAGCAGCAAAATTATTGCAAGGGGGTAGTTTAGTAGCTTTCCCCACCGAAACAGTTTACGGGCTAGGTGCGGATGCATACAATAGTATTGCTGTAGCTAAAGTATACGCAGCAAAAGGGCGCCCAAACTTTAACCCCCTAATTGTTCATGTTATTGATTTAGAAACAGCCCGAAAATTTGCAGAATTTAATACTCAGGCCTTACACTTAGCAGAAGAGTTTTGGCCTGGTCCACTTACTATTATAGTAACGCTTAAACCAAAATCAGGTTTGTCAAAGCTAATTACAGCAGGACTAAATACAGTTGCAGTACGCATTCCGTCTCACCCAGTTGCACGCGAACTTCTCAAAACCTTTGGTGGGCCAATAGCAGCTCCATCAGCTAACCCATCAGGTTATATTAGTGCAACTACTGCATCTCACGTTAGAAATGGTCTTAACGGGCGAATTCAAGCTGTCTTAAATGGAGGTAAATGCAATATTGGTTTAGAATCAACAATTATAATGCCAAAAGATGGTAAATGTTATATTTTACGCTCTGGTGGGGTTCCCGTTGATGACATTGAGGCTTTAATTGGCAGTAGAGCTTTATCACAACAAGATCCTTTATCACCAAAATCACCTGGACAATTAGCTTCACATTATGCACCAAAAGCTCAACTACGAATGAATGTAAATACTGCCTTTGAAGACGAATATATGATAGGCTTTGGCGATATAACAGGCCAAATAAACTTATCCTCATGTGGTGATTTAGTAGAAGCAGCTGCTAACCTTTTTTCTTACCTGCATATGGCTGACGAAGATGCCAGAACTCTTAGAAAAACAAAAATTGCTGTAGCGCCAATTCCGTTGAATGGGCTGGGAGCCGCAATAAACGACCGCCTCAAACGAGCAAGTACTCCTAGCTCTTAAGCATTTCCACCTTCGGCGGATAACATTCTAGGATCAACACCAATATGATTGAGTGCAGCATTCCATTTTTGATTATCATCCATAGAAAACAAAAAGTTTTCTGGCGTCTCACTAATCAACCAGCCATTAGCCTGAATTTCATTTTCTAACTGTCCAGGCCCCCAACCTGAGTAACCTAATGCCAACAAACACTTTATTGGTCCCTCACCCTGAGAGATATCTTCTAATATTTCCAAAGACGCGGTCATACCAATGCTTTCTGTCACATTTAGTGTAGCATCTTTGGCTTGATAGTCGCGACTATGTAAGACAAATCCACGTCCATATTCTACTGGGCCACCTATATGGATATTTTTTAAGGAAATTGGATTTTTAGGCGTAAGCAAGAGTTGTTTTAACAAATCATTTAAATTTAAATCTGTTGAAGGTTTGTTAATAATCAACCCCATTGCACCATCTTCAGAATGGGAACACATATAGATAACTGATTTGTCAAAATTTTGATCACCCATGCCAGGCATCGCGATTAATAGCTTACCATCAAGATTTGTTTCTTTTTTCATAATTTAAATTTGTCCTTAAGAGCCTAAAAAGACAATAGCTTTAGTTTAAATAATTCACACCTCGCTCAATTGTGACTTTCAATTACTGCAGTAATGCCTATTTTCATACAAATGAAACAAGTAATTATCTTTTTAACTTTTTTAATTAGCATCACAGCTAGCTGTGCGTTTGCCCAATCACCTATAACAGGGCTTAATTCAGTTAAAGTTATACGTGGTTGGCGCCAAGCGGATGGTACCCATATGGCTGCGGTTCACATTAAAATGGAGAAAGGATGGAAAACTTATTGGCGCGTTGCAGGTGGAGGTGGAATTCCCCCTCAATTTGATTGGAAAAAATCTACAAACATTCGTACTGCCATACCCAAGTGGCCAGCTCCTTATGTCTTTGACGATTATGGGCGGCAAACAATCGGCTTTAAAGATGAACTTGTATTGCCTATTTTATTACATCCTATAGATCCAGATAAGCCCATGAGAATAAACGGGACAATAGATTTTGGCATATGCAAGGATGTATGTGTGCCTGTTCGTTCAGCACTTCAAGCTGATTTGCCTTCAAGAACTTCAATTGGTAAAAAAAAAATAATATCAGCTTTAAAACGCCAGGCCAGTGAAGGTGCAAAATCAGCAATAAATATTATAAACTGCAACTTCACTCCAATTAATGGTGGATTTAAGATTTCAGCTAAACTTACACACCCTGACAGTTTCAGCAGAAAATCTATTGGTATCATGGAATACCCAGCAGGTATGAATAGCTGGATAAACCAAGAAGCTAGTATTGTATCTGGGAAAAGCCTCATAATACAAAGTACATTATATTCAAAAGACAAAACCTTCATTGATCGTAGCAATTTAAAAACTACGGTTTTAACAAACAATCAGGCTATCACATTTACCGGATGTGGTCCTTAACCGCGCTTTCGCCCTATTAAGAAAAAAGCCAAATATGCCATCACAATAACTACACATAATCCAATTAAAAATGTCATCATGGACCCTATCAATGCAGGTGCATCACTGCCCATGACATAGTTAACCAGTGGTGGAGATTTCAAAGTAAGTGCCAATGGCACTAGTGTAAGGCCAAGAATAGCAAAAACACCAATAGTAGCAGATATTAAAGCAGTTTGTGCTTTGTAAGGTACACGCCTCCCTAGAATGCCACGCCTTAATGATACAAATAGCCTACCAAAATCTTTTTGCATAATTACCAATGTAGGGACAATTAAGAGAACCAAAAACATACCAAAACCTAAACCAAATGATAATGTTATAACAGTTGGCTTTAAAAATTGCGCAGCGGCTGATTTCTCGAACAATAATGGTGTTAACCCTAGTACAGTAGTTAATGTAGTTAATAAAACAGGCCTAAATCGATCACAACAAGCATCAACTATAGCAGGTACTAGGCCACGCCTTTCTGAATATTCATCAATTGTTGTCACTAGAACAATTGAGTCATTAATTATGATTCCACTCATTCCGATCAATCCAACTATACTAAACATAGATAATGGAACCTCCATTACCCAGTGCCCAAATATCATACCAATTGCTCCAAAGGGGATAACAGACATAACTATTATTGGACGCATCCAACTTGAAAAAATCCAAGTTAACGCAAGATATATACCCAATAAACAAAGCATATAACCGACAATTGCATCAGAAAAAAATTCTTTTTCTTGTTCAGCAAGTCCTGACAATCTAAATTCTATGCCAAAATCTCTTGCAATGTTTGGGAGTACATCACTCTCCAAAAGATTAATAATTTCTTCTGCTCGCTTTGGATCATCTTCAGGAATAACACCCGTAACAGAAGTAAGCCTTAATCCATTTTCACGCAATATTTCCAAGAAACCCATGGTTCTATCTACTGTTACAATATCTGCTAATGGTACAAAACTACCCACTTTAGATAATAATCGAGTTCGATCTAAAAAATCAGCTGAAATTTCTGCTTCAGGGAACCCAACAATTACTTTAGATGTTCGCGCTCCAATTGGAAAGCTTGCTGCTTCAATACCATTTAATCTATTACGCAATTCACGACCAATATCATCAATTGTAAATCCAAGTGCATGGCCTTGTGGAGTTAGCTCCAGAATTAATTCTTCTTTTCCATATGGCAAATCATCTTCAACAGATGTCACTTCTGGAAATCTCTGAGAAATATCTATTTTTAATTTATCGGCTGCCGCTTTTAGAATATAACTATCTGAACCAATCAGCTGTACATCAAGACTATCCCCCCCAGGCCCAAAGCCCCATCCACGAAAACTAATTGTTTCTAGTAATGGGTGTTTTTGTATCGCATCTTGCAACTCACCGATAAAAGCAAAGTATGAGTATGGCCGTGCATCTGCATCTATCAACTCAATAGCAACTGATCCTTTAAGATCATTATCTTTATTTGCAATGCCTGATATTCCACGACCAGTATTTCCACCAACCTCAGTCATTGAAAATGTAACTGGACTAGTACCATATTTTTCTTCAAATATTTTTGCAGTGTCATTTACAGCGCGTTGTAACTCTTCAACCATAGCCTTGGTATCCGATCTAGTTGCACCATCTAACATTGCTATATTGCCTGATAGTGATCCACGCTCCGGTGCATTAAAAAAGCGGAAATTCACCTGACCAGAAGTAAACAATGCGACATTCAACATTAAAAGAAGAACTGCACCAGCAAATACAGGATATCTAAAAATTAATACAAATTTAATTATTTTACGGAAGACATTTTCTTTAAACCAGTTAAATCCGCGATTAAAATGATAGCTTGGTATATCATACCACTTAACAGTTCCATTTACGGTTAATGAGTGACTCATATGATTTGGTAAAACAAGAAAGCACTCAACTAAAGACGCTATTAAAACTGCTATTACGGTAAAAGGAATGTCTGATAATAAACTTCCAAATCGGCCCCCTATTAAAGTTAACCCCCAGAAAGCTAATATTGTTGTAATTGTAGCTGCGAAAACAGGAGAAGCCATTCTAGTTGCTGCATTTTCAGCAGCTTCAACTGGACTTTCGCCCATTGTCCTTGCACGAAAATCTGCGTGTTCACCCACAACAATTGCATCATCTACCACAATTCCTAAAGTAATTATTAGACCAAAAAGTGATATCAAATTTAACGTTAAGCCAGCTGCATACATTATTGCGATTGCAGCAAACATCGCTGCAGGAATGCCTGCTGCAACCCAAAAAGCAGTTCGTGCGGATAAAAACAAAAATAGCAATCCAACAACTAACCCTAAACCCATTAACCCATTTCGTATCAATATACTTAATCGATCTTGTATTGCCTGTGCACGGGTTCGGATTAAATCAATCTTTACATCTTTTGGGAGTGACATCTCCATTTCGTCTGCAACATTTTGAACAATAGCTTGAATACCAATTGCATCACCTTGATCTGATCGGTCAACTCGAACAGATACTGCAGGATTATCAGCAACATAATATGAACGCTTTGCATCTGTGCCAGAAACTAAAATATTAGCAACATCACCAACTAGTAATTTTGATCCATCTGCCTTTGATCTAATGATGATATTTTCAATTTCATCAGCGCTTCTTTTTGCTATACCTGTTCGAACCCGTGCTGTTCCTCCAGCGACATTACCCGCCGGATCAGCTTCTGATTCCTGATTTATTGCATTGGCGATATCCAATAAAGACACTTTATTTTGGATAAGACTTGCTTCGCTAACATCAACTGAAATCTCCGGCGCTGATACCCCACGTACTGTTACACGTGTTACTCCTTTAGCAAACAATCGTGCAGTTAATTCATCCGCAAATCGAGATAGTTGATCAGCAGAGACTGGACCAGATATAATTACATCAGTAACACGATCACGCCAAGCACCCCTTCTCACATTGGGCGCATCAGCACCAGAGGGCAGCCCAATTACTGCATCTACTGCAACCTTAACATCATCAGCAGCTCGTGCCATGTCCCATCCAGATTGAAAGTTTAAGCGTATCACAGCACGTCCCTCACTTGCTGTTGATGCAGTACTCTCAATTCCTTCAACAGATAATAATGCTGGCTCAAGAAGTGCCACAATTCCATCATCTACATCTTCTGGACCAGCACCATCCCAGCGCATAGATACAGTTACATTATCAATAACTACATCTGGGAAAAATTGTGATCTTATCTGCGTAGAGGCAGCTACGCCTAATACCAGCATGACTATTAAGATGAGGTTGGCAGCAGTACCATGCCTGGTAAAGTAACTAAGTATTCCATTTGCAGATGAAGGTAGTAAACTCATAACTTATGGCCCCATACTTTTAGTGATGCGGTCATACATACTTTTTGGCATGGTTCCTGAAGTAATTTTATCTATTATTCGTTTTTTTACACCATCAGGCATTCTTCCTTTTTGGATGTGAGCAAGCATTTTTTCTTGCTGCTCAGCAGTAAGGACAATACCTTGAGGTGCAATTGGTATTTCTATTGCACCTTCAAATTTTGGCTCAATAAGTATACCTTCACCAAGTTGAGGGGTACGTTGTTTAACAATATTTAATCCAGTTAGTTTATCAGACTGGATAATAATATTGTTACCTTGTTTTCGTAATACTTTAACATTTACTGCACGTAATCTATTCTCATCTCCAACAACCAAAACTTCACCTTTTGAAGTAGCCGCTGTTGAAGGTATTAAACTTACATTCTGCAATTCTGGTTCTTTTAATTTTACTGTTACAAAATCACCAACTCTTACAGCAGCTGCATTTTTACCAACAAGACGAGCAAAAATCTCACGTCCAGTCATGCCTTCACCAACAGCAGCACTTGATCGTTCAATAACAGCAGGAATTACAGTATTAAGCCCTGTGAAATAAATACTCACTGACGCCGCTTTAATTCCACCCACAGCACTTTCTAAATTTACAAATTGTTCTGACGAAATCCTAAAAGAAACCTCTAGTGCATTTGGATCAATTAATTCGCCTAAACGCTCATTAGCATTTACCAAACCACCCAAAACGCCTGTTACATTATTAAGTACTCCATTAAATGTTGCAGTAACAGATATATCACTTAACTTTCGCTGTGCTTCCACTAAATTAATTTTGCTCCTTACAAGCCCACTTTTTGCTTGGTTAATTCGCGCTATAGAATTTGCTACAGCTTGTCGTTTACCTAATGATGATATTTCAGCACTTGACGCTGACATCTCTGCTGCTTCTAAAGCAGATTCAGTTCCTACACCTCTATCAAGTAGTGACTTCTGCCGTTTAGCTGCCTGAATGCGTAATGCAAATTGAAGCTCTGAAGCTCTCAATTCATCATTTGATAAAATTAATGCATCACGCGACTCTAATAATTCCGCCTTAGCTTCACTGACTGTAGCATTAGCCAACTGAACATCGGCACTTAAGCTAGATGGATCAGTTGCAAATAATAATTCACCCTTTGAAACAGTACCACCTTTACGAAAGTTTTCTGACATCTGCACTAGTGCACCACCTGAAGAGGTACGCAATTCCAGGGTACGTCCAGAAATTATTTCCCCAAATGCGATTAGTTCTGGCTTAATTGCTGAAACTTCAATTGGCAAAACAAAAACAGTGAAACTACGTTCACGTTCTCCACGAGATCTATTGTTACGTGCATCTCGCTCATTTTGAGCATTCTTAAATATATAAACTGCAGACATTAGTAATCCTGCAGTTAACACGGTCAAGAATAAACCCAAAAGGCTACGGTTAAAAAAACGCATTTTAATTTCTTTCTTGTGCCATAAAAGTGTTACTGCAATACGTCGAATAGGATTTAGCATTACATCTCTAAATAGCAAATTTATCTACTTTATGTCTTCAAATAAAATCCAAAAATAAAATATTTCTTTAATGTATTATTTACGCCTTTGCATCTCATCAAGACGAGGCATTATTTCTACAAAATTACATGGTTTATGCCTGTAATCTAATTGATATTTTAAGATTTCATCCCACCCATCTTTGCATGCTCCAGGACTTCCAGGAAAAGCAAACAGATATGTGCCCAACGCAACTCCAGCACAAGCTCTCGATTGTACCGCTGACGTATTAATTTTTTTCATAGATATGATCGTAAACATGGTGCTGAATGCATCGATCTCTTTTTCATAGATATCTCGATGCGCTTCAACGGATACATCACGACCAGTTAGACCAGTGCCACCTGTTGAAATCACCACATCGATGTCGATACGTTTACACCATTCTATTAATTTACTAGATATTAGAACTCGATCATCTATTATAATTTCACGATCCATTAATATATGTCCAGAGTTTAAAATACGTTCTGTTAGCACGTCTCCAGATTGGTCATTTTTCGATGTACGAGTATCTGAAACAGTTAGGACAGCAATACGTACTGGTATAAATTCAATTTCAGTCATGATAATATCCGTGATTTTAAAGTTAATAAATCATCCCAAGCATCTCGCTTTCGTATTGGCTCTCGGATTAATGCACGGGGATGTAACATTGGTAAGGCTGGCTTTCCAAAACCATCCGCCCATTGTCCCCGAAAGCGATTTATTCCTACTTTATTTAATACAGCAGAGCATGCAACATTACCCATTAATACCACAAAATCTGGATTAACTAATTCTACATGCCGTTTAAGAAAAGGTAACATCATTGCAATTTCTTCTGCATTAGGATCACGGCTTTGAGGCGGCCGCCAAGGCATTACTTTAGCAATGTGGATTGCTTCATCGCGTTTGATTGTGTTTCTAGAAAGTCCAATAGCCTGAAACATTTTATCTATTAATATTCCCTCTGTGCCAACAAACGGCTTTCCCTCTATATCTTCTTCTCGCGTTGGAGCTTCTGCAATCACCATTACACAAGCTTTATCAGGTCCATCAGAAAATACTAAATTGCGGGCACCTTTTTTCAACGCACACAAATCGAATAGACCCATAGCATCACGAAGTTCCGAGAGGTTGTTACATTTTGCGGCTAGAATTCCAGCCAAATCTTTGGCAGCCTCTTTTACTGGAAAAATATTAGGGACCGTTTTAACTGAAGTAATATTAGAAGTAGCGGTAATTTTCAATTTTGGTTTGATTGCTTGCTCTTCATAACGATTAATAGGGATATCACAAATTGCCTCATCAACCCCGATTTCCAGTTGCCATTCAAGCGCAGATTTTGTCGCGTAATAATCATATGCATGGCTCATTAGAAACTCCTTTCAAACATGATATTAGGCTGGACAACATTCGTAAACCTCTTGCTTGAAAATTTTCCACTGATATAACACCAAAAATCAGCAAGGGATCAAAGCATATGGCATTTTCACCCAAGCATTTGTTAGGTATTGAATATCTATCACCTACTGACATCATCACTATTCTTGATTTAGCTGAAACTTATGTGCAATTAAACCGCAAAGAGCAAAAGCAAGGTGGAGCCCTATCAGGCATGACACAAATTAATATGTTTTTTGAAAATTCAACCAGAACTTTAGCCTCCTTTGAATTGGCTGGAAAACGATTAGGTGCTGATGTAATGAGTCTTGCAGTAGGGGCATCCTCAATAAAAAAAGGGGAAACATTAATTGATACAGCCATGACATTAAACGCAATGAACCCAGATCTTCTCGTTGTGCGCCATCCACAATCTGGTGCAGTCAACTTGCTAGCAGAAAAGGTGAATTGTGCTGTTCTAAATGCAGGTGATGGCCGTCATGAACACCCCACACAAGCTTTATTAGATGCTTTGACAATTCGCCGAGCAAAGGGTCGTTTACATCGATTGAATGTTGCCATTTGTGGTGATATTGCCCACAGCCGCGTGGCAAGATCAAACATATTTCTTTTAAACAAAATGGAAAACCGCATTCGTCTAATTGGACCTCAAACTTTAATGCCCAGTGGTATTAATAAATTCGGTGTTGAAGTTTATGAAGATATGAACGAAGGCTTAAAAGACGTCGATGTTGTGATGATGTTACGCCTTCAAAACGAACGAATGGATGGTGCATTTATTCCGTCAAAAAGAGAATATTATTACCGGTGGGGTTTAACCGCTGAAAAGCTAGCAAAAGCAAAGAAAGACGCAATTGTCATGCATCCTGGCCCAATGAACCGCGGCGTTGAAATTGATGGTGATATAGCTGATGATATCAATCGGTCAGTAATACAAGAGCAGGTTGAAATGGGCGTAGCCGTTCGCATGGCTTCAATGGACTTACTTGCACAAGGACTACGAACACATCGCACAAAATTAGCAAACATCTGAGCAGTAAATACTTTCCTGCTTTTCTTAAAGGGATCTGTCATGAGCAACTATAAAGACCAAGCCGATAAATTCATCGAAGAGGTGACAATCATGCAGCCATCTCGAGATTGGCCTCCAATTTTATTAGATGACGAAATTATCAAGTTTGAAGGTTCTTTTGATAGTTCGACATGGATTCGCAAGAATGTTACATTTAGTGCAATAGCATTCTTTGTAATAGTAGTCATAACCAATGCATTAAATCAGCCCATTAAGCCAGAAGGTATTGGCTTCATAGTTATTCTATCTTTTATAGGCGCCGCTATAACATTTGGAATGTATCGCAATCAACGTTGGGTAATAACTAACAGAGCCATATATGTTAAAAGAGGTAGGCCTATGCTGATTTCATCCGCACGTAAAATTGTTGGTTTTGGCTCGACCATACGGTTGATAGGAGGATGGGGTGTTGGTATGACATTATTGGGTGTACAAAATGCATCTGAAATTCGCCTGGCTTTACAAGGGAGAACCCCGTGAAGTCTCTTTTGACTAATGCCAGAATTATTAATCCAGAAGCAGGTACAGATACTCTAGGTTCTATTTTAATAGAAAATGGTAAAATAAGTGAAATCTATGCAGATAATCAGAGTTTTAATTTTAAGATTGAAACAACCATAGACTGTGATGGCAAATGTCTTGCCCCAGGGATCATAGATATTGGTGTAAAAATAGGCGAACCTGGCGAACGCCATAAAGAAAGCTTTAGATCTGCAGGTGCTGCAGCTGCTTGTGGGGGGGTAACTACTATGGTTATTCGCCCTGACACTGAACCTACAGTAGATAGTCCTGAAATTTTAGAATTCGTATTTCGTCGTGCGGTAAGCGATAGTATTGTAAATGTATTACCTATGGCAGCCTTAACCAAAGGGCGAAATGGGACAGAGATGGCTGAAATAGGTTTTTTAAAAGATGCTGGAGCAGTTGCCTTCACAGATTGTGATCAAGTGGTCACGGACAACAAAGTTTTCACAAGATGCCTTACATATGCCAAAGGTTTGGATGCCTTAATCATCACTCACCCCCAAGAGCCCATGCTTTCTAATGATGCTTGCGCAACAAGTGGCGCGTTAGCAACAAAACTAGGCCTGCCTGCAGTATCCCCATTTGCGGAACTTATGCAGCTTCAGCGTGACTTAGCACTTGTTGAAATGACAGGCGCAAGAGTACACTTTGATCAGCTCTCCTGTTCCGCAGGCTTAAATACTTTGGCCCGCGCTAAAGATAAGGGCTTGTCTGTTAGTGCAGGCACTTCAATTCATCATTTAACGCTTAACGAACAAGACATAGAAGGCTATCCAACATTTTTTAAAATTAAACCACCACTTCGTAATGAAGATGACAGAATCGCATTAATTGATGCTGTCGCATCTGGACTAATAGACATTATAAGTTCAATGCATACCCCGCAAGATGAAGAAAGCAAGAGATTGCCATTTGAGGCAGCAGCATCAGGCGCTGTAGGGTTAGAAACTTTATTACCTGCAGCAATGCAACTAGTTCACGGTGAATATATGGACTTGCCAACACTATGGCGTGCACTATCCCTTAACCCCGCTAAATTGTTAGGCTTAGATGTTGGCCGAATAGAAATTGGTGCCCCAGCAGATCTTGTACTATTTGACCCAGACAAACCATTTATTTTAGATCGCTCCAAACTTCTTTCTAAATCAAAAAATACGCCATATGATGGGCGAACAATGCAAGGTAAAGTAATACGTACCTTTATTGCAGGAAAAGAGGTTTATCGCCAATGATACCAGCTTTTGAACTAAGCGTTTTAAATATTTTATTAGTAGCTATCACTTCTTATTTAATTGGCTCTGTACCTTTTGGTTTAATACTTGCAAAGCTATTGGGTCTTGGCAATTTACGAGATATTGGATCTGGAAATATAGGGGCAACAAATGTCTTACGCACAGGCAATAAATTAGCTGCAATTTTAACTTTAGTATTTGATTTAGGTAAAGGTGCCTTAGCAGTATTAACAGCAAGTCTATTTTATGGTGAAGCTGCCGCTCAAATAGCAGGTTTAGCTTCTTTTTTGGGGCATTGTTTCCCTGTTTGGTTAAAATTTAAAGGTGGTAAAGGTGTAGCAACTTTTATTGGAATTTTGTTAGCATTGTATTGGCCCGCAGGTATACTTACATGTTTAACTTGGCTCTCAACAGCATTTATAAGTCGCATTTCATCCTTGTCCGCTTTAATATCTAGTGCAGCATCAATTTTTTGGATTTGGCTTCTAGACAAGCCAGACGCAGTATTCGTTATTACTACTCTGACCATATTCATTTGGTTACGTCATAGAAATAATATTTCACGCATCATTGCAGGTACAGAAACCAAAATTAACAAATAATCTATTTTAGAGTTTTTAGATTTTTAATATTAGTAACTAAAATCAGAATAAATTTGTTTAATATCGCCATCCCATTCACCATGATATTTTTCTAAGAGTTCATCTGCAGGTGTCATGCCAGTATCAACACTTTCCTGCAGTGCATTTAAAAAGTGAGCTTCATTAGGAATTATACCACCAGCACCCGAACGAGCACGCTCCGTCAAACCCGCTTGGGATAGTTTTAAAACCTCTGATACCAAATCAATCATTTTGATATCACCAATAGTAGCTTGTAAACCATCAACCGATGCTTTTATGCGCATTTCTTCACGTATTTCTAGATTCCAATTCTTACATAAATCCCATGCCGCATCTAATGTTGATGTATCGTACATCAAGCCCACCCAAAAAGCAGGTAATGCACAGATGCGCCGCCAAGGGCCACCATCTGCGCCACGCATTTCCATAAACTGCTTAATGCGAGCTTCAGGGAAACATGTAGTGAGATGATCTGCCCAATCAGACATCGTTGGCATTTCACCCGGTAATGCTGGCAATTTTCCATCTAAAAAATCTCGGAACGATTGCCCGAGCGCATCAATATATTTTCCATTTCTATAAACAAAATACATTGGGACATCTAAAGCATAATCAACATAACGTTGGAACCCCATACCATCTTCAAAGAAAAACGGTAATGTGCCTGTGCGATCAGCATCTAAATCCCGCCAAATTCGTGATCTCCAAGATTTATGATCATTTATTTTACCTTCAAAAAAAGGAGAATTCGCAAAAAGAGCTGTGGCAACAGGTTGTAAAGCTAGCGCAACCCGCATTTTTTTAACCATATCGGATTCTGATCCAAAATCTAAATTTACCTGAACTGTACAGGTCCTATACATCATTTGCTTTCCATGAGTTCCCACTCTACCCATGTAATCTGTCATTAGGCGATACCTTCCCTTAGGCATCATATCCATCTCTTCATGCGCCCAAAGGGGTGCCGCGCCCAACCCAATAAAGCCTGCACCTATGACATCTGCAACCTTCTTAACTTCAAACAAATGCACATTTACTTCATCACAAGTTTCATGGACTGTTTCAAGTGGTGCTCCAGAAAGTTCTAATTGACCACCAGGCTCTAATGATACATTTGCGCCATTTTTTTCCAATCCAATAATGTTTCCCTGCTCCATGACAGGTGACCAATCAAAAGTATCACGAAGGCCCTCAAGCATGGCTTTAATTGAAACTTTCCCCTCATAGGGCAAAGGTTTTAATGTATTCTTACAGTAACCAAACTTTTCATGCTCAGTGCCAATACGCCAATCTATTTTTGGCTTACATCCAAGTTCTAAATATTCAGCTAACTGGTGTACATTTTCAATCAGACCACCACCACTTTGGGGAATAGACATGGGCATGTTCCTTTTTTAAATTTAAATGGACATAACCAAAAGCTACAGTGCTGCGCAAGGAAACAAGCTGTTTATTTCAAATCTTTCGCCATATCGTGAAGGTGGCAGGTCCATTGAATCCCATTGCAGTAGATATTTGTTCAAACGATGCTCCATTTAATGAAGATACCGCGTCAAATAAATTTTCATTTCCTGTAGCCGTGTTTGGAATGCGTATAACAGATCCAAATAGATCACGAATAATCCAAAAAATACGTCCACTATTTGTTTCAATTACAACAGAGGTCAAGTCATTCAATGAGATAGACCAGCTCTGTCCTAGATTAAAATATGTAATTTGACGCTCATCAACCTGAACAAAACCTGACCTTTCATTTGCATCAACCGATGCGCTTGCTCGCCGTAATGCAACAAAAAACAATATCAAAAGTGTAATAGTAATAAGACCGTAAACCAACGGAAGGATTAAACCCATAGCTTGTGCAGTTAAATAACCAAACAGAACAGCACCAACTAATATTATAATCGCTTCAGACCAATGTGAAAAAAACTTAATAACAGATGGCCTTACAATATTCATTTCCAGTCTCCTAAATCATTTTGCCAAACGGCCAAAGCCGCTACCACAGCTGTGTCAGCTCGAAGAATGCGAGGGCCAAGACTTATTGAACTTACAAAACTTAATGACCTCAGTCGTTCAACTTCAAAATCACTAAAACCACCTTCAGGACCAATTAGAATAGCCCATTTATCATTTTTTAAATTACTTAAATCAATAACAGTTTTACCTACCAGATTTTCGTCACAAAATAGTAATAATCGATCTGTTGGCCAGTTATCCAGCACAAAACTAAGCTTTAACAGTTCATCAACAGGAGGTACAAAAGTTCCGCCACATTGCTCAGCAGCTTCTACGGCATGAGCTTGTAATCGAGATTGCCGGGTCCGATCAGAATTAGTATAATCAGTATTAATTGGGCAAATTCGTGACGCACCCATTTCAGTTGCTTTTTCTACAATAAAGTCTGTGCGAGCTTTTTTAATTGGAGCAAATAATAACCATAAATCTGGTGGGTTTAGTTGCTTCATTGACTGTGTTTTCACAACCAAAATACCTTTACGCTTGGTTGCTTCAAATACCTCTGCTTGCCATTCACCATCCTTACTATTGAATAAAGACACAAATGCACCAACATTTAGTCTCATTACATTAAACAAATAATTTGCTTGATCACGATCAAGTAATATTGATTGCCCTGCACCCAAGGGAGCGTCTACAAAGAGTCTAATTTTAGCGCGTATATTCATAAGGCAACAATATGTCTGAAAAAAGACAAACACCAGATCAAATAGGCTGCGTAGCAGATGCTGCTAATAAAAATTGGGTGGATAGGTTTGCACCTATATTTTCACGGCCATATTTACGCCTATCACGTGCTGACCGCCCAGCAGGCACGTGGCTACTATTAATACCGTGTATATGGTCCCTAAGTTTAGCAATATTATCAAAAGGTGACTTTAACAGCAATGATGTCCGCTATGCCATATTAATGGCTGTTGGCGCTTTTTTAATGCGTGGGGCAGGTTGCACATGGAATGACATTACAGATCAAAAGATCGATGCAAAAGTTACTCGGACTAAGTCACGTCCAATTCCTTCTGGTCAAATCTCATCGAAAAAAGCATTTCTTTGGATGCTATTTCAACTTTTAGCGGCAGCTTTAATATTATTTACATTTAATTCACTAGCTATCACGCTTGGATTAGTAGCTTTAATTCCAGTTGCAATTTACCCTTTTGCAAAACGCTTTACTTGGTGGCCTCAAATATTTTTAGGCATCGCTTTTAATTGGGGCGCTTTAATGGGTTGGGTTGTTCACACTGGATCTTTAGCTTTATCACCAATCTTATTATATTTGGCTGGTATCGCATGGACCCTATTTTATGATACAATATACGCACATCAAGATAAAGAAGATGATGCAATAATTGGTGTAAGATCTACAGCTCGCCTATTCCACAAAAATACAAAAAAATGGTTATGTTATTTTTTGATTTCTTCAGTTTTATTAATGGCAAGTGCACTTTTTAGTACAATCAATCATGACATTAACATAATTTCCTTGGTAATTTCTATTTTGGGTATTTTAGCTTTTGGAGCACACTTATCATGGCAACTTGTCAAACTAGACATTGATAACGCGGAAAATTGCCTACGCATGTTTCGCTTAAATCGTGAGGCTGGACTTCTACCAATTACGGGGTTTAGTTGCGCTATCATTCTGCAATTTATAGCTTTAACCAACTTGAACCAGTAATTTACTTAGAGTAAAACCTTTAAACATAATCTAATTGGGCACCCACATGCATCGCACAGCACTTTTATTTGGATTGATTTGTTTTATTTTGGCTGCTGCTGGATCCTATTTTAGTGCCATACAAGCTGTTAATACATTCCAAGAAAGTACTGAAAAAAAGCTTCGCCATGCAGTGTTTCTATCCGGTGAAGAATGGGGCAGCATTCGAGCTAACGGTTTACGTTTACATCTAACTGGCCTTGCACCAAATGAAGCAGCCCGATTTAAATTATTAAAGTCATTAGGTAAGTTTGTTGAGCCCACTCGCATCCGAGACGAAATTACCATTCTAGATGCAGAAAACATCAAACCACCAAAGTTTTCTTTAGAAGCATTGCGAAATGAAGATCGTATTTCTTTAATTGGATTAATTCCAAAGAAATCAGGCCGAACCAATATTTTGAACTCTATATCAGGCATCTCAAAAGAAATCAAAATTACTGATATGTTGGAAGAAGTTGACTATCCTATGCCTACATCCTGGAAAAAAACACTTGCATTTGGTTTAGATAGCTTATCTCGCTTACCGCGTTCAAAAATTAGCATAAGTGAAAACTCAGTTATAGTTTCTGCCATAACAGAATCTCAAAAGGAGCGCGCACAATTTGAACGAGAACTGCAAAAAAACCAACCAGTGGGTGTTCGGCTGGAAATGAATATAACAGCACCACGTCCTGTTATTTCTCCTTTCACCGTTCGTTTTAGTTTGGAAGATGGCTTAGCAAGCTTAGACGGATGTTCAGCAGATACGGAAAATACAAAATCTAAGATTATTACGGCAGCCAAAGAAGCCGGCATGGTCCGACACGCTTCATGTAACATTGGCCTTGGAGTTCCAACACCTGATTGGGCAAAAGCAGTTGAAATGTCTATTTCCGCGGTTGCTAAATTAGGTGGAGGATCATTAACATTTACAGATTCTGATATTTCATTAATCGCATCACAAAAAACTTCCCAGAAAGTATTTGATAATGTGATTGGCGGACTGGAAAACAGTTTACCAGGTTTATTTTCTCTTTCTGCATTTTTACCGCCTAAACCCACAATAGACGGACAAACTGGCGAAGCTATAATTCCTGACTTTACAGCCACAATAAGCCCTGAAGGCTCAGTCCAGCTGCGTGGCCTTCTACCATCAAATATAGCAAAAGAAGCCATTGAGGCTTTTGCCAAATCATTATTCGGTAATGATGCTGTATATATTCAAACTCGCTTAGATAATAAATTGCCAAATGGTTGGCCAATTCGAGTGCTTGGAGGCCTAGAAGCTTTAGCTCAATTAAATCATGGCGTCCTTATTGTAAAACCAAATGAAATTGAAATACGTGGCGTTTCTGGCAATGACGCTGCAGCAGGTGAGATCTCACGAATTCTATCAATACGGGTAGGTTCAAAAGAAATTTTTAAGATTAAAGCTAGCTATAATAAAAAGTTCGCACCCCAATTACAGATAGATTTACCTAAAATCTGCGGCAAAGAAATTAATGTAGTTTTATCTAATTCAAATATTCAATTTGATTCAGGTGAAGTAGTAATTAAAGAAAGTAGTGAGTTCGCAATATCATCAATAGCTAATATATTGCGAACATGTCCAAAGGCTAAATTTGAAATCCAAGGTCATACTGATAGCTCTGGTTCAGAAGAGCTTAACAAAAATCTAAGCCAATCACGTGCTGAAGCTGTATTATTTGAATTGTTAAATCAGCGTATCCTTACTTCAGGGATAATAGCCAAAGGATATGGATCCATTAACCCAATTGCAGATAATAACACTGAAGAAGGGCGAGAAACAAATCGCCGAATAGAATTCAAACTGATAGAAACAATTGAAACGAAGCCTGGAGATCAAGCTTCGTAGACTTTTAATTTGAGTGATTGCAAAGGAAGCTATAACAATGAACAGTGACGAACTAATTGGCGTACTTGCGCTAGCTTTTTTTCTTAGCTTTATTTTAGGCTGGGTCCTTCGTTGGGGCTACAGTGGCTTTAATAAAATTAACTCATCTGACATGGCTGAAATTGATGACCTAACAAATCGCCTATATGAAATGGAAAAAGCAAAAGATACCGCAGAAACACAACTGAAGGAACGAGAGTGGGAATTAAGCAATCGTATTTCTCAAACTGAAGCAGAATTAGCAGCCGCTATGGAGGGTTTAGGAGCCGCGCGTAGAGAGGCAGAAGAAACGCGCAAAAAATAACTACCAGCGAGTTAAGGCTTCTTCATCATCAAGATTAGCAGTGACCCATATATTATTGTTTATCCCATGCTCTTTCTTCCAAAATGGTGCCCGCGATTTTAAGAAATCCATTATATAATCCATGGCTTCAAAAGCTGAGCGCCGATGTGGAGCAGATACTGCAACCATCATAATCTGCTCACCTAACTGCAATCGCCCAAATCGATGTACTATGCGAACGTCAACTAATCCCCACTTTGTACGAGCCATTTGTTCGATTTCCTCTAAAGCTTTAGTCGTCATAGCTGGATAATGCTCTAATTCCAAAGCCAATAATGATGCATCACCTCTAACGAGGCCTATAAAACTAATCACAGCACCTGCAGTACCTTCAAAGCCAGCTAACTTTTTTAATTCAGCCGCCAAATCAAAATCTTTTTCCTGAACTATAACAGCCATATTATCCTCCTGTCATTGGTGGAAAAAACGCAACCTCAGATGCACCATCTAAGGTTGCATCAAAGTCAGATAAAGTTTGATTTATAGCTACACGTACAGATGACAAATCAGAAAATGCAAAATCATAACGTTCATCTCGCAACCTCAGTTCAGCAATCAAATCTGAAACTGTTGAAGCATTTGTTTCCACCTGCTCAGACGGTTCACCAATACGTTCACGCAACCATGCAAAGTAAAGAATTTTTAAAGTCATTTTTTACTACCAGTAAGATATGGCGATGCTTTGCGAAGATAATCTACACCAGTAAGAATTGTTAAAATCATTGCTACCCATAATAATAAGACACCAACCCAATATGAATAGTAAACGCTAAAATAACTCAAATTCAAGTTAGATA
The DNA here is from genome assembly GCA_905181935.1 of uncultured Amylibacter sp. GTDB lineage: Bacteria > Pseudomonadota > Alphaproteobacteria > Rhodobacterales > Rhodobacteraceae > Amylibacter. The sequence goes on along the minus strand of CAJIZV010000003.1, from coordinate 144,587 downwards.
AGTTCACATTAAAACCATTAGTGATTTGCATTAAAAGCGCTTCATCCATGCCTTGAGTAAGTACACCAAAATTATGATCGAAAATTCCATGTATAAATAAAACTGAAATTGCAATCATTTGTACTGTTGTTTTCCATTTAGCAATTTTTGTGACAGCTAATTTACTAGCATTTTCACTTAAAAACTCCCTTAAACCAGATACAAATATTTCTCGTACTAAAATTAATATAGCAGGGATAGTTATTAAGGGGGTCAATCCATACAGGCCAACAATTGCAACAATCGCTAAAATTACCATCGCTTTATCAGCAATTGGGTCTAACATAGTTCCAAATGCACTTTGCTGGTTCCACTTACGCGCCAAATAGCCATCCACCCAATCAGTAGCAGAAGCCCCTATAAAAATGATTAAAGCTAGCCAGTCTGCAAAAGGTCGTGCAACACATAGAAAAACCATCACTACAGCCGGTGCAGCTATCATGCGAGAAATTGTTAGTATATTTGGAATATTCCACTTCACAGTGTTCTCCTGCTATTTTTTAAATAAGGTTTAAATCAATCGTTAACCTTTGTCATGGAAGAAGTCATAGATAACCTGTGCCAAAGTATCTGAAAGACCGTCTACAGCCTTTAAATCCTTCAATGACGCCCGCGACGCGGCCTTGGCCGACCCAAAGTGAGAAAGAATAGCCTTTTTACGCATAGCCCCCACACCTGGAACTTCATCTAGAGTAGTTATACCTATGGCTTTTGATCTTTTTGCTCGATGCGTAGTAATTGCAAAACGATGAGCTTCATCTCTTAGACGTTGGATGAAATATAGCACAGGATCGTTTCTCTGCAAAGCAAACACAGGTTTGCCTATACGGTAGAACTCTTCTTTACCCTGGTCACGATCAACGCCTTTAGCAACACCCACAAATGGAACGTCTTTAACACCTAATTTACTTAAAATTTCTGAAACAGCACTGACTTGTCCCGCGCCGCCATCAATCAATAATAAATCTGGCCAGTTTTCACTTTTTCTATTTGGATCTTCCTTAATCAAAGCTTTAAAGCGGCGCTCTAATACTTCTTTCATCATTCCAAAATCATCACCAGCAACAGTATTCTCATATTTAATATTAAATTTACGATATCCCGACTTTATATAGCCGTCAGGGCCTGATGCAATCATAGCACCAACAGCAAACGCTCCTTGTATGTGGCTGTTATCATAGACCTCCACACGCTTTGGCATATCTTTTAATTTAAATATTTCAGCAACACCTTTAAGTAATTTTTCTTGGGTAGCACTTTCACTCATTTTACGCGCTAAACTTTCTTTAGCGTTACGAAGCGCATTTAAAATTAAATCTGCCCGCTCCCCACGTTTAGGTTCAATAATCTCAACTTTGCTACCACGTTTTGATGATAAAACATCAGTGAGCAAATCAATATTAGCGACTACACTAGATATTAATACTAATTTGGGGGGAGTTTTATTATCGTAGAATTGTGCAATAAAACTTTCCATCACTTCATCAGCGTCTGCTCCAGATGTATTACGTGGATAAAATGCTCGGTTACCCCAGTTTTGATTTGCACGAATAAAAAAAACTTGCACACAAGCCTGATCACCATCCATGTGTAAAGCAACAACATCAGCTTCATTTACAGTTTTAGGGTTGATGCCTTGACTGGATTGTACATTTGTTAGTGCTCGTATTCTATCTCTTAAACTAGCAGCACGTTCAAACTCTAATGAGTTACTTGCATTGGACATTTCTAATGCCATGCTTTCTTGAATCTTTGTACTTTTACCCTGAAGAAATTTTCGTGCATCGTTAACTAATTGATTATAATCTTTTGTATTTATTTTACCAACACAGGGCCCTGAACAACGCGCTATTTGGTATTGTAGACAAGGTCTAGTACGCGTTGCGAAATCACTATCTGTACAATTACGAAGTAAAAAAATTCGCTGTAGTTGATGAAGCGTACGATTTACTGATCCTACTGATGCAAAGGGGCCAAAATATTCAGCTCCTTTTGCCTTTCGACCACGGTGTTTTGCAATCTTAGGAAATTCATGAGAGCTTGAAATCATAATATTTGGAAAACTTTTATCATCACGTAATAAAACATTATAACGAGGCTTCAACTGTTTAATAAGATTTTGTTCTAATAACAGCGCTTCTGATTCTGTTTGTGTAGTTAAAAACATCATACTGTTAGTGTTTGAAATCATTCTACCAATACGAGCAGAATGACCACTTGGCTTTGCGTAATTAGAAACTCGCTTCTTAAGGTTGCGAGCTTTGCCAACATATAATACTGCTCCGTTTGCATCCAGCATACGGTAAACTCCGGGACTACCATCCAAAGTCTTTAGGTATGATTTAATTACCTCATGACCTTTATCAACTTTAGTATTAATTATATGAGTATTTTCTAGCATTTCATATGTTTGCCAGATTCGCTAGCCTCCTGCACTCACTACTTGCAAAAAGTTAAAATTTTATATCCACAGAAACTGTTGATAACTCTGAGGATAACTCAGCTCTAAGCAAAAAAAATTGTTTAATTATGACAACTTCCATGATTTGCATAATTTTTAAGCAAAAGTCAAGCTGTTGATATCAAACAATTAAATATAATAAATACATCAAGCCATTGAAAACATTACACTTTATATAGGAAATAGTATATAATTATTCAACCGTGGACAACTTTAGATAGATATCAAAATTTAATCTTATTTATTCAGTAAAAATATTATATAAACAATGTAGTATAGAACAAAAAATATTCCCCATACTCTATTCATTTTTAAGCGAATTAAAACAAAAAAGCCTAACATAAGAGTAGCCGCCAACATAACCCATAGATCTAACTGAAAAAATTCAGGATCGATTGGAAGGGGGCCAAATAAACATGCAATCCCAACAATAGCTAATAAATTAAAAATATTAGAGCCTAATATATTACCAAAAGCTACATCACCTTCTTTACGATATCCTGCCATAACTGTTGTAGCTAATTCAGGTAAACTCGTTCCCAATGCAATCAACGTTAGACCAATAATTGCTTCCGAAATTCCAAAAAACCTTGAAATATTAACAGCACCTCCCACAAGAAATTTTGCACCAAGTGGTAAAAAAACTAATCCAATTATTAAAAAAAATATCATTCTCCATGTTTCAATTTTTTTCTCAATGGTATCTTTATCTATTTCAGTTTTATTATTTTTTATTGAAAAATAATTCATGAATAAAATTATACTTAAGGCAAAAAGTAATAGAATGCCCTGCCAAATATACAACGGTTGAGTATAAGCGATCATTATAAAAAACAATGTGGCACAAATTAGATATAAAAAGTTTAATTTAGATCCTTTGTCAGTACAGCATAAACCTGTTAATATTGCTGGTATGCCTAAGACCAAGAGAATATTTGCTATATTAGAACCAATTACATTTCCTAATGCTATTTCTGGCACACCTTCCATAGCTGATTGCACTGCAATTAGTAGCTCAGGCGCTGATGTTCCAAAAGCTACTACGGTTAGGCTGACTACTAATCTTGAAATTGATAGCTTTTCAGCCAATACAATAGAACCACTGACCAACTTGTCGCCACCAATTAGTAACATTGCTAATCCAGCAAAAACCAAAAACCAGTCAGTCATTTATCTTTTGGCTTCTTTTTTTTATTGCAATTACAATCAACATTTTTAAACAAAAAATTTCCACAGCTTTTACATTTTATAGCTTGTTCCATAGAGTTTTTCCGCTTGATCATAGGTATCTTTGGTAAACGTAATTTACCAAAGATACCTAATAAAAGGATAAAGATTAAAAAAATAAGAACTGCTTTAGACATACTCATTTCATACGGTTATTAAATCAAAGCTTCAAGCCTCATCCGAGTATACAATGGCTAAATGCAAAATATTTAAACTATTTTTTTTGCCCGTGCGTTCCATCATAACTATTAACCTTCGAGTGTTTCCACTTTTTTAAATCAGTCATTGGCTTATAAACCTCTATTCCTAATGGATAACAATTTGCCACATTACTAGAATGTTTAGACCCACAGTTTCCACCTGGACATGCAGATAATCCGACAAGTAAATCAATTTCGGCAAAAAAATCAATATAGTCACCAGGTCGAACAGGACTTTCTTTCATGAAGTATTGATGCGTCTTTTTTGTAAACCCAGTACACATAAAAATATTTAATACATCATGCACTAATGGTTCAGCTTGCTCCAATGATAAGCCTTGTGAGGCCGCTAATGCTCTTGTTAGGTTTGAGTGACAACATAAATGATACTGGCCACCTGACAATATATTATTGGTGTAGGGATCACATCGAGTTCCAATTACGTCATGGACTGAAGCGCCATCCTCATCAAAACCGTACCAATCTAATGTATCAGCTATAATAGTAGCCATTGGGCGCATTGCCGGAAACGAGGACCATAATTTATCTCCTACTCCAACGTGGGTACCATGTAATGCTCGAGTTTTACCCGAATAAAATTTCTCATTTAAATCATTTGCATTCCAAAGATTTAAATCACCTACTTGTGAGCCTTCCATTGAGACAATTCTAAATATATGGCCAGCGGTAACCTCAACCGTGTTACCATCTCGTGGTAAGACTATTACACTATTAATTAAGGCCATTCCCTTTTGCGCTAATTTATAAAAGGCTGCATCGTGTTTAGGTAAAGTATCAGTAGGGTAACAGATTACTGGAGCAATAGATCTTCTTTCTTGTGCATCTTTTGGGATAGGCATTACTCCTACAGGTTTCATAATGAATACTCCTAAATTTCAGATATAATAATCTACCACTCAAACAATAAACTATTACTAATAGTTTATTGAAGTATTTTTAATATTGGAACAATCACCTAACTGCTGTGGCAATCATTGTAATAGGACTGATAAAGTAGGCCATAGACACAAAAAAGCCGCCCGTTAAGGCGGCCGTTTTGGTAATTACATTCGATTGGAGAGCTTATTCTTTAATTCTTACTAGGTTTGGCGATGACTTACTCTCCCACGCCTTAAGACGCAGTACCATCAGCGCAACCGCACTTAACGGCCGAGTTCGGGATGGGATCGGGTGTTTTGCTGGTGCTATGATCACCAAACCAAGAAAAAATTAAAGAACACGAGACCCTGCCTTAGCAGGTTACTTTCCTCTTCTGTCCAGATAGCAGATATCAAATCTGACTATTACTGGATCAAATCAAGCCTATCGGGCAATTAGTATCGGTCAACTGAATGCTTTACAGCACTTACATCTCCGACCTATCGACGTGGTGGTCTTCCACGGCCCTCAAGGGAGACCTTGTTTCTGGGGGGGCTTCCCGCTTAGATGCCTTCAGCGGTTATCCTGTCCGATCATAGCTACTCTGCACTGCTGCTGGCGCAACAACAGATCCACCAGTGGATCGTTCACCCCGGTCCTCTCGTACTAGGGGCAACTCCCATCAAGTCTCCTACACCCACGGCAGATAGGGACCGAACTGTCTCACGACGTTCTAAACCCAGCTCACGTACCTCTTTAAATGGCGAACAGCCATACCCTTGGGACCTGCTCCAGCCCCAGGATGAGATGAGCCGACATCGAGGTGCCAAACACTGCCGTCGATATGGACTCTTGGGCAGTATCAGCCTGTTATCCCCGGCGTACCTTTTATCCGTTGAGCGATGGCCCTTCCACTCGGGACCACCGGATCACTATGACCGACTTTCGTCTCTGCTCGTCTTGTCAGACTCACAGTCAGGCTGGCTTATGCCATTGCACTCGACGACCGATTTCCGACCGGTCTGAGCCAACCATCGCGCGCCTCCGTTACTCTTTAGGAGGCGACCGCCCCAGTCAAACTACCCGCCACACAGGGTCCCGGATCCGGATAACGGACCGCGGTTAGACATCAAGACAGACAGGGGTGGTATCTCAAGGGAGGCTCCACCCGAACTAGCGTCCGAGTTTCAAAGCCTACCACCTATCCTGCACACGTCTGACCTAATGCCAGTGTGAAGCTGTAGTAAAGGTGCACGGGGTCTTTCCGTCTAACCGCGGGAAGCCTGCATCTTAACAGGCAATTCAATTTCGCTGAGTCTACATTGGAGACAGCGGGGAAGTCGTTACGCCATTCGTGCAGGTCGGAACTTACCCGACAAGGAATTTCGCTACCTTAGGACCGTTATAGTTACGGCCGCCGTTTACTGGGGCTTCAATTCAGTGCTTGCACACCTCCTCTTAACCTTCCAGCACCGGGCAGGCGTCAGACCCTATACGTCGTCTTACGACTTCGCAGAGCCCTGTGTTTTTAGTAAACAGTCGCCACCCCCTGGTCTGTGCCCCCTACCAAAAGTTGCCTTCTGATAGGGCCTCCTTCTCGCGAACTTACGGAGGCATTTTGCCGAGTTCCTTCAATGTAGTTCTCTCAAGCGCCTTGGTATACTCTACCAGTCCACCTGTGTTGGTTTAGGGTACGATCTAATGGAGGGCTATTTCCAGGAACCGTCCGGCAGCAACTTCAATCCGATAAGGAGTCACTACGCTTTCGATCCGTCACCATCTCCTGGCCCAGTAATATTAAACTGGTTCCCATCGACTACGCCTTTCGGCCTCGCCTTAGGGGTCGGCTTACCCTGCTCAGATTAGCTTTAAGCAGGAACCCTTGGACTTTCGGCGACAGGGTCTCTCACCCTGTTTGTCGCTACTCATGTCAACATTCTCACTTCTGATCACTCCACCGGATCGCTTACGCGCCGGCTTCACAGTCAGAACATTGCGTCCGTAATATCCTAAGATACTAAAGACGCAGCGTTCTATATCACAGAACGCTCCGCTACCATGCAATAAATTGCATCCCTAGCTTCGGCTCATGGCTTGAGCCCCGGTACATCTTCGCCGCAGGATAACTTAAATTAGACCAGTGAGCTGTTACGCTATCTTTAAAAGATGGCTGCTTCTAAGCCAACTTCCTGGTTGTTTTGGTCGTCCCACCTGCTTTCCCACTTAGCCATGAATTAGGGGCCTTAGCTGAGGGTCAGGGTTGTTTCCCTCTCCACTACGGACGTTAGCATCCGCAGTGTGTCTGCCGCATATTACTCTTGGGTATTCGGAGTTTGATTAGGATCAGTAAGACGGTGAGTCCCCATTACCCATTCAGTGCTCTACCCCCCAAGGTATTCGTGCGACGCTCTACCTAAATAGATTTCGCGGAGAACCAGCTATCTCCGAGTTTGATTGGCCTTTCACCCCTAGGCACAAGTCATCCCGATCTTTTTCAACAGATGTGGGTTCGGTCCTCCAGTAAGTGTTACCTTACCTTCAACCTGCTCATGCCTAGATCACTCGGTTTCGGGTCTGATCCTACTAACTCATTCGCCCTATTAAGACTCGCTTTCGCTGCGCCTACACCTATCGGCTTAAGCTTGCTAGTAAGACCAAGTCGTTGACCCATTATACAAAAGGTACGCTGTCACCCCATAAAGAGGCTCCAACTGTTTGTAGGCGTCCGGTTTCAGAAACTGTTTCACTCCCCTCGTCGGGGTGCTTTTCACCTTTCCCTCACGGTACTGGTTCGCTATCGGTCAGTAAGGAGTACTTAGCCTTAGAGGGTGGTCCCCCCATGTTCAGACAGAATTTCACGTGTTCCGCCCTACTTAATACGTCAAATCATGCTTCCTATACGGGGCTGTCACCCATGTCGCCCAGCTTTCCAACTGGTTCTAGTCACATTCATTGCTCGGCTGGTCCCGGTTCGCTCGCCACTACTACGGGAGTATCTATTGATTTCCTTTCCTCTGGGTACTTAGATGTTTCAGTTCCCCAGGTTTGCTTTAAAAACCCTATGTATTCAGGTAATTAATAACTGTTTTACCCCATTATTGATCACACCAAAGTGTAACAATAACAAAGTATCAGTTGGGTTGCCCCATTCGGAGATCTTTGGGTATAGCGTCTATTCTCGACTTCCCAAAGCTTATCGCAGAGTATCACGTCCTTCATCGCCTCTTACTGCCAAGGCATCCACCAAACGCCCTTCTCGCGCTTGATCTGATCCAGAAATAGTTAGACTATTTCTAAAACAGAAGTCGTCATTTTTTTGAGAAAATTGTTCATCAGCACTTATCTTTCAATAAGCACGTCATTTGTTTTGCAATTGCAAAAACAACATTTTATTTTGAACTCAAATGTAACCTTCCCTTGGCAGGAAGGTCACGCACATTCCAGCGAATGAATGCTCTTTCGAGCATCCCTTCATGTCACAGTAGATCTAATTCACTGTGACTTTGGTTAGTGTATTTGACTTGGAAAGACTGTAAATTATCTTTGGATTAGCTTGCGAACCGCACTGGAACGCTCACCAGCAGCACATGCACAGTGGGTTGGTCACCCTAGTCTGTTTATGCTCCATGGTTACCCATGGTACTGCGAACCAGCTAACAACCTAGCTTCACAAAGCTCTTCAGCCCTGAGATATTCAATTATTAACCTCTCCCGAAGAAGTGGTTCAAACAAGAAACTTACGTCTCGTGTTTTATATGCTCTCTAAACGATGTAAAATCGAACCCGAAGGTTCGCCATCCGATTGGATGATTAAAAACTGCATGCAGTTTTTAATAATCAAATCGGAATTGATATAATTATCTGAAGGAAATGGTGGAGCGTATCGGGATCGAACCGATGACCCCCTGCTTGCAAAGCAGGTGCTCTCCCAGCTGAGCTAACGCCCCATTTTTTGGTGGGTCGAGGAGGACTTGAACCTCCGACCTCACGCTTATCAGGCGTGCGCTCTAACCAGCTGAGCTACCGACCCTTTAACAGATCAATGACCTGCTGAATAATTACTAACTGAAGAGATATGAGGACGGTTCGGTCTATAGTGCAGTCCGAAGACTGCTAAAGCTCATTTAAGAGCTGCTAAAAAGTGACCTACGTGAAAGCGAACTTTCAACTAAGGTCATCCTTAGAAAGGAGGTGATCCAGCCGCAGGTTCCCCTACGGCTACCTTGTTACGACTTCACCCCAGTCACTGAACCTACCGTGGTTGGCTGCCCCTATAAATAGTTGGCGCACCACCTTCGGGTAGACCCAATTCCCATGGTGTGACGGGCGGTGTGTACAAGGCCCGGGAACGTATTCACCGCGGCATGCTGTTCCGCGATTACTAGCGATTCCGACTTCATGGGGTCGAGTTGCAGACCCCAATCCGAACTGAGACATCTTTTGGAGATTAACTCACTGTAGATGCCATTGTAGCACGTGTGTAGCCCAACCCGTAAGGGCCATGATGACTTGACGTCGTCCACACCTTCCTCCGGCTTATCACCGGCAGTCTCCTTAGGGTACCCAACTAAATGCTGGTAACTAAGGACGTGGGTTGCGCTCGTTGCCGGACTTAACCGAACATCTCACGACACGAGCTGACGACAGCCATGCAGCACCTGTACATTGTCCAGCCGAACTGAAGGAATCCATCTCTGGAATCCGCGACAAGTATGTCAAGGGTTGGTAAGGTTCTGCGCGTTGCGTCGAATTAAACCACATGCTCCACCGCTTGTGCGGGCCCCCGTCAATTCCTTTGAGTTTTAATCTTGCGACCGTACTCCCCAGGCGGAATGCTTAATCCGTTAGGTGTGACACCAACAAGCATGCTTGCTGACGTCTGGCATTCATCGTTTACGGTGTGGACTACCAGGGTATCTAATCCTGTTTGCTCCCCACACTTTCGTACCTCAGCGTCAGTATCGAGCCAGTGAGCCGCCTTCGCCACTGGTGTTCCTCCAAATATCTACGAATTTCACCTCTACACTTGGAATTCCACTCACCTCTCTCGATCTCAAGACTAACAGTTTTAAAGGCAGTTCCAGGGTTGAGCCCTGGGATTTCACCTCTAACTTATTAATCCGCCTACGTACGCTTTACGCCCAGTAATTCCGAACAACGCTAACCCCCTCCGTATTACCGCGGCTGCTGGCACGGAGTTAGCCGGGGTTTCTTCTACTGCTACCGTCATTATCTTCACAGTTGAAAGAGCTTTACGACCCTAGGGCCTTCATCACTCACGCGGCATGGCTAGATCAGGCTTGCGCCCATTGTCTAAGATTCCCCACTGCTGCCTCCCGTAGGAGTCTGGGCCGTGTCTCAGTCCCAGTGTTGCTGATCATCCTCTCAAACCAGCTATAGATCGTAGACTTGGTAGGCCATTACCCCACCAACTATCTAATCTAACGCGGGCTAATCCAATTCCGATAAATCTTTCCCCCGAAGGGCGTATAAGGTATTACTCACCGTTTCCAGTGGCTATTCCTTAGAACTGGGTATATTCCCACGCGTTACTAACCCGTCCGCCGCTCCACCCGAAGGTAGCGCTCGACTTGCATGTGTTAGGCCTGCCGCCAGCGTTCGTTCTGAGCCAGGATCAAACTCTCAAGTTGAAAAGCAATTACTTGCTTATCCTTAACGTTCGAACCTCTGCACATCATCTTCTACCCAGACAGGCAGAAGACATTTTAATCTGTTTGTTTGTGCTTTAGTTTCCAAAGAAACAAAAGCCGCTACAAACAGTGAAGCTGACATTCCATAATCGGCCAAAGCCTAGGAACGTTGATATGCAAACATCCGTTCGTCGAAACGAAACCAAACCGCCCACATATCTCTTCAGATACTATCAATTTCAAAGAGCCAGAGACAATAATATAACGATAGCGCCCTTAACTTACTAGACGCGCCCGCCAAATTTTTTCTCTTTTTTCAACCTTACCAACGTTTTGAGTGCCTCGCTTAGTGCGTGTCACCGTCTGTCGTCGCTTCCGGTAAGGGGGCTTTTAGGCCTACCCACTCAAACCCGCAACCTCTTTTTTAAGAAAAATCACTTTTTTTATTCTTATGAACCTAACATATTGATAAATAATAATAAAATATATACTAATTTATTTAAATATATGATTATCTATCAATAATTACTTTAAATATTAGCTACCATTTAAGCCTCCTAGTGTTTCGTAGCTAAGTAAAGGTAGTGAATCATAATTAACATTATAAAAATTATGTTTAAATTTTTAAAAAATCTCGCTCAAAGCCTCAATTACAGCCCTAAAAGCCAATGTAGTGCTTAAAAAATTAATATTTTATTATCAAAATATATAAGAATCACTCAATTATTAATTATAAAAGGAATCATAGGGTCACTTTTAATCGGTGCTTTGACACAGTTTATGTAAAATATAGCACTGAGATTAACACAACAAGCTTATGTTTGATCTGATTAGAACAACTACTAAAATTTATACTAATGCGTAATCTTTCACTGATCCATTTTTAGTCGCCAATGTTTTCGGCATAATGATAAATATGTTTCATTCCCACCAATTTGCACTTGTTCGCCATCAGTCAATGTTCGACCACTTTCATCTTGTCGTATTACCATTGTTGCTTTTTTTCCACAGTGGCAAATTGTGCGAATTTCACGCATTTCATCTGATAATGCCAGCAAAGCAGCAGAGCCTGGAAATAAGTTGCCTTGAAAGTCAACGCGTAAGCCGTAACACATTACTGGAATATTTAGGTCATCAACTGCACGAGCTAGTTGCCAAACCTGAAAATTAGATAAGAATTGAGCTTCATCAATAAATACGCAAGCACAGGGGCCCTGAGTTAAACGACTTTCTAGTTTAAAATATAGATCATCTGTTGGTGAAAATGTGTCAGCATCTTTTCCAATTCCTATTCGTGAGCCTATTCGTCCATCACCTGCACGATTATCAAATTGTGCAGTAAGTAAATATGATGCCATTCCACGCTCTTGATAATTGTGAGCAGCTTGCAAAAGTAACGTTGATTTGCCTGCATTCATGGTGGAATAATGAAAATAAAGTTTGGCCATGGTGAACTCATCTCACGTTTGCTATTTAAAGTTAAGAATAAATGCCACGGCTACTATAAATATCAAGTCAAAACTTTAAATGAGCACTTTAAAGCAGAATTATTAAAATACTTTGATCGGTTTGCTAATGCAGATCGTAAAAATTTAGAAACAAGATATTTTTTTATATTACTGCTTTATATGTTTAGCCTGACTTCAGAGAAATTATTTATAGTTCAAAACATTATTATTAGTGTTAAACATTAAATAATTTAAAAATGATATTTATGATAATTAGCACAATGATAAATTATGACTTATACTGACGATAAGACAAATCACTTTATAAATGGTGTGGTGGCTATAATATCTGCAGCATTAATGTTTGGGAGGGCTTTATGATAAAAAATCTAATGCCATATATAATTTTAATATTAGCTATTGGATTTGGGACAGCTTCAAATTCATTTGCAAACAGCGCACATGGCTTTACCAAGACAGTCCCATCGCTCCTTAGTATAATTACAATTATTATGTGTATGTTTTGCCTATCTCAAGTGATGAAATCACTGCCAGTAGGTATTACTTATGCCTCATTTGCTGGAATTTGCATAATAGCGACCACTGTTGTTGGGATTGTTAAATTTAACCAGATACCCAATCTTCCAACAATAATTGGGCTATGTTTTATAATATTCGGCGTATTAACTGTAAACCTTTTAGGGCAGCCCTCTCCAACTAACGAAAAAGTAAAGGTTGGAGTTATCCGGCAGTAAAATTTATAAAAAATTTGATAATAAATGTACTCATATTTCTTGGATATGCAGTGGACCAAACAACCACCGGCCAACGTTAAACTATCAGAAGTAACTTCAAAAATCTGAATATTTCAGGCAAACATTCTTCATATGTATTTACTCTACATTATAGGTCTATTATTTGATGTAGAGTTTAATAAAAAATTAACAAAAATTACAGTGCAATAAAATATTAGAAAGCGATCATATGTTGAACCCCATCTGGACACCAAGTGATGATCGTATCGAACAGGCTAACATAACAAAATTTTGCAATGGCCTCCGCACAAATGGAAAAGGCGACTTTGCCAGTTACGATGATTTATGGGATTGGTCAGTAAGTGATTTAGACAACTTTTGGTCAGAATTTTGGGATTTTTCTGGGATTATTGGATATAAAGGTGAAACAATTCTTAGTAATTCAAAACACTTAATTGATACAGATTTTTTTCCAGAAGCAAAACTTAATTTTGCAGAAAACATTTTACGAACAGATACCGTCGGAATTGCTATTATATATCACACTGAAGCTGGTGCTCGCTCTGAATGGTCATGGAACGAATTACGTGAGGCAGTATCAAGATTACAACAAGCTTTACAACAAAGTGGCATTGTTGAGGGCGATAGGGTCGTTGGGCTTGTTCCAAATTCACCTTATACAATAATAGCGCTTTTAGCTGTCTCATCATTAGGTGCAATTTGGAGCTCTTGTTCGCCTGATTTTGGATTTAATGCTGCTATGGATCGCATTAGTCAAATTGAACCTAAGGTTTTGTTTTGTGCCGATGGGTACAATTATAACGGGAAAGAAATTTCCAGTATCAAAATTGCTGCAGAGTTGACTAGTGCTGTACCAAGTATTTTCAAAACTATTATATTTCCCCAAAACACTGAAAATGCTGATATAACTCTAATTGGTAAAAAAGGAGTGCATTGGGCAAACTACATTGCACCTTACACCAATCAAGAACTGGATTTCAAACGTATCAATTTTAACGCACCCTTATTCATAATGTTTTCATCTGGGACTACGGGTCTTCCAAAATGCATTCTCCATTCCGCTGGTGGCATTTTAATTCAACATCTCAAAGAGCATCAACTACAAGCTGATATAAAGCTTAATGACAGACTTATGTATTTTACTACATGCGGCTGGATGATGTGGAATTGGATGGTCTCTGGGCTCGGATCAGGTGCAACATTAGTTTTATTTGATGGTTCGCCATTTTTCCCAAACGGAAACCGCTTGGCTGATATTGTTTCTGGTGAAAAAGTTACACATTTTGGCACATCAGCTAAATATTTAGATGCTTGCTCAAAAGCAAAAGTAATGCCCATTGATACCCATAATTTGTCAAGTTTACGTGCTATATTATCAACTGGTTCACCTTTATCTGATGCTAGTTTCGAATATGTTTATTCTAAATGGAAACAAGATGTTTGCCTGTCTTCCATTGCAGGGGGAACAGACATTTTAGGATGCTTTGTTGGTGGTAGCCCCATCAGCCCTGTATATAGTGGAGAATGCCAAAAGCGTCATTTGGGCATGAATGTTCAAGTGTTTGATGATAATGGTACAGCAATTCAAGGAAAGCAGGGTGAATTAGTATGTTTAAGCCCACATCCATCAATGCCAATTGGTTTCTGGGATGACGAAGGGCGCAAGAAATATAAAGCTGCTTACTTTGAGGTCTTTAATAATGTTTGGCATCAAGGTGATTTTGTGGAACTAACCGCTAATAAGGGTTTGCGCTTTTATGGAAGATCTGATGCAGTTCTAAATCCAGGTGGCGTGCGCATTGGAACAGCCGAAATTTATCGAATTGTTGAAAATATGGATGAAATTATGGAGGCAGTTGTTGTAGGCCAGACAATAAGTGATGATCAACGTATCATATTATTTGTAAAATTAAAGAATGATTTAAACCTAAATGACACGCTAATTAAAAAGATAAAAGTAACCATTCGCTCCAATACAACTCCACGCCATGTGCCAGAAATCATCCTACAAGTAAAAGATATCCCAAGGACAAAATCTGGTAAAATTGCAGAAATTGCTGTACGTGATACTATAAATGGCCACACTATTAAGAACACAGCATCACTAGCCAACCCCCACACAATTGCATTTTTTCAAAATATTCCAGAGTTAGAAATTTTATCATGAACGCATCAAATCAATCTATTGTAATAGTCGCAGCCACCAGAACAGCAGTCGGATCGTTTGGAGGCGGGTTATCTAGTATACCCGCACATGATTTAAGCTCAACATTAATTAAAAAAATTTCAACTACCACAAATATTGATTTGGCTGAGATTGATGAAGTAATTTTAGGTCAAGTCCTTACTGCAGGCCAAGGACAAAATCCTGCAAGGCAGGCCGCGGTTAATGCAGGAATTCCAAATAATAGAACTGCATTAATAGTTAATCAATTGTGTGGCTCTGGACTTCGTGCGGTTGCAATGGGAATGCAACAATTAGCTTTGAGAGATGCTGATATCATTATTGCAGGCGGTCAAGAAAATATGTCTTTATCTACACATTGTGCACATCTAAGAAACGGCACTAAGATGGGCAATATGCAACTTAAAGATACAATGATCACAGATGGCCTAAATGATGCTTTTTACGGGTACCATATGGGCATAACGGCAGAAAATGTAGCAGAAAAGTTTCAGATTTCACGTGATAGTCAAGACGAATTTGCATTAAACTCACAAATCAAAGCCGCAGCCGCCCAAATTTCAGGAAAGTTTAAAGAAGAAATAACAAGCATTAACGTTAGTTCACGCAAATCGGAGACAATCTTTGAACAGGATGAATACATCCGCCACAATATGACCGAAGAACCCATAAGAAAACTAAATGCAGCCTTTAAATCTGGTGGCACGGTTACAGCGGCAAACGCTTCTGGCTTAAATGATGGAGCAGCAGTTGTATTAATGATGAGCGAAAGAGAAGCTATTAAACGTAATCTGACTCCTATTGCACGCATTGCTTCATGGTCAACAGCCGGCGTATCTCCTGAGTTAATGGGAACGGGTCCAATACCATCTTCCATTGAAGCGTTACGTAAGGCTGGCTGGAAAGCTAATGATTTAGATTTGGTTGAAGCCAACGAAGCTTTTGCGGCACAAGCAATCGCTGTAAATCAAGAAATGGGCTGGGACCCCAAAATTGTTAATGTAAACGGTGGCGCCATTGCTATCGGTCATCCCATAGGAGCATCGGGCTGTCGTATATTAGTTACTTTATTACATGAAATGAAGCGTAATAGTTTATCAAAAGGCTTAGCAACTTTGTGTATCGGCGGTGGTATGGGTGTTGCATTAACCGTTGAGAGTAACTTTTAGGTCTAAATGAAAATTTATGAAGTTTGTACAAAAGCAATTGCCGTATCACTCACAGTTACCTTGGTTTAGTCCATAACAGCAGATGTTTATATTTTTATCGTCAAAAAAAGCCTCTGTTTCAATTCTTGATAATCACCTATTTCACGAGCGAGGATGACCAATTCGAAAACAGCTTTTCCAGTAATATAATAACACTATTATACTTGAGCTTTTTTATGCATTTTTCTTCTTTAGTTATCATAAAGAGACTGCTAAAAATTCTAATATTTAATACCCAATATGACTTTAAGCATGTGCCTAATTGGATTCCGACTGTCCTTAGATATATCGATTCACTAAATTTTCAAGTCGCTCTTGTCGACCTGAACGTGGCTTGGGATTAATGTCGCCCGAAACGACTTTATCAGCAATGGCTTCTAAGTCACTTTGCATAAGCGCCTTACCGTCAGGAGTATCCCATCCTTCATATCTAGCATCGCGTTCAGCTTCGAGCTTTCCATCTTCAAACATTTTGGCAGCAGCTTTTAGGCCAGCAGCACAAACATCCATAGCTCCAACATGACTCAAAATTAAATCTTCTGCATCAAGCGATTGGCGGCGGAGTTTAGAATCAAAGTTTGTACCACCAGTTGTGAAACCACCAGCCTTTAGCACTTCGTAGTAGGCAAGAGCTACTTCAGGAACATTATTGGGAAACTGATCTGTATCCCAGCCAGACTGATAATCATTTCGATTCATATCAATTGAACCAAAAATTCCAAGTTCACGCGCATGCGCTAATTCATGTTCAAACGAATGCCCAGCAAGAATTGCGTGCCCTTGCTCAATATTAACCTGAACCTCATCTTCAAGCCCAAACTCCTTAAGAAAGCCATACACTGTTGCCACATCATAATCATATTGATGCTTCATTGGCTCTTGTGGCTTAGGTTCAATCAAAATCGATCCTTTGAAACCAATTTTGTACTTATAGTCTACTGCCATTTGCAACATACGCCCCGCTTGTTTGCGTTCACGGCCCAAGTCAGTATTCAGTAGTGTCTCATATCCTTCACGGCCACCCCAAAGAACATAATTTTGCCCCTTTAGCTTATGAGTAGCGTCCATACAGGTCTTTATAGTTGCCGCACTAAACGCAAAAACATCTGGATCAGGGTTAGTGGCAGCACCAGACATATAACGGCGGTGAGAAAATAAATTTGCCGTACCCCAAAGTAATTTGGTTTCAGAAAATTCCATCTTAGCAGCAAAGTAATCAACGATTTCTTCTAGATTTCGTGTATTTTCAGAAAAATTAGCACCTTCAGGTCGAACGTCAGCATCGTGGAAACAAAAGAAAGGTGCGCCTAATTTTTCAAACATTTCAAATGCAACATCAGCCTTAAGCTTAGCCAAATCCATCTCAGATCCAAACCAAGGGCGGTCAAACGTCCGCTCACCAAAGGGGTCGCCGCCTTCCCAGGCAAATGAATGCCAATAGGCTATAGCAAAGCGTAAATGCTCTTTTAAGGGCTTACCCATAACCACCTCGTCTGAGTTATAGTGACGAAAGGCAAAATCATTTTCAGAATTAGGGCCTTCATAATTAATTTTGGGAATTCCATTAAAAAAATTAGTCATAGTATACCTCAATTATAATACGTTAAAAGCCTTAGCAGCTGTAAAGCAATGCTAGCCACACCTGCATAAATGTTTTTAAATAATATTGTCGACGACATTGCTTCTAAATATACAATACCTAAATCTAGCAAAATAACAGACTTTACTTTGCTCTTTTTGGGTTTTTTCCAAGAATGATCATTGATAGAATATCATCCTCAGTTACATCTTCAACACGTTCAGTTCCAACCAGAAGACCGTTCTTCATTACACTGGCACGGTCACAAAGATTCATAACATGGTGAATGTCATGCTCGATTAAGAAAATACCAAGTCCTTGATTCTTTAGCTCTTGAATAAGTTCAGCAACCATTTCTGTTTCCTGAGGACCAAGTGCAGCAGTTGGTTCATCCATAATTAAGATTTTTGCATCAAAATAAACTGCCCGTGCAATTGCTACAGATTGGCGCTGACCACCCGATAGGGCTGAAACAGGTACATCAAATTTTTGAAAATTTGGATTAAGGCGAGCCATAATTTTGCGTGTTTCTGCTTCCATCTTACTTTCATCAAGAAAGCCAGATTTAGTTACTAACTCACGTCCCAAAAAAAGGTTAGAAGCAGCATCAAGATTATCTGCCAACGCAAGTGTCTGATAGATAGTTTCAATATTTTGATCGCGAGCATCTCGAGGGTTATTGATAATTACCTTCTCACCATTGATAAAAACTTCACCAGAATCTGCTGTGTAAGCCCCAGACAAACACTTGATTAGTGTCGATTTACCCGCTCCATTGTGGCCAAGAAGACCAACAACTTCACCGGGATAAAGGTCAACACTTACCCTATCTACTGCTTTAATACCACCAAATGAAATTGAGATGTCTTTTAATTCTACTAGAGGAGTGCCTACATTAGCCATATTATTTCCCATCACTTCTTCACACGTTTATTGTAAACAATATCAAGATAAACTGCGAGTACGAGTACCACGCCAACAACTATCCTTTGAATAGCACTATCAAAACCAATCAAAACCATCCCCGATTGTAGGCTTTGCATTACTAAAGCCCCCAAGATGGCACCATATATTTTTCCAATACCACCAGCTAATGACGTTCCACCGATTACAGCTGCCGCAATCACATATAGTTCATCTAATATTCCTAATGCATTAGTTGCTGAGTTTAGCCGTGCTGAAGCAATAACAGAAGCAATTGCTGTGAGCATTCCCATCAAGGCAAACACTTTCATTGTTACCCATTTTGTATCAATACCAGCCAATGCCGCTGCTTCTGGGTTACCACCTATGGCGAAAACGTAGCGTCCAAAACGAGTACGTGTCATTAAAATAGTCATACCAATACCTACAGCTACAAGGATTAATACTGGGACTGCAAAACCATGGCTAATAAATGTTCCTTCAAGGTCTTGCCCTACCTTCGCACCATATTGTCGTACAATACCTTTAGGCCATGGGTATGAGTTTACCAAAATAACGGCCCCAATTATTGATGCCCAACCGACTGCCGTTAACATCATTTCAGCCCACATTGGGCGTAAATGAAAATCATGTTTAATGCGTGACTGACGCCCAGAATAGATTATGTATCCAACCCCAAAACAAGCAAGGCCTCCAATGACCCAACTTACACTTGCACCAACTGCTCCATATGGCCCTCCACCAAGCAATGCAAAGCTAGGGTCTACTGGAGATATAGTGCGCCCCCCTCCAGACAAGAATGCCATGCCACGCCAGACCATTAGGCCACCAAGTGTAACAATAAATGCTGGAATTTCACGATAGGCTATTAACCATCCGTGAATAGCACCAATCAGTGTTCCAAATATCAAACCAACTATCACTGCAATTATTGAAATTGACCAATGCCCAATTCCCACGAACTGTGGCAAAACCTCAACCTGCAATAGTCCCATAGCCATCGCGATAACACCAATCATGGAGCCTACAGATAAATCAATATTGCGCGTGACTATAACGAGCACCATGCCTGTTGCCATAATCCCAATTGATGAAGTTTGTACAGAAAGATTCCATAAGTTTCGTGGAGTTAAAAATGCTCCAAAATCATTAAAAATGACACCATAAAAATGAAACCCAAACCAAATTAGTGCTAATGCTCCAAGCATTCCTAATAGGCGCGGGTCAATTTCTGTAGCAGTTATGAAACGCGAAATAATACTCTTTGAGCTATCATCAGCATTCTTGGAGGAAGTAGTATCATTCATGGGTAAATCCATCACCTTTAGAAGTTAATTTATTGGAGCAAGGTCAACGAAAAATACCGATGACTATTAGGGCTCAACAATAATTAAACATATAATTCAAAATAATGTTTGGCGCTAATCAATTAACGATTAGCGCCAGACGTTTACACTAAATTAGCAGCCATCAACACCACTGATTGCGCCTGCACAAGCCTGTTCTTTAGAGATATGTCCACCTTTAATTGCAACACTTAAGTTGTCGCGTGTAAGGGGTGTTGGGTCCATTAGAATTGCATTAAGTGCAATGCCTTTTTCACCACCATCGAAGATTGTTGCACCTTCAATGTCTGACATTGCAGTACCCGCAGCTAAAGCAGAAGCAATTTCACCAGCAGCTTTACCTAAGTTACGTGCATCTTTCCAAACTGAAACTGTTTGTGAACCACGTGCAACTCTGTTGATAGCAGCAAGGTCACCATCTTGGCCACCAACTGGGATCACAAGGCCCTGTGCTGAAAGTGCAGCTACTACGCCACCAGCCATGCCGTCATTTTCAGAAAGAACAGCGTCAACATTGTTGTTATTTGCCGTTAAGATCTGCTCCATATTTTTCTGAGCATTTTCAGGCTTCCAGCTATCTGTGAAAGATTCACCAACAATTTTGATTTTGCCAGATTTAACGTCGTCACCGATAACTTCCATCATACCCTGAAGTAAGAACATCGCGTTTGGATCTCCTGCGTCACCTTTAATAATCGCATAATTACCTGATGGCTGAACAGCTTGAACAGATTTAGCAATAATACGGCCAACGCCAACATTATCGAATGTAAGATAGAAAGTACGTGCATCTTCGATCAGACGGTCATATCCAACAACAGGAATACCTTCGTTTGCAGCTGCTTCGATAGCTGGTGCAATCGCATCTTTATCCCATGCGTTAATGATAAGAGCATCAACACCCTGAGTAATCAGCGCTTCAATGTCCGTAAGTTGTTTGGCAGATGATGATTCTGCGTCTGCAGAAACATATGTATTACCAGCAGCTTCAATAGCAGCAACCATAGCTGCCTCATCAATCTTCCAACGTTCTTCCTGGAAACTTGCCCACGATACGCCAATTGATTTACCGTGACCATCTGCTAATGCAGAAAACCCAGTCAAACCTGCTGCAACTACTGCAGCTGCTAAAATTAATTTATTCATTTTATTCCTCCCAGAGTGTTTTGCCTCCAGAACAACAACGACAGAGTTGCAGTAACCGAAAAGCCATTAAAACATAATGATGTATTTAATTCACTTGTCAAATTAAATTTTAAATGTCTGTATATAAAGTATTATTATAAATAAAAAATATAGTAAAATCTGCGTATAATGATATAAAATAAGCGAATTATAATTTTTACCGACTCAAAAGATACAAAATTAATCTATGTTATAACGAATCGGGTAATATTTAATTTAGGAAATGAATTAATGTCTGTGAAAAAATCTGCTGGAAAAGACAAACTAATTAATTCACCAGATGGGTATGGCCCAATACTCCGACCTATAGCACGTGAAGCATACTCCTTACGGCAACAAATTTTTGAATTAGTAAGAGCAAGAGGCCGTATAGCTCGCTCAACAATAGCACGTACGCTTGATGTCAGCCCTGGGTCAGTAACTTCATTAACCGCTGATTTAATAACAGATGGCTTTTTACGCGAGGTTGATGAAGGATTAGAGCGAGAAGCTAGTCGGGGACGTCCTCCCGTTGCACTAGAGTTGGTCCCCGAAGCACTTCACGTTGTAGGCGTTAAGTTATCTGATGAAAATCATACCGCAGTATTAACTGATTTTGGCGGTAACGTTATTGCACGCACTGCGCAAAAAACAAATGCCAATAAAAAAACCCAAAATGAATTATTGAATGAAACAGAAGGTCTCATAAATAAGCTCTGTAAAATTGTGCAAATATCTCCAAATTCAATTTCAGCTATAGGCGTTGGTATTTCTGGAATCGTAGATTATGAAACAGGTGTCGTTGCGTGGTCACCACTTCTACACGACCTAGATATTCCTCTCGGTAGTTTATTCTCAGCACATTTTAACACCCTAGTGTGCATTGATAATGACGCTAATGTACTTACCCTTGCCCAGCTTTGGTTCGGCGCGGGTCGTGCTCTAAATAACTTTGCCGTTGTAACCGTAGAAAATGGTGTAGGAATGGGGTTTGTTAGTGACAATCAACTATTTCGTGGCGCACATGGAATGGGCCTAGAGCTTGGCCATACCAAAGTTCAGCTTGATGGCGCCTTATGTCGGTGCGGTCAGCGTGGTTGCCTAGAGGCATATCTTGCAGATTATGCCATTGCACGAGAGGCATCAACAGTACTGGGAATGTCGTTAGATAAACCACAAAACCTACCTGATGCTCTCAAAGAACTTTATGAAAAAGCGGCTACTGGTGACCAAATTACCCGTACAATTTTTCAACGAGCAGGCCGCTACCTAGCCGTGGCACTATCCAATATTATTCATCTTTTCGATCCAAAGTTAATTATTCTGTCTGGCCAACCTATGCGGTACGATTTTTTATATGACGAAGGCATTCAAACAGAAATGCGTGAACTTGCACTTTTCCATAGTCGCAACGAAACAAAGATTGAAATCCAGTCTTGGGAGGATATGATTTGGGCACAGGGAGCAACAGCACTAGCGCTAACTGAATTAACCAGAACAGTAGTAATCCAGGGGCGACAAAAAATTTGAAAAAAATAGTCTTAATAATAGCATTCCTAGCCTCTCCAAGTCTAGCAGCACCTTTATTTCAAGATTTCTCTAGTAACTTACCCCACCATACATACTCAGGAGAGTGGAATCATTTTGTCGGGGGTGGCGTTGCAGTAATGGATTGCAATGGCGATTCTTTGCCTGATATTTTTGCCGCTGGGGGAGATGCGCAAGCGGCACTATTTATAAATAAAGACACCTTTAAATTTGAAAAATTTGATATTCCTAAAATAAAGGGAACTACCGGCGCTTATCCAATCGATATTAATGCAGATGGTTATATGGATCTGTTTGTACTCCGAATTGGTAAAAATATTATTCTCAAAGGTGGCGAAAATTGCAGCTTTACAGATGCAACTGCAGAATTTGGAATTCCAGTAAAAGACCAATGGTCCACAGCATTTACTGCATGGTGGCGCGATGATGAACTTCCCCATATGGTTGTTGGAAATTATGTAGATTTAAGCGATCCGAACGGACCTTTCTTTGCTTGCGATACGCACCAATTGCTCAAACCATCAGCCAGAAATTATGGTTCAATATCACTAGAGCCAGGCTTCTGCTCACTTTCAATGCTAGCCACCAGAGATGCTAGTGGCACCATGCGCTTGCGGATTTCTAACGACCGGCAATATTATGTTCGAGATGGTTACGAGCAAATGTGGGATATTGCTGAAGGCCGCTTCCTAGACGAATCCGATGGTTGGAATAGGTTTTCTATTTGGGGTATGGGCATTGCTAGTCGTGACATTACAGGTGACGGTCGTGACGAAGTGGTTCTAACATCTATGGGGGATCAACTTTTACAGATTGCCGCTAGTGATGGGACTTATAGCAACGCACCGTTTTCGAAAGGTACTTATGCACATCGGCCATACGTTGGCGATGACGGCAGGCCCTCAACTGGCTGGCACGCACAATTTGGAGATGTGGATAATGACGGCCGCCCTGATCTCTTTATTTCCAAAGGAAACGTTGATCAAATGCCCTCAAATGCAATTAAAGATCCAAATAATTTACTTATGCAAGGGCCTGATGGTACATTTGTCGAAGCAGGGCTTGCAGCTGGTATTGCTAGCATGGAGCGAGGTCGGGGTGCAGCTGTAGCAGATTTTGACCTTGATGGCCGCCTTGATATTCTTGTTTTAAATAGACGAGCTCCAATGGAGATTTACCGCAATATTACTCAAACTGTAGGTAACTGGCTTGGTGTCAAGTTGCATCAAGAAGGTGGGAATATCAACGCTATTGGTGCACGGATAACAGTTGGCAAAGACATTCAACAACTATCAATTGGTGGCGGACATGCTGGTGGTCAATCATTACCACTACATTTTGGCATAGGTAAATTAACAACAGTTGATATTGCTGTTGAATGGCCAAATGGTTTAATTACTCACCATATAGCTGACGCCAACCAAACTATTACGCTTATCCCTTAGGGGGTGGGCACTTTAAGGCCACTTGGTACAGATTTAGGTATACCAAGTCGTCCATTTTGAGCAGCAGTGTCAGTTAAATTTTCAAGAAAAGCAACAAGTGCCAAAACATCATCTGAAGACACAGTTACTGGTTTAATACGAACCGCATCCGCAATAGCTTGAACTTCAGCGGGGTTGTCCATAATAGCCCAATCAACAGTATTAAAGTCAGTCAAAATAACACCTGATCTATCATAATCAATTAACGCTGCACGAGGATCAGCATGTGCAGAAACAAAAGACTTTAAATTACTAAAAGCACCTGCATGCCCCCATGGTCCAGTTAATGCTACATTACGTAATGATGGTGTCCGGAAAGCATATTTATCAGCATCTAACCCAGTAACTCGAAATCGACCTTCATCTCGTGAATGATTTTGGAAACGTGCAGCTTTGCCTGGGCCAAGCTGGGGCTGACCCATGGCATGAAAATCTTGGTCAGTTAGAAGAGCTCCACTATGACAGCTTACACAACCTGCCTCACCATAAAATAGTTTCAGCCCTTTGTCAGCTAACCTTGGGAGTGTATTTTTACCACTTAAAACTGCATCATAAGGCGATGTATCTGAGCGCCATTCGAACTCCATAAAAGCAGCAATAGCATTTGAAATATCTGTAAACTCTATTTCACTTGGTTTGGTGATGTGGTCATAAACTTTCATAAATTGATCAGCATACTCAGGAATCAATCTAACTCTTTTTGAAATCAAGTCCCATGCACCACCATCACCTGTTAATGTGCCTCGGCGTACTGCTTCGGAGATTTCATTTTCTGAATAATGCCCAGCCATTTCATCCCCTGATAATACAGGAAACATAGTTTGAGCAGAAACTATGGATGCAAATCCATTTACCATTTCTTCTTCCAGTGGCGTGCGAAGACCAGAGGGACGCGAAATATCAACTTCTACTCGGCCATCATGAAAGAGAATGCGTATTTGCTTTGCACCAAGGTTAAAAAGAGGTTGAGCATTACGAGGAACCCTTTGTTCGGGAAGATTACTTTGATCAACAATACGATCAAGTCCAATACCCTTGCCTCCATCTCCAATAGACAATGAAAGACCATCCCCAGTTCCAAATTTAGGGTGGTGACACGTTGCGCAAGCAACCTCCTTATTTCCAGATAGAACCGGATCGTAGAACAATAGTTGTCCAAGGCTTGCTTCTTTTATACTTACAGGCCGAAAATCATCATTAGTTAAAGGTGCTGGCAATTCAGCAGCAACAGGCCCCATACTTGTTATAAAAAAAATATAAACTAAAATATTACGCATAAAGTTTTCCTAATTTCAAAATGTATTATGAAATAGCCTATTAAAAATAGAAAGGCCTCTGCACAAATTATAATTCTTTGTGTCAATTTAATTGATCATAACCAAGTTAATGTAAACGCCGTCTCTAATTGGAATGCAAAAAGCCGTCTCATTAGAGACGGCGTTTACATTAACTTGGTTGCGGGAGTAGGATTTGAACCTACGACCTTCAGGTTATGAGCCTGACGAGCTACCGGACTGCTCCATCCCGCTCGCTTGATGTATCGTTCTACATCCGAGTATACAATGGCTAAATGCAAAATATTTAAACTATTTTTTTTGCCCGTGCGTTCCATCATAACTATTAACCTTCGAGTGTTTCCACTTTTTTAAATCAGTCATTGGCTTATAAACCTCTATTCCTAATGGATAACAATTTGCCACATTACTAGAATGTTTAGACCCACAGTTTCCACCTGGACATGCAGATAATCCGACAAGTAAATCAATTTCGGCAAAAAAATCAATATAGTCACCAGGTCGAACAGGACTTTCTTTCATGAAGTATTGATGCGTCTTTTTTGTAAACCCAGTACACATAAAAATATTTAATACATCATGCACTAATGGTTCAGCTTGCTCCAATGATAAGCCTTGTGAGGCCGCTAATGCTCTTGTTAGGTTTGAGTGACAACATAAATGATACTGGCCACCTGACAATATATTATTGGTGTAGGGATCACATCGAGTTCCAATTACGTCATGGACTGAAGCGCCATCCTCATCAAAACCGTACCAATCTAATGTATCAGCTATAATAGTAGCCATTGGGCGCATTGCCGGAAACGAGGACCATAATTTATCTCCTACTCCAACGTGGGTACCATGTAATGCTCGAGTTTTACCCGAATAAAATTTCTCATTTAAATCATTTGCATTCCAAAGATTTAAATCACCTACTTGTGAGCCTTCCATTGAGACAATTCTAAATATATGGCCAGCGGTAACCTCAACCGTGTTACCATCTCGTGGTAAGACTATTACACTATTAATTAAGGCCATTCCCTTTTGCGCTAATTTATAAAAGGCTGCATCGTGTTTAGGTAAAGTATCAGTAGGGTAACAGATTACTGGAGCAATAGATCTTCTTTCTTGTGCATCTTTTGGGATAGGCATTACTCCTACAGGTTTCATAATGAATACTCCTAAATTTCAGATATAATAA
This sequence comes from uncultured Amylibacter sp., assembly GCA_905181935.1. Taxonomy (GTDB): domain Bacteria; phylum Pseudomonadota; class Alphaproteobacteria; order Rhodobacterales; family Rhodobacteraceae; genus Amylibacter. The sequence continues at coordinate 117,987 of CAJIZV010000003.1, read as the reverse complement.
TCTACCACTCAAACAATAAACTATTACTAATAGTTTATTGAAGTATTTTTAATATTGGAACAATCACCTAACTGCTGTGGCAATCATTGTAATAGGACTGATAAAGTAGGCCATAGACACAAAAAAGCCGCCCGTTAAGGCGGCCGTTTTGGTAATTACATTCGATTGGAGAGCTTATTCTTTAATTCTTACTAGGTTTGGCGATGACTTACTCTCCCACGCCTTAAGACGCAGTACCATCAGCGCAACCGCACTTAACGGCCGAGTTCGGGATGGGATCGGGTGTTTTGCTGGTGCTATGATCACCAAACCAAGAAAAAATTAAAGAACACGAGACCCTGCCTTAGCAGGTTACTTTCCTCTTCTGTCCAGATAGCAGATATCAAATCTGACTATTACTGGATCAAATCAAGCCTATCGGGCAATTAGTATCGGTCAACTGAATGCTTTACAGCACTTACATCTCCGACCTATCGACGTGGTGGTCTTCCACGGCCCTCAAGGGAGACCTTGTTTCTGGGGGGGCTTCCCGCTTAGATGCCTTCAGCGGTTATCCTGTCCGATCATAGCTACTCTGCACTGCTGCTGGCGCAACAACAGATCCACCAGTGGATCGTTCACCCCGGTCCTCTCGTACTAGGGGCAACTCCCATCAAGTCTCCTACACCCACGGCAGATAGGGACCGAACTGTCTCACGACGTTCTAAACCCAGCTCACGTACCTCTTTAAATGGCGAACAGCCATACCCTTGGGACCTGCTCCAGCCCCAGGATGAGATGAGCCGACATCGAGGTGCCAAACACTGCCGTCGATATGGACTCTTGGGCAGTATCAGCCTGTTATCCCCGGCGTACCTTTTATCCGTTGAGCGATGGCCCTTCCACTCGGGACCACCGGATCACTATGACCGACTTTCGTCTCTGCTCGTCTTGTCAGACTCACAGTCAGGCTGGCTTATGCCATTGCACTCGACGACCGATTTCCGACCGGTCTGAGCCAACCATCGCGCGCCTCCGTTACTCTTTAGGAGGCGACCGCCCCAGTCAAACTACCCGCCACACAGGGTCCCGGATCCGGATAACGGACCGCGGTTAGACATCAAGACAGACAGGGGTGGTATCTCAAGGGAGGCTCCACCCGAACTAGCGTCCGAGTTTCAAAGCCTACCACCTATCCTGCACACGTCTGACCTAATGCCAGTGTGAAGCTGTAGTAAAGGTGCACGGGGTCTTTCCGTCTAACCGCGGGAAGCCTGCATCTTAACAGGCAATTCAATTTCGCTGAGTCTACATTGGAGACAGCGGGGAAGTCGTTACGCCATTCGTGCAGGTCGGAACTTACCCGACAAGGAATTTCGCTACCTTAGGACCGTTATAGTTACGGCCGCCGTTTACTGGGGCTTCAATTCAGTGCTTGCACACCTCCTCTTAACCTTCCAGCACCGGGCAGGCGTCAGACCCTATACGTCGTCTTACGACTTCGCAGAGCCCTGTGTTTTTAGTAAACAGTCGCCACCCCCTGGTCTGTGCCCCCTACCAAAAGTTGCCTTCTGATAGGGCCTCCTTCTCGCGAACTTACGGAGGCATTTTGCCGAGTTCCTTCAATGTAGTTCTCTCAAGCGCCTTGGTATACTCTACCAGTCCACCTGTGTTGGTTTAGGGTACGATCTAATGGAGGGCTATTTCCAGGAACCGTCCGGCAGCAACTTCAATCCGATAAGGAGTCACTACGCTTTCGATCCGTCACCATCTCCTGGCCCAGTAATATTAAACTGGTTCCCATCGACTACGCCTTTCGGCCTCGCCTTAGGGGTCGGCTTACCCTGCTCAGATTAGCTTTAAGCAGGAACCCTTGGACTTTCGGCGACAGGGTCTCTCACCCTGTTTGTCGCTACTCATGTCAACATTCTCACTTCTGATCACTCCACCGGATCGCTTACGCGCCGGCTTCACAGTCAGAACATTGCGTCCGTAATATCCTAAGATACTAAAGACGCAGCGTTCTATATCACAGAACGCTCCGCTACCATGCAATAAATTGCATCCCTAGCTTCGGCTCATGGCTTGAGCCCCGGTACATCTTCGCCGCAGGATAACTTAAATTAGACCAGTGAGCTGTTACGCTATCTTTAAAAGATGGCTGCTTCTAAGCCAACTTCCTGGTTGTTTTGGTCGTCCCACCTGCTTTCCCACTTAGCCATGAATTAGGGGCCTTAGCTGAGGGTCAGGGTTGTTTCCCTCTCCACTACGGACGTTAGCATCCGCAGTGTGTCTGCCGCATATTACTCTTGGGTATTCGGAGTTTGATTAGGATCAGTAAGACGGTGAGTCCCCATTACCCATTCAGTGCTCTACCCCCCAAGGTATTCGTGCGACGCTCTACCTAAATAGATTTCGCGGAGAACCAGCTATCTCCGAGTTTGATTGGCCTTTCACCCCTAGGCACAAGTCATCCCGATCTTTTTCAACAGATGTGGGTTCGGTCCTCCAGTAAGTGTTACCTTACCTTCAACCTGCTCATGCCTAGATCACTCGGTTTCGGGTCTGATCCTACTAACTCATTCGCCCTATTAAGACTCGCTTTCGCTGCGCCTACACCTATCGGCTTAAGCTTGCTAGTAAGACCAAGTCGTTGACCCATTATACAAAAGGTACGCTGTCACCCCATAAAGAGGCTCCAACTGTTTGTAGGCGTCCGGTTTCAGAAACTGTTTCACTCCCCTCGTCGGGGTGCTTTTCACCTTTCCCTCACGGTACTGGTTCGCTATCGGTCAGTAAGGAGTACTTAGCCTTAGAGGGTGGTCCCCCCATGTTCAGACAGAATTTCACGTGTTCCGCCCTACTTAATACGTCAAATCATGCTTCCTATACGGGGCTGTCACCCATGTCGCCCAGCTTTCCAACTGGTTCTAGTCACATTCATTGCTCGGCTGGTCCCGGTTCGCTCGCCACTACTACGGGAGTATCTATTGATTTCCTTTCCTCTGGGTACTTAGATGTTTCAGTTCCCCAGGTTTGCTTTAAAAACCCTATGTATTCAGGTAATTAATAACTGTTTTACCCCATTATTGATCACACCAAAGTGTAACAATAACAAAGTATCAGTTGGGTTGCCCCATTCGGAGATCTTTGGGTATAGCGTCTATTCTCGACTTCCCAAAGCTTATCGCAGAGTATCACGTCCTTCATCGCCTCTTACTGCCAAGGCATCCACCAAACGCCCTTCTCGCGCTTGATCTGATCCAGAAATAGTTAGACTATTTCTAAAACAGAAGTCGTCATTTTTTTGAGAAAATTGTTCATCAGCACTTATCTTTCAATAAGCACGTCATTTGTTTTGCAATTGCAAAAACAACATTTTATTTTGAACTCAAATGTAACCTTCCCTTGGCAGGAAGGTCACGCACATTCCAGCGAATGAATGCTCTTTCGAGCATCCCTTCATGTCACAGTAGATCTAATTCACTGTGACTTTGGTTAGTGTATTTGACTTGGAAAGACTGTAAATTATCTTTGGATTAGCTTGCGAACCGCACTGGAACGCTCACCAGCAGCACATGCACAGTGGGTTGGTCACCCTAGTCTGTTTATGCTCCATGGTTACCCATGGTACTGCGAACCAGCTAACAACCTAGCTTCACAAAGCTCTTCAGCCCTGAGATATTCAATTATTAACCTCTCCCGAAGAAGTGGTTCAAACAAGAAACTTACGTCTCGTGTTTTATATGCTCTCTAAACGATGTAAAATCGAACCCGAAGGTTCGCCATCCGATTGGATGATTAAAAACTGCATGCAGTTTTTAATAATCAAATCGGAATTGATATAATTATCTGAAGGAAATGGTGGAGCGTATCGGGATCGAACCGATGACCCCCTGCTTGCAAAGCAGGTGCTCTCCCAGCTGAGCTAACGCCCCATTTTTTGGTGGGTCGAGGAGGACTTGAACCTCCGACCTCACGCTTATCAGGCGTGCGCTCTAACCAGCTGAGCTACCGACCCTTTAACAGATCAATGACCTGCTGAATAATTACTAACTGAAGAGATATGAGGACGGTTCGGTCTATAGTGCAGTCCGAAGACTGCTAAAGCTCATTTAAGAGCTGCTAAAAAGTGACCTACGTGAAAGCGAACTTTCAACTAAGGTCATCCTTAGAAAGGAGGTGATCCAGCCGCAGGTTCCCCTACGGCTACCTTGTTACGACTTCACCCCAGTCACTGAACCTACCGTGGTTGGCTGCCCCTATAAATAGTTGGCGCACCACCTTCGGGTAGACCCAATTCCCATGGTGTGACGGGCGGTGTGTACAAGGCCCGGGAACGTATTCACCGCGGCATGCTGTTCCGCGATTACTAGCGATTCCGACTTCATGGGGTCGAGTTGCAGACCCCAATCCGAACTGAGACATCTTTTGGAGATTAACTCACTGTAGATGCCATTGTAGCACGTGTGTAGCCCAACCCGTAAGGGCCATGATGACTTGACGTCGTCCACACCTTCCTCCGGCTTATCACCGGCAGTCTCCTTAGGGTACCCAACTAAATGCTGGTAACTAAGGACGTGGGTTGCGCTCGTTGCCGGACTTAACCGAACATCTCACGACACGAGCTGACGACAGCCATGCAGCACCTGTACATTGTCCAGCCGAACTGAAGGAATCCATCTCTGGAATCCGCGACAAGTATGTCAAGGGTTGGTAAGGTTCTGCGCGTTGCGTCGAATTAAACCACATGCTCCACCGCTTGTGCGGGCCCCCGTCAATTCCTTTGAGTTTTAATCTTGCGACCGTACTCCCCAGGCGGAATGCTTAATCCGTTAGGTGTGACACCAACAAGCATGCTTGCTGACGTCTGGCATTCATCGTTTACGGTGTGGACTACCAGGGTATCTAATCCTGTTTGCTCCCCACACTTTCGTACCTCAGCGTCAGTATCGAGCCAGTGAGCCGCCTTCGCCACTGGTGTTCCTCCAAATATCTACGAATTTCACCTCTACACTTGGAATTCCACTCACCTCTCTCGATCTCAAGACTAACAGTTTTAAAGGCAGTTCCAGGGTTGAGCCCTGGGATTTCACCTCTAACTTATTAATCCGCCTACGTACGCTTTACGCCCAGTAATTCCGAACAACGCTAACCCCCTCCGTATTACCGCGGCTGCTGGCACGGAGTTAGCCGGGGTTTCTTCTACTGCTACCGTCATTATCTTCACAGTTGAAAGAGCTTTACGACCCTAGGGCCTTCATCACTCACGCGGCATGGCTAGATCAGGCTTGCGCCCATTGTCTAAGATTCCCCACTGCTGCCTCCCGTAGGAGTCTGGGCCGTGTCTCAGTCCCAGTGTTGCTGATCATCCTCTCAAACCAGCTATAGATCGTAGACTTGGTAGGCCATTACCCCACCAACTATCTAATCTAACGCGGGCTAATCCAATTCCGATAAATCTTTCCCCCGAAGGGCGTATAAGGTATTACTCACCGTTTCCAGTGGCTATTCCTTAGAACTGGGTATATTCCCACGCGTTACTAACCCGTCCGCCGCTCCACCCGAAGGTAGCGCTCGACTTGCATGTGTTAGGCCTGCCGCCAGCGTTCGTTCTGAGCCAGGATCAAACTCTCAAGTTGAAAAGCAATTACTTGCTTATCCTTAACGTTCGAACCTCTGCACATCATCTTCTACCCAGACAGGCAGAAGACATTTTAATCTGTTTGTTTGTGCTTTAGTTTCCAAAGAAACAAAAGCCGCTACAAACAGTGAAGCTGACATTCCATAATCGGCCAAAGCCTAGGAACGTTGATATGCAAACATCCGTTCGTCGAAACGAAACCAAACCGCCCACATATCTCTTCAGATACTATCAATTTCAAAGAGCCAGAGACAATAATATAACGATAGCGCCCTTAACTTACTAGACGCGCCCGCCAAATTTTTTCTCTTTTTTCAACCTTACCAACGTTTTGAGTGCCTCGCTTAGTGCGTGTCACCGTCTGTCGTCGCTTCCGGTAAGGGGGCTTTTAGGCCTACCCACTCAAACCCGCAACCTCTTTTTTAAGAAAAATCACTTTTTTTATTCTTATTTGATAAGGTACTGTTTTTGCTATAAAATTTTTTTTTAATATCAAATAAAAACTATATATATTAAAATAATTGATAATTTTACCCATAAATACCGTTTATCTTTATTGGCAACAGACTCATTTCTTTAAATATTCTTGTATTTTAAGAAATATTTCTTTTTTTATTTAAGATTCTTTTTTGATATGCCTTTAGAGCTCTATAGCCCAGCAAACCAATCAAAATAATAAAATAGATCATGGGTTCTATTTGCCATGCTTTAGTAAGCAAGAGAAAATGCGTTACAGCACCAAGACTTACTAAATAAACCAACTGATGAAGTCTTTTCCAATAAATAGGTCCAAGTATTTTTACTGATAAATTATTCGATGTAAGCGACAAAAAAAGCATTATGCCCGCAGAGATCATTCCAAACGTTATATAAGGTCTCTTTACAATGTCTTTCCATACTTCATTAAAATTTAAACTTTGGTCTAGAACTAAATAAGATAAAAAATGTAAACAAACATACAAAAACGCCATTAATCCAATACATCTACGGAATTTGAAAAAATTTATATTAAACAAATCTCGTAAGGGCGTAATAAATAAACCTATTATAATTAGCTTCAGTCCGAACTCGCCAACTTTATGTTGATAGGTACGAATAGGGTCAGGACCTAATTGATTACCTAACAATGCAAAAGTTAAATAAACAGCTGGTAATACCAAAATAATGTAGACCACCCAATTTGGCAATTTACGCATCAAAAAATTAATTACTTTAGTAACTGCCATAATTATTTCCCAAAATTATTCTTATCAACCCTATTCCAAAGTCGTTTCACTTAACCGATGTAATAAGTCGTATATTATTTTAATAATTTTTATTAAGATCCATACCTGCATATAAATTAGCTACTTCTTCGCCATATCCATTAAACATCGGGGTATCCCGTTTAAAAATACCACCACCAATTATACGCTCCCGCGCTTGGCTCCAACGGGGATGATCAAAACTAGGGTTTACATTAGAATAAAATCCATACTCTTTTGGTGCTAATATGTTCCAAGTAGTTTGAGGCTGGGTTTCAGTAAGCGTAATTTTCACAATCGATTTTATAGACTTAAAACCATATTTCCAAGGTACAACCAATCGCAATGGAGCACCATTTTGATTTGGAAGACTTTCTCCATACATACCAGTAGCAATCATACTTAAAGGGTTCATTGCCTCATCTAATCGTAAACCTTCGACATATGGCCAGGGAAATTTTGGGTTTCTTTTTATGCCAATCATTTCTGAAGGTCGGTTTAAAGTTTGAAATGCAACATATTTTGCTGAAGATTGCACACCAGCTCTCTTCAATATATCTGACAAAGAAAAACCGATCCAGGGAACTACCATTGACCAAGCCTCCACACAACGAAAGCGATAAATTCGCTCCTCCAACGCAATTCCTGATAATAAATCTTCTAAACTATAGTTTCCTGGGTTATCAACTAAGCCACTAATTTCAACAGCCCAAGGGTCAATCTTCATACGGCTAGCGTTATCCTTTGGGTCATTTTTTCCCGTGCCAAATTCGTAGAAATTATTAAAGCTAGTAGCATCCTTTTTTGGAGTAATATCTGCGTTTACAGCATAATCAGTCGTGGAATATTCAAGGTTCTGAGCTTGAACAGCTCCACCAACAAAGGATGCTGCTCCTAAGCCTGCTGCACCAGCAATAATCTGACGCCGATTCAAAAAATCTGCTTTTGCAGTTATGTCCGAATACTTTATGTTTCCACGAAATAAAGTCATATTTTATCCTTTTTTTATTATTGCTATATAAAATATAGATATTAAACAAAAATAGATCCTGTTCACAAATTTTTGAGATTAGTGCGAATAAATATTTAAGTTTCTATTTTTTATTTTAAAAATAAAAATAGGCTATTATATTTTAAAATTTTTTAATATTTTAAATGCCAGATTTAGATCTAAAATAAAAATACAGCAAGGCACCAACTAAAAGCATTCCTGGGAGGCCTAAAAAGCGCTTGGCTAAACCCCATATGATGGTACGTATAAAAAAACTCATAGCTTTAACTAGGCAAATGGTATGCACATTTAAAGCATAAAAATAGCCTCAAGGAAAATAAAGGTATAATTACCCTTGGATTGACACCGGCAGCCTTAATGACCAAAGAGCAGAAAATAAAAACGGAACCTTAAAATGAATGCAGATGATCGCTTAATTGTAGCACTAGATGTTCCAAACCTTTTAGATGGCGGGAAAATTGTTGATGCCTTAGGTGATACAGTGTCGTTCTATAAAATTGGACTTGGTATGCTAACAGGAGGTGGGCTAGCTCTTGCAAATGAACTAAAAGAAAAAGGCTTTAAGATTTTTCTAGATATGAAGTTTTTTGATATTGGAGCAACTGTCGAAAAAGCAGTAGCTGGAATTTCACAATACAACTTTGACTTTTTGACCGTTCATGGTGATCCTCATGTGGTCCGCGCAGCCGTTGCTGGGCGCGGTAATAGTTGTACTAAAATTCTTGCTGTAACAATTCTTACATCTCTTGATCGTGAGGACTTAGATGATGCGCTAATTAAAAGCGGCAATCTTAGCGACCTAGTAAAAGAGCGCGCACAGAATGCATTTAAAGCTGGTGCCGATGGAATTATTGCTAGTCCGCAAGAAGCAGCGCTAATACGCGCCCTTCCTGAAGCCGTTGGAAAGCTTATTATTACGCCAGGCGTACGTCCGCTAGGATCAGTGCTTGATGATCAGAAGCGAGTTACAACTCCAGCTGAAGCAATAAAGAATGGAGCTGATCATATTGTGATTGGCCGCCCAATATGGGATTCAAAAAATCCACGCAAGGCTGCATTAAAAATTTTAAATGAACTTAAAGTAGTCTAAAATTTTACAGATATTTTATAACTAAAATAAAACTGTTACTACTAAACAAAAACAACCCTATTCCTATCATCATTGAAAAAGTAATGATATGGTATTATCATGCAAACTATATGCCGAGACTGTCTGACAAAAATAATTCCCATTTCTTTACGATGTGTGAATTGTGCAAGTCCACGTATTATATCCCATCCTGAACTTTTTTCTCTAAATACCGCACATATGGATTGTGATGCATTTTATGCTAGTGTTGAAAAAAGAGATAACCCAAGCCTACGTGATAAGCCTGTAATAATTGGTGGCGGTCGACGAGGCGTCGTTTCTACCGCATGCTACATCGCTAGAATTAAAGGTGTTCGCTCTGCGATGCCAATGTTTAAAGCCTTAAAGCTTTGTCCGGAAGCTGTTGTGGTAGCACCCCGCATGGAAATTTATGTAAATGTATCTAAAGAAATACAACAGATGATGAGTGAGCTATCACCCCGTATAGAACCTCTATCTTTAGATGAAGCCTTCATTGATCTTAACGGTACAGAAAAACTGCATGGTGAACCACCCGCACTATCAATGGCAAGACTTGTAAAGCGCATTGAAAATGAACTTCACATCTCAGGATCAATTGGCCTATCATACAATAAGTTTCTAGCTAAACTTGCCTCAGACTTAGAAAAACCTCGTGGATTTTCTGTTATAGGCCAGCAAGGCATTAAAGAATTTCTTGCTCCAAAAAATATTAACTTAATTTGGGGTGTGGGCAAAGTCACTCAAGAAACCTTGGAGCGTGACGGTATTCGGACATTTGCTGACCTTCAACATCGTGAACTTAAATATTTAATGGACAAATACCAAAACATGGGCGGCCATCTGTGGCACCTGTGTCGAGGATTAGATGATCGTAGTATTAATCCACAAACTAAAGTCAAAAGTATATCAAAAGAAACTACATTTAATGAAGATATAAGTGATATTGAAAAACTGGATGGGTACGTTTGGAGACTTGCAGAGGAAGTATCTGACAAGGCTAAAAAGCAGAAAAAATCTGGCCATGTTGTTACACTAAAAGTAAAAACTAAAAACTTTAAATCTGTGACGCGCCGCATAACACAAAGAGAACCAACGCAGATTGCAGAACGCATTTATGAACAAGCACGCCGAATGTTAAATGAGGTTATCAATCAAGCCCCATTCAGATTAATTGGCGTTGGTATCAGCAATCTGGACAATCCAGATAATGCTGATCAATTCAATGATTTTTTAAAAGCGGGCGAAGCTAAAAAGGCAGAGGCAGAGCGTGCTACTGATACAATAAAAAATCGTTTTGGTAAAAATGCTATTATGAAAGGTCGAAGTTTACGATAATTATTTTAAATAAAGTGAAATTTTTATTCACCAATTAAAACTAATTCTTCAATAACTTTTTGTAACCTATTACGAATACAATGATAGTTTTCAGATTTTTCCACAGTTTCTTCAATCATGTATAAACTACGATTTATTTCGATTTGAATTGCGTGCTGATTTAATGAGGGGCAACCATAATTTTGCAAAATATAGGCACCTGAAAAAGGGATATTACGAGACACGGTGAAACCTTGATTAATAAAGACATTTTCAACCTGATTAGTAATGGTTTTGGAACAAGATGCACCAAATCTATCTCCTAAAATTACATCAGGACCACGGCCCTCTCCCACAACAATATGTGACGTAGCCCTTCGCGGCATAGAGTGGCAATCAATTAGAATAGATTTCCCAAAAGTTAAATGTGTTTGGTTAAGAACTTTTTTTAATTTTTGATGATATGGATAATATACAGTATCTAAACGCTCTTGTGCTTGCTCCATACTCATTTTACCAGATTGAATGACACTCCCTCTCGCAACAACACGTGGGATAACACCTAAGCCAGATAATATTCTGGCATTAGTTAAGCCTCTATTAATACCACTAATCACAGCACTATCTAACTCATCTGAATGACGGTTTAGGTCAACATAAGCGCGCGGCGCAACTGCAGCCAATAAGGAAGCCCCAAAATTTGTTACACAGGAAAATAAGTCATCCACAAAAGCGTCTTCTGACGTACGTATTTGTGGCGACTCTAATAAAGAATTATTCAAAAATGATTCTGAATAATTGCGACCACTATGCGGTGAACTAAACACTATACATGTAGTTTGATGCGTGGGCGTATTAAATATATAGGATTCGTTAACCATTAGAGCAATTTAGCCATAAAATGCTAAAAATCAAAAGCCCTTTAACAAGGCTCTTGAACACTTTCGCTTTACCTTCTATAGAAACCACTCGCAGGGAGTATTTTAAAAGTACTTCTTGATCTTTTGGGGCGTATAGCTCAGCGGGAGAGCACTTCGTTGACATCGAAGGGGTCACTGGTTCAATCCCAGTTACGCCCACCATACCCGCCCAAAAGGGCAAATATAAACTGGCGCATCATCTTTGTGATGTGCGAAAAAGGAGAAGGCCCATGAAGGTCAAAAGCTCACTTCGCTCGCTAAAAGCGCGCCACCGCGACTGTCGTGTCGTGCGCCGTAAGGGCCGAGTATATGTTATAAATAAAACCCAACCTCGCTTTAAAGCAAGACAAGGTTAACATATATCAACTACGAGATTTTAAAGCCGCTTATTAAGCGGCTTTTTTCGTTTAATAACAAAATATATAAATGATTATTGATACCAAATTATTCATCCGTTAGAATCATAACATGACACAATGTTTAATGTTTAAAACTGCCACACAAAAAACCAGCCCACGCTATTATCGTTTGGAAATACTCACTAATTTATTTGAAGAGTTTTCAGTTTTACGAGAATGGGGTATGCGTGGTGGAAAAGGTCGTCAAAATATACAACTATTCCCTGACTTGATGAGCGCATCACTCGCAGCAGATCAAATACGTGAAAAAAAACTAAATACAGGGTATAGTCGTGCCATTTAGTACACACTAATTATCATTAGCTACAAAACTTTATTTTAAAGCTAACTCAAGCATTTTTTCGGCTTTAACAGCTGAAAATTTGAACTCAGGTATTTTCCCATAGGGATCTAATGCAGAGTTTGTTAAAATATTTGCAGCTGCCTCAACAAAAGCAAATGGTAAGAAAACCATATCCTCAGATATTGCACGGTCAGCGCGCGCCATAACATCAATTGTTCCACGTTTGGTAGTTAATGTTATCATACCACCTGGCTCTACCCCAAGCTTTCGAAGTGTTCGTGGGTGCAGTGAACAGTTTGCTTCAGGCTCTACAGCATCTAAAACTGTAGCACGGCGCGTCATTGAACCCGTATGCCAATGCTCTAACTGGCGACCAGTTGTTAAGATCATTGGATATTCAGCGTCAGGGACGTCGTCCGGAGCAATAATAGAAGCGGGAGTAAATTTACCACGACCATCTTCTCTAGGAAAGCCATCCCCAAATACAATTGCTTGGCCTGGATCAGTTGGAGATAAACTAGGGTATGTTACTACATTTTCTGCTTCTAAACGATCCCAAGTAATATTATCTAATGATGCCATATTAAGTTTCATTTCTGCAAAAACTTGTCTGGGGTGAGAATAATTCCAATCTAATCCACAGCGTTGCGCCAAATCAACAGTAATAGCCCAATCCTCGCGAGCCTCACCTGGTGGTGATACCGCAGTACGCCCCATTTGAACCTGTCGGTTTGTATTAGTTACAGTTCCAGTTTTCTCTGCAAACGCAGATGCAGGCAAGATTACGTCTGCGTAATTAGCTGTTTCAGTAAGGAAAATGTCTTGGACAACAAGGTGATCCAATTTTGCTAACGCTGCTCGCGCATGCTCCACATCAGGATCCGACATTGCAGGATTTTCACCAAGAATATACATAGCTTTGATACTATCTTGATGAATTGCCGCTATGATCTCAACAACAGTTAACCCTCGTTCAGAGCTAAAATCTTCTGACTTCCATACCTCTGTAAATGCCGAACGCACACCATCATCACTAACCGGTTGGTAATCAGGTAAAAACATTGGAATCATACCAGCATCAGAAGCACCTTGAACATTATTTTGACCTCGGAGAGGGTGTAGGCCAGCACCAGACTTACCGACATTTCCAGTCATAAATGCAAGTGAAATTAAACAGCGTGAATTATCAGTTCCATGAATGTGTTGGGAAACACCCATTCCCCAAAAAATCATGCCTGCTTTAGCATTTGCAAAAGTACGCGCTACATCACGAAGCATTTCTGCATCTATACCACAAATAGGTGCCATTTTTTCAGGGCTAAAATCTTTAAGGTGCTCTTTTTGAGCTTCCCAATTCTCAGTATATTTAGCGACATAATCACTATCATAAAGACCTTCTTCAACTATCACATGCATAATAGCATTTAACATTGATACATCGGCACCAGGTCTAAACTGCAACATATGGGATGAGTGTCGTTTTAAAGCTTGGCCACGCGGGTCCATTACTATTAATTTACCACCGCGTTTAGTAAACTGTTTGAAATAAGTTGCCGCAACAGGATGATTTTCTGTAGGGTTTGCACCTATAACAATAGCTACATCTGCATTTTCAATTTCATTAAACGTAGCAGTTACAGCCGCTGATCCAACATTTTCCATCAAAGCTGCAACAGATGATGCATGGCACAATCGTGTGCAATGATCTACATTATTATGACCGAAACCCTGACGTATAAATTTTTGAAATAAATAAGCTTCTTCATTTGTACATTTAGCAGATCCAAACCCTGCTACTTCACGCCCACGCCCACGGAAACCATTGGCCGCAAATGTCATAGCTTCTTCCCAAGAAGCTTCTCTAAAATGGCTCATCGGATTAGAAGGGTCAACATTTAGACCTTTTGGTGCATTCTCTAGCCTAATTAATGGCTTAGTAAGGCGGTGGTTATGATCTATGTAGTCAAAACCAAATCGCCCCTTTACACACAATCGATTTTCGTTGGCTGGACCATCAATACCGTCAACCCATTTTACTTTATCATCTTTAATTTTCAAACTTATCTGGCAACCTACGCCACAGAAGGGACATACAGATTTAACTTCACGATCAAAATCCATACTGTCACCGACCTGAGCTGCATCAACACCTGAAGCTGGCATGAGGGCGCCAGTTGGACACGCTTGGACACATTCACCACATGCAACACAAGATGACTCACCCATCAGATCATCCATATCAAAGACAATTTTTGCATCATGGCCACGGCCAGCCAAACCAATAACATCATTCACCTGTACTTCGCGACATGCACGTACACATAAGTTACATTGAATGCAAGCATCTAAGTTTACACTCATTGCAACATGGCTATCATCTAGTAATGGAATACGTTTCAACTCAATGGCAGGAAACCGGCTATTAGAAACACCCTCTAATTCAGCCATATTCCAAAGATGTGACGATTTATCATGTGCTTTTTCCTGTATAGGTTGGTCAGAAACTAATAACTCCATAACCATTTTACGCGCTGATTTTGCACGATGACTTTCAGATTTAACAACCATATTAGGACTAGGTGTTCGGATACATGATGCAGCTAACGTGCGTTCACCATCAACCTCCACCATACATGCTCGACAATTTCCATCTGAACGATAGCCTTTTTCGCCCGAATGGCACAAATGCGGAATAGTTGTTCCTTCACGTTTAGCAACTTCCCAGATTGTCTCACCAGGCTCTGCAGTTACGGATTTTCCATCTAAACTAAATATAATTTTATCGGCCATGAAGAATCCTAATATTTATTTTATTTAAATAAACCACACCGCAACTAGAATCTCACAGAAAGAACCGACATAGAGCGTGGTTTTTGCGCCTCATAATACATTTGAAGTTACTTATATCACTTGAAAGTAACATCAAATTTGCTTGAATCTATCTCCTCTTACCCCACTTTTCCCCAAATAACTTATAATATATAGTAGCTGGTAAAAAATTTGCTCCGCGAAATACCCATGAAAAAAGTCGTGGAAAATTAGTTTGGAACCTATCACTCAACATTGCGTTTATTACATTTTGCGCAGCCTCTTCTGCAGACATGATGAAGGGCATCTTAAAATTATTTTTATCAGTAAGTCGCGTCTTTATAAAGCCAGGGTTTATCAGTTGAACCTTTACGCCACTAGAATACAAATCAGCATGAATATTTTCTGCTAAATGCATCATTCCTGCTTTTGATGCTCCATAACCAAGTGCTCCTGACAAACCTCGGAATCCTGACAAACTTCCAATCATCACAATGTGGCCTTTGCCAAACTCCACAAATCCAGGAACTACAGCTGCTAAGACTCGAGCTGCACCCATAAAATTAATATTGATCATTTGCTCAACTTCATCAGAGTTCCAATCGGCAGCGTTTACTGGAGTGTAAACACCAGCAGCATAAATAACGCCATCTAGAGGGCCAACACTTTCACCTGCAAATCTAACGGCCTCTTTGTTAGTAACATCCAGCGTCAAAACTTGTGCACCAGTAATAGAAGCAAGTTCAGTCAGTCGATCTTCATTTCTTGCACTAATAACAAGTTCAACACCTAGTGTTGACAGGGCAACGGCGAGTTCACGACCTAATCCCTCAGAGGCACCTACAATCCAATACTTTTTCCCACGTAATGACATCAATTCACCTGACGCATATTGGCAACCAGCTCTCCAACCTTGAATCCAAATTTTCGGAATTGGGATCTATTAATAATCGTTCCATTTTCCATCAAGTACATCCAATCAATAGTGTTTAAAACGTAACCACCAGCAGACACAGGTAGTTTAATATTATAGCATAACCGCACGCCAGATCCTGACTGCTGCCCTATTCCAGTACCAATAATATCAGGTGCTGTAGCTTCAAAAAATTCACCATTGTCTTTAAAAATTAAATCCCATTCACGATCTAGTGTATCGCCATTATCATACAAAAAAGATTCTGTCATATGGCCTTTATTGCCATCCCAGTGCGCATGCATGTGAGCTACAAACCTAGTATTTACTCGACCAAATGGGCCATATATGACACCTTCACAAATCATATGCCCAATCAATCGCTCGCGTATATCAAAAACTGTTCCTTGTTTTGTATAATCGCTTGGACGTTGCGCTAAAAAACCTAAGTTTTTAGTGAAAACCCAACTAATAATAATTGAAAAAAAACATCCGAAAAACAGCGCTGAAAAAAGTAAAGTCATATTAGATCTCCCTTAGATGGCTAGATGATAAAACTAGCATAGCCCCTAGTTTTAAAATGCAGGGTAAGCCTGCATAAAGTAATGTTAATGCCCAAATAGCAGCATCAGTATTAGGTTCACTAGTCGAAAATTCGACCCAATCTAGCAAAGGCAAAACAAAAGCTGCTACTAATGCTAAGGTAAACTTAGCGCAAAAACTCCAAGCACCAAAAGCTTGCCCCCCACCAATTCCCATTTGATCAATTCTACGGGCGAATGCAGCAGGTAATAAAGTCATATCAGCACCTAAAGTGAAGCCAGAGACTGCACAAACGATAGCAAAAAGAAAGACATCTCCAGCTCCTAAACTAAACACAAAACTAAATGAAATTATAGATAATACCATCGCACACAAAAGCGTTTTTCGTGTTGAATAGAGCGTAACTAATTTACCCCAAATAGGTGTTGATAAAGCTGCGCAAAGAAAAAATATTAATAATAGTGGTCCAGTTGCAGTTTGAGATCCCAAGCAAGCTTCTACATAAAATAAAAACAAAGTAGTGGTAACGGCCAAAGGGGCTGCATTTAAGAGTGCTACAAAAAGTAGATGACGTAATGTTGGGTCTATCAAAATAAGCCGTAAGTTACTTCTAGGTAGTGTAACAGTTTTCCATTCCCTTGCCATAAAGTAGGTAGATATTAATGCAATAAAACCAAACAAAATTGCAAACCCGGCCATAGGGTTAATTATACCTAGGATAGTAAATATTGTTGGTGCAAGAGCTGCAAAACAAACACCGACTAAACCACCAGATTCACGCCACATTGCTAGAAGAACATGGCCTTGGCCGCCAAGAGATTTCGCTTTTTCAATTCCCTGTGAATAAAATAAAATCGATAAAATAGAGAAGCTAGAAAATAAGACTATCATACAAGCTATGAACCAAATTAGCGGACTGCCTATTGCTGGAACAGCAAATAATGCGAACATAGAGCCCGCCATCAAAACTCCCATTACTGCGGCAAGAAGTTCATGCCCCATCTTCATGTTATCCAACCACCAGCCAATTATTGGGTCTTGAATAAAATCTAATAGTCTGAGGCCTAGCAGCGTGAAGCCGATTGCAGTTAGCGATATATCATAAGTATCAACAAAATATTTTGGTGCATGCAAATAAATTGGCAATCCCGCAAAAGCTAACATACCAGAAAATAAACTATATTTGACTAAACCTTTAAACATTAAGGCGTTCCTTTAAGTCGAGCAGAACCTTTAGCGTCACGTGTTTTATCACCAAGCCAAATGCCAAAAAATTGATTACGAATATTTGTTCGTTCAAGATCACAACGCTTTGTCCCATTATAAAAAATATTTATTTTGTTAGCATTACGTGCAATTGCAGTAATACGATCCCCCGCCTTAACATTCACAAAGCACTGCATTAATTCAAACTTTAAGTCTTCAAAATCCTCAGCAGATAAACCTTTAGTTCTTCTAATTTCTTTAACTGTAGCTTTTACTAAAGTTGTTGCCTTGAACTCCCGCAAATATTCAAGAGATAATGCATATTTACTATTTTTATCAAACACTTTTGCACTTTGTGTATATAAAATGCCTCGATATAATGTGAAACCAAACAACACAGTTGTTGCTTCTCCTCTTTTTTGCCAGCCAATTGGAATCTCTAAAGGTCGGGCCACATATGCGGCTGATAATACACACCAAATGAACAAAAATATAAAAAATTTATTCACCTTGATATGTCTTTTGAAGGTGGTTCAGGCCGTTTATTAAAAACAGCACCTTTAAATTTTAATTTAATAGCCTGCCAATAGATGAGTGTTAAAATTCTTTTTGACCCAAATGGGCGGCGAATAACAGATGCAAGAATAGACGCATTGGTTAAAGGTTGGCGCCGGCCTGCAAAGGTTGCCAAAACACCTTTACTACCATCTCGAAAATTAATCCATATACCAACAGATTTGTCTGAAATATCAAATTGAAACTCATACTTACCAGAGATTTTTTGAAACGGTGACACATGGAATACCTTACGAGCAGTCAATGTTTGATCACGTTTAATTTCAGACATGTCATCATTGTAACAAAGATAGCTGTGACGGTCCCCAAAAGTATTACTTACTTCAGCTATAACTAAGCGTAACTTTTTTAATTGATCATAAATTATCCAAAAACTAACAGGATTAAACACATGATTAAATACACGAGGCTGCGCAAGCAACAATACCTTACCGGTAATGAAGTTGCCAAATCCAGCTTCAAATAAAATATCGTTAACCCACTTTATTCTAGCTTTAGAGGAATAAGTGCTGCCATAATCGTTGTCAAAAAGTGCAATTATATTTCGCTTATTTCTTGAAAATAACAATGGACCCTTGCAAAGGCTTAAATCAGAAATAATGTAGTCAACATTATAAGAAAATTTGTTCTTAATTGTTCCATGCCGGCCATGGAAAGTACGTCCATGGATGTGATCTAAGATTGCAGTCACCCAGCCATCACTCCCATATTTTCTAAAACATCAACAGCGCTAGAGTATCCATCCTCATGAAAGCCATTACGCAACCAAGCTCCACAAAACCATGTATTATTGTGGCCTTGTATTTTTTTAATTTCTTGCTGCGCGGATAAAGCTGCGCGATCAAAAACTGGATGCATAAACATATTTTGATCATGGATAAGTTCTTGCTTAATTTCGCGCGTTGGATTTAAAGATTGAAAAAAGTTTTCTGCCTCTGGAATTGATTGTAATCTGTTCATCCAATAGCTTACACCAACCGGATTAGCACTGTCAGCTTGATCAGAGGCATAGACCCAAGAAGACCAACATTTTTTCCGCTTGGGCATTACTACTGGATCTGAGTGTAATATAGCTTGATTGGGTTGATATTTAATAGCTGATAATAATCGAACTTCATCTTCACTTGGATCTTCCAATAGGTTTAATGATTGATCAGAATGACTTGCCATAACAACACTATCAAAACTTTGCCAATCTCCACCAAATACACGAATATCAACTCCTAAAGAGGTGCGTCGAACACCTTTCACTGGAGAACCACTTCGAATCACAACACTGCGCTTTTTCATATCTTTCTCGAGAAGCTTTACATATTCAATCGAGCCCCCTTTAACTGTGTACCATTGATGGTGCCCAGAAGTAGCCAATAAATTGTGATTCTTAAAAAATTTTATGAGAGCCTCTGCTGGAAAATCTAACATCTGACCTAACGGGGTAGACCAAATCGCACCACCAAATGGAAGAATGTAGTAATCACGAAACCAATCCCCAGTACCTATTTTAGCAAGTAAATCACGTAGTGTCATCTCAGGGCCTTCAAGCGCACTTTCTGCATTTTTATTAAATTTCATAATATCCATTATCATTCGATGATATTTAGGGCGTATTAAATTTAAACGTTGCCCATATAATGAATTTAGTGTTCTCAACGCATATTCTATATTCCCAGACTTAGCTGAAACACCAAAACTCATATCACTTTTTATTACTGGTACATTTAATGCTTCAAATAGCTGCGTCATTCGAGGGTAATTGGCATAATTAAAAACAATAAAACCTGTATCAACTGGCTGATCCATGTCTTTGCCTGCAATTACGGTGCGAGCATGCCCCCCAAGGCGTTTATTAGATTCAAATAATGTAATATTATGAGATTTTGCTAATAAATGTGCTGCGCCCATACCCGATATACCAGCACCTATCACAGCAATATTTTTTGGGCGGGAAAAAGTAAATTCAAACGGCACTAATTTTATATCCATTTATTGTTATTTTTATTCTTACGCATCTGTGTCTTTGTCGGATCAATAATAATATTAATATAAACTTGATCCAAAATGACAACTACTTCGTAATAAATACATGTTTGTTATTATACCATTTGTTAATCAAGACTTTGATCTACTCATGCGATCCTTTAGACTACAAGTAACCCCCAGAAGGATGCTAGGCAAAGTGGTGAAAAATATTGTAAAATCTACTACTGATCTATGGGCTCAATGTATTATTTCAATATCCAAAAATCAGGACAAAGAATCCTTTTCTGACTTGTTTGCACATTTTGCTCCCCGCATTAAATCATTTCTTATGAAAGGTGGTGCTGATCCAGTAACTGCGGAAGATTGCGCACAAGAAACGATGGTTACTGTTTGGCACAAAGCTCATTTATTTGATCCAACACGAGCGGCCGCATCTACTTGGATATTTACAATTGCGAGAAATAAACGAATTGATGCTGCAAGGCGCCAGAGCCGTCCAGAACCTGAGGATTTACCTTGGGGCTGTAACCCTGAGCCAGATGCATCTGAAATAATATCAATGCAACAAGAAACATACCGATTAGCTCAAGCAGTGAAAAGTTTGCCTGAAAAACAAAGAGTTATTGTAGAACGCGCATTTTATAACGATTTGTCGCATCAAGAGATTGCTGATGAAACCGGTTTACCCCTTGGAACAATCAAGTCTCGAATTAGATTAGCCTTACAACGACTAAGATATAAAATGAAATGAAACGAAATATGACAGTTAAACATCACCTAAATGAGCAACTTTTAATAGGCTACGCGGCTGGTATTTTACCAGAGGCTTTTAGTCTAGTGGTCGCAACTCAAATGTCTATGAGCGATGAAGCTCGTGCACGCTTAGCTAGCTATGAAGCTATAGGTGGAGGCCTTTTAGAAGATTCTGATGAGGCTGAAATGAAACCTGACGCATTCAAACAAGCATTAAAAGAAATTAATATGCCAATAACAAAGAGCCCCCTTCCCCCAATGATCGAGGGTATTTTCCCAGAACCACTTCAAAAGTATGTTGGTAATGATTTAAATGCAGTTAAATGGAAAAATATAGGCCGCGGAGTGCGGCAAGCTATTTTAAAAACTGACAAACACGCAACAGCTCGGCTACTTTATATACCTGCAGGTACTGCTATGCCTAACCATGGCCACAACGGCCTTGAAATGACGCTTGTTTTACAAGGTGCATTTCATGATAAAGAGGATTGTTTTTCACGAGGGGATATTGAGATTGGTGATGAAAATATTCATCATAGTCCAACTGCTAGCGATGACGGGCCATGCATTTGTTTAGCAGCCTCAGATGCACCTTTGAAGTTTACATCACTTTTACCTCGCTTATTGCAACCCCTTTTCAGGATTTAGAAATACCACCTCTAATTTTTCGGACCATAAACACAACAGAAAGTACTACGGGTAATACTAAAGCTGATGCTACATAATATTTTTCCCAATTTTGAATCTCAGCAAGGGGTATAAACAAATAAGTTAAAAGGTTTACAGCATAATAACTAATTGCAACCACTGAAAGGCCTTCAACCGTCTGCTGTAAACGCAATTGCAATTCTGAACGCTTGTCCATTTGCTCTAACAATGCTCTATTTTGTTCTGCAGTTCGAACATTAACTCGGGTACTTAGTAAATCTGCAGCACGAGCAGCACGATCAGAAATATCCTGCAATCGCTTATGGGCCGCCTTACAAGTACGCACAGTAGGGCTAAATCTACGCATCATAAATTCTGAAAATGTTTGACGCCCTAAAAATCGCTCCTCACGTAAAACAAAAATACGTTGATCGACTAAGGCAGCGTAAGCATCACCTGCGCCAAATCGGAATGCATTTTCAGCATTTAAATACTCAATTTCAGCCGCAATAGTCATTAAAGTATTCAAATTTTCTTGGTATGTACCTTCACGCCCAGAAATAGATTGGACTGTACTTGCCAGATCATGTTCTAATTCTGTTAAACGGCTAAAAACTTTTTTTGCTATTGGTAAAGTCATCATAGACATTGCCCGGTAAGTTTCAATTTCTAACAAACGTTGAACAATACGGCCCAAGCGATGCCGCCCAACCTGACCAATTGGTAATACACCAAAACGAATGTAACCATTTTCATCCATTTTAAAATCACTAGCTACGATAGCATTTTTGTCTAAAACATAAGATATAGCTAAGCTTTCTGATTGAAAAGCTGTATGAAAGTTTGTTAAAATTTCATGCTCAACTTGCTTTGTAGAGGCCGGTGCAACAACGCGTAACTTTACTGTAGTTAAAACTTGGCTATCTAATGATGCTAACCAGGAGACTGGAAAATAGCTTGCCGCTTTATCAGAAAACGGATGATCATCTTCACCTTCAAGTAAAATAGTGTAGGTAACGAATTCGCTATGACGTTCCCACTTTAGTGAATAACCTCCTAAATCTTGGTAATAATGTCCTGAACCTATTACGTAATCTAGACCCCCAAACAAATTTGCTAAATTTTGAATATACACTTCATCATTATCACTACATGTTAATGCTAGGTATATGACCTGACTTGGGGCATCAATAATTGGAAAAGGCCGCGCATGCAGCTCTTTAGATAGGCTTTCACGTAGGGGGTGGTTTTGGACGTTCAACATGGCAGCACCTTATAAATTAACTCATACTTAAATTGATTACATACAGTATGTAATCATAGTTGACGTATTGTCGCGGTTATAGTGTCTAGAGCTTACTCAAACTTTTAATTTTAATTTAAGTATGTTTGGAAACCCTTTAATTGCCCACTGACTAGAAAGAAACTTTTTATTTATATAGCGTGATTATCAATTTTTATTATGTACGACCAAATAACCTTTCAATATCACTTAATTTTAACTCAATGTACGTTGGGCGGCCATGATTACATTGTCCTGAATGGGGAGTTACTTCCATTTCACGCAAAAGAGCATTCATTTCCTCACTACGCATTATTCGTCCAGACCTAATTGATCCATGACAGGCAACTCGACTTAAGATGGCTTCTAAATTATCTTGTATCAATTGAGTTTGTGACCAGTCTTGTAATTCATCAAGAATATCTAGAACTATTGCTTTTGCATTTACTTCGCCCAAGATCGCAGGAGTTTCACGTACCGCAATAGCATTTCCACCAAAGCTTTCTATAACTAAACCTAAAACAGCCAATTCTGAAGCAACATTCATTAATGTTACGCAGTCCTGTTCTGATACCTCAATAATTTCAGGGATCAACAAAGCCTGAGCAGCAACACCATTAGCATTCATTTGTTTTTTTAATTTTTCATAAACTAACCGTTCGTGAGCTGCATGTTGATCAACCACAACAATACCATCAGTTGTTTGAGCAATTATATAATTCTCATGAATTTGCGCACGTGCAGCTCCAAGCGGCTTATGAAATGGCTCTTCATTAAATACTTGCGCTTCAACACGCGAAGAAAAGTTATTTTGTATGTCTGTAAATCCAGCTTGGCGGTCATGACCTGTAAAAGCTGCAAAAGATTTTTTGTGGCCCATTTGATACTGGCCAAATGACTGCATTGTATCAGAAGGCATAAAAGCACCTAAAGCTGAATCTGCTACAGTCGAGGAGGCACGGTGGCCTGCTTCAGCTAATGCATGTCGCAAGCCTGATATAATTAAACCACGTGCAACACCTGGCTCACGGAAGCGAACTTCAGCTTTTGTAGGGTGAACATTTACGTCAACACGTTCCAAATCACATTCTATATACAGTGCAACTATAGGGTATCGCCCATTATGTAGAAAATCAGAATAAGCCGCGCGCAATGCGGTTAATAGATTTCTATCTTTTACCGGCCGACCATTTACAAAAATATACTGTGCAACTGCCGAACCACGGGAATATGTTGGTAAACTCGCAAAACCCGTTAAAGTCATACCCTCACGTTCAGCATCAATTCGTATACAATTAGTTGCAAAATCTGCCCCCAAAATTTTGCGTAGGCGTCCGTGTAGTGCATTAAATAAATCACCAGTTTCTGGATCAGCACGAAATACAATACGGCCTTCACCCCCACCTGACACATCGCGTAAAGTGAAACCAATATAGGGCTCAGCCATTGCCAGACGCTTTATTACATCAGAAATCGCACCTGCTTCAGCACGATCCGTTCGCAAAAATTTTAACCGAGCAGGGGTTGCATGGAATAGATCACGCAGCTCTACAACTGTTCCAACGCTAGCAGGCGCAGGACGCACTTTTTCTATTTCTCCACCATTAACAATAATCATAGCGCCTACCGTTGCATCACTCACTCGACTAGTCATAGTAAGCCGCCCAACTGCACCCATAGAAGGTAAAGCCTCACCGCGAAATCCAAATGTATGAATATTTAAGAGATCAGAACCGTCTATTTTACTGGTTGCGTGGCGAGACAAGGCTAAACACAACTCACCTTCTGCGATACCATGCCCATCATCCTTTACACGAATTAGTGTCTTTCCACCGTCACTGTATGAAATATCAATCCTTGTAGATGCCGCATCAATAGAATTCTCAACCAGCTCTTTAATTGCAGAACTTGGTCGCTCAACAACTTCACCAGCTGCAATACGATTTGCAGCAGCATCATCTAACTGCCTAATAATAGGGCGATCATGAGCTATTTTGGTTTTTTGTACATTCATAAAACAATACTTATCATGAACCTCGCCGATTCTGCCATAACTGGATTATAACATAAACTATTCAGCAGCCCCTAATCCAGTTGGACTGCCAACTACAACAAAATGGATATCTTCAGCCTTCAAAATTCGATTTGCTACACGGGCAATATCTTTTTTTGTTACTGCCTCTATGTAACTATTACGATTTTGTGGATAATTAATGGGGAAGTCATTTGTTTGGCTATAAGTTAAAATACCCGCAATTTGACTATTTCCATCAAATCGTAATGGATAAGACCCAGTCATATATTTTTTTGCAGCGATCAACTCCTCTTGAGTAACTCCACTATTAGCCATCCGAGCCCATTCCTCTTTAATTACATCTAATGCTTCTCCAATACGGTCGTTCGCTGATGATACCGATCCACCATAAAAATTAGCATAATCCATATTGGCCATATAAGAGTATACACCGTAAGTTAAGCCACGCTTTTCTCGCACCTCGTCAGTTAAACGTGATGTAAAACTTCCACCACCTAGTATGTGATTCATTACAAATGCTGCAAAAAAATCTGGGTCGTTTTGTGAGATCCCAGAATGCCCCCACAACGCTATAGATTGTGGCGTATCAAAGTCTATAATTGTATTACCACCGGATGCTTTAAAATTTGTAGCGACAGGAAATGACGCACCTTTTTCTGGCAGTCCACCGAATAAATCATCCAGAATAATTGATAATTCATCAGCCGTAATATCGCCAACTACGCTCACAACTAAGCGGTCTTTGGTTAAATTTTGGCGATGAGCTTCGTACATGTCATCTTTGGTTAAATTAGCAATACTGTTTGCAGTGCCTTGGTACGGCCGGCCATATGGATGGCCAGAAAATGCAATTTTATTAAATGCATTTGACGCAATCTTTTGTGGGTCTGTTTGATTGCGCGAAATAATTGATAGAACCTGAGCTTTAGTTCGTTCAAAAGCAGCATCATTAAAGGCAGGTTCCATGATAGCGACCTTTAATAGTGCTAAACTTTGATTTGTAGTTTCTTTAAGAAACTCTGCTGAAATAGAAATTCGTTCGCGAGAACTATTAAAACTTAATGATGTTGCTAACTCTTCTGCTGCAAGGCTAAAAGCAGTGGCGTCCATATTACCAGCGCCCTCTTCTAGCAAACCTGTCATTAAATATGTAGCACCCAGTTTGTCATCTAGCTCAGTGGATGCACCACCTTTAAAAGCTATATCAAATGAAACTATTGGAATAGAATTATCATTTACTAACCATGCCGTAATTCCACCCTTAGATTTTACCTCATGAATGATCAGTTCAGCATTAACAGGTAACCCTGACAATAAAATTATAACCAATGCACTTAAAAATTTATTCATTCTGTAATCTCCTGCGGACCACGAATCCAACCTGTAACTGATGACTTAGGGTTCAATACTTTACGCGCAGCAATCATAATATCTTCAGCAGACACAGCAGCCAAAATACTAGGCCAGTCTTTTACATCTTTTACTGATAGTCCACTCGTTAACGCAGTGCCATAACTTCGAGCAATACCTTCTTGGTTATCTAATGCAAAAATTTTTGATGCTTTAATCTGTGTTTTAATGCGTCGTAAATGATCCTGATCGACGCCAACCTCAAAGAAATTATGTAGCGCTAAATCTAATGCATCCTCTACAGCTTGTAGGCTTACGCCTGGAGCAGGCAACACATATAGCCCAAATTTACTCGGATCGTATGAAGTCGCAGAATGCCATGCTGAAACATTTAAGGCTATTTTTTCATCAAGCTGCAACCGTTTCCCTAAAAAAGAAGTCACACCTGATCCTCCCAATAACTGGGCAAATATAGTTAATACTGCTGCTTCTAATTGGTCACCCGGCTTTCGATTTTCAGCTAAATATTCACGGATAATATAAGGTTGCCTTACCCTTGGGTCTTCATAAATTGTATGGATTGCAGCTCTTTTAGGCGGCTCTTGTGGGCGAACACGTTTAACTATTCCTTCTGAGGCAATTCGAATGCCATAATGTTTCTGAGCTAAATCTAAAACTGCTTGAGGCTCCACATCCCCAGCAACAATCAAAATAGCATTATTGGGGGCATAATATCTTTTATAAAATTCAATAGCATCTTCACGCGTTAGCTTTTCTATTTCGTGCATCCAACCTATAACTGGAACACCATAAGGGTGATTCTGATACATCAGTGAAGAACGATGTTCATTAAATAAAGTGTTAGGATTATTTTCTGTGCGCGAATTACGTTCTTCGATTATGACGTCGCGTTCAGGCAATACATCTTCAATGGTAAGCCTAAGATTTTGCATGCGATCAGATTCGATTTCCATCATAAGGTTTAATCGGTCAGCTGCTACACGCTGAAAATAGCCAGTATAATCATAAGAAGTAAATGCATTTCCTGTTCCCCCATTTTCTGCAACAATCTTTGAAAATTCTCCTGATTCTAAATTTTTAGTTCCTTTAAATAGTAGGTGTTCCAAATAATGTGCTATACCTGATTTGCCTGGAGGCTCGTCTGCCGATCCAACTTTATACCAAACCATGTGAGTCACAATGGGGGCACGATGGTCTTCAATCACAACGATCTCCATACCATTTTTTAAAGTAAATGTACTTACTTCACCGATCGCAAAGCTTGGTGAATAGCTTAAGAAAAGAAAAGAGATTGCGATATAAAAATGTTTCATAAGATTTTACTATATTAAGATAAATGAGATTTAACTCTAAGCACTAAATATACAAGTGCGCTAACGTAAACGTGAGCAAATGGAGAGTTACTATTTAGAAATTACTGTTGGGGTACGAACACCTAAAGCAGCTAATCTCTTTGCTTCTAAAAGCGAGTCTAAACGTTCACTGCGATAACGAATTTGATATATATTGCCAGAAATCAAACGTTCTAAAACCTTACCTTTATTTTTTTCGCGGAATGAGGCGTCTTCAATCGCAGTAATTGTGCGTATGTCAGGTGTTACACCAAAACGACCCACCACTTTTAATAAAGCTTTTTCACTATTACGAATCTGAGTATTTTTTTGGTAATTGGCGTCACCACCTAACGCATTAATTACATCTTCCAGTGGTTGTTTATCTGCTAGATTTTTTCCGGTTAGATTTGGTTCAGGCAGTTCAATCATATCAGATGGATATTTTAATGCTTTTGTTGGCATGACGCCAAATTCATCTGGGCCTTTCTTATTTCCACCAGTACAAGCAGAAATACTAAGACCCATAACAACAATTAAAGAAATTTTCAAACCAAAGTTCATTTATGTATCTACTCGCATTTTCTATAATCTTGTTTAGCTTAATTATATTATCTCGTCACGCACGTTTCTGAAATCTATTAGAAAACAGCACCAATGGAATTAAACCTATAAAAATAAAGATATCAGCAAGATTGAAAACATAAGGATTTTGGAACCCACAGCATGACATGTTTAGGAAATCAATTACGGCACCAAAACGAATACGATCGAAGACATTTCCCATGGCACCACCAATAGCCAATCCTGTAAGTATTGGCACAAACCGTCCTGAGAGGTTTCGAGACCAATAAAGTAATGTAGCACATATTCCGGTGGCCAATACTATTAATGCCCACTGCATTATTTCAGGACTACTAGAAAGTAGTCCAAAATTTATTCCTTTATTCCAACCCATTTTAAAAACTAAGTACGGCTGAAAAACCTCATAAACACCTATTGTATTTAAAAGTAATTTTTCCAATATCAACCATTTACTAATCTGATCAATAGCAAAAAATAAACTAGAATATGTAAGAGTTTTAATCATATCAGTGCTTAAAATGACGCATGCCAGTATACAACATAGCCAAGCCTAATTCGTCAGCAGCTTTTATAACTTCTTCATCACGCATTGAACCTCCTGGTTGAATCACAGCAGTTGCGCCTGCTTTTGCAGCAGCAAGTAATCCATCCGAAAATGGAAAGAATGCATCTGATGCCACAACAGAGCCAATCGTTAGCGGCTTCTCTAGATTAATTGCTTTAGCCATATCTTGTGCTTTGCGTGCAGCTATACGAGTACTGTCTATGCGGCTCATTTGGCCCGCACCCACACCAACTGTCGCGCCATCTTTAACATAAACAATTGCATTAGATTTCACATGTTTAGCTACTTTCCATGCAAATAGCATATCACGCATTTCAATATCACTTGGCGCACGCTTGGTTACAAGCTTTATGTCTTCTTGATTTATAAATCCATTATCACGGTCTTGTATTAAATATCCCCCCGCGACTTGACGCCAGGTCTGCCCCCCTTGACGCACATCAGGCAATCCACCAGTTGTTAATAATCGCAAATTTTTCTTAGCGGCAAAAATAGCTTTAGCTTCGTCTGTAGCATGCGGAGCAATCACAACTTCTGTAAAGATTTTACAAATCTGTTCTGCTGTTTCACCATCAAGTGTACCATTCAATGCAATAATGCCACCAAAAGCTGACGTTTGATCACATTGAAATGCTCTATTATAAGCATCTAAAAATGATGAGCCATGTGCCACTCCACAAGGATTTGCATGTTTAATAATAGCAATAGTCGGACCGTCTTTGGGGTCAAATTCTGATACTAATTCAAAGGCAGCATCGGTATCATTTATATTATTATAAGATAGTGCCTTACCTTGATGTTGTTTTGCGGTAGACACTCCTGGGCGCCCTGAACCGTTTGAATAAAAACTGGCTGATTGATGTGGATTTTCCCCATAACGCATTTCCTGCACAAATGTTCCGGCAATAACTTTTCGACGTGGAGCAGATATTCCAATTTCTCTTGCCATCCAAGTTGATACTGCAGCATCGTAAGAACCCGTAAGCGCGTATGCAGTTTGTGCTAATTTTTTCCTAAAATTTAGGGTAGTTGCTCCATCATTAACATCCATTTGCTTCAACAAAACTTGATAATCTTTAACATCCACAACCACAGAGACAAATTCATGATTTTTGGCGGCGGCACGAATCATGGCAGGGCCACCAATATCAATATTTTCAATACAATCGTTGTAATCACCACCTGCAGTAACTGTCTCTTCAAACGGGTAAAGGTTAACAACTAATAAATCGATTTCCTCAATCCCATGTTTTCTCATAGCATTTATGTGATCTTTATTATCACGTAGAGCAAGCAAGCCGCCGTGAACCATAGGGTGTAAGGTTTTTACACGCCCATCCATCATCTCAGGAAATCCAGTAATATCGGAAACATCCCGCACAAGCAGACCTGCATCTCGAATAGTTTTTGCTGTCCCACCAGTGGAAAGTAACTCAACTCCTTTTTTGTCCAATGCAGTAGCTAATTCAATCAAACCAGTTTTGTCAGAAACAGATAAAAGGGCACGGCGGATTTTTATATAATCAAGAGACATTTGCATTCCTTTGGCAACTATTTTCAGTGGTCCAGAACTTCTAACCGAGACAGCGTCCATTCAATGACGCCCTCATAATCCATTGCGCTACCAGATACCACAACCTGTTTTGACGCACGTGGATGTAAGTGTCCATATTGCATAAAAGCACTTTCCTGTATGCTTATTTTAGCATTTGGTGAGCGTAAAATCCAAACATCACCTTTTGGCGTTGTCATACTAACTGCTGTATCAAGTATGCCAAATTCTAAAGTAACATCAGGAGAAATATGAAATCGCGCATTAAAGGGCATAGATTTTGTATTCTTGCGTTTGAGCCATCCGTCGAAAATTCCACAATGGCTAACACCTTCAGCTAAAATAGTATCCTTCCCACTTATTACAGAACCCTTGCGGTTCATTTCTATTTTTCGGTAGTGCAATACCCCATGCGTTAAAGCAAATCCATCATGAGAACTATTTAGTTTTACAACATCAGAACTTTCTTTGCGTTCAAATTTGGGTACCACATCAGTACGACCAACAGATGGTACTGTTTCATCAACGCACACCCCACTATGGGCATACAAGGTCCGGCTAGAGTTCAACCAATGGCTGCCAAAAAGCATACCAGGGCCTGTATTTACGATTAGTTCTTCATGGCCAATAGATAATTCAAAGGATAGTGCACTAAAGCTGGGTTCATTTTTTGGAATTTGTGCACCACCGTCCATAATCAAAATGGTCCCATTATTAGAAATACGATGGTATCCCATAGCACCACCCATACGAGCGGGTAGTCGAATTGAGACCTCCGAAAGAGCTTGGTCTAAGCGACCTGGAATTCCCCGCCCGCCTCCATGAAAATGTACTAGCCCACCATTACCTAAACGCAACGCACGAAGGTTAGGGGCAATAAGTTCAATTGCTAATAAATGATTTTTAAGAGGTTTTCCCTTCACTTCAATAATTGCACGGGCAGCCCATGAAAGCATAATGAAAATGTGCATTAATTCTTCAGGGTTACGAGATATAACATCGCCGTTTTTATTGATACAACGCATAGATTCTCGAGCTAATTTTTTCATATTAGATCTTAAAAAGTGTTTTTTTCCTTTTAAAATGGAAGCACAAAAAATCAAACCTGTTAAAGCCTCTAACCGCTTTAATCCTGGTTTTTCTGCTTTAGAGCGCCTTGACAGAAAGTTGGCTTGGTGTCCTAAAATTTTAAAATATGCTTTTTGTTTTTTAACACTCTCATTAAATAATAAAATCTGTGAATGATTAATTACACGTATGATACGGCGACCTGTCAATTGAGGACACCAGCCTGGTCCCAAGCCACCACCAAATCGCTCCATCCACTCCCAAAACCATTGTTTTGCTAAATTTCGCGCTTTGGCACTCCCATCTGCAGCTAAGTGATCTAGCCACCCAAATCCATGTAATTCTTGTTCGAAATCAAGACTTGGGCATTCAATATCCCAAATAGACGTATTTTGAGCTTCAACAAGGTGACCCCCAAATAAGAAAAATCCATTAGTAATGTGCTTTCCACATTCAGGTAATCCTATAGAGTATGGCTCAGGCTCAAAAGTGAAACGCCGCGTAGGCCACGAAAATTTACTGCGTTTTACAGCAATCAAATTTCCCCAATTATATCCAAAGATACCCATATTTACTCACTAATCTTTGAATAAGGTTAAGACGTCAGCATAAACTTTGCTACGAAAAACCCATCCATACCACCATGTTCCGCCCAATAATCTGGTCGCAATCGAATTTGCCCATCTTCATTAGCCATAAACGTTTCTAAACCCATAGCCACTGGGTCAATTACTTGAGGCTTTAAATTGCTGTCTTGCTTGGCTAACCACTTTACTTGGCCTTCACCTTCTGCTGCAAAAATTGAACACGTGGAATAAATCAGAACGCCACCTGGTGTCAACCATTCTGATGCTTTTAGAATTAAGTCGCGTTGTAGTTTTAATAGGTCACCTAAATCAAAATTTTCTTTTGCAAACGGTAAATCAGGATGTCGTCTAATTGTTCCAGTAGCAGAACAGGGAGCATCTAATAATATAGCATCAAACAATACTTTTGGCTTCCAGTTCAAAGCATCTGCAACAACAAAGTTAGCATCTAACCCTGTACGTTCCAAATTTTGCTTAACACGTTTCATACGTTGCGAAGAAATATCTAGCGCCGTTACATTTGCTCCCATTGCTGACAGTTGCATTGTTTTTCCACCAGGAGCAGCGCATAAATCTAACACCCGCTTGCCAATTAAATCACCAAAGCATTTTGCCGGTATAGAGGCAGCTAAGTCTTGAACCCACCAATCACCTTCAGTAAATCCAGGTAATTCTGTGATTTGTCCAGCGCGCTTTAGTCGAACAGATCCATTAGGCATCAAAACTCCACCCAAACGTTCTGCCAATAAACTTGCTTGCGCCATACTCTTAAAACTTAAGTCAAGTGGCGCACCCAACTGATGCGCCAGCTCGATGGCAACAAAATCTTCTTTAGGAATAATTTTGGACATTTGAGATCTAAAAGCTTTAGGCAATTCTTGAGGAGACAATGTCGCAAATATTGCTGGCCCTTCGCTTGCTACTTTACGTAAAACTGCATTCGCCAAATTTTTTAAATGTTCAGTCTTTTGCCTACGCTTTGCCATAGTTACAGCCGCATCGACTGCAGCATGAGCCGCAATACCATCCACAAGTATTTCAGTAGCAGCAACTCGCAAAATATTTAATAATGAAAACGGCGTTTGTTTAGTTAAAAATTGCTCTAAAACTGCGTCAACAGGACCTAAGTTGCGTAAAGTTGTCATAGCTAATGATTGTGCACGTGCTCGCTCGTTAGGCTCCAAATCAATTAATGGGCTATCTTCACCATTAACCAAATCAATCAGCAAACGGCGCTCTAATAAAACTGCATGTAACAATCTCACTGCCGCTTCACGAGCAAATAATCCTGGTTTGGCCATTAGCATCTCTTTTCTTTATAGATTATCATGCTACTACTATAAGGATGCGTCCAACAACAGAGCAAAGAACATGTCAGATACAAAATTAGATCGCGTAAAAGCTGCCGCAAAACGAGCCCTTGCAGAAGCAGCTGAACGTAAAAAATCCGCTAAAAAAGCAGAATTAAAACTAGAATTAGGTGGCCCTAAAGGTTTAGAACCCACACGCTTTGGCGATTGGGAGCGCAAAGGAATTACATCAGATTTCTAGACAAAGCTTAACTTAATTAAAGCCCTAAAACATCCATCATATTATATTCACCTGATTTTTTTCCTTGTCCCCAGATGGCAGCACGTAATGCTCCACGAACAAATATTTGGCGATCAGTTGCCAGATGGCGTAAAATGATCCTTTCACCATCAGCCGCAAATATAACATCATGTTCACCAACCACATCACCGCCACGTATTGCATGAAAACCAATATCTCCTCGTTTACGTTCGCCTGTAATACCGTCGCGCCCACGATCTGCAACATTACTTAATAA
Organism: uncultured Amylibacter sp.; assembly: GCA_905181935.1. Classification (GTDB taxonomy): domain Bacteria; phylum Pseudomonadota; class Alphaproteobacteria; order Rhodobacterales; family Rhodobacteraceae; genus Amylibacter. The sequence goes on along the minus strand of CAJIZV010000003.1, from coordinate 84,430 downwards.
AACTTTACGCCCTTCTGCAGCAGCTTCACCCAACATTAATGCTGTTCCTGATGGTGCATCAACTTTACGCTTATGATGGCTCTCAACAATTTCAATATCAAAATCTTCATCTAATGCTGCAGCTACTTTTTTAGTCAGTAACGTTAGTAAGTTTACTCCTAAACTCATATTACCAGCACGAATAAGAATTGCATCTTTTGCTGCTTCTTTAAGAATAGCTAAATGCCCTTCATTCATTCCAGTGGTACCAATCACATGAACTAATCCCGCATGAGCCGCTAACTTTGCATGCAATAATGTTGCATTTGGGGAGGTAAAATCAATTATGGCCTGTGCGCGTTCAAAAGTCTTGGCGGGATCGTCACTAACAATAATACCATTTTCAGCTCCACCCATACAAATACCAAGATCACGCCCAACCCACTCATGCCCACTTTGCTCAGTGACACCTGCTAGTTTAACTTTATCAGAAATAAGTGCTGCCTGGATCAACATTTGCCCCATACGCCCTGAGGCTCCTACTATTACAATCTTTGGTTGAATTTTCATAATCTTGTCCCTTTAAACTCCCCTCCCCATTTACCCCGCATTACGCCGCTTGCAAACCCCCGCTTGCGACTAGTTTCAAAACCGATTAAGGCAGGCTGGAATGGCAAAACGTAATGATCTCTCGGCTAATGGGCCAACTCAGCGTCAACTAAGAGTTGGGGAAATGTTGCGTCGTGCAATATCTGATGTTCTTTTACGCGGAGATATACATGATGCAGATTTAGCACACGTATCAGTAACAGTAGGCGAAGTTCGGTCAACCCCAGATCTCAAATTGGCGCTTGTATACGTTTTACCTTTAGGTGGCCAAAATGCAGATATAGTAATAAATGCACTAAATCGAAATAAATATGAAATAAGAAAATCCGTAAATAAACAAGTATCCTTAAAATACTCGCCAGATCTAAAATTTGTTTTAGATAGAACATTTGATCAATTAGACGAAACGCGACGGTTATTAGGACAAGACGTAGTTAGACGAGACGTAGCGTCTGAGGATTAAATTTAAACCACTTAAGTAGTATTTTTCCCGTTAAAACCTTAAATAATTAATAATAACCCGCTATTATGCGCCAAAATTACTAGGACATATAAGTAATGGAAAAGAGATCGAATAAACGACGTGTAGATGGCTGGCTTTTAATAGACAAGCCTGCAGGAATTACATCAAGTGCAGTAGTAAACAAAGTTAAATGGGCATTTAATGCAAAAAAAGCAGGGCACGCTGGGACTTTAGATCCCGAAGCAACAGGATTATTAGCAATTGCGCTGGGTGAAGCTACAAAGACTATTCCCTATGTTACTTCTGGAATGAAAGCTTATACATTTATTGTACGATTAGGTCAGGCTACCAATACAGATGATATAGAAGGGCAAGTAATTGCAAGCAGTGATCTTCGTCCATCAGATGAGAAGATAGTTTCAGCTTTACTTCCATTTCTTGGCGACATTAAACAAATTCCTCCACAATTTTCAGCCGTTAAAGTAGATGGCCAACGTGCATATAAGTTAGCCAGAAGTGGAGAAGAGCTAGATTTAGCTTCCCGAAATTTGTTTGTCGAAAGCCTTAAATTTTTGAAACGTATCGATCCTGATCATGTTGAACTTGAATTAATCTGCGGTAAAGGTGGGTACGTTCGGTCCATTGCGAGAGATCTTGGGGAGGCATTAGGGTGTTATGCTCATGTCAAAATATTACGTCGCACTTGGTCATGCTCATTAAATGTAAAAGATGCTATTAATTTTGAAACATTAGAAAAATTAGCCAAAGACCCTATCTTAGATGATTTTTTATACCCAATCGAATTAGGTTTAGCAGACCTACCAGAATTAAAATGTCGCCCAGAGGAAATCGTAAAACTACGGAATGGCAACCCTGCAATGGTGTTAGCGTCTAATCTAGATTATGGTGACGAAGCATGGGTATCTTGTAATGGTGAACCTTTGGCTATTGGTGTGTATAAAGCAGGTGAAATTCATCCTAACCGTGTATTTGTTGCAAAATAACTTTTAAATTCTTTGTTAGATGGTAAGTAATAATAGTTAATAATGCAGCATTATATAATATCTCACATTTACAATTATAAATCTTTAACACTGAGAAGCTTAAATGATTACACGTACCCACAATAAGAATAATAAGCGTTCAACCGCAATTTATTCAGATTGTGAAAATTATCGATATTCATTGACCCGTACATGGGACACAAATAACCGTAAAATATTATTTATAATGCTAAACCCATCAACTGCGACCGAAATTCAAAATGACCCAACAGTTGAAAGATGTGAGCGCCGTACGCGCGCGCTGGGATATGGCGCGTTTCAAGTATGTAATATTTTTGCTTACCGGGCTACTGATCCTAACATAATGCGTACTCAGAGTGATCCAAATGGACCAGATAACAACGCGGCAATATTAGGAGCAGCAACATGGGCTAACGATATTGTTTGTGCATGGGGTACACATGGTGCTCACATGGGGCGCGGAGTAGAGGTTGAAATATTATTGCGAGAAAAATTCTTATCTTTAACTCATCTTGGATTATCAAAAGCAGGCTACCCAAAGCATCCCCTATATATTAGTTACAGCGTACAACCTGAAATATGGAACCCTTCATGACAGATCAATCTAAAGGTATTCTATTTGCAGTATTTGGCGTATTGTTCATTGTTCCAGATAGTTTGTTTATCAGATTACTTAATGCAGATGTGTACACTATAATTGTCTGGCGTAGCTTTATATCTGGATTTTTTATTTTATTAGGATTGTTTGTTTATCATCGAGGCAACATTATAAATGTATTCCGTAATATTGGTCCAAACGCTATTTTATTTGGTTTATTTTTGGCACTAAGTGGCCCCTTATTTGCATTATCAATTAGTATGACAGCAGTATCAAACACTGTATTTATAATCGCAACTATGCCAGTATTTTCAGCCTTTTCTAGCTGGTTTTTATTAGGTGAGAAAATATCACGACGTATGGCTTGGACAATTATATTTGCATTATTTGGAATTTCTTTAATTGCCTTAGGCTCTGCTCAAGATCTGAATACTTCAGTTTGGGGAGACCTATGCGCAGTAGGCTGTGCTGCTTGCTTTGGCACATCTTTAACATTTGCGCGTAAGTCAAAAGCTTCATCGATGATTCCAGTTACTCCATTTGCATTATTTGCAAGTGGTTTAGTTTTTTTACCTTGGGCGACACCATTTGTATTTAACGGCATGGATGCACCTATAGCATTACTTCACAACAGCCTTATAGCCACGTCAACATGTTTAATAGCAATTAGTCCAAGATATATAACTAGCGCCGAAGTAGCATTATTAATATTAGGTGAAAGCATTCTTGCCCCTATATTGGTATGGGCAGTAATTGGTGAGCACCCAGGATCATGGGCTTTAACCGGTGGCGCAGTAGTTTTGTTAACTTTGTTTATATCAAATATGATAGCTCTTAAACAACGCAAAAGAATATAAGATTTCTCTTTATTTCTTAAAGAAACAATCGTATACGATCAAAATCTGTTTTATCAGATACTCCATGGGCCCTGCTGGACGATATCCCGGCCTGAGCCATCAACTCTAACCAAGGAGACCCCGATGTCGATTACTGTTGAAGAAAAAACACGCTTAATTAAAGAATTTGCTATTAAAGAAGGTGACACTGGTTCACCAGAAGTACAGGTAGCTATTTTAACTTCTCGCATTAAGACACTTACAGAACACTTTAAAACTAATAAAAAAGATAACCACTCACGTCGTGGTCTTTTGAAAATGGTTGCTTTACGTCGTAAGTTGTTAGACTACACACGCGGCAAGGATGAGGCACGTTACCAAGATCTAATTAAACGTCTAGAAATCCGCCGTTAACCCAGATTTCACTTTAAATTTTAAAACCCATTCTTTTAAGAGTGGGCTTTTTTTGTAAATAATTGAAATTCTTACCCCTTCACATATTCAAATTTTGCATGTATACGCCCGCGTATCTGGAATGTGATGCTAAGACCTGGGCATTCACCAAGAGGGTAAGGGTCGGTGGCAATGGGGCCACCTTTTAAATAGGAGACTTCGGAGGGCCGGAGATTGCTCCTTTGATAGGAAAACTAAATGTTTAACGTAGTAAAAAAATCTATCCAATGGGGCGAAGAGACGCTTACATTGGAAACTGGTAAAATTGCCCGCCAAGCTGACAGTACAGTAATCGCTACATACGGCGAAACTTCAGTATTAGCTGCAGTTTGTTTTGCAAAAAAAGAAAAAGAGGGTCAATCCTTTTTTCCATTAACTGTAAACTACCAAGAAAAGTATTATGCCGCTGGTAAAATACCAGGTGGCTTCTTCAAACGTGAAGCTCGTCCAACTGAAAAAGAAACATTAACGGCGCGTTTAATTGACCGTCCTATTCGCCCTTTGTTCATTCCTGGTTTCAAACATGAAGTCCAAATTACACTAACAGTTTTATCACATGACTTAGTCAACGATCCTGACATGGTTGCAATGATTGCAGCTTCTGCGGCATTAACTTTATCTGGCGCACCATTCATGGGCCCAATCGGTAATTGCCGCGTTGGATTTGAAGGTGGTCAGTACGTATTGAATCCAACATGCGATGATATGCATGAACTAAAAAATAACCCTGACCAACGTCTTGATTTGGTTGTTGCTGGAACAAAAGACGCAGTAATGATGGTTGAATCAGAAGCATACGAATTGACAGAAGAAGAAATGTTAGGAGCTATCAATTTTGCTCACGAACAAATTCAACCCGTTATCGATATGATTATAGACATGGCAGAAGATGCTGCGAAAGAGCCCTTTAATTACCAGGCACCAGATTACTCTGAGTTGTATTCAGTAGTAAAGGCCGCTGGAGAAAAAGGAATTCGCGCCGCTTATGCATTTACGGATAAGCAAGAGCGTACATCTGCTCTTTCTGCAGCTAAAGATGCAATTATCGAAGCTTTATCAGATGACCAGGTTTCTGATACAAACTTTGGCACTTGTTTGAAGAAGCTGGAGTCAGAAGTCGTACGTGGCGATATCGTTAAAACAGGTAAGCGTATTGATGGCCGCGATCTATCTACTGTACGTCCAATCGTTTCTGAAACAGCTGTTCTACCAAGAACACATGGTTCAGCTTTATTTACACGCGGTGAAACTCAAGCACTAGCCGTCACTACATTAGGTACCGGCGATGATGAGCAAATGATTGATGCTTTAAGCGGAACATATCGTTCAAATTTCTTATTGCATTATAACTTCCCTCCATATTCAGTCGGTGAATGTGGGCGTAGCATGGGACCTGGTCGTCGTGAAATTGGCCATGGTAAGCTAGCTTGGCGTGCTTTGCAGGCTGTTTTACCTCCAGTAACTGAATTTCCATACACAATAAGAATGGTTTCAGAAATTACAGAATCAAACGGCTCGTCTTCTATGGCATCTGTTTGTGGTGGATCTCTATCAATGATGGACGCAGGTGTTCCATTGCGCGCACCAGTAGCAGGTGTTGCTATGGGTTTAATCCTTCAGGACAATGGTGAGTATGCTGTATTAACAGACATCTTAGGTGATGAAGACCACTTAGGCGATATGGATTTTAAAGTGGCAGGTACTGAAAATGGTATCACATCACTGCAAATGGATATTAAAGTTGCAGGTATTACACCAGATATAATGGAAAAGGCTATGGCTCAGGCCAAAGATGGCCGCTTGCACATACTTGGTGAAATGGCCAACGCCTTAACAGAAGCAGGTACATTCAGTGAACATGCTCCACGTATCGAGACTATCAAAATCAATCCAGAAAAAATTCGTGAAGTTATTGGCTCTGGTGGTAAAGTGATACGTGAAATTTGTGAAGTTTCTGGTGCTAAAGTAAACATTGACGACGAAGGTGTTATCAAAATTGCCTCAAGCAATGGCGAGCAAATCGAAAAAGCTAAAGAAATGATTATGGAAATTGCCGCCGAACCTGAGGTAGGCACAGTTTACACAGGGACAGTTGTAAAAGTCATGGATTTTGGTGCATTTGTAAACTTCTTTGGAAAACGTGACGGATTAGTCCACGTATCCCAAATGGCAAATGAGCGCGTTAATCACCCAAGTGATTTGGTCAAAGAAGGCCAAAAAGTAAAAGTTAAGCTAATGGGTTTTGATGACCGTGGAAAAGTACGCCTGTCAATGAAGGTTATCGATCAGGAAACAGGTGAAGCAATCGTTTCAGAAAAAGAAAGTTAAACTATTCTAAAAATTTACTTTAAATAATTACAAAGATTTCAAGGCCTCGCAATTGCGAGGCCTTTTCATTTGTTAAAGAAATAATTGATTTATTTTATTTTAAACAAAACAATTTTTATGTGTAAATTTAGACATAAGACTAGTCCCAATCTGGATAAAAAGTGTCATATTTGACCAAATAAAAAAAATTTTCACCTCATGAAAAAATCAACCCATTAAAAATAAAGTATTTTTTTTTGATAATAGAAAATACTATTTATTTCCAAAAAAATTGCCTTAAAAGTAATAATGCTTTAAAAAATATTTATATGATTTTAGAATCTAGCTTATTTTAAAATCTAACTTTTAGTCAGATCCAACAAAGAAGAGAAAACATGACCATTACCCGCAAACATTCAACTGAGCGAATGAGTAAAATTAATATTTACAATGGTACAATCTATTTTTCTGGCCAAGTCCCAAATGATGTCACTGGAAATATTAAGGCACAAACAGAAGATTGTCTGGCTAAAGTTGATGCATTGCTAACTGAGGCAGGTTCAGATCGTGACCACATACTATCAACCTCAATTTATATACGTACAATGGATGACTTTGCCGATATGAATGAAGTCTGGAATGAATGGATTGCAGAACATCAAAAGCCAGCACGTGCTTGCGTTCAAGCAAATATGGCCCGCGATCAAATCCTGATTGAGATTTGTATAATCGCAGCAGTTAAAGTCTAAAGTAGAAAAGAAACATAAACCTTGGACTTAATTTTTTTAATGAAAAATACACAGCATTCAGGCTATTCTTCCGTTTTGGACTAAGGTTGAACTCAAAATAACCTTTTTAAAGATTTAAATGTCGAAATAGTTTCATTTTAACGTCGTGTTCAAACTTGCCATTTAGGAATACCAATGTCAGTTTACATAAAAACCAATATATAGGTGAATCATGCTAGATAAACGTCAATTTTACATCGATGGTAAATGGGTGAACCCTGCCAAAAAAAATGACTTTGAAGTTATAAACCCTGCCACAGAAGAGGCTTTTGCCGTTATTTCTTTGGGTGGGCAAGAGGATACAGACGCTGCAGTTGCGGCTGCTCGTACCGCATTTGGGTCTTGGCAGCATTCGTTAAAATCAGACCGTATTGCGCTTCTGAAATCTATTCAAACAGAATATGCCAAACGTGAAGAAGACATAGCCCAAGCAACCACTATGGAAATGGGCGCGCCAATTACTCTATCGCGCACACAACAGGTAGGGTGTGGTACTAGTCATATTCAAAAATTTATTGATTCACTTGAAGAGTTTGAGTTTGAAGAAGTTCTAGAAGGCTTCCCAAACGAAAAAATTCTTAAAGAGCCCATTGGAGTTGCAGGTTTGATCACACCTTGGAATTGGCCAATGAACCAAATTTTTCTTAAGGTTATTCCCGCAATTGCTGCAGGATCAACATGTGTTTTGAAGCCATCAGAAATTTCACCTTTATCTGCTTATGTATTCTCAGAAATTATGCATGCAGCGGGGGTTCCTGCAGGTGTTTACAATATGTTAAATGGAGATGGTATTGGCGTTGGCTCACAGATGTCTTCTCATAGAGATATTGATATGATTTCATTCACAGGTTCTACGCGTGCCGGTTCATTAATATCTAAAGCTGCGTCTGATACAGTCAAACGTGTGACATTAGAGCTAGGTGGAAAAGGTGCAAATATCGTATTTGCCGATGCCGATGCAAAAGCCGTAAAGCGTGGTACAATGCATGTCTTCAACAACTCAGGTCAGAGCTGTAATGCTCCAACACGAATGTTGGTGGAACGATCATATTATGACAAAGCAGTAGAGATTGCAGTAGCAACAGCTGAAGCTCATTCAGTTGGTGACCCTTCACTAGAAGGCTCCCACATGGGGGCAATGTCATCTGAAGCACACTATAATAAAGTTCAAAGCATGATTGAACAAGGCATAAAAGAAGGTGCGCGATTAGTTGCAGGAGGCATGGGTCGACCTGAAGGATTAAACAAAGGTTACTTTGTTCGTCCAACAGTTTTTGCTGATGTCACTAATGACATGATTGTAGGTCGTGATGAGATTTTTGGTCCTGTACTCGCTATAATGCCATTCGATAATGAAGAGCATGCATATGAATTGGCCAACGATACAGATTATGGCTTAACTGACTATGTGCAAACACAAGATCCAGATAAAGCCAAACGCGCAGCACGTGCGATGCGAGCAGGTATGATCAGAATAAACGGCGATGGCGGCGCTGCTCCATCACCATTTGGTGGCTACAAGCAATCTGGTAACGGGCGCGAAGGTGGCAAGTGGGGTATTGAGGATTTTTGTGAAATCAAACATATCACTGGCTGGACAAATTAAATTATTATATAATCTACTATATTATTCAGGCGCCCATATGGGCGCCTTTTTTATTTATAAAAAACTTCGCCATATTATTTCAAATATAAATAAATATCGATATAATTGCACACAACAATACAGGCATTCATAAATCTAAATATTAATCAACTAACTCTTCTGCTGAAGTCAAATCCACAGAAACTAGCTGGCTAACACCTTGCTCAGCCATTGTGATACCAAATAGTCTGTCCATACGAGCCATTGTTACTGCATGATGCGTAATAATTAAAAAGCGAGTATCAGTTTGGCTAATCATTTCATCCAACATATCGCAAAATCGATTAACATTAGCATCGTCAAGTGGTGCATCAACCTCATCAAGCACACAAATTGGTGCCGGATTTGCCAAAAAGACAGCAAAGATCAAAGCCAACGCAGTTAATGTCTGTTCACCACCTGATAGCAATGAAAGTGTAGAAAGCTTTTTACCAGGTGGCTGACACATAATTTCCAGGCCAGCTTCAAGTGGGTCATCACTTTCAACAAGAACAAGATTAGCCTCACCACCACCAAACAACGTTTTGAACAATCGGGAGAAATTTTTGTTTACTTCATCAAACGCTGCCAACAAGCGTTCACGCCCCTCTTTATTCAAGCTAGAAATGCCTACACGAAGAGCTTTGATTGCTTCTTCTAAATCTTCTTTTTCGATGACTAAGGCATCACGTTCTTCGTTTACTTCTTTCGCATCTTCTTCTGCACGCAAGTTGACTGCACCCAATGCATCACGCTGCCGTCTTAAGCGCGCAACGTCTGCTTCAATACGATCTGCTGCTGGTATTTTTTCAGGATTAGTTTCTAATGTCTTGAATAAATCTTCAGGTTTAATACTTAGATCTTCACGAATCCGATCTGATGCTGTTGAAACTTGAATCACAGCAGCTTCAGCTACAGCATCAGCTCGAGCGCGCTTTTCCCGATTTTCTGAAGCCCTACGCTCAGCATCACGCTCACTTTGCTCAGACTTGCGCAATTCACTTTCACCCAATGCTAAAAAATCTGATGCAGCAGCCATACGATATTCTGCAGTAACAATTGCCTTTGATAGCTCATCACGCTTTGCAGCGATTTCTTCTGGAGCTTCCATAGCAGATTTAAGTTCAAGTTTTGATAGATCTTTACGTTCAGCTAATTCAGATATGCGTTTTTCTGCTGTTGTTAAACGATGGCGCCACCCAGAAACTTCCTGAATAATTTCCTGGCGCCGCTTTGTTCGCGCTTCACCTTCACGACGCACCTCATCAAACATCGATCGCTTTGTCATCATAGTCATGCGCGCAGCTTCAACTGCTATCTTTATTGTCTCTACAAGATTACGGGCAGTTTCTAAATCACCCAAATTGGCCACATTTTTCATAGAATCTTTTAGCATGTCAGAAGAAGCATAGGTTTCTTCTTCTAATCTTACCTGGGCGAGCTTTAGTGCTTCAATTTTACCAGCCAACATATCACAATCTGCTTCAGCTCTAGACATCTGGCGGTTAGCATTTGTTGCTTCTTCATCAGCTGATTTACGAGCAATGCGCGCAGTATGGTCAGCCTGAATCAAATCTTCTAAATTTTTATGTATATAATCAAATTTTTCTTTAGACACCTCTAGCCTATTTGAGGCTAAGGTAAGTCCTTCACGCAACTCTTCAACTCGGTTCATTTGTTGAAGTCGCAAGGCAGCAGTCGATGGGGCATCTTCACCACTTTGTCGAAAACCATCCCATCGCCATAAATCACCATCAACAGAAACTAAGCGTTGCCCAGGCTTCAAATCTCCTTGTAAGCGTGCACCATCTGCCCGAGTGACTATTCCAATTTGATCCAAGCGACGAGCCAGAATAGAGGGAGCGTCAACATATTTTTTCAATGAAATAGCACATGAAGGTAAGCTAGCAATATTGGAATAAGTTGGCATTTGCGCCCAGCCAGATATTCCACTTGCCTCAACAATTGGGGCTTTTAGATCGTCCGCTAATGCAGCTCCCAATGCAGCTTCATACCCTTTATTTGCCCTTATAGAGTCCAATAATTGTTTACCGTCCGCACTATCGCGCGCAATAACACGATCTAAAGCTGCGACCTCAGCTCTAAGTGCATTTGCTTCACCTTCTGCCTCAGACAAAGTTGCACGTGCATCACTATCAGATGCCTGCACTTGCACCCTTTCACTTTCAATTTCAAGAAGCTTTGCTTCAGACTTTAACATCACCTCTTGCGTGATTGCACGTGTTGCTGTGGCTTGCTCTAGGCGCTCTTGTGCTTCTTCTAGGCATTCCTCTGCTGTAAGTACGTTTCCAACTGCAACATCTGAATCTGCTTGTCGTTTTTTTAAGACTGATTGGGCATCTTCTAATAAGCGGTGTGCAGATTGATGTCGGGCAGATAGGCGTGCAGCATCTTCTGAAAGCTTATCAAGTTCACTTTCTTTATCCTGCATAATGCCTGCAGCATCACGCGCAGCTATATTAGCAGAGTTTAATTTCCCGTCATGCCCAAGAGAGGCTTTTTCAATTTGTTGCTGCTCCCAATCTAAACGTTCTATTGTTTCCTCTGCATCTTTATTGAGGCCTGATTCGCGCTCGATATCGTTACCAAGCTGTTCAATACGAGATTGCAGTGTTCCAATTTGATCTCGCGCCCTAAACTCTTGATCAGCTAATGTATCACGTTGGACAGACAACCGCTGAACAACTGAAGATGATATTGCCTCCTCTTCGCGAAGGGGCGGTACTTTTCCTTCACATAGTTCACGAAATTTTAAAGACTTTAATGCTTCAGTTTGAGCGTTTGCTGCAGCTTTAGTTGCTATTGTTAATTCTTCAACAGCAGCTTGGCGTGCAATATCTGATTCTCGCCAACGGCGATATAACAATAGACCTTCAGACTGGCGCAATTCTGTACCAATTTCGCGGTAGCGCTTAGCTTGGCGAGCTTGGCGTGCCAATGAGCCTAATTGGCTTTCAAGTTGCTCTACAACATCATCTACACGATTAAGGTTTGTTTCTGCGCCTTTAAGTTTAAGCTCAGCTTCGTGGCGTCGTTGGTATAAACCTGAAATACCAGCAGCTTCTTCCAAAACTCGCCTGCGTGCTTTGGGTTTAGCATTAATAAGTTCAGCTATTTGTCCTTGGCGAACAAGTGCCGGCGAGTGAGCTCCTGTTGAGGCATCTGCAAATAGCATTTGAACATCACGTGCTCGCGAATCTTTACCATTTGTTTTATAAGCAGAGCCAACGTCACGGGTAATACGACGAATAACTTCTAAAACATCTTGATTATTAAAAGCAGCGGGAGCAAGACGTTGAGTATTGTCAATTAGTAGAGAAACTTCTGCATAATTGCGCGCAGGGCGCGATGCTGCACCTGCAAATATAACATCTTCCATCCCTCCCCCACGCATAGCTTTTGGACGGTTTTCACCCATAACCCAGCGCAGTGCTTCTAACAAATTAGATTTACCACAACCATTTGGGCCAACGACACCAGTCAAACCGTCAGCAATCACCAATTCAGTGGGATCTACAAAACTTTTAAAACCTGTCAATCTGAGTTTACTAAACTGCACAAAGCCGCCTTTGATTCTTATTTAAATTAAATTCTCTATTTTCGGGCCATTCTGTCAATACAAAAACCCTGTATTTAGCGGTTTGGATATAGTTATCCACAAGATATTGCAAAATTGCCTTATAATCTAAGTAGCTGTGGCGTGATAAATCGCTAAGAGGTCGGAATCACACTTGCGCCCCTCACACCAAAAAGGCACACAGGTCCTGCATGGTTCCCCATTAAAGATGTAACAAACGTCCGGGGATCAAATGGGAATGTAGATAAGGATGACCCAAAGAGGGGCCTAAAGCTACAACCGCCCCCGCGACTGTATGCGGAGAGTGACATCCAAAACCACTGGCGCAAGCTGGGAAGGTGGGTGAAGCGATCTATCCGTGAGTCAGGAAACCAGCCTTGCAACGGCGCGAGCGCCGACCACACTAACGGACGGGGTGTTCCGTGATGGTAAAGGCCATTGGCCCCATCGCTTCTGCACCCCCAAAACATAAATTTTGGGGACCCAAATGAAAAAACTTATTACGATTACTACAGCGTTATTTGCTGCTAACCCAGCACTTGCCCACCATCCTTTAGCAGGTGCAAAAATGGAAACTTTTATACACGGGATATTATCAGGCGTAGGCCATCCTTTACTTGGCTTTGATCACCTATTTTTTGTTGCATTAGTGGGTATAGTAGCTGTGTACACTACTCGCCTCTATAGCGCGCCTTTAGCTTTCATTAGCGCTATGTTAACTGGTACATTGCTATCTTCATTTGGCTTTGCCATTCCAGCAACAGAAATAATGATTATAATATCATTATTAACTCTAGGGGGAATTGTAGCCACTGGACGTAATATGAATTTAAAATCAACAATAATATTGTTTGCACTCACTGGTCTTTTTCATGGATCAGCATTTGGTGCTTCAATTGCAGGACAAGAAATTGTAGTTGGAAGTTCAGTTCTAATTGGATATCTTTTAGGCCTTGGTATTATACAATACATGATCATAATTATAACAGGTAATGTAGCCATTACTATATGGAAAGCTACAGAAGCTACCGCAGTATCAGTCCGTATGTCTGGTGCATTTGTTACTGGTATAGGTGTCTTTTTGGCTCTTGAAGAAATTGAAGGCGCAGCCTTCAGTGCATTAGGTTTAGGCTAACTATCAAAATCAATATTGTTAATCGGTCGAGCTTTGCTCGGCCGATTCTATTTAATAAAAGGCATTTCAAATTATGGCTCAAAAAATTCCAGCAACTGTAGTGACAGGTTTTCTTGGCGCAGGGAAAACAACTCTAATTCGCCACATGCTTCAAAATGCTCAAGGCAAACGAATTGCACTTATTATTAACGAGTTTGGTGATTTAGGCGTCGATGGTGACATCTTAAAAGGATGTGGCGATGAAACATGCACTGAAGATGATATAATGGAACTATCGAATGGATGTATATGTTGCACAGTTGCAGATGATTTTATTCCAACAATGCAAGCATTACTTGAACGCGAAAACAAACCTGATCATATTGTAATTGAGACATCAGGGTTAGCTTTACCCCAACCTTTAATTCGCGCTTTTAATTGGCCGGAAATTTCAACGAAAGTTACAGTGGATGGGGTAGTTACAGTAGTAGATGGAAAAGCAGTAACTGAAGGACGGTTTGCTCATAACATTGAAGCTATTGATGCACAACGCAAGCTAGATGAAAATTTGAACCATGAGACCCCTTTGTCTGAATTATATGGAGATCAAATCGCATGTGCTGATATGATAGTTATCAATAAATCTGATTTGTTAACAAAAGATGAGACAGCAAAAATAATTACAGATTTAAAGTTCAACAGCCGTGAAGGTGTTCAAGTCGTAACATCAACTATGGGGGCCTTGCCTATTGATATTCTTTTAGGTCAAGGCGTTGGTGCAGAAAGTGATTTGGCTTCTAGGCACAAAGTTCACCACCACCATGACCACGGCGAAAATGAAGAACACCACCATGATCATGACCATGACGACTTTGAAAGTTTTGTAGTAGACTGCGGTGAGATAAAAGATGAAAAGGCATTTGCTATTAAAGTTGCAGATATAATTCGTAAATATGATATTTTACGGCTTAAGGGATTTATAGCAGTTGAGGGTAAACCAATGCGGATGACTATTCAGGCCGTAGGTCCACGTGTAGATACATATTTTGATCAACCTTTTGGAACGTCTCCACGTCAAACAAAGATTGTTGTGATAGGGCAAACGGGATTAAATCAAGCGGCAATTATTAGCGCCCTTACTAAATGATTATAAATGTAGAACCTTGTGACCCACGAGTGCCAAAAGCATTATACCTGCTAAATCAAAGCCATAAACTAATGTCAGATCTATACCCATCGGAAAGTAATCACTTTCTATCAATTGACGCATTGGCTGCACCAAAGGTTACTTTTGTAGTAGGTAAAATTAAAAATGATATTGTAGGCTGTGGTGCAATTTTAAGATGCAAAAATTACACCGAAGTAAAATCAATGTTTACTGATCCTATTGCACGCGGACAGAAGGTAGCGGATCAGATACTAATATACTTAATTTCGTTATCTAAAGAGCTAGGCTTCAAACAAATGTATTTGGAAACTGGTATTGGATTGGATGCAGCACATTATTTATATAAAAAGCATGGGTTTTCTTTTTGTGAACCATTTGGAAAATACACTGAAGATCCACTTAGTGTATGTATGCATAAGATTTTAAAATAATGGAAAACGCCACACTAAATTTAAGATTAAATAGGTAGATTTATGCATTTATTGGCAGCCACTCCTGGACAAATCGACGATGAAACTCAAGCAGTTGATCTGGGCCAAACTCCAGCAGATATAGTGTTTATTTCAGCTGCCGATACAGAGTTAGCAGCATTTTCAGAAGCTCGAACAAACTTAGATTTTGCTTCTAGTTTACGGCTAGCAAACCTTACACACCTGTCGCATCCAATGTCTATAGATTTACATATAGATAATTGCGCATCAAAATCTAAGATTGTTATTGCTCGGATTTTAGGTGGTACTGGATATTGGAAATATGGAATTGAACAATATGCATCTCGGTTAGGTGCTGCTGGGGTTCAGTTTGTAGCATTACCTGGCGATGATAAGCCTGATGAAGAGTTATGGCGGCTATCAACAATAAATCGTACAGATTGGGATGCACTTTGGGCATATATGGTGGAAGGTGGGCCTGAAAATTCCAGTAATTTTTTATTGTATGCTCAATCAATATTAAATAATGGGGAAAGGCCTGATCCACCTAAGCCATTATTAAAAGCTGGCTTATATTGGCCAGGGGTCGGGATTGCTGACATGCAAACTCTCCATAAATCATGGACCAAAAACGCACCTATAGTGCCTATCACATTTTATAGGGCATTGGTTCAGGGCGCGGGGCTTCATCCAATTAATAGATTAATCAAAGCCCTGATACACCGTGGCCTAAATCCAATGCCTATATTTGTAGCATCTCTGAAAGATCCACTTTCGGTTGCAACATTAGAAAGTTTTTTCATTGATTCTCCACCAGATGTTATTTTAAATTGTACAAGTTTTGCAGTTGGCTCACCCGACCAAAGTGTTCCAAATTCAGGTGTAAATAATCCATTAATTATGAAGGCAGCGCAACGTGCCCCAGTTTTCCAAGTTGTTCTTTCAGGATCGTCTGAAGCTACCTGGGAAGAGGGTTTGACCGGCCTTTCAGCGCGTGACATTGCAATGAATGTTGCATTGCCAGAAGTGGACGGGCGTGTATTAACCCGCGCCATTTCATTTAAAAGTGAAGTATTTTTTGATGAAGCTACTGAATGCCCAATTGGCAGTTACCGTGCCCGTGGAGATCGCGTAGAGTACGTTGCCGAGCTTACAAAAAACTGGGCTAAATTACGTTACACAAAGTCCACAGAAAAAAAGGTCTCCTTAATTCTTGCAAACTATCCCAATAAGGATGGACGGCTGGCAAACGGCGTAGGATTAGACACTCCCCAGGCTACAGTGGACATGTTAAAACTATTAACTGATGAAGGCTTTCATACTAAAGACTTACCTGCTTCCTCAGATAATTTAATGTCACTGATTACAGCTGGACCAACAAATTGGTTAACTGATCGCACGACTAGAACTGGTGGCCAACGAATGTCACTACAAAAATATTTATTCCACTTTAAAGCATTGCCACTAGAAGTACGCAATCAAATAGAAACGCGTTGGGGAAAGCCCGAAAATGATCCATTTTTTGGTGAGAATGGATTTGCGTTATCAATCTTTGAGTTTGGAAACATCTGCGTTGGTGTTCAGCCTGCTCGAGGGTATAATATTGATCCTAAAGATACTTATCATGCGCCCGACTTGGTCCCTCCCCACAATTATTTAGCATTCTATTTTTGGTTAAGGTTTTCTTATAGCTCACATGCATTAGTCCATATGGGCAAACATGGTAATTTAGAATGGTTGCCTGGCAAAGCAGTTGCACTATCTGAAGAATGTTGGCCAGAAGTTGTAATGGGACCAACTCCAAATGCCTATCCTTTTATTGTGAATGACCCAGGTGAAGGTACACAAGCCAAACGCCGTATTTCATCAGTAATCGTAGATCACCTTACCCCCCCCTTAACACGCGCAGAAACCTATGGTCCCTTAAGAGAGTTAGAAGCTTTAGTAGACGAATACTATGAAGCTGCTGGAGTTGACCCACGAAGACTAAAACATTTGAGGCAAGCTATTTTAGCTTTAACATCAGCTACTGGAATTGATTTAGATGCAGGTATGACAGGTGATGAACAGGACAGCGATTTAGCTAAGCTTGACGAATACTTATGTGAATTAAAAGAGGCTCAAATCCGTGATGGTCTACATATATTTGGAACATCTCCAATTGGTCGATTAGAACGCGATTTATCCATTGCTTTAGCGCGAGTGCCAAGAGGTGACGGTAAAGGCAAAAATGAAAGTCTTCAAAGAGCATTAGCCCTCGATCTCAACATGAACTTTGATCCATTAGATTGCTCAATGGGAGAGGCCTATCACGGACCAAAACCAAAAGTTCTAAAAAGTATTGTTAGTGACATCTGGCGTACTAATGGTGATGCTATTGAGCGGATTGAAACACTTGCAACAAGTTTATTGGATGGGGCTAGTATTGGTGATTGGCCAAAATCCAAACAAGTTTTGGATGAAATCCAAAATACAATTCGCCCAATCGTAGCAAACTGTGGGTATGCAGAGCGTAAGGGATTATTAGATACACTTAACGGGTTATTTATTTCGCCGGCACCATCAGGTGCACCAACACGTGGGCGCTTAGATGTCTTACCCACTGGGCGTAACTTCTTTTCTGTAGATAGTCGTGCCATACCAACGCCCACAGCTTGGGCCCTAGGATGGAAGTCTGCAAACTTGCTTATTGAAAAGCACTTGCAAGATCATGGTGATTGGCCAAAAGCAATATTATTAACTGCATGGGGCACGGCAAATATGCGTACTGGAGGTGATGATATTGCTCAAGCCTTGGCATTAATGGGTGTTAAGCCACAGTGGGACAAATCTAATCGTAGAGTAATTGGATTTGAAATAATGCCCGCAAGTGTTTTAGATCGCCCACGCGTTGATGTTACATTGCGCGTTTCTGGCTTTTTTCGTGACGCATTTCCACAACAAATGGCATTAGTTGATAGTGCCGCACGCGCAGTTATGCAATTGGATGAACCAAATCATATTAATCCTGCTGCAGAAAAATTCCGCACAGAAAAAAATGATGATAGTTCATATCGTGTATTTGGATCAAAACCAGGTTCTTATGGCGCCGGATTGCAGGCAATGATTGATGAAAAACTTTGGGCTAACAAAGCAGATTTAGCTGATAGTTATTTAGAATGGGGGTCATATGCTTATGGAAAAAATTCTGATGGGAAACACGCAAGAGGTGCATTAGAGGCCCGACTAAGCCATGTAGATGCAGTAGTTCAGAACCAAGACAATCGAGAACATGATATATTAGATAGCGACGATTATTACCAATTTGAAGGTGGAGCAGCAGCGGCCGTATCAACTTTGCAAGGACGCGATCGCCCAATTTATCATAATGATCATTCGCGACCAGAACGTCCAGTTATTAGAACTCTAGATGAAGAAATTGGACGTGTCATGCGAAGCCGAGTAGTAAACCCTAAGTGGATAGATGGTGTGAAGCGGCATGGATATAAAGGTGCGTTTGAAATGGCAGCTACTTTAGATTATCTATTTGCCTTTGCTGCTACGACAGGAGCAGTCAAAAACCACCATTTTGATATGGCAGAGGCAGCGTTCATTGAAGATGACGATACTCGATCATTTATTGAACGCCATAATCCATCCGCATTACGTGAAATGGCTGAACGTTTGCAAGAAGCTATTAACCGTGGGATGTGGGCCCCCAAATCAAATTCTGCTCGAGTAAGAATTGAAAGCATATTAAAAATACATAAATAAAACTTGCACTAATAATTAAAATTCCAACTATTTCAGAAAAATCAACTTGATCAGTTGCATAAGTTTTATGATCTGCCAAAATGCAAATAATCTTAACCCTAAAGGATAGTACCATGTCAGATGATACAGAGCGTCACGCCATGAAAATGGCTAAAAAAAAGGCTGCACGTGATAAAATCATGGCTACTAAAACAGATAAAAAAGGGTTAATCATTGTTCACACTGGAAAGGGAAAAGGGAAATCTACTGCCGCTTTTGGAATGATCTTTCGCCATATTGCTCATGGAATGCAATCTGCAGTGGTACAATTTATCAAAGGTGGGATGTCTACCGGTGAACGTGATATGATTTTAGAGCGATTTACTGACATCTGTTCATTTCATACTATGGGTGAAGGCTTCACTTGGGAAACACAAGACAAAACACGTGATACAGAGATGGCACAAGCAGCATGGGCTAAAGCCAAAGAGCTGATCCGCGATCCATCTAATTCAATGGTTCTTTTAGATGAGTTAAATATAGCAATTAGGTATGATTATGTTGATATCAACGAAGTGGTTGAATTTTTAGTAGAAGAAAAACCAGAAATGACCCATGTGGTAATTACAGGTCGAAATGCAAAAGAAGCATTAATCGAAATAGCGGATTTAGTAACAGAAATGGAATTACTGAAGCACCCTTTCCGTTCAGGAGTAAAAGCCCAGATTGGTGTAGAGTATTAATTTGCAACTTTAAGCTTTTTTAGGCTTTTATTTTATTAATTATAATATTTATGTAACAGTTCTATTAATAGTAAATTACTCGAGGTGGTGTTCTATTGTGAAGCTTTTAGGTAGGTTTGTAGGTTTATTTTGAATCAGATCTGCCAAAGTGACGCCAACTTTATGAGCTAGGCCAAAACCAACCTTAAACCCACCCATTGCAACAAAGACACCATCTACTTCAGGCACAGGACCAATCATTAGATCTCTGCGACGAGCCTTTGGCCTTACACCTGCCCAAGTCTCTAATATTTTAGCATTCTTGATTATTGGACAAATCGACTGAGCTCGTGCAATAATTTCATCAAGAAGATAGTCAACGTCACATGGTTCATTCCATTTATTCTCAGAGGTTGAGCCCACAGTTATAGTCCCGTCAGAGTGGGGCACAATGTAAATCCCGTTAGCATAGATTTGTGGAGCATCGCTTAAATTAATATCAAGTAAGGCTGCTTGACCCTTAACACCAACACCCATTTGAATGCCAAAATGATGGTCCAACAAACTAAACCCTTGGTATCCTCCTGCAAGAATAATTTTACGAGCAGATGCACGCCCCCATGGTCCAAAAACAGCACCTGGCTCAAATCCACTAGCCCGAGTATTTTCTCTAAAATCGACACCCAATACTGAACATGCACGAGCCAATGATGCACATGCCTTAGAAGGATAAATACGTGCAGATAAGGTATCGTACGTTAAACCAAAAGGTGCAGCTAATTTTGTTACTAATGGATGCCCTTCAATGACATTCCATTTAAACCCAGCCCAATTAGTTTTAGCCTCTTCATGACGTGTAAGTGCTAATCTATAGATCCTTTCATCTGTAATTGGGCAAACTCTACCAATGCGCCCATAGCCTGATTCCATATTTGAAAGTTTATCTACCTCTGCCCAGTGCTTTGCAGCAGATGACAAGGCTTCAAATTGGTATTGTTTTTTCACATGCCATTGGTCAGGCGTGTATGGCGCCATCGCTCCAACAATACCACCTGATGCTCCAGCGCCAACTTTTCCAGCATCTAAAATTAAGACTGATAGCTTACGCTGCGCACACGCATAGGCACAAGAAAGTCCAAAAATTCCTGCACCTACAATAATAACATCATATGATTTAGTCGTTGTCATTTTAGAGCCATGGGCGTTAAGTTTAATTTTCATCTAAGGCAAAATTACATGTGCGACCAGATAAAAAATGCATTGCTGGAATGGCATGATGAGATTGTACCCGTAGCGATTAACTTTAATGATTCTTATTTCTCAATTCACGATGGTTTAGCCGAAACACATTATGTTTTCCTAGAAGGTAATAATTTACCAAATCGTTTTAATGATGGTTTTCATGTAGCAGAATTAGGGTTTGGAACCGGTTTAAATCTCTTAGCTTGTTGGCGTGCTTGGATTAATTCTAGTCAAAGTACTCCACTAAGATTTACTAGTTTTGAAGCATTTCCAATGAAACTTGAAGATATGAAAAGATCATTAAAAATATGGCCCGAATTAAAAAAACTATCAGAAATAATGCTAAATCAACTTGAAGACGGCTGGGAAATCAATACACCAACACTGCAGGCAAGAATTATTATTGGGGATGCTCGAAAGACTGTTCCAAATTGGACAGAAACAGCAAATGTTTGGTTTTTGGATGGGTTTAGTCCCGCAAAAAATCCAGAGCTCTGGGAAAAAGGTTTAATGAAATCAGTTGCAAATCATACCACTGTAAGAGGAACATTCTCTACATATACAGCATCTGGGTTTGTTCGCAGAAATTTACGAGATGCCGGCTTCAATGTAGAACGCATAAAGGGGTTTGGTCCTAAACGTCATATGAGTATTGGCATTAAAGCATGAAATTATCAGGCGCTAAAACACATCCAAATTTGTTAACATTAATCATATTAACTGCTGCCTCTATTGTATCATTAAATATGTTTTTACCCTCATTGGCTAATATGGCAGAAGAGTTTGGGGTTTCTTATAGTGTAATGAATATCTCTGTAGCAGGCTATTTGGCTGTAACAGCTATTCTACAAATTATTATAGGTCCCTTGTCTGATAGATACGGGCGCCGTCCAATTTTATTGGGAAGTATTATTATTTTTTGTATAGCAACATTAGGTTGTATTTTTTCGTCTAATATTTGGGTATTTTTAAGCTTTCGCATATTACAAGGCGCCATGATTTCAGGTACTGCATTATCACGTGCAGTCGTACGCGATATGATGGGTCCTAAAAATGCAGTTAAAGTTTTAGGCACTATAGCAATGGCTATGGCTGTAGCCCCAATGATTGGCCCAATGTTTGGGGGATTATTAGATGAACTGTTCGGCTGGCGCGCAAGTTTTTGGTTTTTTTTATTAATGGGCTTTGCGTTGTTAATACTTATTTGGGTTGATTTGGGGGAAACCAATTCAAATCCATCTGATACCTTTCGCAAACAATTTTCAACCTATCCAGACCTATTCAATTCAAAACGATTTTGGGGATATTCAATTTGCATGTCAGCATCTGTTGCATGCTTTTATGGATTTTTAAGTGGTGCTCCTTTGATAGCAACGAAAGTATTGGGTCTACCACCATCCCATATAGGATTTTATATGGGGTCAACCACTCTAGGTTTTTTTGTTGGAAGTTATTTATCAAGACACTTAAGTTCATATTTTGCAATCACTCAAATGATTTTAATCGGGCGTATTGTTGCTGTTATTGGCATGTTTATAGGTTTAACTTTAGTTTTATTAGGAAACATATCAGCTGCATTTGTCTTTGGGCCTTCAATTTTTATTGGGCTTGGGAATGGGCTTTCATTACCAAGTAACCACGTTGGAATCATGAATGTTCGCAGTGATTTGGCAGGTACTGCATCAGGATTATCGGGTGCAATGTATGTTGGGTTTGGCGCAATTCTGGCTACCTTAATGGGTGCGTTATTAAGTGTTGAAAATGGTGCTCACACATTTTTATTGATATTATTAATAACTAAAATTATTGGTTTAATAGCTGCAATTTGGGTACATATGTTAGAACGTCGTAAAGCATAAAAAATACTACTTTTTAAATAATGGTTTTGGATTACTAGAATGGCGCAATCAAATCTTAGGCTTGGCATCATTTTAATGATTGCAACTACATTTGTTTTCGCCATGCAAGACGGTATCTCACGTCATCTTGCCGGAGAATATAATGTATTCATGGTAGTTATGATCCGATATTGGTTTTTTGCAGCATTTGTTATTTTTTGGGCAAAAGCAAACATAGGCTCAATTAGGAAAGCAGCCCAAACCAAACAACCTCTATTACAAAGTTTACGGGGAATAATCTTAGCAGTAGAAATCTGCATTATGGTTTTAGGGTTTGTATTTATTGGGTTAATTGAGAGCTTAGCAATCTTTACTATTTACCCATTAATTATTGCTGCCCTATCAGGGCCAATTCTAGGTGAAACAGTTGGATGGCGTAGATCGATTGCAATTTGTGTTGGTTTTATTGGTATAATTATTATTCTTCAACCTGGCTTGGCTGTGTTCAGTATCTATGCTATTTTTCCATTATGTTCTGCGATTTTATTTGCTCTATATGGTTTGCTAACACGCTACGCTGCTCGCCAAGATAGTGCAGAAACAAGTTTTTTTTGGACTGGCGTTGTTGGTTCAATTGTTACAACACTAATAGGTATCTTTTTTTGGGAACCAATGCTTACTCAGGATTGGTTTTGGATGGGGTTATTATGCGTTACAGGTGCATTTGGGCACTTTCTGCTCATAAAATGTTATGAAGTAGCTGAAGCAAACGGCGTACAGCCCTTCGCTTATTTACAACTAGTATTTGGGTCTGCGCTAGCAATGATCGTTTTTGGTGAAACATTAAAGTATACTACAGCGATTGGTTCAAGCATCGTTATTACCGCAGGTTTATATACCTTATGGCGTGAGCGAAAAGCTAATGAAGGTTAGCCCCGATTTAAATCTTTAGTTATTTCAACAGCATTGATTGATCCAGTTATCCGTGCCCGGTAAACAAACAGACTTTCTGTAACTCTCATTACATAATTTCGCGTTTCTTTATATGGAATATGTTCTATCCAATCCACCACTGATGTATCTGGATCTCTTGGATCACCATAAATTTCAATCCATTCGTTAACACGCTTTGAACCAGCATTATAAGCTGCAAAAGCCAAAATATATGAGCCATCATAAAATTTAATAAGGTTCTCTAAGTAACTGGCTCCAAGTGTAGCATTATAACGCCAATCCGAAGTCAGCCGTTTCTTCGAATATTTTACCCCTAAACCCTTAGAAACTTGTCGAGCCGTTGATGGCATGATTTGCATCAAACCAAGTGCACCCGCAGGACTAATTGCTTTCAAATTTAGTTCACTCTCACGACGTGCAATTGACATAATAACTTCAGGGGGTAAATCGTCAGATAATGTTGCTAATTCTGTTACTGGATAATATGGCTTAGGTAAAATAATGCCACGCTTTGCCGCTTCTTTAGCAATACCAATCGTAACAAATGCTTCCCCAACCTGGTTACTATAATTTGATAACTTTAATAACTCATCTCGTGGTAAGGTCTCTGCCATATGAGTCATAAACCATCGCATCATTTCTATTTTATTAGCACTGTGCAGTAATTTTGCTGCATCAAAAACTGAATTTGTAATAAAGCCTGCTGTTGGCCAGTCATCAACTTCCTCAAGACCCCGTAATAATGGGTCTCCAGATAATCCCAAACGTTCTGCAGCAAGCTGTCCATAAAAAGCAGTTTGAAATTTAGCAGATATTAAATAATCTGCAGCTGCTTGATCTAGATTACCTAACTTTTCATTTACACGCCCAAGCCAATAGCCTGCCCGTGCCCTACTAATTGACGACGACACAGCTAAACTAAAATTTTTAAAATGTCGTTCAGCCTGTAAGGGAGCACTTAAATAAGTCATTGAAATATAGCCAGATAACCATTCCAAATCAGCATAATGTGAACCACTATTTAGCCCATGCTCACTTGCTAAAAAATATGCTATTTCTGGATTGCCTGCACGCATAGCTCGACGTGCAAACCCACGGCGACGGCTAGCCCATTTTTCAGGGCGTTCCATTTTTGATAGATCACCAGTATTTTTAACTAATAAGTCATGAGCTTCATCCCACCGATCTTTTCTTATACGCCATTGAAACCTATCATATGCCAAACCTGAATTTTTTTTGTGCGAGGCTGGTACTGCTGCAATTAACTTATCAACATTAGGGGCCCCCCTTTGAAGTCCGACTCTTGCCTTTACCAGTGTTTGGTTTTTAGAGGGAAGCAAACTTAATATTTCTATAGCAGCATATATATCACCGCGCCAAAGTAAGTTATCCATACGCTTAACGTGATGACTTATTAAAATACTTTTATAATTATCTAAATATTTGAATTGCTCATCCACTGACAAAGATAAATTAATCCATGCGTCTATTAAAACTTTATTAGCATCAGTAATATTTTCTAGTCTTCGCAAAGCACTCGATAAACGTAAGGCGCCAATTCCAGTCTGTGGTTTTTGTTTCCTAAAAAAATTCAAAACTTCTTTTGGGTTTTCATCTTTAGGAATCAATACTTCAGCACGTTCACGTAATCGTTTTAAACCTGGCCATTGAGGATTTTGTTTCAAAAATAATTTGTATTCTAACCAGTTACCATTACCAGCGCGTAACCGCGCCCATGTTAGAATGGTTTGGCCTACGGGATCTATTATTTTATTTGAATAATTTTTAGCAGTTACCCAATCGCTATTCTCAATGGCCAAAAGGCCATTAAGCAAATTATTACTATCATCAAATTTAGACTGTGCATTAGCAGGAGCCACCCATAAAAGCACTAAAACGATGCAAACCTTAATTAAACTAAACATATTAATCTCAATAAATTAACACTATTAATATGGTAAAAAACTATATTTTTAAAGTAACATATTACTAAACTCAAATTTCTTGGTACACATGATATCATTTTCACGCTATATCCCAATTTGAATCACTTAATTTAAGGAGAAACTCAATGTTTAAAGGTTCTATGCCAGCTCTGATCACACCTTTTAAAAATGGTAAAGTGGATTTTGATGCGCTTAAACATTTAGTCGATTGGCAGATAACAGAAGGTTCTCATGGCCTAGTACCAGTAGGAACTACGGGAGAGAGTGCCACACTTTCACATTCTGAGCATGAAGAAGTCATTAGGGTGGTAGTGGATCACACTGCAGGAAGAGTTCCCGTTATTGCTGGGGCTGGCTCAAATAATACTGCTGAAGCTCTTCGTCTCATGCAATTTGCAAAAGATGTTGGTGCAGATGCAGCATTAGTAGTAACACCATACTATAACAAACCAACACAGCGTGGTTTATATGCTCATTTTGAAGCATTAAACGCTATTGGTTTACCTATTTTTATCTATAATATTCCTGGTCGTTCTGTAGTTGATATGACCGCTGAGACAATGGGTTTACTAGCAAAACTAGATTTTATCATTGGTGTGAAAGATGCAACTGCATCTATGGATAGAGTTACGCAGCAGAGACGTGAATGCGGTAAAGATTTCATTCAAATGTCTGCAGAAGATGCCAGCGCTTTAGGCTTTTTTGTTCATGGCGGTGTTGGTGCTATTTCAGTAACTGCAAATGTTGCACCAGCTTTATGTGCAAAATTTCAAAATGCTTTAGCTAATAATGATTTCAAAGCAGCTTTAGAGCTACAAGATCTATTAATGCCATTGCATGAGGCAATCTTTACCGAACCTGGATTGGTAGGTGCAAAATACGCAGTATCACTTTTAGGCAAAAGTACGGAAGATGTACGTTTACCGTTAACAGATTTATTAGAAGAAACTAAACAAAAGATTCAAACAGCTATGCGCCATGTAGGCATATTAAGTTAATTATTTTTCCCAATATGTAGAAAGGTAAACTAAAGCATCACGTAGGTTTCGCCACAAATAAGCCATATTTTTTGTTTAATAGTTCTCTCTACTTTCAGTTTATCTTTAGCTTATAGTTATAAGGTAACTTATGAATGGTTCAAATATTAAATATGATAATTATGCAAAGCTTTCATATTAGTAAAAGCGCTCTTTATAGACTTGGCAGTACTCCAGAGGTAGCTTATATCGGTAAATACTATGGCAAAAAAGAAAATTCCAGATAACAATAAAATGATCGTAGAAAACCGCCGTGCCCGCTATGACTATGCGGTCGAGGATGTTTTAGAATGTGGTATTATGCTGATGGGTTCAGAGGTAAAAGCACTCCGAATTGGCTCCGCTAACATAGCGGAAAGCTATGTGGATGTTGAAAATGGTGAGCTCTGGATAATTAACTCTTATATTTCTTTGTATACCCAAGCACAAAATTTTGGGCATGAAGAACGTAGGCGTCGTAAATTATTAGTTTCCAAACGTGAAATAGCAAAATTATGGCAAGCAAAAGGCCGCGAGGCCATGACTATTATTGCTTTGAAAATGTATTTTAATGACAAAGGTAAAGTTAAATTACTAATAGGTACCGCCAAAGGCAAAAAGCAATCTGACAAGCGGGAAACCGAAAAGAAGCGAGACTGGAACCGCCAAAAATCTCGTTTAATGCGAGAACATAATTAATTTTGAACTAAATGCTTTTTTATATGAACTATTATAATGGCTTATAAATAAGTAAGTCCAATACTTGGAGTTATTAAAATGGAAGCATTACTTATACAGCTTGTCTCTGGTTCAATAGGAAGTGCAGTTACAGGCAGGTTTTTTAAAAAAATTAACTTCAGTGTTCTAAATAATTTTTTATTAGGTATTATTGGTGGAGGCTTAGGCGGTCAAATATTAGGCGCTGGAGTTAACGTGATTAATGTTAGCTCCACGTTAACTTTAATTATATCAGGTATAATTGGCGGAGTCATATTTATACTTTTGGCTGAAATAATTAAAAAAACTTTATAATTTTAGAAGAGATTTAACTTATTTAGAGCTGTATTCTCTTTGCCTTATGACAAGCTCTACTGTAGGTTTAGGTAATGCAAGTTACAGTTTCCACAGAATGGTTAGCCCATCACATTAAGGACGTGCAAATTCTTGATGCTTCCTGGTATTTACCTACTGCGTCACGTGATCCATTTAAAGAGTTTCAAATAAAACACATACATGGTGCACAATTCTTTGATATTGATTGGATTGCAGACACCAGTAATTGCTTACCTCATATGCTTCCAAATAATAAAGATTTTGCCAATCATGTTGAAAAATTAGGAATTTCAAATACAACTAATGTTATAATTTATGATACTGCAGGTTTATTTTCAGCTGCAAGAGTTTGGTGGATGTTCCACGTTATGGGTCATAAAAAAGTTTTTGTATTAGATGGTGGATTGCCAAAATGGATTGCAGAAAAACGCCCATTATCAAATATTTTGACTAAACCTGAGTGTGGATCTTACAAAGCTACATTATTTTCTTCGCAAGTAGTAAATGCTGCTGAAGTATTAAATAGTAATGCGCAGGTTATTGATGCTAGGCCTCCTTTACGATTTACGGGACAGGCTTTAGAACCTCGTCCAAATACAAAATCAGGGCATATTCCAAAATCAATAAATTTATTTTTTAAACTAGTTTTAAATGAGAAAAATTGCCTGAAATCTGATGAGGAGTTGCATTTATTATTTAGTGAAGCTGGCATAGACTTTACGCGTCCAATAATTACTTCCTGCGGATCTGGTGTAACCGCTGCCGTTCTAACTTTTGCCCTAAAAAGACTAGACCACAATCAGACTGCATTGTATGACGGGTCATGGTCAGAATGGGGTTCCCGAGACGACCTTCCCATCGAAACTAACTAAGGGCCCTTATCATGCTGTCATCATTAAAAAAACAACCCGCTGATCGTATTATTGGCCTATCAGCACTATACAATGCAGACCCGCGAAGCAAAAAAATTGATCTAGGTGTTGGTGTGTACAAAGACGCAAATGGCAATACGCCTGTTATGCGAGCAATTAAGGAAGCCGAAAAGCGGTTATGGGACGCTGAAACCACAAAAACATATACAGCAATGATAGGCGATGGTGGCTTTCACACTGCAATGGCTGATCTTGTTTTATCTAATAGTGTTGATCGTGATCGCATTTCATTTTGTGCTACACCAGGTGGCACAGGCGCTATTCACCATGTGCTAGAACTTGTCAAATTAACAGGTGCTAATCCTACAATTTGGTTTAGTGATCCAACATGGGGCAATCATTTATCTATAGCAAAACATCTTGGCATGCCGTTTGCAAAATATGGCTATTTTGACAATTATACACGCTCAGTTAATTTTGAAGGCATGATATCAGATCTATCCAACGTCTCAAAGGGTGATGTTGTTGTTCTGCATGGTTGCTGTCACAATCCAACTGGTGCAAATCTAAACAAAACGCAATGGGGCTTAATAGCAGATCTACTTCTAGAAAAAGAAGCAATTCCGTTCATCGATATTGCGTATCAAGGATTTGGGGAAGGCTTAGAAGAAGACGCATTTGGAACTCGCTTATTAGCAGGCAAATTCCCAGAAATGTTTATAGCATCCAGCTGTTCAAAGAATTTTGGTATTTATCGAGAGCGGTGTGGATTAGTAATGGCGATTTCAGCAGATCCAGACACTAGCGAGATTACACAGGGAAATCTATCTTATGTTAATCGTCAAAATTTTAGTTTTCCACCAGACCACGGTGCTCGTTTAGTTACTATGGTATTAACAGACACAGAACTGCGAGCTAATTGGGTGGCAGAGTTAGAAGATGTTCGATTAGGTATGTTGAGCGCACGTAAGAAATTGGCTGAGGCTTTACGTGTTGAATGTGGGTCTGATCGCTTTGGTTTCCTTGCAGAACACCGTGGAATGTTTTCACGCCTTGGCGCAACCGAAGATCAAGTTAACAAATTACGCGATGAGTATGGAATTTATATGGTTTTCGACAGCCGACTAAATATTGCAGGCGTCACAGAAGAGAAAATAGAAACTATAGCGAAAGCTGTTATCGCTGTTGGCATTTAAACTAACACTAAAGTCCGTATAAAGTATTTTGCTGAAAGGTCTGAACAGGCCACTTTAGAACGTCCCCTTAACTATCTTAAAAATTTTGGATAGTTGGTTGCTAAATATTGTGAAAGCAGTTACGAGCTCATTGCCCGTACTGGGCAAAGTATCCGCAACCTTTTCAAAACGGAGTTTATGATGAACCGTGGAATTATCTTTGGCGTTATAGCCATGGCTACTATAGTTGTAGCCTCGAACATTCTTGTCCAATTTCTAATGGGAAATTGGTTAACATGGGGGGCTTTCACTTATCCGTTTGCCTTTCTTATTACTGATCTAATGAACCGATTATATGGCGCACAACAAGCTAGAAAAGTTGTTCTTACTGGCTTTTTAGTTGGTATTTTCTGTTCGTTCATTGGTACGCAAATTATGGGTGAATATGGGCCATATGTAACACTTCGCATTGCAATAGGATCTGGCACTGCATTTTTAGTTGCGCAACTGGTAGACGTATTCGTATTCAATAAAATGCGTGAAGGTAAGTGGTGGCGCGCGCCCTTGGCATCAACTTTAGTTGGATCTTCTTTAGATACAGCTTTATTTTTTACGATAGCATTTTCTACAACACTTGCTGCGTTAGAGCCTACAAATGATGTGTCTTGGGCAAATGAAGTAATGCCTTTGTTGGGGCAAGGCCCGATTGTACCTCTATGGGTATCGTTAGGCGTTGCTGATTGGTTAGTTAAGCTTTGCCTAGCTTTGATTGCCTTAATACCATTTCGCTTGCTAGTAATTCGTTTGCAAAATGAAACTGATATGATCTGGACCAAAACTGAAAAATAGGTTTAAACTTTACGCCTACTCATTTTTGAGTGGGCGTTTTAATTTATTATACGTACTTTATAAAAAATCGTTTGGCTTTTTGGTAAAGTCGTTGCATGATTTAAATACCGGGCAGAAACGCCCTGGTCAAAAGAAACAATCGAAAGGAGGTGCCCATGATTATTAAGAAAACAGAGCAGCTGGTTAAGGCTACGAGCGAGGTAAGACGTTAGGGGGCAGCCCCCCAAATTTATTATCTGGCTACAAAACCTGCTTTGGTTTTGCTTGCCACCTCTAAATCTTGAGAGAAGCCCACATCCCTTGATGTGGGCTTTTTCATTTATTATAAAGTATTATGATTAAAATTACTGATACAATCCAAATTGAACCCTGGGAAATTACAGAGAGCTTTATACGCTCTTCTGGCCCGGGAGGTCAGCATGTAAATAAAGTTTCATCAGCCGTTGAGCTGCGATTTGAAGCAGAGCGTTCTCCTAACTTATCAGCGTATGTAAAAATACGATTAAAAAAGTTAGCTGGGAGAAAGTGGACCAAAGATGGCGCAATTATTATTACAGCTGAAAAACACCGATTGCAGCCAATGAACCGCGCTTTAGCACAAGAGAAGTTAATAGAGCTAATTGTTGAAGCTACCAAACGCCCAAAGTATCGAATTAAAACTAAACCAACTAGAGCATCACAACGCCGAAGGGTGGACACAAAAACAAAAAGGGGGCATGTCAAAGCACTTCGTGGGCGCGTTACCGATAATTAGAAATTTGTGTAATCTTTATTTATAAAGCATCAGTAATCTCTCAGGTCATATTATCTCTCGAAATTATTAACTAAAGTTAAGTGAGTGTCTTTGGGTCTTTAAGTTTTGGAAAAAACCCCCTAGAAGGCAAAAAACTCTCCGTAAGGAATATGAAATGGCTAAGTTTACGACAATTGCTGATTTTACGCGCCGCTTACGGACCCCGGATCGTAGCCCAAACGATACACCCCTAACGCCGATCCAGGCTAAAACAGATATTTTATCCGGATTAACCGTTGCTCTTGCATTAGTGCCAGAGGCAATAGCCTTTGCTTTTGTAGCAGGTGTCGCGCCATTGGTTGGGTTGCATGCTGCGTTTATTGTAGGCCTAATTACTGCCATATTTGGTGGCCGCCCTGGTATGATTTCAGGTGCCACTGGTGCATTAGCTGTTGTTATGGTTGCTTTAGTTGCTGAGCATGGTGTCCAGTATCTATTTGCTACGGTTGTACTTATGGGAATTTTTCAAGTTCTAGCTGGTGTTTTTAAACTAGGGAAATTTATGCGCCTTGTTCCTCATCCAGTTATGTTAGGATTTGTTAACGGTTTAGCAATTGTGATTTTTTGGGCTCAAATGGATTTTTTCCAAATAAAAGATAGTAGTGGGCATCATGTTTGGATGACTGGAGCTACCTTATGGATTACCTTAGCTTTAGTTGCATTAACAATGCTCTTAATTTGGATTACCCCAAAAATTACACGTGCAATTCCTGCACCGTTATTAGCTATCACTTTAGTTGCAGCTTTAGTTATCATATTTGACATTAACGTACTAAGTGTTGGTGATTTGAGTTCTGTTAAAGGTGGCCTTCCCACATTTGCCATTCCAATTATTCCTTTTAC
This sequence comes from uncultured Amylibacter sp., assembly GCA_905181935.1. Taxonomy (GTDB): domain Bacteria; phylum Pseudomonadota; class Alphaproteobacteria; order Rhodobacterales; family Rhodobacteraceae; genus Amylibacter. The sequence continues at coordinate 52,402 of CAJIZV010000003.1, read as the reverse complement.
CTTTGAAACACTTTATATTATTTTACCATACGCATTAATATTAGGATCTATTGGTTTGATTGAAAGTCTCCTAACCCTAAACCTTGTTGGTGACATAACTGGCAAAAAAGGTGGCGCCAGCCAGGAATGTCTGGCCCAAGGCGGTGCAAATATTGTCACTGGCCTCTTTGGAGGCATGGGTGGTTGCGCTATGATTGGGCAATCAATGATTAATGTAAACTCTGGCGGGCGAACACGGCTAGCGGGCATCGCCGCAGCATTATTTCTCCTTTCATTTATATTATTTGCAAGTGGAATTATTGATTTAATTCCTTTAGCGGCTTTAGTTGGAGTAATGTTTATGGTTGTTATTGGTACATTTGCTTGGCAATCAATAAAACTGATGGGCCGTATCCCCGTATCAGATATTTTAGTAATTTTAGTAGTTACTGCTGTGACAGTATTATTCAATTTGGCAATTGCTGTATTTGTTGGGGTCATTATTTCTGCACTAGTCTATGCATGGAATGCTGCAGCACAAATTCAAGTTCACACTCGCCTCTCTGAAACTGAAAAAGGTGCCATTGTATACGAACTATCAGGGCCCTTATTTTTTGGATCTAGCACGCGCTTTCAGGAATTATTTGAACCTGAAAATGATCCTGCTACAATAATCATAGATTTTAATGGTTCTCGTGTTGTTGATCATAGCGCATTACAGGCTATTGATGCAGTTGCAGCCAAATATGAAGCAGCAGGAAAAAAATTAATGTTGCGACATTTATCACGTGATTGCCATGCACTGTTGGCCAAAGCAGGCCAACTCATTGTTGATATGGACGACGATCCAAGTTATCGTATTGCAACTGACTATGGAATTTCAGCTGGCAAAATTGGTGGCCATTAATCTGATCTAATTGATAGGTGAAAAATGTCTAATATAGTTATTGCAGCCCTTTATCATTTTACAAAACTTTCAGATCATAAAAATTTGCAAGCACCACTTATTGAAATCTGTAATTCTCAAGGAATTAAGGGCTCTTTGCTATTAGCATTTGAAGGTATCAATGGCACCATAGCTGGATCACGTACTGGGATCGATGCTGTTTTAAAGCATCTACGCGCATGGCCAGGTTGCTCCAATTTGGAACACAAGGAAAGCCATTCCTCGGGAACCCCATTTAAGCGTATGAAAGTGAAATTAAAGAAAGAAATAGTAACAATGGGCCAGCCCGATGTTGACCCAACTTTAAATGTTGGAAACTACGTTGAAGCATCTGATTGGAATAACCTCATTTTGCAAGAAGACGTTGTAGTGATAGACACACGTAATGATTACGAAGTTGCTATTGGAACATTTGAAGGGGCCGTTGACCCAGAAACTAAAAGTTTTGGAGAGTTTCCTGAATGGTGGGGAAAAAATAAAAATAAATTTCAGAATAAGCGCATTGCAATGTTTTGCACAGGTGGCATTCGGTGTGAAAAATCTACTAATTATCTTATAAACGAAGGTGTTGAAGATGTTTATCATTTAAAGGGTGGCATATTAAAATATCTAGAAGATGTGCCACAAGAAGATAGCAAGTGGGATGGTGAATGCTTTGTTTTTGATGCTCGTGTATCGGTCAAGCATCGCTTGGAAGAAGGTAAGTATAAGCTGTGCTATGCCTGTCGAATGCCGCTTGCTCCAGATGCCTTTAATCGTTCTGAATTTGAAAAGGGTGTATCTTGTCACCTATGTATCAATACTAATGGCCCCGAGCGAAAAAAGAGGTTTAGGGAACGGCAAAGACAAGTAGAGCTCGCAGATAAACGTGGTAAACACCATATTGGATAATTCTAAAATATGACCGAAATCACTGTTAGCCTGTTGGTGATACTTTTTTTGTGGGACTCTGCGCTGGTTTCTTTGATGCAATATCCGGGGGTGGGGGACTTATATCACTTCCCGCAATGTTAATTGCTGGGGTCCCACCATTAACTGCAATAGGAACAAATAAGCTTCAAGGTTTGTTTGGAACAGCTTCAGCAACCATAACATTTGCCGCTAAAGGGCATTTAGATTTGCGGGCTTTATGGCCAATTGCTTTCCTATGTTTTGCAGCATCCTCAGCTGGAGCACTTACTGCATCATACATTCCACAAGAAGCATTAACTTATGCATTTCCCTTTATCCTAATTGGAGTTGCACTTTATTTTGCATTATCACCAATATTTTGCATTATCACCAAACTTAACAGATTTAAGGAGAAAACCACTTATACCAACTCTTATTTTAACTAGTTTTTTATTACCAGTAGTAGGGTTTTACGATGGTATTTTTGGTCCAGGTGCAGGATCATTTTACATGCTAATGCTGTTAAGTCTTGGCGGCATGGGTATTTTACAAGCCACTGCACAAACAAAATTTTTTAATTTTGCATCAAATTTTGGTGGATTTATTGGGTTTGCACTTATTGGTGCTATCTCTTGGAAGGTTGGATTTTTAATGGCAGCAGGGCAGATTATTGGCAGTACACTTGGCGCGCGCTTGGCTATGAAAAAAGGGGCGCAAATCATTAAGCCACTACTAGTCACTATCTGTATAGCAACGGCATTAAAATTATTGCTTAGTAATTAAACTCTACAGGCATAAATTTTTATGAATAAAAAATTATATTTTTATACGTCTGCCTAGTGGAATTTCGCGAATAGGTAAATGAACAATTGCACTAAACGCACCAACACCTATTCCAACCCACCAAACAGTATTATAATTTCCATAAGCGTCATACAATGCGCCACCTAGCCAAACCCCTAAAAATGATCCTAATTGATGGCTAAAGAAAACTATTCCATATAAAGTTCCCATATATCGTAAGCCATAAATGTAACCTACTAAGCCAGAGGTTAACGGTACAGAAGCTAGCCATAATAGGCCCATAGTGATTGAGAACGTGACAACTGTTAATGGCGTCATTGGGACCATAATAAAGATAATGGCGATTACTGTTCGTCCAGTATAAACAATCGCTAATAGGTTTTTCTTTTTATAATATTTACCAAAATAACCCGCTGTAATTGTTCCTACAATATTTGCTGCACCAATTAGTGCAATTGCAAATGCACCCAACGCGCTGGTAGTGTTTACACCAATACCAGAAAGCAGCCCCCCACTAGAAATTGGACCACACATCTCAGTTACAAATGCTGGAAAGTGAGCTGTAACAAAAGCTAACTGAAAACCACATGAAAAAAAACCAAGAAAAATTAAGGTAAAACTAGGATCATAAAAAGCTTTTTTTAGAATTTGGCCTAATGTTTCTTCTAAACTTTCAGTACTGTTTTTTACAGGTGCTTTAAGTACAGGTAGCAGTACTAAAGTTGAGATAATTATCCCTGCAAAAATTAGAAATACAATTGACCAATTGAAATGGCCTAAAAGGTATTCAGCCGCTGGGGGGCCTATAATCTGACCAACAGAACCAACAGCAGTCGCTATCCCTAATGCCATAGATCTGTTTTCATCTGATGCAGCCCGACCCACGATCGCTAAAACTACACCAAATCCAGTACCAGCTACGCCAAAGCCAACGAAGAGAGCATAAAATTGATGCTGCCCAGGGCTAATCGCATAACTAGATAATATTAGTCCCACAGCATAAAAAATCACACCTAATAAAATTGCCTTACGATCACCAATCTTCTCTGCAATTGCCCCAAATATGGGTTGGCCAACACCCCATGCTAGGTTTTGAATAGCGATAGCCATTGAAAATTCAGTGCGCGCCCAAAAAAACTGATCTGCTACTGGAATCTGAAAGACCCCAAACGATGCTCGGATACCAAAACCAATCATTAATATTAATGACGAAGCAATTAGAACAGGTGTAATTAATTTAGAATTATGTGGTTGCATGTAATTACCTCTTTGGTTGTGCCAGCTTTATAAAATTGCTAGTTAGGGTCAATGGGTTTTTGGGGCTGGGTAATATGAAACCAATAGATATTTACAATCAACGGGTCTTATCTGGCACTTTGGTTTCAGACAATAATCAACTAAAAACACTTCAAGCCTTACAAGACTTAGCAATAGAGATTGATGGCTATAAGCCTCGATCAAAATGGCTATTATCTGGTTTATTTGGTATAAGAGCACCACGCCCAAAGGGGCTATATATTTATGGTGGAGTTGGCCGAGGTAAGTCTATGTTAATGGATTTATTTTTTGAAGCATCTCCAGTAACAAGAAAGCGTCGTGTGCACTTCCATGAATTCATGCAATCAATTCATCAAAGTCTGTATGAAGTAAGACAAACGGGTGTTGAAGATGCCATTCGTCCAGTTGCAGAAAAGATTATCTCTGAAGTTGATCTACTATGTTTTGATGAAATTCAAATAACAGATATTACGGATGCAATGATAGTTGGTCGTTTATTTGAATTTTTATTAGATTCAGGTGTTATTATTGTAACAACATCTAATAGACATCCAAATGATTTATATAAAAGTGGGTTAAATCGTTCATTATTTTTACCATTTATCAAAATGATCGGACAAAGGCTTACTACTTTGAATTTAGATAGCGACACTGATCATCGTCAAAATAATATAAATGGTAATATTGTTTATTTTTATCCCTTAAACGAAGAAACTCATCAGAAAATTGAACAGCTGTGGGAAACCCTATCGCGTGGAAAGTCTACACCTCTTATCTTAACCCAAAAAAAACGTAAAATTGAGATTCCTTTTCATGTTAATGGTATCGCCCGCGCAAGCTTTGCTGATTTATGCAATAAAGCTTTAGGTCCAGGAGATTACTTAGTAATTGCCAAATCAATAGATTTATTAATGATAACTAATGTACCCCAATTAGGGAAGGATAATAGCAACCAAGCTAAGAGGTTTGTCACACTTATTGATACTTTATATGAGGGTAGTATTAAGGTCATAATAAGCGCAGATGCAGAAGTGGAAGAATTGTACAAAGATGGTATTGGTTCCTTTGAATTCAACCGTACAGCAAGTAGATTAAGAGAAATGCAGTCTGAAGTTTGGGGAACCTAATTTCATTCGCGCGCCTTGCGCAATTCAATTAAAAACTCTTTATTAGCAAGGCCATCAGGGGTCAAACCTAATATAATTTGATACTTTCTAATTGATTTTCTTGAATTTGGACCAATGATACCATCAGGCTCACCAACGTCATATCCTATTTGGTTTAACAGCTTCTGTACTTCAACTTTTTCTTTCAGCTTTAGTGCACCGGGCCCGCGGGGCCATTCACGTTGAAACGGTAACTCACCTAAGATACGGTCAGCTAGGTGCCCCACGGCCATCGCGTAAGAGTTTGAATTATTATAACGTTTAATTACAAAAAAATTCTTGAATACAATAAAAGCAGGGCCCTTAGCGCCAGCTGGAAGAAATACTGAACCTTCGCCATGGTTTGGGATCTTATTATTTTTGATGGTTCTAACACCTAACTCTGTCCAGCGAGATGGTGTCGCTTTAACTTCAAGATCAGCATTTCTATAATTAAATCCTGCAGGTAATATTACTTCTATTCCCCATGGTTGATTATTTTTCCACCCAAATTTAGCAAGGTAATTTGCTGTTGAAGCTAGGGCGTCTGATGGATCCGCAGGATCCCAAACATTTCGCTTTCCATCACCAGTAAAATCTTGTGCGTAGGCTTGATAGCTTGTTGGTATGAACTGAGTATGCCCCATAGCGCCTGCCCAAGAACCCATCATTTTATCAGGTGTAATATCGCCACGTTGTATAATCTTTAGCGCTTCCATTAATTGTTGCCGTCCAAACTTTTCACGCCGGCCATCATATGCAAGAGTTGCTAGGGCTTCTATAATATTAATATTTCCCATTCGTTGGCCATACGAAGTTTCTAGCCCCCAAATTGCGACTATTACTTCAGCATCAACTTTATATTTTTTCTCTATTTGATTTAGAATATTTGCCTGAATATTAAAACTGGCTTGTCCATCTACAACACGTTTTGGTGATGTTGCAGTATCTAGATAATCCCAAATTTGGCGTGAAAACTCAGCCTGTTTTCTATCTAACTGTACAACGCGGTCGTTTAACAAGACGCCCTCAAATGCATCATTAAGCGTATTGGCACTAATACCATTCAACAATGCATCTTGGCGAAATGATTTTACCCAAAGTTGAAAACCGCTCTGACTTTGGGCTACTTGATATTGCCCTAATTGAGAGTTTTTAGCGTTTACAGGCATTACCAAAACAAACAGACTCAAAGCCAAAGTCGCTGAAAATTTTAGCATTTATTACTCTCCTGCTCGAGACAATTATTCATTTTTAGTATAATCTAATGCACGCATCTCCCTAAAACAATACACCTATTCAAATTGGCATAATTGCGCCAATTGTTAAAAACATAAGTTTTAAAATATACTGTCTATCAACGGTTTTTTTTTCGTTTACCTTTATCCTTAGAGCGGGTTATTAGGCGGCCTTTATGGCTAGTTTGCCGACCAGAACCCTTAGGCATTTCATTACCATTTAGTTCAAGCATCTCTAGTGTAAGGCCTCCCGTTACAGCAGTTGCATCAACTAATGCAACTTTGCATGGCATACCAATTGCAATAATGCGGCCGCTATCATCACCTTTAAGAGTGCGATTACGATCATCATAATGCCAATATTCTCGTCCCAGTTTTGATAAAGGTATGATTCCATCCGCACCCGTATCATCAAGCTTCACAAACAAGCCAAATTTGGCAATACCTGAAACACGCCCTGTGAATTCAACACCAATACGGTCAGCTAAGAATGCCGCCAAATATCGGTCTGTAGTATCACGCTCAGCAAGCATAGAGCGGCGCTCCGTTGTAGAAATCCACTCTCCCGTTTCCTTTAAGACCGCCTCTTCCTCACTGCTAAGTCCATCATCCCCAAAGTCATGCACTGATACTAATGCACGGTGTACTATTAGATCAGCATAACGTCGGATTGGACTAGTAAAGTGAGCATAGCGTCGTAAATTTAATCCAAAATGACCAAAGTTATTTGGTGCATAATATGCCTGTGCCATACAGCGTAAAACAGTCATATTTATAATTTCAGAATCTTCAGTATTTTCTGCTGCAGCCAATAATTTATTTAAATGTTGAGTTTTTAATACCTGCCCTTTTGCAAGTTCTAATCCAGATGCCTCAGCAACTTCACGCAGTCCCTCAAGCTTTTCTGGTGATGGTTCTTCGTGAACGCGGTATAATAAGTTTTTATCTTTAGCTTCTAATGTTTCCGCAGCACAAACGTTAGCAGTAACCATAAATTCTTCGACTAACTTATGAGCATCAAACCTAGTTCTAAAATCAATAGACAAAACAGCTCCCTCTTCCGAAAGGATAATTTTGCGCTCTGGGAGATCAAGATTTAAAGGCTGACGTTCTTCACGCGCCCTTATAGAGCTTTGATAAGCAAAAAATAAGTTAGAAAGTGCTCCCGCAAGAGGTCTTGTAGCTTCATCATACCTACCGTCAAAGGCAGCTTGCGCTTGTTCATATGATAATGATGCTGGTGAACGCATTAGGCCACGATGGAATTCATGTCCTAGTTTAATACCCTTGTTACTCAACTTAATTCTAACAGCCATACATGCTCTGTCCACACCTTCATGAAGGGAACATAAGTCACCCGATAGGGCATCAGGCAGCATTGGAACAACTCTATCAGGGAAATACGAAGAATTGCCACGTTTGCGGGCCTCTGCGTCCAGACTAGTTCCTGGGCGCACGTAATGCGCTACATCAGCTATAGCGACCCAAACAATATGACCATCCTTATTGTTGACGTCGTCATCAGGTATTGCGCAAATGGCATCATCATGATCGCGCGCATCTGATGGATCTATAGTAAACAGCGGCAGATCACGTAAATCAGTCCTCTTGCCTAATTCCACAGGCTTAGCGGCTTCCGCATCAAGAATAACATTATTAGGAAAGTGATCAGGTATTTCGTGTTGGTGAATAGCAATTAAAGAAATTGAACGAGGCGCCATTGGATCACCAAGCACTTCAAGAATACGAGCAGATGCTAGCCCCATACGCGCTTTTGGCCCAATTTGTTCAGCTTCAACCAGTTCACCATCTTTAGCGTTATTGGCATCCCTACTTGCAATGTTAAATTCTCGAGAGTTCTTTTTATCAACAGGTACTAGCCGGCCACCCTCTGACCCCAATCGGTAAATACCAATTACCAAATCAGGTCCAGATCCAATACGCCGAATTAATCTTGCCTCTAGCTTATGGTCCTGTCCTTCAATTGGTGAAATTCTACATAATATTCTGTCACCAACAGACAATACAACGTCACCAACTTTTGGCACAAATAAGATACGTGGGCGCTCATCATCCCCGTCCCATTCAGCAGGCTCAGCCCAAAGCTCACCTGCACTATCTTGCTCAGACACTCGCAGTACAGACACTGGTGGCAATTCTCCAGCACCGCGAAATGCACTTCTATTTCCTGCAATTAGTCCATCAGTTCGCAGCTCACGAAGCATACGTTTTAATTCAATTCTCGCACTACCAGTTACACTGAAGGCTTTAGAAATGTCACGTTTTGACGCTTTGTCAGGATGCTCTTGCACCCATTTCAAAATGTCTTCTTTGGAGGGAATTTTGCTCATAACTTTTATCTAACATGTTCATTGAATGAGGTCATTGGCTTTTGTTATGATATTCCACTCTTATTTTAAAAATGATAAAGATCATCAACAGTATCAACATCCCGAAGTTGAACAATATGCTTTACCTTATTCGCACCTAAACTATTTAAAGTGTCTGACAAAGTAGTTTCACTAGACCAGCATACTCCTTTAAATAGCAAATTTGGGATAGGCGTTGCCCCACGCTTTAGACCGATCAACCAATACCCACCATCTAACGCAGGTCCAACCACAGCTTCATGGTTGCCTAATGCATCAAACGCATCATTGATAAATCCAGGCTTTATATTAGGAATATCAGCACCAATAATCACAATAGGGCCTTTAGGTGCGTTGCGAAAGATATTACCCATTCGGCTTCCAAGATCGCCACCTCCCTGAGGCCAACGAGGTAAATGATTTGGCCAAACCCTGCTGGTTAACCCACCTATATCAGGTGAGACTGCTAATATGGTTTTCCACCGAGTATCAGCTGATAATTTTCTAATCAAAGATTGCGCATTATGCCGAAACCACCAAGCAGCGTTAGTCATGCCGATGCTGCGACCAAGGCGGGTTTTAACACGCCCTGGGTTTGGCTCTTTAACCATAATAAAAAGATGGCCTTTAATCACGTGAAATAATTTTTCATGATTCTGGTATAAATTAGCTTTAATTTATTTATCTGTTCAACAGATACACGCTCATCTACTTGGTGCATTGTTTTGCCAACCAAACCAAATTCCACAACAGGACAATAATCTTTAATGAACCTAGCATCAGATGTTCCTCCTGAAGTTGAAGCCTCTGGGTGTAATCCTGTTTCCTCATAAACAGAATTTGAAACTAGATCTGAAAATTTACCAAGTGGAGTTACAAAACTCTCTCCAGAAACTTGAACTTTCGTATCAATTTCAATGCCAGTATCGTCAGAAATTGCACCTACAACACTCAGTAACCAAGCAGTTAACTCATTTGAATTATGAGCATCATTAAATCTAATATTTACAGTTGCTTTCGCCTCTGCAGGGATTACATTATTTGCTAAATTACCAGTATCTATAGTTGTAACAGCCAAAGTCGAGGCGTCAAAGTGTTCTGTACCATCATCCAATTTATAATTTGCTAAATTACATATTAATTTAGCCATTGCTGGTAATGGATTTTTCGCGCGGTGAGGATAAGCTGAATGCCCCTGAACTCCACGCGCTGTGAAATAGGCTGTCATCGATCCACGGCGACCAATCTTCATCATCTCGCCCATAATGTTAGGACATGTGGGCTCTCCAACAATACAATGATCAATAGTCTGATTATTAGAAGACATCCAGTCCAACAGGGCTAGAGTACCGTCTTGCGCTACCCCTTCTTCATCACCAGTAATGGCAATAACAATTGAGCCATCGGGAGGTGTATCATTTATAAAATCAATTGCAGCGGATGCAAATGCTGCAACAGCAGATTTCATATCTGTTGAACCACGCCCATATAAAAAACCATTTTTAATCTCAGCTCCAAACGGATCTACAGTCCAGTCCCCTAAAGAGCCAATAGGTACAACATCTGTATGCCCGTTGAAGCCTAGCGTACGACCCTCTCCCCATCGCGCAAAAAGATTACTTATTTCTCCACGGTCTACTCGATTACATATAAAGCCAGCATTAGATAATAATTCCTCTAACAAAACTAAAGCCCCCGCCTCCTCAGGAGTAACTGAAGCACAGCGCACTAAGTCAGCAGTTAATTTTACGGGATCAATTGTCATAGCTTCTCCTTTGGTTATCTTCCAAATATCGTGTCAACCAACTAGCGGCAAGTGCCATGCTGGAAAAGTTTGAAAAATTAATATTTAGATATATTATATTTACTGCAAAAATTTATTAAATCTAAATTTAATATTATCTCTTCTTAATATTCAAAATGGTACTGGGGATGTAAATCGCATTAATGTACCACTACCAGGGTGACATATCTTTAAATGTAGAGCATGTAACTGTAGGCGATCAGCTAAGCTTATTTCATAATCCGTACCATAAAATCTATCTCCTATAATTGGGTGCCCCATTTCAAGCATATGCACCCGTAATTGATGGCTGCGTCCTGTTTTAGGATTTAATTCTATTCGGGTAGAATCTGCTTCTCTTTTTATGACTCGCCAGTCAGTTTTTGCTTGTTTTCCATTTTCTAAGTCAACCATTTGCAATGGCCTGTTTGGCCAATCAACAATTAATGGTAAATCTATGCAACCACTATCTTCTGATATTACCCCAACCACTCTAGCCTCATATGTTTTTTCAGTAGTGCGCTTTTCAAACTGTAAACTCAGATCGCGTTGTGAATTTTTGTTAAGGCCAAAAATCATTACCCCACTAGTATCCATATCTAATCTATGAACTAATAATACACCATTAAACTGCGTGCGAACTCTCGTCTCTAAACAATCACGATGTTCAAGACTTTTACCTGGGACGGATAATAATCCTGATGGCTTATCCACAACTAAAATATCTTGGTCAACATATAAAATACTCAAGGGATCAAGCGGAGGCTCATATATAAAAAAATCCATAAACCTTACATAAGATTAAAAGGTGGTCGTGTCACGAATGTCTTTTAATCTTATGATATAATTAGTGTATTTAGCTTTTTATTATCAGATTTTTACACGTTCAGATTTTGGATCATATAATGGCTTTAAACTTGGAGTGGCTTTCACACGAATTCCAGCAACATCAATTTCATATGATGAAGCTAAAATATCTGCAATTTCTTCACCTTTACATGGAACATATCCTAAACCAATGGCAGCACCTAATGTATGCCCATAACTCCCTGAACTTAAATATCCAATCAATTTTCCATCACGCAAGATCGGTTCGTTATGATAGAGTAATGGTTCCGGATCATTCAAAATAAATTGTACTAAACGTCTTTCCAAGCCACTTTCTTTTTTCCGTAAAACTGCATCACGCCCAATAAAATTTGTTTTCTCAGTTTTAACTGCAAACCCAAGCCCTGCTTCCAGCACATGATCTTCACATGTTATGTCATGTCCAAAATGACGATAGCCTTTTTCAATACGCAAGCTATCCATCATATGCATTCCACATAACTTCAAACCTAGATCTTTACCCGCCTCATATAACGTTTCAAAAATGTGCCCAGCCTGATCAGCGCTAGCATAAACTTCCCAGCCAAGTTCTCCCACATAAGTCACACGGTGCACTCGAACTAAACCCATACCAAGCTCGATTTCTTGAGAGGTGCCAAAAGGATTTATGACATTATCAAACGAATTAGGACTAACTGCCTCAAGTAACTTTCGGCTATTAGGGCCCATTACCGCCAATACACCTTCACCTGCCGTCATATCTGTGATCACAACATTATAGTTACCAGCATGGCGTTGTAACCAAACCTGATCAGCCAGACGTGTTGCAGCAGGGGTCACCACTAAATAAGCGGTTTCACTAACTCGCGTAATAGTTACATCCGCCTCAATTCCACCTGTATTATTTAGAAATTGTGAATAAACAATTTTACCTACAGGAACATCATACTGCCCCCCCGCAACATAATTTAAGAATACTGTTGCGTCACGGCCTTCAACTCGTATTTTTCCAAATGAAGACATATCATACATGCCTACATTTTCGCGTACGGCACGGTGTTCATTAGCAGAGTTTTCAAACCAATTTTGTCGTTTCCATGAATATTCATAAGAAGCTTTTTGGCCTTTATTTGCAAACCAGTTAGCACGCTCCCAACCCGCTAGCTCACCCATAACGGCACCTTGATTTAATAACTGTTGGTGAAAAGGTGTGCGCCGGACACCACGCGCAGTTTTCTTTTGTAAAAACGGGAAATGGTCAGCATAAAGAAGTCCCAATGTTTCCTTGGATCGCTCATATAAATACTTTTTGTTACCTTGAAAAGGTTGCATACGTGAAATATCTACATCACCTAAATCAAATGGTTTTGCACCACTATCCATCCACTCTGCCAGTGCCATACCGGCACCACCCGCAGACTGAATTCCTATTGAGTTGAACCCCGCTGCTACCCAAAAATTTTCCACTTCAGGTGCAAGTCCTAGATGATATGCATCATCAGGTGTAAAGCTTTCAGGTCCATTAAAAAATGTATGGATTCCAGCTTCAGCAAGCTTTGGCATACGCTCACAAGCAGCTTCTAAAATAGGTTCAAAATGATCAAAATCTTCTGGTAATTGATCAAATTCAAAGTCTTTTGGTATACCAGCCATACCCCATGGCTTCGAAATAGGTTCAAAAGCACCTAATAAAAACTTACCTGCATCTTCTTTATAGTAAGCACATTCATCTGGGACACGAAGAACAGGCATCTGTGTAAGCCCTTCTATCGCTTCTGTTACGATATAAAAGTGTTCGCACGCATGAAGTGGTACATTAACTCCAGCCATACGGCCAACTTCATGTCCCCACATTCCACCACAATTTACAACCATGTCTGCTTTAATGTGACCTTGTTCATTCTTGGATTCCCAATTGACGCCTGTCACACGCCTCCCACTTTTTGTAACGCCAGTCACACTTATATTTTCACAGATTAACGCCCCACCATTACGAGCACCTTTTGCAAGCGCTAGGGTAATATTTGCCGGATCACCCTGGCCATCTAGAGGCAGCCAAACGCCTGCTTTAACACCATCAATATTTAAATGTTCATATTTAGCTTTTACTTCAGCTGGTGAAATTTCTTCAACTTCAACACCAAAAGCACGTGCCATTGCTGCTTGTCTAAAAATTTCTTCTTTTCTCTCATTTGTCAATGCAACCGTGATTGAACCACACCGCTTAAACCCTGTAGAAACACCTGTTTCTTGCTCTAAATTTCCATATAGCTCTTGCGAATATTTAGCTAATCTTGTCATATTTGCAGTGGCACGTAACTGCGCAATCAAACCAGCCGCATGCCATGTGGTGCCAGAAGTCAATTGTTTACGTTCAAGTAAAACAACATCCTTCCAACCTTTTTTGATTAAATGATAGGCAACTGAACACCCAATCACACCACCACCAATAATTACTACTCGCGCAACTTTAGGGATATTTGTCATATTTTTTCCTTTAACTAGACCAAACGCTCTTTTCGCGTCTCACGTGGCGTTTTACCATAATATGCTTTGTAAATTTTACCAAAATTACTCCCAAATCCACATGCCGCAGCAATTTCTAAAATACTCATGTCTGTATTTACTAGAAAATTTTGAGCTCTAATCAATCTTAATTCTCTATAGAACCGGCCAGGGCTACGGCCTAAGTGGCGTAAAAACTGACGTTCTAAAGATCTTGTAGTCTGGCCGAGAACTTTTGCTAACTCTGTTGTTTTTAGAGGCTCTTCAATATTAGATTGCATCATTTTGATTGCTTGATCGATATGACTATCCTTACCAGCGCTGAGCGCGTCCATTGCTCCTGGTTGACGTGTCTCAAAGGATCGCACTTTATCTAATAGCAAAATACTAGATACAGTTAATAATTTTGCCTTTGACAAGTAAGCAGCAACTATTTGTAACATAATGTCGTACGTTGAAACTAGTCCTGCACATGTAACAATCTTATCAGTGGATACTGCAATTGATGGCGCAATATCGTATAGACCACTTCGCTCTTCTAATAATAATCGATTTTCCCAGTGTGTTGTGTGACCCAACCCATCATCAGAATTTGCAGATATATATATTGCCGCAGCTTCAGCCAGCAGCACAACTTTAGCATCAGTATAGCGATACTTATGTACAGCTTTTTCTATCTCACGTGATGTAAAGTTTAAGTCAGAATTTCCCAAAAAAACTGCAATATCTGCATCGGGCACTTTAGGCAAAGCCACGGCATTTAACCACGTGTCTGCACTTGATTTAACGATTCCCGCTTCTGGGCTAACATATCGAAAATTAAACATTTTTTTATCAACTACTCGATTGGCTAGCCTCAAGACATCCACAACGCCAGAAAGCTCAGTCATTACAAAGCCATCAGATAGTATAATATCTACCTTCATGTCTTTTTGATCTAGATCACTACTCATCGATACACCCCTAAAATCATACTTTGTAAATTTTTATTTTTTCTTACTAAGGCGTAGCCTCAACATTTTGAAAAAGCTAATTAAGCAATACTCTTTCAAATATTATTTTATAAAAAATTTTATTAGGCAGTTTATAAAATTTTAAAGATATCCAAAACGCCGTTTTAATTCAGAGATATGAGCTGGCCCAACCTCACAACAACCCCCAACAAGAGTTGCGCCATTATCGATCCAAATCTGCGCAAAATCAGCATATGCTTCAGGAGTTAAATCAGTGCGTGCTTCTAACATATCTACAGTTGCACCAATCTTATTAAATTCAGCTGGAATTTTGGTAAAACCATTTGCATATGCCCCGACAGGTATACCAGACAACATAAGTTCTGGTACAGCAACGGAGACCGCTTCAGGTATGGAACAATTCACAAAAATAGCAGCTGGACTATACTCTTCTAACAACGGCAAGATATCTGATATTTTTTCACCTGATCGAAGTTTTTTACCATCTGAATCGTCTACTGACAATGCTAACCATACTGGCTTTCCAAAGCCATCTGTTCCCATTAATGCTCCTCGAGCCTGATCAATAGATGACATCGTTTCCGCTAAAAATACATCAACATAGTTTGTTTGTATTTTACATATATTAAAATATACTTCTGCTGCCTGCGCAGCTGGTGGTGCCAAGTTAGGCTGATAAGAAAAACCTTGCGGCCCTAGTGAGCCTGCCACAATACCAGCCCCATTGAATTCACGCGCATCTACCGCTTTTTGGCAAGCAATTCGTTGAAGATCTTCTAATTTACTGCCTAAGTCGTGTTTTTCTAATCTATCCGGCAAAGCTGAGTAGGTATTTGTAGTAGCTACATCTGCTCCTGCTGCAAAATAATTATCATGCACAGCCCGAACCATTTCAGGATTATCTAATAAGGCTTGGACAGACCATAATGAAGTAGCGCAACCAGCACGGGCAACTAATTCTTGCCCCATTCCACCATCTAATAAAGTTATGCTCATCCGCGTATTCTTTCATTTTTAGGATCCCACAATGGTTCATCCTTTTGAACAGTTGCATTGCATCGTTTGCCAAATATTTCAACTTCAAGTTTAGTGCCAGGAGATGATAAGTCTGCTCGCACCATTCCAAACGCAATAGATGCCCCTACACGGTAGCCCCAATCACCTGAAGTGGTTTCACCTACCACTTCATTGCCAAACCAAATAGTAGACATGTAGGGTGCATCAGCAAACTCTGTATCTACTATTAATGTTACAAATCTTTTTTTTGAACCCTCCTGTTTTTCAGCTAATAATGCTGCTTTGCCAGGGAAGTTTTGAGGTTTGTCAAAGTTGATAAATCGTTCAATACCCCCTTCAAGCAATGTATAGTCAGTGGATAAGTCACCTTTCCAAGTACGGTAACCTTTTTCCAGGCGCATTGAATTTAATGCGTACATTCCAAATGGCTTTGCACCGGCTTTAATTACTGCTCCAAACACAGCAGGCGTGTCCTCAAACTTTAAGTGAATTTCCCATCCCAATTCCCCTGCAAATGAGATACGAAATAGTTTTGCAGGCTTTCCTGAAACAATCGCATTTTGGTGAGTTAACCATTCTCTTGTTAGGTCAGCATCTTTTGTAATGCTGTCTAAAACTTCACGTGACTTTGGCCCGGTTAGCAACAGAGTTGAGTATTCTTTGGTCACATCATTTAAAATCAATGATCCGCCTATAGGCAATGCTTTTTTCAGAAACTCAAAGTCATGCCATTGAGCAACAGCCGCAGTCATTAGTAAAAAATCATCATTTCCAAAACGTATAATCGTTACTTCTGTTACTATACGGCCCCTACTATCTGCAAAGTATCCAAGATTTATTCGCCCTACTTTTGGAAGGGATCCTGAAATTTGGCATCTCAACCAATCAGCAGCTCCGTTGCCAACCAATGTGTATCGAGAAAAGCCTGGCATATCCAAAACACCCACTGCGTCACGGCAAGCTTCGACTTCCTCTTTAATACGCTGAGCCCATGGCCCATTACGCATCCATGTCTGCGTCACTTTTTCTGATGTATCATCATCAGCCTTTGCAAACCAATTTGCTCTCTCCCATCCATTATATGCACCCATTTGAGCACCTTCAGCTAGTAATACTTCATGGTTTGGAGATAGTTTTTTATTCCTCCCAGCTGGCCATTCATGATGAGGGAAATGCATAGCATATTCATTACCGTATGTTTCTAGAGCTTTGGACAGACAATAATCGTGATCTGTGTAATCAGTATAGCGTCGTGGATCAAGCGCCCACATATCCAATTCAGTTTCACTATGCATAATCCATTCTGATAATACCTTTCCCGCTCCGCCACCTTGGGCAATTCCAAAAGTAAAAGAATGCGCTTCAAATGCATTTTCTACGCCTGGCATTGGACCAATCATTGGGAGGCCATCAGGAGCGTATGGAATAGGGCCATTGATATTTCGGCCAATCCCTGCTGTGCCCAATAATGGCAATCGCTCCATGGCATCTTCCATGTACCACTCCAATCGGTCCAGATCATCCGGATATAATTGAAATGAAAAATCTTCTGGCATTGGATCCTGGGGAGTGACCCAATGTGCCTTACAGTTGCTTTCATATGGACCAAGGTTCAATCCATTTTTTTCTTGTCGTAAATAATAAGATGAATCAACGTCACGAAGAAGCGGTACTTTACGCCCATTTTCTTTACTCCATGCTTCTAATTCAGCTATTGGTTCAGTCAGAAAGAATTGGTGTGACATAACAACCATGGGCACTGTTCGACCACCAAAAGGTTTGAACATTTCGCCTACTCTTTGAGCATAATAACCAGCACAATTAGCAACATATTCACATCGTATTGCACCTTTTTCGGTTTTAACAATCCATTCATCACCATCGCGCTCTATTCCATTAACAGAACAAAAGCGTTCTATATGACCACCTTCCTTACGAGCACCAGTTGCCAAAGCTTGGGTTAACTGAGCAGGATCAATATCACCATCCAAAGGGTCCCAAAGACCACCCGCAATATCATGCGTTTCAATAAAAGGATGAATTTCTTTTAGTTCTTCAGGAGTACAAATATCCATCGTTAAACCTTGATAACGGCCCATGCCAGCTACACGCTCAAATTCTTGCATACGTTCTTTTGAATGCCCTAAGCGGATTGATCCAGTAACATGATAATTCATTGGGTAACCAACATCCTCACCAAGTGTCCGGTACATTTCAGCTGAATAACGCTGCATATTCATTACTGCCCAAGAACCTGCAAAATTAGGAACATTTCCTGCAGCATGCCACGTAGAACCTGCAGTTAATTCGTTTTTTTCCAAAAGCACACAATCTTTCCAACCTGCTTTTGCTAAATGATAAAGTGCCGAGGTACCTACAACTCCACCACCAATGATGACGACACGGGCAGTCGTTGGAAAATCTGACATATTATATTCCTCATAGTTTATTGTTATTTTTGTATGTATTATATTTTTTTATAAATAAATGTATAATCAAAATACTATCTATCTACATTCACACAATTCTGTTTTCATTTGCTTCTCCTAATAAATAGGTGGCGCAATTACCCAAATAACAACCGCGTTTTCGGAGCTTGGGTTTGCCCATTTAAATTGCTCTCCACGTATTCGAAAGCTATCCCCTGGTGCCAATTCGAATTTGTCACTACCAATCCACAAGATAAGAGTACCTGAAACAACATACCCAACTTCCTGTGTTGGCCGCGTGAGAAAGCTCTCCAATTTAGCGTTTGGTTTAAATACCGATCGCAATACTTCAAAATCATCAGTTAAATCAGGCGATAATAATTCTTCAATTAATCCAATCTCACCACCCCCAATCTTACGGCGTGTTGATTTACGTACTATTCGCCCAATTTCTTTTTTTTTGGCTTTAGATTTTCCAAAAAATATAGATAATGGTACGTTAAATTCTTTTGCAAGATTGCGTAATTCATTAATGTTTGGAGAGGAAATATCGCGCTCAACCTGACTGAGCCACCCAACAGACCTTCCCAATCTCTTCGATAACTCAACCAAAGTGATTCCACGTGATTTACGCAATGTACGCAAATCAATACCTAAAGTTTCTGATGATTTTAAAAAATCTAAAGACAAAATATCTACTCTTCGTGAAAATTATTGATATAATTTCATGAAAATACAATTCGCGCGCACACACAAACGACATCAAAGGTCGCTTTCAGAAATATT
The DNA here is from genome assembly GCA_905181935.1 of uncultured Amylibacter sp. GTDB lineage: Bacteria > Pseudomonadota > Alphaproteobacteria > Rhodobacterales > Rhodobacteraceae > Amylibacter. The sequence continues at coordinate 33,430 of CAJIZV010000003.1, read as the reverse complement.
CAAGCCGTCATATATTTTTTAATATTAGCTAGATTCATTCAAGTTACTGGCTTTGAATATATTTAAATACACTATTGGCTCAACTTCCAATCAGCTGGGTTAATTGGATAGAAGGCCTCAACCGCAGCGGTAGCTATAACATGGGCTCTACTATTTGCAGGATCATCTACATTTTGCCCACCTTTGACTGCAGTTACAGTGGCTATGCCACGGGGTAAGGAAGCTGCCACCGCCACACAATCAACTTTCTCAGGCTCCACAACACCAACGGTTACACGAACCTGCATTTTATTCGTATCCAGTTTCAGAGATTGAAAAATACTTAGTGTCGAATGACGAAATGCATCCTCGACTGCACGCTTTGCGGCTTTAGTATAATCCATTCCATACAAGTCATTGCCAGTACCCATTTCAAGAATTAAACGTTTCATGCAGCAGGCTCCATATCGAAGGATACAATTACGGCAGCATTGGCGATCACAGTAAAACCTCCTTCTGGTTTTGGAATATTTAAACCTCCAAAAATTGCTTTAAATGAACCTTGGCCATAGGGCAGAATATTACGAAGTTGATCTAAATCAACTTTTTCTGGATCCTGAACTGCTACTTCAACATCCACAATCATAGCAGATTTATCAAAACCAAAAGCAGGAGCCATGCCAAGTGAATTATGCCATAATGCATTCTTTAATGCGCTAATAGCAGCTTTTGTATAGTCTTTTCTTCGCAAGGATGTCCCCATACCAAATTCCACAGCGACACGTGTTTTTGCCATTCTATAAACCCTTTTAATTAAATACATCACAAACTAAAAAATAAATGCTATGCAAAATTACCCTCTGCACCTTAACAGTAATTTTACTGAGTTACTCGAGAAAATACCCAATTATTTTCATCTGATAAATCAGGTCGAAATCCATATCCATAACCATCAAAGTCTTTTAAACCTTCAATAGATTTAACACGATTTTGGACAATATAACGCGCCATGGCTCCACGTGCTTTTTTAGCAAAAAAACTAATCATTTTCAAAGTTCCGTCTCGCTCTTCTTTGAAACTTGGCGTTATAATTCTACTAGCCATTTTTTTACCTGCTGCTTTGAAGTATTCATTAGACGCTAAATTAACTATTACACCGTTAGACACATAGTCTAACTCGGAACCAATACGGTCATCCCAATAGGCATATAGTGTTTTGCCAGAATCTGTTACTAAACTGCGCCCCATCTCTAATCTGTAAGGTTGAATACGGTCTAATGGACGCAATACACCATACAGACCTGATAAAATTCGCAAGTGGTCCTGGGCATAGCTTAAATCACGGCTCGTAAAACTTTGAGCATCCAGACCAGTATAAGTATCTCCTGCAAATGCAAATGCTGCTTGTTTTGTCTTATAAGTTTCAGGCTCATCAGAAAATGCTTGAAAGCGTCTCCGATTCAAAGAAGCTAAATCTTCAGATATTTGCATCATATTTCGTAAGTCAGATACGGATAAATTACGTGCAACTTTAACCAAAGTGTTTGCATCTTTTTGAAACTTTGGGACACTTTCACCAATATCTAATACTGGTTCAAAATCTAGTTTTTTAGCTGGAGAAATTACAGCAAGCATATTTATTTTCCTTTAAGACTACTTTGAATATAGCAGTCTTGCACAGGACGCCAAGTTTAATCTTCTAACGCATTTAAAAACTCTTTTCCAAAACGTTCTGCTTTTTTCTCACCCAATATACGTTGAACTGCTATCATATCACGAGGCTTGCTTTCAGCAAATTTAGCAAGAAGGCTGGCAGAGCAGACTAATGGCTTATCATGACCATATGGACCATGAATTAATTCTAATTGTACTGCCTGTAGTCTATCAAATATAGTTCCAGAATTTCTCCCTGCTAAGCGCCGCCTAGAGGGATGTTGCGCTGATACTTCACCATTTATAACCTCAAGAAAAGCTTTGCTATAACGCTCTAATTTCACAGCACCAACTCCAGAGAGTTTTGCAAAATCATCAATATTAGCAGGGCGAATCTGAGCCATTTCCATTAATACTGCATCAGCAAAAACAACATAAGCTGGAGCATTTAAAACTTCTGCTAAACTACGCCGTTTTGATTTTAATGCAGAAAATAATGCTTCATCTTCTTCTGCAACTAAAGACTTTACTTTAACTCTGCGCTTTTCTTTTATGATTGTATCTTTACGCAGTTCAATTTTTTTCTCATCACGCAAAATAGGCCTTGCGGCGTGTGTCATACGAAATGCTCCAAAGCGTTCCATATCTGGCCTTATTAAATCATACCCCATCATTTGACGAAATACGCCCTGCCATTCAGATTTAGAATAGTCCTTACCTACTCCAAAAGTCGGTAATTTTTCATGGCCATTTTGACGAACTTTATCAGTAAACTGTCCACGTAAAATATCAATTAAATGCCCAGCGCCAAAGCGTTCTTCCGTCCGTAAAATTGCTGATAGTGCCATCCGCACATGCGTTGTTCCATCAAATAGCTGTGGCGGCGTATCACAAAGGTCACAATTATTACACGTTTCAATATTATCACCAAAGTAGCGCAATAAGACACGCCTGCGGCATCGGCGAGCTTCAGCAAGCCCAAGTAAAGCATTTAATCGGCCATGATCTGCATGCTTGCGCTCTAGCGGCGCTAACCCTTCATCAATCTGAGATCTACGCAACCGAATGTCATCTGCACCATATAATGTCATCGTCTCCGCAGGGGCTCCATCACGTCCTGCACGTCCAATTTCTTGATAATAACTTTCAATAGATTTTGGCAAATCTGCATGAATAACGTATCGAATATCAGGCTTATCAATTCCCATACCAAATGCCACTGTCGCCACAACAATTAATCCATCTTCGAGTTGAAAGCGGCGTTCAGCTATACGTCGATCTTCAGCATCCATGCCTGCATGGTAATGAATAGCGGCATGCCCTGCACTTCGTAAGCCCTGCGCAAGCGTCTCACACTTTGCACGCGAGCCACAGTAAATTATCCCAGACTGGCCTTTGCGACTTTCAGTAAAGCTCAAAACCTGCTGTCGAGGTGAGTTTTTAACTGAAAACGCAAGGTGAATATTAGGCCGATCAAAACCTTGAAGAAATACTTCAGGCTTACCATCTTCGAATAAACGTGATACAATTTCATCTTGCGTCTCAGGGTCAGCAGTTGCAGTAAAAGCTGCTAAAGGTACATTCAGTAATTTTCGCAAGTCTCCAATACGTAGATAATCTGGGCGAAAATCATGACCCCACTGAGAAACACAATGGGCCTCATCAACAGCAATAAAGCTAATTGGCAGATTTGAAAGCATCCGCTGAGTGCCTATATTTGCTAACCTTTCTGGCGCAATATAAAGTAGTTTTAATTGCCCTTGCTCTAAAGCATTAAAGACAGTTTCAATTTCTTCATCAGTGTTGCCACTTGTTAATGCACCTGCATTAACGCCTAAAGCTTGTAAGGCAGAAACTTGGTCTCGCATCAGTGCAATTAATGGAGAAACAACTAAAGTTATGCCATCAAGTGCTAATGCGGGCAGTTGAAAGCAAAGAGATTTCCCACCACCTGTTGGCATTATAGCCAATACATCCTTACCAGCAATTACAGCATCAACAATCTTGGACTGGCCATCGCGAAATCCATCGTGACCAAAGACTGATTTCAAAAGATCTTTAGACATTTGGATCCTGTTTTTACCTATTGATTTACTCAATCACACATAGAATTTATATGAACAAGGGGCTTCGCATGCTTAAAGCAAAAGATATTTATTCATTTCCAAATTTGTAACATTTAGTGATTGGAAACTAAAAATTTAAATAAGTGTATTTTCCAGAATATGCACCCAAGTATCGCCATATTTACGAACATCTAACAGATTAAAACCTATTGGTGGAATCTGTTGGGCATTTTCTTCCCATACACACAATGCACCACCAACAAGCCAGCCACCTTCTCTGCATGCAGCTAAGGCTGTTTCTCCCATTTTTTTTCCATAAGGTGGATCAAGAAATAGTAAATCATATTGCCCTTTATTTGTTAACCCTATTTTAATTGCATCACGACGGTAAATTTCTGCTTTATCAACTACTTTTAAAATATTTATATTTTCTCGTATTAATGAACAAGATTTAACCCCATCATCTATAAACAAAGCATTAGAAGCACCCCGTGACAAAGCCTCAAGCCCTAAGGCACCGGTTCCAGCAAATAAATCTAAAACACGAGCATCAGGTACTGGGTTTCCATATCCGCCGTTTAAAAGCAGGTTGAAAATACTTTCACGAACCCGGTCCGATGTGGGGCGCAAATGTGCTTCGCTGTCACCCTTACCAACATTTGCCAAAGTAATTCCACGAAATTTACCACCAATAATCCGCATTACATCAAAGACTTTAGATCTATAGAGCAATCACCGATTGCAGCTTTATCTGGAGATTTTCCAGACTCTATAAGCCTTTTACCTATCATATACGCTCGCGGTTCATTCATTGCATCAACTGCCAACAAAGTTTTATCCATATAATACCAAAAAGATACGCCAGATTCTGTAATGCGCGAAACCACGTTGTCAAAGCCAGTATTAAGCCCTGCAATTTGTAACTTTATATCAAATTGATCTGACCAAAACCAAGGTTTAGCTATATATTCATTAGTACCGCCCATTATATTCGTTGCAATCACCTCAGATTGATCAATTGCATTGGGGACGCTTTCTAAACGTATTCTCCCCCCTTTATACGGGAAAGATGCACAATCACCAGCTGCCCAAATATTGTTTACAGATGTACGACCAAACGCATCAGTTTTTATTCCATTTTCAATATCACAGCCAGCCAATTCAGCCAATTCAATAGATGGCGTTATCCCTACACCCACAATCACAAAATCGACGTCTAATGCTGATCCATCTGTCAATTGAGCTGACTTAACTTTTTCATTACCAATGAGCTTTATTAAACCCACACCCTCACGAATATCAACACCATGTGATTTGTGCAGTGACCTAAAAAACTCTGATGTTTCAGAACTAGCTACACGTTGTAAAATCCGTTCAGCCATCTCAACTAATGTGACACGCAAACCAAGCTTTGCAGCAACTGCAGCCGCCTCAAGTCCAATATACCCTCCGCCAATTATTAGAACGTGGCGGCCCTTTTTAAATTCAACCGCCATTTCATCAACATCACCCAAGCCCCTTACAACATGAACCCCGCCCAACTTACCCCCTAATGTGTCAGGTAAATGTCTTGGATTAGAGCCCGTTGTAAAAACAAGTTCGTCATAAGTTATAGTTTCCTCATTTATAGTAATCTCTTTTGCAAGAGGATCTACTTTAGTCACTATTTCTCCAAGGCGTAATTTAATATTGTGTTCTGAATAAAAATTCATTGGCCTTAAATACAGGCGCTCGAAATCCATCTCACCCAATAGATATTTCTTTGATAACGGTGGCCGCTGATAAGGGGGAACTTTCTCTGCACCTATCATGGTAATATCTCCAGTGAACCCAGAATTTCGCAACTTTGCAACCAATGATGATCCTGCTTGGCCTGCACCGACAACGGCTACATGTGTCATTAAAATATCCCTACTGGAATTTAGCTTTTGATATACATATATGTAATATAATTATCTCGAAAATGAAAAGGACGAATTATGAAAATTTCTGTGGGAGACAAGTTACCCAATGCGACATTTCAAAGTATGGGTGCTAATGGCCCCGAAGCCCACGATTTAAATAATCTTACGGCAGGCAAAAAGATTGTAATTTTTGGATTGCCTGGTGCATATACAGGCACGTGTTCAACTGCACACATGCCTAGCTTTGTTCGCAACGCCGATGCCATTCGTGCTAAAGGTGTTGACGGAATTTATTGTGTATCTGTTAATGATGTACATGTAATGAAATCTTGGGCTAAAGAAATGGGTGCTGATACAGCGCAAATTGGGATGCTGGCAGATAGTGACGGCTCATACACAAAAAAAATCGGATTTGATTTTACAGTTTTAGCGGTTGGTTTTATTGGCCGCTCACAGCGATATTCTATGATTGTAGAGAACGGTATAATAACTTCTCTCAATGAAGAAATAGAAAGAACTACTTGTGATATTTCAGGTGGCGAAAATATTATAGAACAATTATAATTTTTGGGGAGGCGATTGCGTCTCCCTAACTTTTTAATGAATCCATTTTACGCGCTAAATCTAAATCTAATTCAGTCAGTCCATTTTCACTATGGGTTGTTAAAATTATATTCACACTACTATAAACGTTTGACCATTCTGGATGATGATTCATTTTTTCAGCTATAATGGCAATTGATGCCATCCAACCAAAAGCACGAATAAAAGATCTAAATTTGTATTCTTTAGTGATAGCATCGCGGCCATCTATCATACTCCAACCAGTTAAAAATAAGCTGGCCAATTCTACTTTACGTTGTTTTTCAGTTAATAGTGTAGGCATTTAATCCTCCAAATTTTGGCGAAAAGGGCCATAGTCAGTTAATATTTCTATATCTTGGTCCACTGCTTTACGTTCAACATTCAAATATGTTTCAACAGCGCCCCTAAATCTTTCATCTGAAAACCAATGTAGTGAGTACGTTGGTGCAGGTAAATAACCACGTGCCAATTTGTGCTCACCTTGAGCTCCCGCCTCTACTCGAGCCAAGTTGTTTTCGATGGCATAATCAATAGCGCGGTAATAACATAACTCAAAATGCAAACATGGATGATCTTCTACACAACCCCAATAGCGACCAAATAAAGTATCCCGCCCAATAAAATTTAAAGCGCCCGCAACCCAACGCCCATTACGCTCACATAAAAATAACACAATGTCATCTCGAAGAGTTTCATGGGCACAATCAAAAAAACTGCGCGTAAGATATGGAGTTCCCCATTTGCGTGCACCAGTATCAATGTAAAAACTCCAGAACGCGTCCCAGTGTTCAGGCTGGATTTCATCACCAGTAAATTGGTAAAATGTTCCACCAAAGTTTAAAGCTGTTTTGCGTTCTTTGCGGAGGTTCTTACGTTTTCGCGATGATAACTGCAAAAGAAAATCATCAAATGATTTATAATTATTATTTTCCCAATGAAACTGTTGGCCAATGCGGGGCAACAACCCAAGCTTTTTACCAGCTTCGAATTCATCTTCATTACAAAAAGTAATATGCCCTGAAGACCACTTTTGTTGATTTACAACTATCTGTATGCCTTCAACCAGAGATGATCGTCCAATATTTGTAAATCCCGGGCGAGTTAAAAAACGTCGCCCCGTAACAGGTGTAAAGGGTGTGGCTACCTGAAATTTTGGATAATAGCGTCCCCCTGCATTCTCATAAGCTTGCGCCCAATTATGGTCAAAAACATATTCACCTTGAGAGTGTCCCTTTGCAAAGCTAGGCATCACTGCAATAATATTTCCATCTAAGCTGGCGATGAGGTATTGTGGTAACCAGCCAGTTCCATGGCCAACAGACTTACTATCTTCAAGGGCTTTTAAAAACCTATAAGTAGTGAACGGATCAATTGCCCTGTCATTAAGTTGTTCTGGGCAGGCACAAGCATCCCAATCTGCCTGTCCTATATCATCAATGCTTCCAAGCACAGATAGCTCTACCTTAGAGCCATTAGTCATCTAATATCATTTGGCAAATAGCCTTCAAACGTTACAGAATCCACAATTTTTTTAGCCTGCTTACTTTGTTCCTCTGAACGAATAGTCCAACAAAATATTAAAGCTCCAGATTTTTTTAATTCTATAAGTTTTTCTGAATGCAAATCTGAATAGCTGTGGGAAACAAACGTTGCACCAACAGTAGAATAATGTGGGACGGCTGCTAGTTCTTTGCGGCGTGCTTTAGGAACCTTTGGCCAATTTATTTCAGAGTAAGCATCCGTTACTAACCCTCGAGGGATTCCAGGTGCCAGCATTGCACATCTAGCGATCATGTTAGGGTTAAAAGACATAACCGCAACTGGACCTTTATATTTACGAAGGACTTCACATGCAGCGCCCTCAAGTGCAGTTATTTTGTCACCAAGCGCGCCATCTTGATCTTTTAGTTCAACTAAGACAGGTACACGTCCAGCCACATATTCCATAAAAGTATCAAACCGTGGAATACATCGCTTACCTCCAATAAGTACAATATTCTCTAATTCATCAGCATCTAAATCAGCAATTAGTCCTGATGATTCAGTTAATCGATCTAACTCATAATCATGAAATACTACAGGTATGCCGTCTCGTGAAAGTTGCAGATCAATCTCTACAGCAAAGCCAGACGCAATAGCAGCTTCTAGTCCTTCCCATGAATTTTCTGGGCGGCCTTTTTTAATGTCATGTAAGGTGCGGTGAGCAATTGGCACATCAATAAATGGATGAAGTAAATTCATTTAATTTTAAAAATGCCCTCAATCTCTACTGCAACACCAAGAGGTAAGCTAGATGACCCAACGGCAGCACGCGCGTGTTTGCCAACATTCCCAAAAACTTCTACCATTAAATCAGATGCACCATTTATTACTTTGGGGTGATCTGTAAAATCTGCAGTACAGTTTACGAAACCACCTAATTTAACCACTTGCATCACACGATCTAAATCTCCACCACAAGCTGCTTTTACTTGCGCAATTAAATTTATAGCACAACTCTTTGCAGCGTCTTGTCCCTGTTCAACTGTAAAGTTTTGTCCTAATTTACCGTTGATGCGACCAGTTGAATCACCAGAAATTTGACCAGATACATATACCATATTATCAACGACAACGTATGGGACGTAGTTTGCTGCTGGAGCTGGAGCATCCGGCAAAGTTATACCTAATTCCAACAAACGCTTTTCGTAATTTAAAGACATGTACTTTCCTTTTTTATATTATAAAATTCTAATCTGTTTTACAATTTTCACAATAGAAAATAGCGTTATTTTCAATAACTTTTAGTATTATATTAGCTTAATTAATACTAACTTTGTAGCGCTTACCCTTCTGAGCCTACATTCAATGTCTCAAATTGATGCTTATTTTCTACCATATAAAAATAATTTTTATTTTACCATATTCTGGACTTGCTTTCGTAAATATATTAAATAATCAGTAATAATTACTATGGAACAATTAATATGAATTTTAAACATATCAATATTGTGAAAATTTCACTCTTACTTTCTATAGGATTACTTTTTTCCGCATGCGCACAAAATACTCCAACAGAATTTAACGACCCCTTAGAACAAATTAATCGCAAGACACATGCCTTTAACAAAACATTAGATACTTGGATGTTACGACCTGCAGGTAAAGCGTATGGCATAGTTGTTAACGATTTTGCGGATGAAATAATTAATGACTTTACTGATAATTTATCAGAACCATCAAACGCAACAAACCATTTGCTACAAGGCAAAATTATAAAATCTTTGAAATCTACTGCAAGGTTTTTAGTGAACTCAACAATTGGACTTGGTGGTATTATTGACCCAGCATCAAGACTTGGATTGATAGCTGATGAGAGCAATTTTGGTGAAACACTTCATAATTGGGGCGTTGGAGAAGGTGCTTATATAGAATTACCTTTTTACGCAGCATCTACAGTGCGTGACACAACTGGCATTATGGTAGATTTTATGATGGATCCCATAAATTCTATTTTACCATCAAAATATAGACCCTATACTCAAGGTGCAAAACTCATTGAATTAGCAGGAGACCGCAATGAATACGGTGATATGATTGATAGTGTTTTATACCAAAATGAAGATAGTTATGCGTCTCAACGCTTATATTATCTACAAAATCGAAGATTTGAGTTAAACAATAATACAATATCAGACGATGATCTAGGGAACCCGTATGACGATGAATAGTATATATATTTCGCGCAGATCGGCGGTTTCTTCTTTAGTCGGTATCACTGCACTTTTAGGAATGCCTGCATTTGCTTTAAGTAAATCAGAAGCAGAAGAATTAATTAATTATTTATCAACTGATGTGCTTTCTGCCATTAATGCAAAATCTTCGCGCAATGAAATGTTTGGGAAATTTGAGACAATTTTTTCAACCTATGCAGATGTCCCTCTTATTGCAAGAAAAGCATTAGGCCCAGCATGGCGCAGTGCTAATAAGACACAGCGCATCGCATACGTTTCTGCATTTCGTGGATACATGGCACGATATTATGGCAAACAGTTTAAGGAATTTATAGGTGCAGAAATTACTATTGATAAATCACGTAAAACATCTGGCGGATACTTAGTAGATAGCAAAATTATATTTAAAGACGGCAGTAATTATTTAGCACAATGGCATGTCGTTGATGCTCGTGGTAAATTTTTGATGTATAATCTATTTCTTGAAGGCGTTAGCGTTCTGTCGGATGTCCGCGTTCAAATTGGCTCTATGCTTGATAAAAGAGGTGGTTCCGTCGATAAGCTCACCAGTTATTTACTTACAGCAGGCTAGGTTTTTGGCTGTCTAATCTTTACTAAAAATATTTCCAAAAATTGATTTAATTTCACTTTTTGGTTTTTCTATTTTTTTGATTTCATTTTTGATACTTTTAAAAATACTTTTAATTTGTGTTCCGCCTAAAGCTTTTATGGGCGCAAATAATTCAACGGATTCAGATGAACCCATAAACAAAGGCTTCAATGGTAAGCCCTCATGAACACGTAGCATAGTTTCACGCCATATATCCGCAGGTAATCCTCCACCTGTTACACCAGATAATTTACGATTATCATCATATCCCATCCAAACTCCTGTTACATAATCAGCCGTAAAACCTATAAACCATGCATCCCTCGCACCTTGTGTTGTGCCAGTTTTACCTGCAGCTTGGCGTTCCTCTAAATTTGCACGCCTACCTGTGCCCACTTTTATTACTTGGTTCATCATGAAGGTTAATTGACTTGCCGCATTTTCATTAATTACACGTAACCCCTCACTTGGATCATGTTCTAACAATGGGTTTCTTTCCCCTTGAATAGTAAGAGCTCTAAGTCCATATGGCTTTGCTGCAATCCCTTGATTTAAAATACCAGCATATGCACCAGTCATTTCCAGTAGTGTGCTTTCGCCAGTCCCTAGTGCCATTGATGCAACAAGTGGAATATCAGTTGTTATCCCTAAATCTGTAGCAATAGCTTTTACGCGTGCACGACCAACTTCCTCACTAAGCTTAATTGCCACAGTGTTTGTAGACTTTGCAAATGCATGTGTAAGCGAAACATTCCCCTCAAAAATACGGTTATAATTCTGAGGTTTATATTCACCACTTGTGTCTGTAATCAAAATTGGTTCATCGCGTAAAATATCATTATATCGGTATCCATTTTCCAAGGCCGCCGCATAAACAAATGGTTTAAACGCAGACCCTGTTTGGCGTAGAGCTTGAGTTGCACGATTAAAAGAACCTGCCAGACCAGTTTTGCGACCACCAACCATTGCCCTCACAGCACCATCTTTTGACATAACTAAAATAGCGGCCTGAACGTTTGAGCCCACTTTAAGTTTTTGAAATACAATTTCTAAAGCCTCTTCAGCATCTTTTTGAATGCGCTTATCAAAAGTAGTTTTTATGATCACATCTGCATTGGCATCTTTAATGATAAATTCAGGTGCTGCGTTTAATACCCAGTCAGCAAAATACCCACCAGCTTTATCTGCAGCAATCTGCGATAATTCTGCAGGATTGTTTTTCGCTTGTCTTGCTTGAGCTTGCGTTAAATACCCCTGACTTTCCATCAGGCTTACAATTAAAGTTCCACGCGTTTGCGCACGATCTAAATTTCGAATTGGATTTGCTGCCGAAGGTGCTTTCAGTAAACCAGCCAACATTGCTGCTTCTGCTGGGTTAACATTGCGCGCAGATTTTCCAAAGTACCGCTGACTTGCAGCCTCAAAACCATAAGCTCCAGAACCTAGAAATGCACGATTTAAGTAAATCGTTAATATTTCATTTTTTGTATATTTAATTTCCATAGCAATGGACATTGGAACTTCTTTAATCTTGCGCTCTAAGCCACCAAGGCCCTCAAAGTAAATTCTTTTTGCAAGCTGCTGCGTTATGGTTGAGCCTCCATTACCCTTCCAAGCTTTACGGCCCTCACGCAGATTTATACGAATAGCACCAATTATACCACGTGGGCTAATACCCCAGTGCTGATAGAATCGTTTATCTTCTGTTGCAATAATAGCATTTTTTAAATGTGGTGAGACAGTTGTAGAAGTAACTCTTCCCCCGAATTGATCACCACGCCAAGCAAAGACTTCACCCCTTGAATCAAGCATTGTTACCGATCCCTTGAGTCGATCATCCATTAATACATTGGCATCAGGGAGCCTTCCAAAATAATAAAGTGTCGACGCACTCAAAACAAAAACAAAAACAATAATAAATCTTAAGGTAAACCACCAAAATGCTTTTAGAATTAATCTAATAATATATCTAAAAAAATAAGTTATAAAGTTGCCAGATGTTTCTTTTTTTTGGTTAGGTTTTTTTAACCCAACCTTACTTTTTTGCTGCTTTTTAGCCACAATCAAGCTTTCGTTCTTTTTCTTAGAAAAGTTACGTTTAGGCGCAATTAACTTAGTTCGGTGTTCAGGGCTCTTAGCCATATTTTATCAGACTTTTGAGGTACATCACATATAAGATACAGATGTTATTCAAATTTGTAGAGCTTTAGTTGATGTTCAAACAACTAAACTTATGATCAAAAAATAAGCATATATATATCACTGCCTAAATATTATACATATTTGTATATTTTCAGATTTTACCTATCCCTATTTTATTGAACATTCCCTATTCTTTGTTTCCTTTTACTTTCAGCGCAAACCTAATGTTTGCGTAAAGTGAGGGAAACATGAAACTTATTATTGCAACAATTAAGCCCTTCAAGCTCGATGAGGTGCGGCAGGCGCTAACTGAATCTGGTGTGAATGGTATGATGGTAACGGAAATTAAAGGCTATGGATCTCAGTCTGGCCATACAGAAATTTATCGTGGCGCAGAATATGCCGTAAACTTTGTACCAAAAATTCGCTTAGATATCGTCGTATCAGATAATGAAGTTGATCAGGTTATTTCAACAATAGAATCAACTGCAAAAACTGGAAAAATTGGTGATGGAAAAATCTTCGTCTTAGATGTTGAGCAAGCTGTTCGCGTTCGGACTGGCGAGACAGGCGACAGCGCTGTTTAAATAGACAAATAAAGGAAAATCTAATGAAACTTAGAACTATAATTTTTGCGGCTGTTGCATCGCTGATTGCCTCTGCTACACACGCACAAGAAATTGCGGTAGCTGTTCCTACAGATACTGTTTTTATTCTTAACTCTCTTCTCTTTTTAATGGCTGGCTTTTTAGTATTTTGGATGGCTGCAGGTTTTTCCATGCTAGAAGCTGGCTTAGTACGCTCTAAAAATGTGACCATGCAATTAACTAAAAATATGGGTCTATTTGGTTTTGCTTGTATTGCTTATTATTTAGTTGGCTACAATTTGATGTATCCATTAGGCACATGGGCATCCGAGGGTATCATATCAGGTGTCTGGGGGGTTGCAGTTTTAGAAGCAGTTGGCATCGATGCGGCTGGCGCAGATGATTATTCTTACGCATCGACTGGCTCTGATTTCTTTTTCCAATTAATGTTCTGCGCAGCGACGGCTTCAATTGTATCAGGCGCATTGGCTGAGCGTATCAAATTATGGCCGTTCTTAATCTTCACAGTCATTTTAACAGGCTTAATTTACCCATTACAGGCATCTTGGAAATGGGGTGGCGGCTTTCTAGACGCTATGGGTTTCTTAGATTTTGCTGGCTCAACAGTTGTTCACTCTGTAGGTGGCTGGGCCGCACTAGCTGGAGCATTAATTTTAGGCCCACGCATTGGTAAATATACAAAAGAAGGCCGTACAGTTCCATTTATGCCATCAAATTTGCCTCTAGCAACACTCGGTACATTTATCCTTTGGTTGGGCTGGTTTGGTTTTAATGGTGGATCACAATTAGCAATGGGCTCATTGGGCGATGTTGCTGATATTTCCAGAATTTTTGCAAATACAAATGCAGCTGCTGCTTCAGGCTCAATAGCAGCATTAATCCTGACACAAATTTTGTACAAAAAACCAGACCTTACAATGATCCTAAATGGCGCATTGGCTGGTCTAGTAGCAATAACGGCTGAACCCTTAACACCAACTCTAGGTTCTGCATCTATTATTGGTGCAATCGGTGGTGTAATCATAGTGTTTGGCGTACCTTTCTTAGACAAATTAAAGATTGACGATGTTGTTGGTGCAATTCCAGTTCATCTGTTTGCAGGCATCTGGGGTACAATTGCAGTCGTATTTACAAATGGAGATGCATCTCTGACAACGCAGTTATATTCTATAATTGTTATTGGTCTATTTACCTTCATCGCTTCTGCTATTGTTTGGTATGCCCTAAAAGTAACATCAGGTATCCGTGTCAGTGAAGAAGCTGAAATCACAGGCTTGGACATATCTGAATTAGGTATGCCAGCATATGATATTATTAAATAATCTCATCTAGATTAATAATCTAGTAACTTGGCCAGCCCTTTGGGGCTGGTTTTTTTATTTGCATTTATATCTAATTTTTAGTTCATATAGGACAAGGAGATTTTATAATGCCCAACCTAAATAGCGTAAAAACTAATCTTGATTATAAAACTGAGCGTACCGACCTTGCTGCAGCATTTCGTTGGACAGCAAAGTTAAACCTTCATGAAGCAGTTGCTAATCACTTTTCACTTTCTGTAAACGAAGATGGTACTAAATTTCTAATGAACCCAAATCAAATGCATTTTTCGCGCATTAAAGCTACGGATATGCTACTTATAGATGCGAATGACCCAAGTACATTAAATGGCCCAAATGCGCCAGATATTACAGCTTGGGGCTTACACAGCGCCATACATCGCCATTGCCCACATGCAAGATGCGCAATGCATGTTCATTCAATACATGCAACAGTTCTTGCTAGCTTAGAGGATAGTCGGTTATTACCCATTGACCAAAATACAGCAACATTTTTTAACCGTTATGTTATAGATAGTGCATATGGCGGGTTAGCCTTAGAAGAAGAAGGGGAGCGTTGTGCTTCATTATTGCAGGATCCTAAAAAGACTGTGATGATAATGGGAAATCACGGAATTATGGTGACTGGTGCATCCGTTGCTGAAACCTTTAACCGTATGTATTATTTTGAACGTGCTGCTGAAACTTATATCCGCGCATTACAAACTGGGCAAAAGCTTCGTATATTGTCTGATGAAATAGCTGAAAAAACAGCATCCGAAATGGATGAATACCCAGAGCAAGGTGAGCACCATTTGGCGGAGTTAAAGAAAATACTAGACACAGAAGGCTCAGATTATTCTGCGTAATTATTAACTATTAGCTTTGCATTTTACACCACTCTCGTTAGCGTTTTTATATACGCGAGAAATAACATGAAGCTTAATGATAATATTACAGGCGCAATCTATATGTGCCTTTCAATGGCAGGCTTTGCTATTAACGATGCAATAATAAAGTTTGCCTCTACCGATATTGGAATTTATCAATCAATTTTTGTACGTGGTTTTTTTGCAACTATTCTTATTGGAATTGTCTCATGGCACAAAGGTATATTTACCAAAATACCCAACAAAGCAGATCATAAACTTATAGCATTGCGTACATTGGCAGAGGTTGGCGCAACAATTTCATTTTTGACAGCTTTATTCTATTTACCAATCGCCAATATAACAGCCCTACTACAAGCATTGCCACTAACTGTAACTTTAGCAGCGGCTTGGTTTTTAGGTGAAGCAATTGGCTGGCGCAGGGGTGTCGCAATTATAATTGGCTTTATTGGCGTTTTGATCATTATCCAGCCTGGTACAAGTGAGTTTAATATTTACTCAATACTTGGATTGGTTTGCGTATTATTTGTAACAGCGCGTGACTTAACTGTTCGTAAATTTAGCACAAATGTTTCTTCACTTTACGTTGTATTTATAACCGCAACCGCAGTTACAATTGTTGGTGGGCTATTAACTTTATTTTATGAGGGCTGGCTTCCTATGAAGGGATTTGAAATTATGTTTCTTTTTATCGCAAGTAGCTTAATTTTTGTTGGATATTTTTTTGCAGTCGCAGCAATGCGAATTGGCCAAGTTAGTTTTGTTACCCCATTTAGATACACTATCATGATTTGGGCTATTTCACTTGGTTATCTCATATGGGGAGACATTCCAAATAGTCTAACACTTATTGGAATGTCCATAGTTATAGGTATGGGCATGTTTACATTTTGGCGTGAAGCTCGACTAAAAGAAACTTAAGCAAAAACTTAGGTTTATGAATTCACAAATTTATATTAAAAATCTAGATTTTCGACTGATAATGCATTTTGCTGAATAAATTCACGCCGTGGCTCCACAACGTCACCCATTAACTTAGTGAAAAGATCATCCGCATCTGCCAAATCATTGACTTTAACCTGTAAGAATATTCGCGCTTCTGGATCTAATGTAGTTTCCCACAACTGACTTGGGTTCATCTCTCCAAGTCCTTTATAGCGCTGCAAGCTGAGGCCTTTTTCACCCTCAACATTCACTACATCTAATAAATCAGAAGGTGCGTTTATGACGGTACTCTTCTCTTTACGAGTAAATTTAGATTGATTGGCGTAAACCTCTTGAAAGCCTTCAGTCATGCTAGATAACTTTCGTGCTTCATTGGATTTAAGGCATTTTCCATCCAATGTACGAACTTCTTCAACACCACGCAAAATACGGCTAAACCTTAGCCCATCATCTTGAGTAGGCCGCCCTGACCAACCCCGTTCGTATTCCCTAGAAACTAAGTCTAGTCGTGCGGCAACCGCATCTGCAGCACTTTGCGGCTGAGCCATAACCTGTTCAAAATCTAATGCGCCTGCAATCGCCGCCTGCTCTAAAATATGGTGGCTATAATGTGTTGGAAAAGCATTTAATATTTGACGTGTTTGTCGCGCCTCTTCTATTACACGCGCTAAATCTGGACCCGCCATAATAGATCCATTACCCAATGTTAAGGTCGCACCCTCGATACCTTGCTCTGCTAAAAAATCTTCAAGTGATACTTGATCTTTTAAATAAACTTCAGACTTTCCACGAGCAACTTTATATAATGGTGGCTGTGCAATATATAAATAGCCACCTTCAATTAATTCAGGCATGTGTCGGAAGAAGAAAGTTAATAACAAAGTTCTAATATGCGCCCCATCAACGTCTGCATCAGTCATGATAACAACTTTATGATACCGCAGTTTACTTATATTAAATTCGTCACGACCAATACCCGTTCCCAATGCAGTAATTAAATTGGTTATTTGTTCAGACGTAAGCATCTTATCAAACCTTGCACGTTCAATATTTAAAATCTTACCACGCAAAGGTAATACAGCTTGATTTTCACGTGAGCGTCCTTGCTTAGCTGATCCCCCCGCAGAGTCACCCTCCACAATAAAAATTTCTGATAATGCAGGATCTTTTTGCTGACAGTCTGCCAGCTTCCCTGGCAGAGATGTTCCACCAAAAGCTGTCTTTCTCCGAGTTAATTCGCGGGCCTTACGCGCAGCTTCACGTGCAAATGCCGCTTCTACAATTTTTGAAACGATTTCTTTTGCATGAGCTGGATTTTCTTCAAACCATTCAGACAGTTTTTCATTCATCAAACTTTCAACAACAGGGCGCACTTCTGAAGAAACTAACTTATCTTTAGTTTGTGAACTAAATTTAGGATCAGGCACTTTAATAGATAAAACGCATGTCAGACCCTCTCGAGCATCGTCACCTGTGAATGAAATTTTTTCTTTTTTTGCAATACCTGTAGATGCCGCGTAATTATTAATTGTCCGCGTTAAGGCGCCCCGAAAGCCTGCAATATGTGTACCGCCATCACGCTGTGGTATATTGTTCGTAAATGGCAAAACGTTTTCATGATAGCTATCATTCCACCACATGGCACATTCAACTACGATATCATCTTTTTCACCAATTATATAAATAGGATCTTCAATAACTGGTGACTTTGAACGGTCTAAAAAACGGACAAATTCTTGCACTCCACCGTCATAATACAAATTTGTTTCTAGATGTTCAGTTGGGCGCTCATCGCGCAAAATAATCTTTACACCTGAATTCAAAAATGCCAGTTCGCGCAGTCTATTTTCAAGGGTTTTAAATACATAATCACGATTTGAAAATGTATTTGTGGAAGCCATAAAACGAACTTCTGTTCCAGTTTCACCATTTGCATCACCAATGATCTCAAGATGCTTTACAGTGTCTCCATGCTCAAAACGTGCTATATGAACTTTTCCATCACGCCATATCTTTAATTCTAACCAGTCCGAAAGCGCATTTACAACCGATACACCTACGCCGTGTAATCCCCCAGAAACTTTATAAGAATTACTATCAAACTTACCGCCAGCATGCAGTTGTGTCATAATCACTTCAGCAGCAGAAACACCTTCACCTTCATGAATTCCCACAGGGACTCCACGACCATTATCACGCACTGAGACGCTCTCATCAGCATGAATAGTGACTGATACAAAATCAGCGTGCTTAGCTAAAGCCTCATCAATTCCATTATCTACAACTTCATAAACCATATGATGCAATCCAGAGCCATCATCAGTATCGCCAATATACATTCCCGGGCGCTTTCGCACAGCCTCTAAGCCCTTGAGAACTTTGATAGAATCTGCGCCATATTCTTCTGGCTTTACTTGATCGTCTGACATCTAGATTAATCCTGTTGTTATATACTAAATATAGACGATATGGGGGACATTGTCACGCACATGGCACAATATTTTGCGTTAAGTTAAGCCAATTATTAACCCAACTAAAACTAATGCAATTCCAACACATATATTAATTTTCTAGATGGCTTTAGGTGAAGCAAAAAGTAACACATTTGATCCACAGCTTTAACTAAAATCAGATTTCCTAACATAGGAATACAAAAAAAATTGCATAAATAATAATTACATCTGAATAAAGGTAATAGTCATGGCTTGATGATAGATCCCTCTGGGGTATCACATACTTCTAAATGCTGAGCTCTAGCGCCAAGTGAGGTAAATAATTCAGATCCAGTGCCCGTCATCCACGCTTGAGCTCCTAGAGCAACTATTTCATCATATAATGCATCGCGCCGGTTAGCATCCAGATGCGCAGAAACTTCATCTAAAAGTAAAATTGGAGCAGCTCCAAAATCTTGTGCTAATGCGCGGCCATTAGCTAGAATTAAACTCACTAAAAGTGCTTTTTGCTCGCCTGTAGAACAAAATTTTGCTGGCGTTCCTTTGGTAGTATAAATTGCTTTTACATCATCGCGGTGCGGTCCAATTAAAGTTCGCCCTGCAATCATATCTGCACGGCGATTATTGGCAAATGCATCTCGCATATCACTTATTATTATATTTTCACCATTTAAATCAACTAATGCTAGTTCAGCTGAAGGAAAGCTTGTTTCAGCACCATTTTGTGCCTCCATTATTCGATCTATAGTGTATAGGCGATTTTTTTCAATTTGAGCTCCAGCATCAGCCATTCGATACTCAACAGCTGAATACCATGCAGCATCAGATATACCATCTTTAAGCATTCTGTTGCGCTCTCGCATTGCTCGATCATAAGAAAGGGTATGATCTGCATGAGAGGGCTCAAAACTCATTGCAAGGCGGTCAATAAAGCGCCGCCGGCCTTCTGGTCCCTCAACCCAAAGACGGTCCATAACAGGAACAAGCCAAACAACCCGTGCAATTCTCCCCAAAGCTGTTTGAGTAGCTGCTTTTCCATCAATCTTAACAGTGCGAGACCCATCTCCAGAATAAGTAGTCTCAACTTCATGAACTTGGCCTAGTGAGCGAAGTGTTGCTCTGAGCTTCCAGCCTAAACTTTCTGGCATTCGAGCCATATCATCGACACGTGCTCGACGAAGTCCTCGCCCAGGTGATAATAGTGATAGAGCTTCTAAAATATTAGTTTTGCCTGCACCATTTGCACCATACAAAACAACAGGACTACCTGTTGTTTCTATGTGTATTTTTTTATGGGACCGAAAGTGCGAAATTCGCAAGTCAGTTACAGCAAGAAGGGACACATACTACACCCGCATAGGCATAACAACGTAAACAGCACTCTCATCATTACCTTCTCGCATCAATGTAGGGTCACCAGAAGAATTAAACATAAAGACTGCATTTTCACGATCTACTTGTCCTGCTATTTCTAGAAGGTACTTAGCATTGAACCCTATCTCTAAACGCTCATCAGTATATGCAACTACCAATTCCTCTTGGGCGGCACCACTATCTGGCGCATTAACAGAAAGAACTAACCTGTCATCTTCTAACGTTAGTTTTACAGCACGTGAGCGTTCAGATGAAACAGTTGAAACACGATCTACAGCCTGCGCAAATTCAGTAGCATCTACCTCTAAGCGCCGCGTATTACCCTGTGGTATTACCCGTGTATAATCCGGGAAAGAGCCGTCAATTACCTTAGATGTCAGAACTATCTCTGGAGTTGCAAAACGAATTTTTGTTTCAGATACAGAAACTGCAATTTTTATTTCATCATCATCTAATAGCTTACGTAACTCCCCAACTGTTTTGCGCGGAACAATGACACCAGGTAATGTATCTGCACCCTCTGGTAGCTCTGCATCAATTCGCGCTAGACGGTGGCCATCTGTAGCAACACAGCGTAAAACTTTACCATTCACTCCATCTGATGAATGCATGTAAACACCATTCAGATAATATCGCGTTTCCTCAGTAGAAATTGCAAATTTTGATTTATCAAACAATCGACGTAATGTTATAGCTTGTTCTGAAAAATTACATGCATACTCAGAATTTGCCATTACTGGAAAATCTTCACGGGGCAACGTTGCCAGAGAAAAACTTGATCGGCCTGCCACAACATCCAAGCGATTTGCTGTTGCGTCATCAGCCAACTCAACCATTGCACCATCTGGTAGCTTTCGCACAATCTCATGTAACATGTGCGCACTTACGGTTGTTGCTCCAGCACGCTCAACCATTCCAACTACTTTATATACAACCTCAATGTCTAGGTCTGTGGCGCGGAATGAAATTTCACTACCCTCTGCCTCAATTAGAACATTGGCTAAAATTGGAATGGTATTGCGGCGCTCCACGACAGATTGCGCCTGTGACATAGCTTTAAGAAGCGCACTACGTTCAATACTAACTTTCATAACTTAAATCCCCTTTACGTCGGACTATTAAAGTGACGCAATTACTTCATAACTTCAACTTAAAAAGACATTTCAACGGATTTTAGTCAGGGTCAAGAGCCAGTCACCAATTATACTTGGCTAATAATTCAGGAGTATTGCTAATTTTCAGACCAGATATAATAAACTTTCATTTCTGATATAGCATTAATTTGCAAAATTAGCCCTCTAGCATCCTGCGGAGTACCTCTAAATCGTTTGCTATTTGATTATCGATAGACTGCAATTCTTCAATCTTTTTGACTGCATGAATGACAGTCGTATGATCACGCTTACCAAAACGTCGTCCAATTTCAGGAAGAGATTTTGATGTTAATTTTTTTGATAAGTACATCGCAACCTGACGTGGGCGCGCTATTGATCGTGAACGCCGCGCTGATAACATATCGGTGAGATTGACGCCATAATGGTCAGTTACTTTACGAATAATTTCATCAATGGTTACTTTACGATCTGTAGCACGTAAAATATCAGATAGGCTTTCTTGGGCCATCTCTAAAGTTATAGGGCGGCCAACTAATGATCCAAACGCATATAAACGAGTTAAAGCTCCCTCTAACACACGTACGTTCGAAGAAATGCGATGTGCCATGAATTCTAGAACACCAGGTGAGATCTCTACAGTTGAATTATAGCGCGCCTGAGTTTCTTGCTTAGATTGCAAAATGCCAAGCCGAAGTTCATAATCTGTTGGATGCACATCTACGACTAACCCCCACTGCAATCGAGACTTAATACGGTCTTCCAAATGCTCCATATCAATAGGAGAACGATCTCCAGAAATAATCAGCTGTTTATTTTGGTCTATCAAGGCGTTAAATGTGTGAAAAAACTCTTCTTGGGTGGATGACTTTCCAGCAATGAATTGCACATCATCAACCATTAATACGTCAACCGAACGAAACATTTCCTTAAAGCTGATAGTATCTTTAAATCGAAGCGCTTGGACAAAACGGTACATGAATTGTTCAGCTGATAAATATAAAATTCGAGCATTTGGGTCACGTTTTTTTATTTCCCAAGCAATCGCATGCATGAGGTGGGTTTTCCCTAATCCAACGCCACCATGCAAGAACAAGGGGTTAAAAGAAACTTCACCACCTTCTGCCACACGACGCGCAGCAGCGTGGGCAAGCTCATTAGGCTTTCCTACCACAAAATTGTCAAAAGTGAAGCGTGGATCTAAAGCTGCTCCAGGTAGGTCAGCTGAGCCAGTTTTTGTGCGTTCTGCTTTTGGGGTAATATGAGGTTTAGGGGTAATTATTGCACTAGATTTGGCTTTTACACCAAACGAAAGGCGGTCAATGCTTTCACCTTGTTTGGCAAACTCAAGCTTAATAGCGTCGCCATAGTTACGCGCAACCCAATCACCAATAAATTTAGTAGGCGCATTAAATTGCGCCATAGATTCATCTAATAATGATAATTCTAATGGATTAATCCAGTTGGTAAAAGCAGCTTCACCAACAGTTTTCCTTAGAGCCAATTTAATTATTGGCCAAATTTCAGTACCCATAAATTTAAATTCCATGTTTTATCTAAGATTGACGCCAAGCCAATCCACGGGCTTTCCAGCCATTTAGTTTCCCCCGATGCACATCAGAATCAAGATCACCTTCAAATCCTTCAGTCACATTAATACAGTTCACCGACCAACCTTGAGCGGCGAAGACATCAATCATCAAAGCGGCCGCTGCTAGTGAACGAACACCAGAGCGGCACAGGAAATAAACATTTGAAGGCGCAGAACCATTCAAATCATCCATCAACTGTGATGCGAACTCTTCATTTTGAGCCATTGTGGGAAATTGGTTCCATTCAATCAGCTTCACCTGTTTATTTACAGGTGATAGATCTGGGATGCCCACAAATGACCATTCAGCATTTGTTCTGACATCTACTAATATCGCATCAGAACTTTCTGCTAGGCCAGTCCAAGTTTCAGAAGGGTTTGCATTTATAATCGTTGTCATATTACAGCCCTTTCCTAAATTGACTCTGAATCACTAAAATGACTTTGAACGAAGGAAAGATACATTTCAAGATAACTTCTGTGTTGACATGAAAAGAATCGGAAAGGTTTTTATATTTACTTAACCCATTGATTATATTGAAATTTCAACAAAATAATCGCCTACCCTAATAGGGCGACGTGGGTTCTTGCTAACACTATAGAAATCCGATTCGATATAAACGACTCGGTATATAAATATGTTATTCAAACGTGATGGCTCAAACAACGTGAACAAATTAGGAACTCACCTAAGTCATTCAAAATCAAGGCATAAAAAAACGAGGCACAATGGCCTCGTTTTAAAATTCTTATAATAATATAGGTTTAAGCAGTTAGAGCTTTAATGCGCTTGCTAAGACGTGACAACTTACGTGCCACTGTATTTTTATGATAGACACCTTTAGTTACACCGCGCATTAATTCTGGCTGAACTGATTTAAACGCGTCTTTGGCAACAGTTTGATCACCAGAGACAATAGCCTCTTCAGTTTTACGCAAGAATGTTCGAATACGCGAACGGCGTGCTTTATTTACTTCTGTGCGACGCTCTGCTTGGCGTGCTCTTTTTTTTGCTTGAGGCGTATTGGCCATAATAATTTCCTGATCTTGTCGATTTCGAAAGATGAAGTCGCCGTATAGGGCTGATTCACGTAATAGTCAACGGGGCAAGCGTGTCTTTATTACACAACTATTCCTTTATTTCTGGCAGTTATCGCAAAAGAAGGTAGAACGTCCAGCCTGAACAATTCTTTTAATCAAATTTTTACAATTTGGTGCCTTACAAGCCTCATCTTCACGCCCATAAGCAGCAAATGTGTGTTGAAAGTAACCCAAATCTCCATTTGTCTGGCGATGATCCTTTAGGGAAGAGCCCCCAGCAGAAATAGCTTCTAATAATACGTCTCGTATAATTGGTACAAGATTGTCTATCTTGGTACGACTAACATTTCCAGATAATTGTTTTGGACTAATTCTTGCACGCCACAACGATTCGCAAACATATATGTTTCCTAGTCCTGACACTATACGTTGATCTAACAACGCAGATTTAATGGGGGACGTTTTTCCATTTAACTTTTCAAACAGATAAGATGCATCAAATCCATTTCCCAAAGGTTCCGGCCCTAAATGAGCAATTAACTTGTGATTACCCAAACCATTCGTAGTAATCAAATCCATTGACCCAAAACGGCGCGCATCATTAAAACTGATACGTGTTCCATCAGCCATATCTAAAACTACATGATCATGTTTAGCAGGTGCAGGGTGTAAATGATGGAAATTACCCAATATATCAGTTTTTGCATTACTTTTGGGCAAAATAGTCATTCGCCCAGACATACCCAAGTGTATTAATAAAGTCTCACTCGTGTCTAAATCACATAGAATATATTTTGATCGACGCCTTAGCCTTAAAACTGTTGCTCCAGTTAATCGATCAGACATATTTTCAGGAAACGGCCATCTTAAATCTGGGCGCCTTATATCCGCATACCTAATTTTTTTTCCAACCATTGCAGGCTCTAGGCCTCGGCGAACTGTTTCAACTTCTGGAAGTTCAGGCACCTAAATAAACAACTGTTTGTTGTATTTGATATTTCACACCAAAAATCTTAATTTTTTCTTTTAAAATTTTAAACATTATTAGTAATCCACCAATATATTAAGTATAACCAAAATAATAATTCCTTTAATCTTTAATTAATTTGAAAAGAATAATATAGATACATAAAATAATTAAGAAATAATTTTAAACATGCAA
Source organism: uncultured Amylibacter sp. (assembly GCA_905181935.1). Classification (GTDB taxonomy): domain Bacteria; phylum Pseudomonadota; class Alphaproteobacteria; order Rhodobacterales; family Rhodobacteraceae; genus Amylibacter. The sequence goes on along the minus strand of CAJIZV010000003.1, from coordinate 8,283 downwards.
AAAATTACCCCTGTTATTTTATGTGGAGGCTCCGGCACACGACTGTGGCCCCTTTCTCGAAAAAGTTACCCAAAACAGTTTGCACCCCTTGTTGGCGAAATTACATTATTCCAGAGTTCTGCACAGCGTTTGTCAGGACCAATGTTTAATGCGCCAGTTATTGTAACCAATTCTGATTTTCGTTTTATTGTTACAGAACAACTCCAAGAGATTGGCATTGACCCTGGTGCAATTCTAATCGAACCAGAGGGTCGGAATACCGCCCCAGCCGTATTAGCTGCAGCATTGTTTATTAAAACCCAAGACCCAGAGGCCACCATGCTGGTTGCTCCATCTGATCACATAATTCCAGATGTTGCGGCTTTCCACGCTGCAATTACACAGGGACTAAATGCTACCAAGCAGGGAAAAATGGTCACTTTTGGCATTAAACCCACTCATCCAGAAACGGCTTATGGGTATCTTGAATTAGAAAATAACCCTACAAAAGGTTCTACGGCCTTAAAGGCATTTATTGAGAAACCATCTAAAGCATACGCCAAGCAAATGGTTGACGCAGGGTCTTTCCTTTGGAATGCAGGCATCTTCCTCTTCCACACTCATGATATCACTTCAGCCTTTGATGAGCACGCTCCAACAATTAAAAACCATGTCAGCAAGGCACTAAAAGCAAGTACCAATGATCTAGGGTTTTGCCGCCTTGGAATTAAAGATTGGGCAAACGCCGAGAGTATTTCAATCGATTACGCAGTTATGGAAAAAGCCAAAAACCTCTCAGTAGTACCCTTCGATGCAGGCTGGTCAGACTTAGGTGGATGGGATGCAGTGTGGCGTAATAGCCTATGTGATGCCAACGGTGTATCTACATCAGGGCACGCTACAGCAATTGACTGTAAGAGCACACTTTTACGCTCAGATAGCCCTACACTAGAAATTGTTGGCATAGGGCTCGAAAATATTATTGCAGTGGCAATGAATGATGCAGTGCTTGTCGCAGATATGTCCCGGGCACAAGATGTGAAAGAAGCCGTGGAAGCACTTAAACTAAAGAAGGCTGCTCAGGCGACAGATTTCCCAAAAGATCACCGCCCCTGGGGTTGGTTCGAGAGCTTAGTTATTGATGAAAAATTCCATGTGAAACGTATACACGTTCATCCTGGAGCTTCCTTGTCACTCCAAAGCCACATGTACCGTTCCGAACATTGGGTAGTTGTATCTGGCAAAGCCGAGGTGACTATTGGAAGCTCTGTAGAGCTCATTTGTGAAAATCAATCAGTCTACATTCCTCAGGGCTCTGTTCACCGTATGAAAAACCCCGGAAAACTACCTATGGTACTCATAGAGGTACAAACGGGATCTTACTTTGGTGAAGACGATATAATCCGTTATGATGACGTTTATGCACGGGATCAAGGTGCTAAAAAATAAAGCTTTTAAGGCCTATGAGGCGAATATGATAACTAATATGCTAAAAGTTCATATTTTTTAGAACATCTGCTGCTTCGTTAATTTCATAGTGGTGATTTCCAATAAATAGTCCATTAGAATCAATATATTCAGCATTAGCGAGGCTTCCATGAATTAAATGAGGTATATGCTGCATAACAGGATTATTTATAAAATTTCCCGCCACAATAGGACGTACTTCAAATCCATTAGCATCTAATTTTTCAATTAATTGCGCACGTGAAACATTGGATCCAGGCCTCAAAAGAAGGGAAAATCCAAACCAACTGCTTTCACCAATTTCTTCTTGTAAGGAAAAAATTGGATGATTGCTTAAAGTTTCAGTAAATACTTCTGCATTTTCCCTACGACCCTTAATAAGAGAAGGGATCTTTTTTAACTGCTCTAGGCCTAAAGCTCCTGACATTTCAAGTGGCCTTAAATTATAGCCAGGTAAAACAAAATTAAAACTTTCTGCAAATGCGTCATCACTTTTTCTACCTGTAACTTTATTATTATGAGGAAGATTACGTGTCCAACCATGCGAACGCATGGAAAGCATAATGTGGTATAACTCTTCATCGTCAGTAGTTACCAACCCACCTTCCATCGTTGAAATATGGTGGGAAAAGAAGCTTGAAAAACTTCCTAAGAGTCCGAATGTACCTGTGTATTTTCCTTGATAGCGAGCCCCCAAACTTTCACAATTGTCTTCAAGTAAAATAATATTGCGATCACCAATCATTTTCTTAATTCGATCAAAATTATTAGGATTTCCTAACAGGTTTACAATCATGATCGCTCTAGTTTTTGGTGTTATTGCACTTTCAAGGGCCTCCAGATCATAATTTAATGTATATAAATCGATATCAACAAATTTTTGAACTAATCCATATTGAGATAAAGGATAGTAAGTCGTAGACCAGCTCACTGCGGGTACAATGATTTCATCCCCTTGTGAAAGACGTATATCATCATTTTTTGAATAAAATAGGGCCCCTGTCATCAACAAATTTGCAGAAGAACCTGAATTTACCATTACCGCAAACTTTGAACCAAAAAATTCAGCAAACTTTTTCTCAAACTTCCGAACTTCGGGGCCCATAGAAAACATGTCAGATGCAATAACTCTTTGTAATGCATCATATTCTGCTTTATCCCAAGATGTAGTTGCTAGTGGAAACCGAAAAGTCATTTTAGTATGTGCTCCAAATAATATTTGTATGTAGATTTAATACCGTCTTCTAGTGAAGTTTTAGGTTGCCAGCCCCACTTAGTTTGAGCCGAAATATCAGAAAGTTTTTGTACCATCCCAGTTGGCTTTGTCGTATTATATGTGAATGATCCTGGCCAGTCCAACACAGAGGCAACTGTCTGATAGTATTTTTTTATTGAATGATCATTCCCTACCCCTAAGTTCATTATATCAGGTATATTCAGAATTTGCTCCATAGCCAAAAAGATCGCTTCTACAAGGTCTTCTGCAAACATAAATTCACGCCGCGCACTACCGTTGCCCCAAATTTCAACGGAAAGCTCTTTAGAGCTCTTTGCTTGGTGTATTTTTTGAATAATCGCAGGCACAAGATGAGAGTTAAGTGGGTCAAATTTATCAAAATGCCCATATAAATTACATGGTATTAATGTTTTATAGTTAAAGCTTGGATCTTCTCTGCTAATATACTGACACAAACGAAGTGCAACAATTTTTGCTAATGCATAACCTTCATTTGTAGGTTCTAATCTACCCTCTAAAATTAAGTTTTCTTTTAATGGGTTTACAGCTTCTCTTGGGTAAATACACGTGGATGCTAAGTTTAGTAAATTTTTTACTCCAGCAGTGCGAGCGCCCATAATTACATTTCGACCAATTACAATATTTTTATCAAGAAATGCTACTGGCTCCATAAGATTTGCAGAAATGCCGCCTACCTTGCCTGCACAATGCACGACCATATTGGGTTTATTATTTTCATAGAACCTCGTCACTGCTGAATAATCCATCAAATCTAGCTCCTTACTTGATGGAGCTATAACATTCCAGTTCTTTGCAGAGCAGTGATTTCGAATATTAGTACCAACCATACCTGAAGCACCAGTAAGAAATAACAAAGGGGTCATTTAAATAAAACTTTCTAAAAATTTAATTTCCAAAGTCGTTTTCAATAAGAAAATGTATTTTTTTGGCTTCTTTATAGTCATGTATAACCATTTCTGAACACATTTCTTGTGCAGTTATTTCAGGCACCCAACCAAGAATATTTTTTGCTTTGCTTGGATCGCCCAAAAGTGTTTCAACTTCAGCCGGTCTAAAATAGCGCTTATCAATGCGCATAATCACATCGCCTACACTTAGGGCAGGTGCCATTTCAGAAGTAATTCCAACAACAGTAGCAATTTCGTCAACGCCAATACCAGAAAACTCTACAGCCAAACCAAGTTCACTCGCAGACCAAATTATAAATTCACGTACTGAGTATTGTTTACCGGTTGCTATAACAAAGTCGTCTGGTACGTCTTGCTGGAGCATCATCCACTGCATACGCACATAATCTTTAGCATGCCCCCAATCTCGCAAAGCATCAATATTTCCCATATGCAAACACTTCTCAAGGCCCATTGCTATATTAGAAAGTCCCCGAGTAATCTTACGTGTTACAAAAGTCTCTCCCCGACGAGGCGATTCATGATTAAAGAGAATACCATTTGAAGCATGCATTCCATAGCTTTCACGATAGTTTACAGTAATCCAATAAGCATACATTTTTGCAACCGCATATGGCGACCGCGGGTGAAAGGGGGTAGTTTCTGTTTGAGGAGTTTCCTGTACCAATCCGTATAATTCAGAAGTTGAAGCTTGATAGAAACGAGATTTTTTTTCTAAGCCCAAGAAACGGATAGCCTCAAGGATTCTAAGTGCACCCATAGCATCTACATCAGCAGTGTATTCTGGTGCTTCAAAAGATACAGCAACATGAGATTGAGCCCCTAAATTATATATTTCATCTGGCTCAATATCTCGAATAATGCGAGTGAGATTAGATGAATCGGTTAAGTCTCCATAATGTAAATTAAATCGAGCGCTATCGGTTTGTGGATCTTCATAGATATGATCAACACGTTGGGTATTAAGTGATGAAGCTCGGCGTTTAATACCGTGAACTTCATAGCCTTTGTCCAACAAAAATTCCGCAAGGTAAGACCCATCTTGTCCAGTTATACCAGTAATAAGAGCTTTTTTCATAAACGATCCTTAGTGAATACATATATTTTTAATGATGGGAATTCTTACCAACATATAAATTTTATTATATAGAAAATTAATACAAAATAAAATTAAAAACTGATTAGGTTTTACTTTAAATATCTTTTATTTTATTAATAGTTAAAGTCCTAGAAAATGTTAATTTTGAACCGCAGCTAAAAAACCCTTCTGAGATTTTAACTCACTAGAAAGTAATGATTTGCTAAATTAAACTATTTATAATTAAAAATTGATTAAATCTAATTTTGCTAAGGTGCCGCATTCCCACCAACTTAATAAACGCCTATAAAGAATTTAAATTTAGGTTGAAATCATGGCAAAGCAAAATAACAAAACTCATTTTGGCTTCACAGAAATAAATGAAAAAGATAAAGCAGGTATGGTTCGCGGTGTTTTTTCATCAGTTGCTTCTAAATACGATATTATGAACGACGTTATGTCATTCGGCATTCATAGGTTGTGGAAAGATGCTATGATGGACTGGCTGTCACCCCATACTAATCAAAAACTATTAGATGTTGCAGGGGGCACTGGAGATATTTCATTTCGCTTCTTAAAGCGTGCCCCATCTGCACATGCTACCGTGTTTGACATGACACAAGGAATGCTGGACGCTGGTAAAAAACGAGCCGAAGCAGAAGATATGTCCAATCACTTAAATTGGGTGTGTGGTGACGCAATGACACTACCTTTTGCAGACAATTCATTTGATGTTTATACAATATCCTTTGGTATACGAAACGTCACACGGCCCCAAGAAGCATTAAATGAAGCTTATCGCGTCTTAAAGCCAGGCGGACGATTAATGGTTCTAGAATTCAGTCAGATTCCAAATCCAGCAATGCAATGGGCCTATGATCGATATTCGTTCAACGTCATTCCACCAATGGGCAAGCTGATAGCTAATGATTCAGACAGCTATCAATACCTTGTCGAAAGTATTAGAAAGTTTCCTGATCAAGATGCATTTTTGGCGATGATACAAAATGCTGGATTTAGTAATGTAAAATATCGCAACCTGTCCATGGGCGTTGCTTGTTTACATTCTGGTTGGAGGATTTAAATTATGCGTGGGCCTCATAATCTATGGCGGTTAATTCGCACAGGCGCTACGTTTGAGCGCACCGGTGCAATGAGCATCATTTTAGACAAGTTAGATTTACCACCAATGGTAAAATTGACTGCGCGTATTCTTGGTTGGCCATTCAAGATCTTAGGTTTAAAAGGTGACCTCCAGTTTCCTCCAATCGTGCGTGCCCTAACGGCACTTGGCCCTGCATATATCAAATTTGGCCAAATATTGTCCACTAGGCCTGATTTAGTTGGTCATGCATTGGCCAAACAACTCCAAGTGCTACAAGAAAGCTTACCCCCCTTTTCACTAAAGCTAGCTCTACAAGAAATAGAAGCTGACCTTGGGCAACCACCAAGTGAACTTTTTGATGACATTTCTGAGCCTATTGCGGCAGCGTCGATTGCACAAGTACATCAAGCACGGTTAAAATCTTCTGGTCAAAAAGTTGCTATAAAAGTTTTACGCCCAGGTATTGAGAAGGCGTTTAGAAAAGATATTGATGCATTTTATTTAGCAGCCAATATAATTGAAATACTGTCTCCTAAATCACGACGCCTCCGTCCACTTGAAGTAATCGAGCACTTTGATTCAATTGTGCGGGGTGAACTTGATCTACGACTTGAGGCGTCTGCTGCATCTGAGTTTGCAGCAAATACTTCGGAAGATAAACTTCTATCTGTTCCAAAAATCCACTGGAAAGTATCAGGGCGTAAAGTCATGACACTTGATTGGGTAGATGGAACACCTCTTGCAGATATTGAAGCCTTAAAAGCATCGGGTACAGATATGCAGGAGCTTTCAACACGTATTTTATCCATGTTTTTACGCCACGCATTACGCGACGGTTTTTTCCATGGGGATATGCACCAAGGTAACTTAAAATTAAACTCAAAAGGTGAACTGGTCATTTTTGACTTTGGAATCATGGGGCGTATTGATGAATACACACGAAGGGTTTATGCAGAAATTCTAATGGGCTTTATCCGTAAAGACTATCGCCGTGTTGCCGAAGTTCACTTTGAGGCAGGTTATATAGCACCTGACCAAGACGTGGATGAGTTTGCACAAGCACTACGATCCGTTGGTGAGCCAATTTTTGGACATAGCGCCGAAGACATATCTATGGCACGATTACTTTCTCATTTGTTTGATGTTACCGAACGGTTTGGAATGGAAACCCGCACAGAGTTAATTCTATTACAACGTACAATGGTAGTTGTTGAGGGAGTATCAAGATCACTTGATCCAGTTTCTTTGGACATCTGGGATGCCGCAAAACCAGAAGTGGAACGCTACATAACGGAAAATCTTGGCCCACGTGCGTTTGTTCGAGATCTAATTAAAACAGCACAATCTTTATCAAGATTTGGACCTCAATTACCTCAAATCATAGAGAGTATTTTGGCATCACAAGTTGTTAAAAAGCCTGACAAAAAAATTTATAGCATTCAAAACAAATTAATGTGGGCTGCTATGGGCAGTATAGTAACTTTAGGTAGCGTACTATTATTGGGCTTCTTCTAGGAGGGCAATTTCAGCTAAAGCAGCACCTTCATATCCCAGCTCACCTTGGTCTGCACGCCATAAACAGTAGGCTGCCAAACGCCAATGATATAACAAACCAACTTGATCATATCTTGCACGTAAGTACAGACTTAATCCTCGCAAAAATGCTTCACGCTCAAATGCTGTAAAATTTCCTGTTCCATAAATCATGTGCATCCCAGGAGATAAAAACATAGCTACATCTACAACAGGATCACCAAGTGCAGGACATTGCCAATCAATTAAGCGCAAACCTTCAGGTCCAAAAATTAAATTACCCGCTACCACATCAGTATGGATTAGAACTGGGGTAATATCTGAAATAGTTACATTAGGGCAGAGGCCAAGAAGTTTATCTTTATGAGTACTAGTTAATTTCTTTAATATATCTAATCCATGATTTTTGATATCATTAGACAGCCCTGATAAAATACGAAGTTTGGGGGGTGGTTTTAACTCATGAACGCGACATAATAAATTAGCCACAGACTCAGCCCCCTGTTCCCAGATAGGCCCTTCTATATAAAAGTATAGTAAAATTTGTCCAAATGGTGTCTCTAAAAATTCGTATAGATCAGGCGCAACACCTGTCCCTTTAAGTAGTGACAAACATTGATATTCCGCCGTGGGTGTGTTCGCAAATAATGGGTTAGACGATGAATTTAAGTACAACTTACAAATTAGGTCTTGATTACCTATTAGGCGCCACACTTTATTCGTTCGGCCCCCTGTTTGAGGAAGCCATTTTGTGTCATGTGAAATTAAACCTTGGTTCAAAAGGTAATCATGTAACTGTTCTTCAATATTAACTATTAAATTCATTAAATATATTTAAATCAGAACTTATGATTGAGCAAGCTTTCCAGCTTTTCTTATAATCTATTTACAAGTAAAGTATAAATTGTGGCTCTGTGGCTCAACTGGATAGAGCAGCCCCCTCCTAAGGGGCAGG